>DASXMP010000025.1:0-40823 GCA_036495585.1 Streptosporangiaceae bacterium
TCGATCTCCTTGTCCCGGCCGATAACCGGGTCAAGTTTGCCTTCGCGAGCGGCGGCAGTGAGGTTCCGCCCGAACTGGTCAAGCACGAGCGACGTGGACGGCGCCGTCTCCGACGGCGCTCCGGCGGCCGCCGGCTCCTTGCCCTGGTAGCCATGCAGAAGCTGGATGACCTGCTGCCGCACGCGGTTCAGGTCAGCGCCAAGCCGCACCAGGACCTGAGCCGCGACGCCTTCGCCTTCCCGGATCAGGCCGAGCAGGATGTGCTCAGTACCGATGTAGTTGTGGCCAAGCTGGAGCGCCTCACGCAGGGAGAGCTCAAGGACCTTCTTCGCACGCGGCGTAAACGGGATGTGCCCGGACGGCGCCTGCTGGCCCTGGCCAATGATCTCTTCGACCTGCTGTCGTACCGCCTCGAGGCTTATCCCGAGCGACTCGAGAGCCTTGGCGGCGACGCCCTCACCCTCATGGATGAGGCCGAGCAGGATGTGCTCAGTACCGATGTAGTTGTGGTTGAGCATCCTGGCCTCTTCTTGCGCCAGGACCACAACCCGCCGCGCCCGGTCGGTAAACCTCTCGAACATCTCGTCGCTCCTTACAGGGCGGTGGGTGAGGCACCCATAGCCCCGTCCCTTCCGCATGTTAGCCCGAGTGCCGGGCGACGCCATCGCGTGCGACAGGCGCACTACTGAAAACGTTCCCCGCCAGATGGCCGTTCATCCCATTCAACCTGGGCTGAAGAGGAGGTGTTCCCGGCTACGCCGCCAGCGAAAGCAGCTACTCCGGAGGTACGCCGGTAGCGAACAAGCTCGCAGGAGCCGTTGCTGTGGGCCTTTGCGCGGCACACGCGGCGGGTTCCAGGCCGTCTCACTCGCGTCTGGCCGGGAGGCACAGCCGAATCCGCCAATGCAGCATTCCCAGCTCGTCGACTTCACAAACCGGGCAAAGGGGATCCATCCTTTTCGCCCTGATACCTCGTGCTGGGCCGCACTCTCGGCAAGCATGGCGGCCGCGCCCAGGTCAGTAATGCACCATTCACCCTTGGTGTCCGGTTAGCAGCCGCAACTCCTGCAGCCGGTCGGGGAGGCGTAGCCAGGATCGCCCGCCGGCGAATCGCTGCCAGCCCGACTCCCGACGGGAGAACCTGGGTGATCGGATCGTACTTGTCTAACCGAGTCGCCGGGCCGGCTGCAGCGCGAGGCGAGGGGTATCCGTGTGCCCGGCACCGGCCCAGCTGTTAGCGACAGCCGAGATGCCCACGCCGGGCGGAAATGCGGGATCGGCAAACGCCCGCGTCTAGATTCCAGCTGATCGAGGAGCCTGATTTACGACGTGACGACCTTTGGCCGCTGGGCCGGTCCGGCTGCCAGCCGGCCGGCCGGCCCCGCGCCGTAGCCCGCGCAATTAGTGCGTTGCTTCGTATTGCTGAATGATCGACGCCGGAATACGGCCACGCTCGCTGACCTTCTCGCCCTGCTCTCGCGCCCACTGCCGTATTTCCGAGCTGCGCTCACGGCCGGGTCCGGTGCGTGCCTTGCGCCGCCGTGCGGCGGCGCCGCTGACCCGCCGCGCATGCTCGATGTAAGTGCCGAAGATGTCGTGCAGTTCCTTAGCATGTGCTGAGCACACGTCGATCTCGTATGCGGTGCCGTCGACAGCGAACGAAACCGTATCGTTGCCCTCGATCTCGCCATCGTGAGGGAGATCACAAACCACGGTCACCACGGTCTTCTGGACCATCAGGCTGCCTTTCACTGGCGTCTTTTTAGCAGCTAAAGATATACCATGCCGTGGCGCCTTGACAATTCGAGATTGCCGTTTAGCTATCGATCCAGCGTCAGCAGGTCTCCGCAATCCGCCGAGCCACAGTAACGCTCCGTAATCGACACAAGCTGCCGCTACGGCGCCGCTGACCTGTCATCATCCGGAGCCGGCTGATCGTCACGTTGCTCATCTGTGATCTGCGCCGCTTCGCTTATATCTGCGCCTCGATCGCTATCATCCTGCCGCCCGCGACCCATCTCGTGGCGCAGGAAGGCGACTATAGCGACCACGACGGCAGCACAGACCAGGAACGGCGGGGTCAGCACGGACAGGTCCTTCATCGGCTGCCCCTTTCGGCGCGGAAATGCAGGTCCGGAGGTCGGCACGGCCGGGCTGGCCACCAGTGGATGACGACAGCCGGAGCCAACAGCTACGGCGACCCAAGACAACAGTAGTCGGCGATCTGAGCGTGAACTCTGGCCGACGCCCGAACGCTGGCCGACTTGGCCACCACACTCGATCAGGTGCGCCAGTGCGATTGCCCAGCAATAAGCGGCATCGGGCAAAGGCGCAACTACTGGCCCGGCGCTTGGCCGCACTCGGCTATTGCACCAGTTTGCCGCAACTTGCAATGAGGTTTGCAGCACCTGCCAAACTACACTACGAAGCAGTACAGCGGACTTGCCCGCAAAGGCTAATCGTGGCCGCACGATATCCGGCATGCGGATTCGCCCCGTAGAACGCCCATTATCGTAGCGCACCAGCGAGGTGCGACGGGGACGGTTGCCGCCTCTTGCCTGGCCTTCTGCCAGCGATTGGCGGGGGTTCCCGCGCCGATTCCTAAGGCTCATGCCATGACAAAGGTCGAGCTCCGGCCACGATGGCGGAGTTGGCTCCGGAGTAAGGCGGCAGGCCGCATGCCTGGCTGGCGCGAATTGCCGCATGGCGTTCTAGCTGGGATTCCGGCACCAAGCCGGGCAGTTCAGTGTCCGCAACGGCGCTGGGACTCCGCCGCATACCCAGTCATGGCATTGAGTCAGATGCGCAGCAGCATCCGCGTATTGCCGAGGGTGTTGGGCTTCACCCGGTCGAGGTCCAGGAACTCAGCCACACCCTCGTCGTAGGAACGCAGCAGTTCCGCATAGACCTCGGGGGTCGCGGCCTGCCCGTCGACAACGGCGAAGCCGTGCCGCTGGAAAAACCTGACCGCAAAGGTCAGGACGAAGACCCTGCTGACGCCGACTTCCCTGGCAATGTCCAGCAGTGCGAGCACGATCTGGTTCCCGACTCCGCGGCCCTGGTGGTCGGCGGACACCGCAATCGTGCGGATCTCGGCTAGGTCCTCCCACATCACGTGGAGGGCGCCACAGCCGACGACGTCGCCGTCGGGCGTGGCGGCGACCCAGAACTCCTGGACGTCCTCATAGAGCGCCACCGTGGCCTTGTCGAGCAGCCGGCCGGAGCGCGTGTTCGCGTCTATCAGCGCCCGGATTGCCCGCACGTCGTGCGTCCGCGCGCGCCGGATCGCATAGTCCATGCCGGCCGTTCCTCCGCTGTTCTCATCAGTGGCCAGTGCCGGGCTCAGTAGCCGCGGCGGTCCGTCGTTGCGGTGCCCACCCGGTGGCAACCACGCAGCGTGTCGCCCCAGCCTTGCGACTGCGGCGCTGCGCGACCGCACAGCCAGGATGCCAAACGAAGCCGACCTGCGCGAACGTGCCAGCTAAACTGAGCGTTACCAGGTCGGTACTTATTGCTGCGAACTAGAGCGCAGGCTGTATATCTGGAACAGATCACGGTCAGATCACACCCATCGCTCCGGCTGCAGACACGCCGACCTGACCTGCGGAGATGCGATCCAGCCGGGCTGCGTTGCCGTTCCGATGGACTATGTAGTGTGGCCGGGCCAGTAGCCAGCGGCAATGTCGGCGCGACGCAACTTGCAGTCTTCCGGTGGAATCTTTTGCTGTTCTGGCCCGCCGCAACGGCAATCTCTAATAATGTGCATTCGCTGTTAGCCGTTGCAGGCGCGCCGAAAACCGGTCAGCCTGCGGCGACCCGCCGAGTTCCTGCCGTCCGCGACGCACTAGCCAGCGTGTGGCAGGGAGCCGGGGACCCAGGATCCCCGGGGTGAATCGGCCAGCCGCGACCGTGCCGCCCTCGGGCGATCGGCCTCAGCGGGCCGTAGGGCTCCTCCCGGCCCGAACCCGTCAGCTAACCCGGTAGGCGGGATAGGAGAGGAGACTAGGTGGAGCGCGTGCCGCATCACAGGCATGTAGCACGGTACTTCGCATCATCTCCGGCGGCCCCAGCTGATGGACCGCCCGGAAGACCGGTGACTGGATCTCACCGCGGCCGGGCACACTGGCGCGGCGCACACTGGCAGCGGGCAGCGCTGGTGGCTGGCACCGTGGCGGTCTGCGCGGGCATTCTGCCGGCCAGCACCGCCCTCGCGGCACCCAGTTCCGGCACCCCGGATATCAAGGCCACGCTGGCCGAGGCCAACAAGCTGAGCGCAGAAATCGACCTGCTCAGCGAGCAGTACGACGGGCTGAAGATCCAGCTCGCTCAGGCCAAGGCCGAAGCCACGCTGGCGAAAGAGAATGCCGCCAGGGACGAGAAGCTGCTCGCTGAGGATCAGAAGTCGATCGGCGCGATCGCGGTCGAGGGCTATATGACCGGCGGTATCAGCCCGACGATCGAACTGCTGCAGAATGCCTCCCCGCAGAGCCTGCTGGATCGTGCGTCCATCATGACGCAGCTCGAGCAGGAGAACGGCGCCAAGGTGAACCTGGTCGCGAACGCGAACGCCGCGGCCAAGCGATCACAGGCCGCAGCCCTGCAGGAGCAGCAACGGGCCAAGACGCTGGCCAGCCAGATGCAGGCCAAAGTCGCGCAGATCCAGAAGAAAGAGGACTTCTTCAACAGCCAGGCATTCCAGCAGGCCGAGGCCATCTTCCAGAAGACGGGCAGTTATCCCGACATCAACGTGTCCGGGGACTCGATCGGCGTCCAGGCGCTGCGCCTGGCGCTGACCAAGAGGGGCGACCCGTACGTGTGGGGCGCCGCCGGGCCGAGTTCGTTCGACTGTTCAGGCCTCGTGGTGTGGTCCTACGGCCAGCTCGGGATCAGCCTGATGCACTTCACGGGCGACCTGTGGAACGAAGGCGAGCACGTCTCCCGCAGCGAGCTTGAGCCGGGGGACCTGGTGTTCTTCTATGCAGACCTAGGCCACGTGGGCATCTACTTGGGCGACGGCATGATGGTCGACGCGCCGACGTTCGGACAGGATGTCCAAGTCCAGCCAGTGATGTGGAACGTGTACGAGGGTGCTGTGCGCATCGTCGCCTGACGCTTCCGCATCATTCCCCGACTGCCCGGCCAGATCCCCCCACTGGCCGGGCAGTCTTATTTATGGGTCACGCGTCCTGTGGTCATGCGTCCTGAGGTCACAGCGCGGTCGTCACCAGGTAGGACCGGTGCCTCAGGTGGCGGCGGAGCTCAGGTAGCCGCCGACGCCGGCTCGACACTCCGGCCCCGTTCGGCTGTGTTGCGCTCGTAGGTGAGGCGCAGCCCGATCAGCGTCAGCCATGGCTCATAGGCGTCGATCACCGAGACCTCGTTGATGACCAGCGGCGCCAGGCCACCGGTTGCGATGATCGTGACAGATTCCGGGTCGGCGGGTGATAGCTCAGCCGCCATCCTGGTGGCGATGCCCTCCACCTGGCCGGCGAAGCCGAAGATGATCCCGGATTGCAGCGCCTCGACTGTGCTCTTGCCGATAACCCGGCCCGGTCTGGCCAGCTCAACCTTCAGCAATTGCGCCGCGCGCCGCGAGAGCGCGTCTACGGAGATCTCGATGCCTGGAGCGAGCGCGCCGCCGAGGAACTCGCCGCGCCCGCTCACCGCATCGAAGTTCGTCGAAGTCCCGAAGTCCACCACGATCGCTGGTCCGCCGTACAGGTGCACAGCGGCCACCGCGTTCATGATGCGGTCGCTGCCGACCTCCTTGGGATTGTCGTACCGCAGCGGCACGCCGGTCTTGACTCCGGGCTCGACGATCACGGACGGCACGTCGCCGTAGTACCGGCGGCACATTTCCCGCAGTTCGTGCAGCACCGACGGGACCGTGGAACACAACGCGATGCCGCTCACATCCGGTTCGACCGACAGCGCGCTCTGTCGCAGCAAACCCTGCAGCAGCACCGCCAGTTCGTCGGCGGTGCGGTCGGGGTCCGTCGAGATCCGCCAATGCTCGACCACATCAGCGCCGTCGAATACCCCGAGCACCGTGTTGGTGTTTCCGACATCAATCGTCAGCAGCATCTTGCTCCTGCTCGCTAGGCGCAGCCAGGTCCAGGCCGAGGTCGAGGGCGGGCGCCGAATGCGTCAGCGCACCTACCGCAAGGTAGTCCACTCCGGTCTCGGCCACCGCGCGGGCTCCGGCCAGCGTGAGCCCGCCGCTAGCCTCCAGCCGCGCCCGGCCGGCCACGAGCGCGACAGCCCTGGCCATGTCGTCAACCGCGAGGTTGTCAAGCAGGATCAAGTCCGCGCCTGCCCGCAGCGCCTCGCCGACTTGATCGAGCGTGTCGCACTCGACCTCCAGCGGCAACCCTGGCGCAGCCGCCCGCACGGCGGCGAACGCGCTAGCCACCGACCCGGCTGCCGCGACGTGATTGTCCTTGATCAAGGCGGCATCCGACAGGGACATCCGGTGGTTCACGCCGCCTCCGCAGCGCACCGCATACTTCTCCAGAGCACGCAGGCCGGGCGTGGTCTTACGCGTATCCCGCACGCGCGCCCCGGTGCCGGCCACTGCATCGGCCCAGCGCCGTGTCACGGTGGCGATACCGGACAGATGGCAGAGGAGATTCAGCATCGTTCGCTCCGCAGTGAGGATCGCCCGGACCGGGCCGCGCACGATCAGCACCCGCTGGCCCGCCGTCACTACATCGCCGTCGGCCGATACCAGTTCGCACCGCAGGTCTGCCCCGCCCGGTGCAAGCGCAACGACGGCGAGCGCCACCGGCAGGCCGGCCACCACGCCCTCTTGCCTGGCCACCACGTCAGCGCGCCCGCGGACAGTGGCCGCCACGGTCGCCGCGGTGGTTATATCGACACCGCCAGCTAGGTCCTCGGCCAGCGCGGAGCGGGCAAGCGAGGCGACTGCCAGCGGATCGAGGCCGGCCGAGCGCAGCCGTTCCGTTATCTCTCCGGGCAGGATGGGAACGTGCCCGCTGGCCGACGCGGCCGTGCCCGCCTGCGCCGCACCCGCGCGCGAAGCAGCGTCCGCGGCCTGCTCACTCATTCCACACCGGCTCGAATGCCCACTCCGGGCCGACGGTGCCCAGCGAGAGCACGAGATGCCCGCGCCAGGCATCGTCCGGCTCGCCGAATTCCTCGCGCCAGTGGCTGCCCCTGGTCTCCTGCCTGGCTAGCGCTGCGGATACCAGGGCGGTGGCGATCAGGTGCAGGTTCGTTGCCTGCCACGCCTCAGCGTCCGGCTTGTCGGTCTCCTCGCGGCCAAGTGCAGCCAGCCCCGCGAGGGCTTCGGCGAGGCCGTCACCCGACCGCAGGACGCCGGCCTTTGCTGACATCAGCGCCTGCAGCGGCGTCACGATCGACGCCTCAAGCAGGCTCGGAGCCCGGTTGTCGGAGACCGCCGACGCTGCCTCCGGCATGCCGTCACCCGCCGCCAGCGTGACGGCGATCCGCTCTGCGAAAACCAGGCCTTCCAGCAGCGAATTGGAGGCCAGCCGGTTCGCGCCGTGTACTCCAGTGCAGGCGGCCTCACCGCATGCGTAGAGTCCGGCCACCGATGTCCGGCCATGCAGGTCGGTGCGCACGCCGCCGCTGGCATAGTGGGCGGCCGGCACGACCGGGATCGCCTCGGTCACCGGGTCAATCCCGTGGCTGCGGCAACTGGCCAGGATGGTGGGGAACCGGTGCTCCCAGAGCTGGCTGCCGAGCTGCCTGCCGTCAAGAAACACATGATCGGTGCCACTGGCGATCATCTCGCGCATGATGGCCTTCGCCACCACGTCGCGGGGGGCTAGATCCGCTAGCGGGTGCTGCCCGGCCATGAATGCGCGGCCGGCCGCGTTCACCAGCACGGCGCCCTCGCCCCGCACCGCTTCCGAGACGAGCGGCTGGCGGCCATGGCTGCGCGGGCCAAGCCACAGCACCGTCGGGTGGAACTGGACGAATTCCAGATCCGCGACCTGCGCGCCGGCCCGCAACGCGAGCGCGACACCGTCGCCCGTGGACACCCGCGGGTTGGTGGTTGCGGAATAGACCTGGCCGAATCCGCCGGTGGCAAGCACCACAGCGCCGGCGTGCACGGCACCAACGCCGTCTCGGCTGCCCTCGCCGAGCACGTGCAGCGTAATCCCAGCGGCCCGGCCGTCCGCGGCCTTGAGCAGGTCGATGGCAAGGGCGTGCTCGATCACTTCAAGTCCGGCACCATCCCCAGCCGCCGAGAGCGCCGCGAGCAGCGCCCTGGATATCTCGGCTCCGGTCGCATCGCCGCCAGCGTGCGCGATCCGGCGGCGCAGGTGACCGCCCTCCCGGGTCAGGGCGAGCGGGCCAGACGGCTCCCGGTCAAAGTCGGCGCCGAGGCTGATCAGGTGCCGAACTGCGGCAGGCCCGTCGGTGACGAGGGCGCGGACCGCGGCTACGTCGCACAGGCCTGCGCCGGCGACAAGCGTATCGGTGAGATGGTGCGCTGGCGTGTCACCAGGGCCAAGGGCGGCGGCAATGCCGCCCTGTGCCCACCTGGTCGACCCGTCGTCGAGCACCGACTTCGTCGCGAGCAGGATCCGCGCGGTCGGCAAGGCCCGCCGGATGGCAAGTACGGTGGTGACTCCGGCCACGCCGGAGCCGACGACCACGACGTCGGCTTCGGTATGCCAGCCGGGAGCCGGGGCCAGCAGCTGGCGGCCCGCGATCACTGACCGCCGCCTACGACCAGCGCCATGTTGTCGATGAGACGCGTCGTGCCGACTCGCGCCGCGACCAGCAGCACCACAGGCCCCTGATAGCCGTCCTCGACTTCGGCCAGCGTTTCCGGCTCCGCAAGCACCAGGTAGTCGAGCCTGACCGGCGGATCGGCCGCGGCCGCAGCGTCGAGCACGGCGTGCGCCGCCGCCAGCGCTGCCTTGACACCGAGCGGCGCGGCCTGCGCGCCAGCACTCAGTGCCCGGTGCAGGCCCAGCGCGGAGGCTCGCTCGGCGGCGGACAGATAGGCGTTCCGGCTGGAGGCGGCAAGACCATCCCGGTCCCGGTGCAGCGGGGCAGCGGCGACCTGGACGCCCAGATCCAGGTCGGTTACCATCCGCCGGATCAGCACCAGTTGCTGCGCGTCCTTGGCGCCGAACACGGCCACGTCCGGACAGGTCAGCTGGAACAGCTTGAGCACGACGGTGAGCACACCGTCGAAGAAGCCTGGCCGGGACTGGCCTTCGAGCAGGCGGCCAATCGGGCCTGGGTTGACAGTAACCTGCGGCTCCGCCGCGTACATCTCCGCACGGGAGGGCGCGAAGACCGCCTCGACGCCCTCGGCCGCGCACATTGCCAGGTCGGCCTCCAGGGCTCGCGGATACCTGTCGAAATCCTCGGCGGGTCCGAACTGCAGCGGGTTAACGAAGATGGAGACCAGCACGCTGCCTTCCGGGCCCGCCAGCTCACGCGCGAGTCGCAGGGGCGAGCGGTGGCCGTCGTGCAGGGCCCCCATGGTCGGCACTAGCACCACGGGCGGCGCAAGCGCGGCCCGTGTCGCGGCCAGCCCTTTCCTGGTCCTGGCCAGTACCGGGATGGGCGGTGCCTGCTCGCCAGCGCCCGGTTCCGATCGCGTCATCCCACCCCTCCGGCCAGCACGTCAAGCAGGCGCTGCGCATCCGGCGCGGTCAGCGTCCCGGCGGCCAGTGCCCGTGTCGCCGTCAGCCTGGCCAGCGCAAGGTAGGCGTTCAGCGCTTCGGGTGCGGTCGCCCGCAGCGCCTGCACATGGCTCGCCACCGTGTCCGCGTCCCCTCGCGCGACCGGCCCAGTGAGCGCCGCATCGCCAAGCCGGAGGGCGTTGTCCAGCGCGGCAGACAGCAGCGGCCCGAGCATCCTGGCCGGCTGGGCGACGCCGGCCTGAGCGAGCAAGTCAGCGGCCTGCACGACCTGAGTCACCAGGTGGTTGGCGGCACCAGCCAGGGCCGCGTGATAGAGGCCTCGATCCGCCTCGGCAATGAAGACCGGCTCACCGCCCATCTCCATCACGAGTACCTCGGCAGCGGGCCGCAGGGCTGAGGGTGCGGTGACCCCGAAGCTGATCCCCGCCATCTTGTCGACGTCGTCGGGCCGGCCGGTGAACGTCATCACCGGATGCAGCGCGAGCGGCAGGGCTCCGACTGCGGTCGCTGGCTCCAGCACGGCCAGGCCATGCCTGCCGCTGGCGTGTGCCAGCATCCGGCCGGCCAGCGGAGCGTCCGTCGCCACCAGGCCGGTCACCAGGCCGGGCAGCGCGTCATCCGGGACGGTCAGGAGCACCAGGTCGGCGGACTCGGCCACCAGCGCCGGCTCGCGGATCGGCACGCCGGGCAGGAACCGGCCGATCCGCGTCCTGGACTCATCCGACACCGCGTAGGCGGCAGCAATGCGGTGACCGGCCCGCGCGAGCGCGACAGCCAGAGCGGTGCCGACCCGGCCGGCGCCGACGACTCCCACGTTCAGCCTGGCTGGATGCCCGGTCGATCCGGGATCAGCGCTCATCAGCCCGACCGGCCTCCTTTCGAGTGGATGCCTGCCTGTGCATCTTCCCCGATCCGCCCCTGGCGGCTAAGCACAGGGCTGGCTAGACACCTGCCCGGCTAGACACCGGCCGGGCCAGGAGTCAGTCCGGTCAGGAGTGCCACTGCCACTGGTCTTTCGACTCATGGTCGTCATCGCGGTCGTCTGGGTCCCGCGGCACACGGCAGCACCGTTCCAGGTAGAGGGCCGCGGCGACGACCGCCAGCGCCGCGGCGAGCGTACCGCCGGCCACGCCTGCGTCCCTGGCGGGTATCGACTTGTTCACTTCACCGAGCGTGAAGATGAGGTAGCCAGCGTCCAGGCCGCCGAGCGCGGCACCGGTCGCGGAGCTGGCCTTGGCCAGTGCGGCGAGGCGAGCCACGGCCATCGGCGCCACCGGCTTGCCCTGCCTGCGACCCGTCAGGCGTGCGCGGATGTTCCGGGCGGCGACAACCTCCGCGATGGCAAGCGCGCCGAACAGCGGTATCGCGGTCACTGGCAGCAGCGGCAGGCTCGTAAAGGTCGCGCGGGTCGCGAGCCAGCCCGCCACGGCGCCGACCACGAAGATCCCGGCTAGCGTGCCGGGCCTGGTCACATTCATTGTCTCGGCCTCATCTCGGGCTGCCGCAGCCGCCCGGCAGCGTCAGCCGCAGCTCGGTTAGCCGGCGCAGCCCGCTTCGGTCGGCCTGACCGAGCAGGCTGGCCACCGGCCCCCAGCCGGGCAGTACCGCGCCCGGCGCGACCTCGAGCCACGGCGCGAGCACGAAGGCTCGCTCGTGCGCCCGCGGATGGGGCAGCGTCAGCCGCGGGTCGTCGCTGGTCTCAGCCCCGCAGGCGATGACGTCCACGTCCAGGGTTCGCGGGCCCCAGCGCACCGTCCTGGCCCGGTCCGCGGCCGTTTCGGCCGCGGCGGCACGAGTCAGGATCTGGTCAGCTCGCAGCGAGCTGCTGGCCAGCAGCACGGCGTTCAGGTAGTCGTCTTGCGGTGGCCCGCCAACCGGGGCGCTCTGGTAGACGCTCGAGACGGCCAGGCAGGCCAATCCGTCGTCCGGGCCTGCCCCGTCGCCGCACAACGCGGATACGCCATGTTGCAGGTAGCCCAGCCGGTCGCCGATGTTGCTGCCGAGCGCCAGCACGACGGTCCGTGCGCCGGTCACGGCCGGCTCCGCCGGATGGTCACCGCGATGTCGGCCACCTGGTGCTGCACGGGCGCCTGCGGCTTGTGCACCGTGACCTCGACCTCGCGCACCGCCTCGGTTGCCAGGCACACTGCGGCCAGCCGGGCGGCCAGGGTCTCGATCAGCGCGACCGGCTCGCCGGCGATGACCGCGGCCAGCTGATTGGTGATAGCGCCGTAGTCGGCCGTCTGGCTCAGGTCATCGGCGGCTGCGGCGGACGCGGTGTCCACCCACAGCACCGCATCGACGACGAATTCCTGGCCGGCCTGCCGCTCATGCTCGTAGACACCATGGCGCCCGCGGACGCGCAGCCCGCTGATCGTGATCTTGTCAAGCATTAGCCGCACCAGCCCGGCGCTCTTGCAGCCAGCGAGTGGCGACGCGGACCGCATCCAGGTTGCCGGGCAGGGCGTGCACCCGCACGCACCAGGCACCGGAGGCCACCGCCAGCGCGGTGAGCGCGACGGTCGCCTCGTCGCTGCCCGTGAACGAGCGCGGGTGACCTTCCTGATCGGCCAGCAACCTGCCGAGGAAACCCTTGCGGGAGGCGGCTACCAGCACCGGGAACTCGCGGTCCAGGCCGGGAGGGTGGCCGATGGCCTCCAGGCTGGCCAGCAGCTTCCAGTTGTGCTCTGGATGCTTGGCGAAGCCAAGACCAGGATCCAGGATGACCTGGGCCGGATCGACCCCGGCCGCGAAGATGGTGTCCAGCCGCTGCCTGAGCTCGGCCCTGACCTCGGCGACGACGTTGGTGTAGACCGCCGGACCGTACATGTCGGCGCTGTGGCCGCGCCAGTGCATCACCACATAGGGCACACCGGTGGCGGCGACAACCTTGGCCATGCCCGGATCGGCCTGGCCGCCACTGACGTCGTTGATCATCGAAGCGCCTGCTTCCAGCGCCCGGCTCGCCACCTCTGCCCGCATGGTGTCGATGCTCACGTAGCAGCCAGCGCTGGCCAGTGCTGTGACCACCGGCAGTACCCGGCCGAGTTCCTCGTCCATGGGCACCCGCTGCGCGCCCGGCCGGGTGGACTCTCCGCCGACATCGATGATGTCGGCCCCCTGGTTCATCAGCTCCACGCCATGGGCGATCGCGGCCCGGGGGTCCAGCCAGGCCCCGCCATCCGAGAACGAGTCAGGCGTGACGTTGACGACGCCCATCACCAGGCAGCGCGTCCGCACCGGCACCCCGGGGGGCCCGGCCACGGCCGTGCCTGCCCGCCGGGCGGCGTCGGCCGCGACTCCGGCGACGGGCAGCTGATGATCCTCGGCGGTCATAGAGGCCAATCTACGTACATCCGGGGGGCAGACTGCGGGCGAACCCGCCGAGTCGGGGCTCGACCTCGCCTGCCCAGACGGCACCGTGACTCTCGGCACCTGCTCAGGCCGCAGCGCGGCCGGGGCCCGGCGCTACCGGTCTGCCGGGTGATCCCAGGGCGCTCGCAGCCGCTGGCGCAGGCGGCCGAGACCCAGCTTGCGGGCTATGCGCCGGATCTCCAGCGTCGGCCAGACGAGGAACGCCTCGGCCTCGAGCGCGGCCAGCCCGATCCTCGGGGCATCTTTCGTGCTCGGGAAAACCACGAATCTCGGTACCCACTCCGGGCTGAACTTGGCATTGAACCGATAAAGCGACTCAATCTGGAACCATCGGGACAGGAAAAGCAGGATGCCGCGCCACGCACGCAGCACCGGCCCGGCACCGATGCGTTCGCCCCGTTCCAGGGCGGCGCGGAACATGGCGAAGTTCAGCGAGACGCGCCTGATGCCCAGGGCCGGCGCGTTCTTGACCGCCTCGGCGATAAGGAAATCGTTGAGCCCAGGCGAAGCGGACCTGTCCCGGCGCATTAGGTCCAGTGACAGGCCGTCACTGCCCCAGGGCACGAAGTGCAGCACCGCGCGCAGCACGCCATCCTGCGTGGCCGTCGCGATCACGCACTGCCCGTCGTTCCGGCCGCCGACCCGGCCGAGCGCCATCGAGAAGCCGCGCTCGGTAGGACTGCCACGCCAGCTATCGGCCTGGCGCTTCATCTGGGCCAGCTCTTCGACCGGGATGTCGGCCACCCGCCGGACCTCGGCCACGTAGCCCTGGCGGCAGACCCGGCCGACCATCTGCCGGACGTTGCGCATGGACCGGCCTTCCAGGGAGAAGGTCTCGGGGTAGACGATCGCCTCGTCACCCAGCTCCAGGGCCGTCAGCTGGCCTTCCCGGCACCAGACCTCGGCGCCAAGCTCGCTGCACCCGACCACGGCCGGCACCCAGGCGTGACTGGCTGCTTCGTCCAGGAAGCTGTGAATAGCGCCCGGCCAGGCCTCCGAGTCGCCAATGGGATCGCCACTGGCCAGCATGACGCCGGACAGCACCCGGTAGCCGATGCAGGACTTCCCGCTCGGCGACCAGAGGATGTTCTTGTCGTGGCGCAAGGTGAAGTAGCCAAGCGAGTCCTGCTCGCCATGCCGGTCCAGCAGCTGGCGCACCTGCGTGGCATCGGTCCGCCTCAGCCGGCTCGCCTGGCCAGCCGGACGCAGGAACAGGTACAGGGCCATCACCAGCGTGAACAGCCCGAGCGAGCCGGTCAGGACCCCGAAGTGGTCGGTCCGGCTCTCGGTCGTGAACTGGACCGGGCCGGTCAGCCCGGCCACGTTGGCGATCACAGACTCGATCCGCTGCCAGAGCGTGTAGGGCTGCCGGAGCCCGCCGATAGCGTGCAGGGACGCCATCCCGATCAGCAGGTCAGCGGCGAGCAGGCAGCCCAGCACCCACAGCGCCCGCCAGCGCGAGCGCCGGTCGCCGATTGCGTAGAACTGGCGGTGGTAAGCGAACAGGGCGATCAGGAGCAGCGACGAAAAGATCAGCGGGATCGGATGTAGCGGCACCGCGCGCCGGTGGACTGCCGCACTGAGGCTGAGATGCAGAGCCAGCTCGAGGGCTAGCAGCGCGACGACCGACGCCCAGGCCCGCCGCTTGCGCCGCCGAAGTCCGTGCGACAGCATCAGCAGCAGCAGGCCAATGATCACATCGGTGACTCTGGTGAGGTTGACCAGCGTGCCAGGCGCGAGATCGTTGAGCCGGTCCAGGCGGCGGTGGTAGAGGCCAGGCGCGAGACCTTCGATGATGTAGCCGAGCCCTATCACCAGGGCCATCAGCCCCGCGACGAGCGGAACCCAGCGACGCTGCTGGCGCCGGTCGGGCGCACGCAGCACCTGCGCGGCAGCCGTCTTGACGCGCGGGTCTGGGGCAGGCGTGGCCAAGACTGGCCCGCTGGCCTTCGTCATGCTGGGAGATGCGGCACGTTGGTTCCCGGCGGTTGGTCAGGCCCGATCACGGGGCTGTGGGTAAGTCTCGCCTTGCGGTGCCGGGACAAACCCGGCACTGGGTCGCCCGACCCGGCTAGCGGCGATCCGCCAGCAAACTCATGGCCTCAGCCCGGGTGCTCTCCGAGTTCAGGAAGCTGCCGCGAACGGCCGAGGTCACAGTTTTTGCTCCTGGTTTACGAACGCCGCGCATCGACATGCACAGATGTTCTGCCTCGATAATGACGATAACCCCGCGCGGCTCCAGTGTCTCCATCAGGGCATCCGCGATCTGGCTAGTCATTCGTTCTTGCACTTGCGGCCGGCGCGCATACAGATCCACCAGCCTCGCCAGCTTGGACAGGCCGGTGATCTGGCCCTTCTCATTCGGAACATAACCGACGTGCGCCCGGCCGAAGAATGGCACCAGGTGGTGCTCGCAGATCGAGTACAACTCGATGTCGCGCACCAGCACCATTTCCTCGTGATCGGCATCGAACACGGTGGTCAGCACGTCGACAGGTGCCTGCCGCAGCCCGGCGAACTGCTCGTCGAGCGCCCGCGCTACGCGCGCCGGCGTTTCCCGCAGGCCGTCGCGATCGGGGTCCTCCCCGACTGCCAGGAGTATTTCCCTGACCGCCCGCTCGATCCGGGGAAGATCGAAGCCGGGAGCATCACTCAACTATGCTCTCCGCCGCCCTGGGTGTCCTCGTCTGGCCACTCGGGCGCCGACGGCTCCTGCGAGCCGCCGAACGGATCGCCGCCGCCGAGCGGGCTAGCGCCGCCCAGCGGCGCACCGCCCCCGAGCGGGTTGCCACCCAGCGGATTACCAAACCCGCCGGGGGCAGCCGACGAGCCGGACGGCAGGCCGGCCGGGCCGGAGGCCTGCCCGTTCCCCAGAGCTTGCGGCAGGTCCTTGCCGTCCGAGGCGGCCGTCAGGGCCAGTTCCTTCGGGGTCAGGACCGGCGGCTTCTCCGAGGGCAGCCGCTTGCCGTAGCCGGTATAGGAGCCGCGGATCGGCCGCTTGTGCACCGCCGCGAAGATCTCCAGCACCTGGTTCCGGGACAGGGTCTCGTGCTCCAGTAGCTGCAGCACCAGGTTGTCGAGGACGTCCCGGTACTGGACCAGGACCTCCCACGCCTCGTCGTGGGCCGACTCGATGAGGCGCCGCACCTCGTCATCGATGGCGGACGCGATCTCTTCCGAGTAGTCCCTGGCATGCGACATCTCGCGGCCAAGGAACGGCTCGCCGTCGCCGGTGCCGAACTTGCGGGCGCCAAGGCGCTCGCTCATGCCGTACTCGACGACCATGGCGCGCGCCACCGACGATGCCTTCTCGATGTCGTTGGCAGCACCGGTCGTCGGCTCGTGGAACACGAGTTCCTCCGCCGTGCGGCCGCCCAGCAGCATGGTCAGCTGGTCCATCATCTCGGCCCGGCTGACCAGGAACTTGTCCTCCGACGGCGCCGACGCCGTGTAGCCGAGGGCTCGGCCGCGCGGGATGATCGTGATCTTGTGCACCGGGTCGGCGTTCGGCATGGCGTGCCCCACCAGGGCGTGGCCGCCCTCGTGGTAGGCGATGATCTTTCGTTCCTTCTCCGACAGCAGCACGCTCTTGCGCTTCGGGCCGGCCGTCACCCGGTCGATCGCCTCTTCCAGCGAGGCCATCTGGATCTGGGTCTGGTTGGCTCGCGCGGTCAGCAGCGCGCCTTCGTTGATCACATTGGCCAGGTCGGCGCCGGTAAAGCCCGGCGTGCGCTTGGCGATGATGTCCAGGTCCACGTCTGGTCCGAACGGCTTGCCGCGCGCGTGCACCCGCAGGATGCCCTTGCGCCCGGCCAGGTCGGGCTGCGCAACCACGATCTGCCGGTCGAATCGGCCAGGGCGCAGCAGGGCCGGGTCCAGGATGTCAGGTCGGTTAGTGGCGGCGATGACGATCACGCCGCCCTTGGTGTCGAAACCGTCGAGCTCGACCAGCAGCTGGTTCAGCGTCTGCTCGCGTTCGTCGTGGCCGCCGCCGAATCCGGCGCCACGGTGCCGGCCGACGGCATCGATCTCGTCCACGAAGACGATCGCCGGAGCGTTGGCCTTGGCCTGCTCGAAGAGGTCGCGGACGCGCGAGGCGCCAACGCCGACAAACATTTCGACGAAGTCCGAGCCGGAGATCGAGTAGAAGGGCACCCCCGCCTCGCCCGCGACTGCGCGGGCCAGCAGGGTCTTACCAGTGCCAGGCGGCCCGTACAGCAGCACGCCCTTGGGGATCTTTGCCCCGATGGCCTGGAACTTGCCGGGGCTTTGCAAGAATTCCTTGATCTCCTGCAGTTCCTCGATAGCCTCGTCGGCGCCCGCGACGTCAGCAAACGTCGACTTCGGCGTGTCCTTGGTGATGAGCTTGGCCTTCGACTTGCCGAAGTTCATCACGCGCGAGCCGCCGCCCTGCATCTGGTTAAGGAACACCATGAACAGCAGGAAGATGATGAGGAACGGCAGGTAGCTGAAGATCAGCGTCCAGAACGAGCTGCTCTTGGGGACCTTGACGTTGTAGGCGCTTTTGCTCAGCGTCCCCTTCGAGACCTGCTTTTGCAGGTCGTTAGCCAGCTGCTGGCCCTGGGCGCCGACCCAGGAGGACTCCCAGTTCTGGCCGGTCTTCGTGGTCAGCTGGATCGTCTGGTCGACGTCGGTCAGGGTGACCGACTTCACGTCGCCCGTCTGGATCGCCTGGATGGCTTGCGAGGTCGGCACTTGGCTGTACTGCGGTCCCGTGCTCACCAGCTTGTACAAGATCACCAGAACGATGACGACAAACAGGATGGCGAGCACCCAGCCGCGGAATATGCGCTTCAGATCCATCGATGAGCGGCCCACAGGTCCGGCCGATCCCTCCTGACGAGCCTCGAGCCACGCCAGTTGGCGCAGCTACCCTTCTTCCAGCGCGATTGCGCGGCTAATTCTTCCCGGGCTATAGGCACGGGAATACTCGACGGTACACCGCGAAGTCGCTTGCGCGGACGCGGTAGGCCGCACAGGGGCAATGGCGGCCATGACTAACGTCTGCATCCAGGTTAACGAATCTCATCGCAGGCTCGGTTCCCCGTAACCGGTCCGCTCATCCGCTATCTGACCCCTAGTTGCCGCCATGGTTGTACACGTGTTCGGCCAGGGTGCCGATGAAGGGCAGGTTTCGGTACTTCTCGGCATAGTCGAGGCCGTACCCCACCACGAACGAATCATCGATCTCAAAGCCCGTATACGCGACGTCCACGTTCATTCGTGCCGCCGTCGGCTTGCGCAGCAGCACGCAGACCTGCACCGAGGCCGGACCACGGGAGCGGAGGTTGCCGATGAGCCAGGACAGCGTCAGGCCGGAGTCGACGATGTCCTCGACCACCAGCACATGCCGCCCGCTGATGTCGGCGTCCAGGTCTTTGAGGATCCGCACCACGCCCGAGGATCTGGTGCCTGAGCCGTAGGAGGAGATGGCCATCCAGTCCATCTCGGCAGCCGAGTGCATAGCCCTGGCCAGGTCGGCCATCACCATCACGGCGCCTTTGAGCACGCCGACGAGCAGAAGTTCGCGGTCAGCGTAATCGGCGTCGATCTGCGCGGCCAGCTCGGTGATGCGCCGGCTGAGCTGCTCCGGGGTGATCAGAACCTGCTTGAGGTCGTTGCCCATGTCATTCGCGTCCACTCAGGTCCTCCGATCGGCTGAAGAGCAGCCTGCCACACCGTCGCTGGCAGCTGATCCCGCCGGGCAGGTTGGTCCACCGCTGGCCGTGCCAGTCGGTCACCAGCCGGTCCAGGCTGGCGATATGGCGCTCGGAAAGGTCACCGGGCCTGCTGCCGGCCGCGAGCGCGGCCGCACGCAGGATCCGGTGGCGGATCGCCGCGGGCAGCAGCGCGAGACGGTCTGCTGGTAGGCCGTCGGCAGGCAGCTGGCTGGCCTCGGCGGCGGCCATTGCGTCCAGCGCATCCGCGTCGGCGTGCAGCAGGCTCGCGGTCCGGGCAAGCGCTTCCGCAACTCCCGGGCCCAGCGTCTGCTCGAGGACCGGCATCAGCTGCGTCCGGACCCGCGCTCTGGTGAACGCCGGGTCCTCGTTCTGCGGGTCCTGCCAGGCAGCCAGGCCAAGGGCGGCGCAGGCGGCCGTCGTCTGCGCCCGGCGGATGGCCAGCAGCGGGCGCAGGTAGCGGCCCGAGCGCGGCGCCATCCCGGCCAGCGACCTGGCACCCGAGCCGCGATGCAGGCCAAGCAGCACCGACTCGGCTTGATCGTCGAGGGTGTGACCGAGCAGCACGGCCACCGCGCCGGCGGCCGCGGCCGCTTCGTCCAGCGCGGCATACCTGGCCTGACGGGCGGCGGCCTCGGGGCCTGGATAGCTGGCGCTGTCGGCCGGCCCCGCGACGGTCACGCCGACGGCGCTGACCGGCGCAAGGCCAAGGCCGGCCAGCGTGGCTGACACCTGGCGCGCCCGGTCGGCAGAGCCGGCCTGCAGGCCGTGGTCCACGGTGATGCCACCCGCCAGCAGGCCGGCCTTGGGTGCCTCGAAGGCAACAGCGGCCGCCAGGGCGAGCGAGTCGGCGCCACCAGAGCAGGCGACCAGGATCACGTCCCCGGGCGACAGGCCGGCCAGGCTCGTCCGGATTGCGTGCCGGATCGCCGCTACGGCCGGATGCGGTCCCACCGGCCTGCGGCTTAACTTCAGTTCGCGCTGGCAGCCGCGGCGCCGCTGCCGTCGACGCGCTCCAGCCACTGCTGGGGATGCTGCAGCTCGTCGCGCGTCGGCAGGGTCTCCGGAGATGTCCAGACCTTGTTGAACGTGGCCATGCCGGCCTGGTCGACGACGGTGCGGACGAACCGCGAGCCCTGCTCGTACTGCTTCATCTTGAGGTCAATGCCCAGCACGCGCCTGATGGCCTGCTCGATCCGGCCCGCCGTGCCGCGCCTGGCGTTGAACTTGGCCCGGATCTCGGCGACCGACGGCACCACGGACGGGCCCACGGCGTCCATCACGTAGTCGCCATGGCCTTCGACCAGCGTCATGACGGATGTCATCTTGTCCAGGATGGCTCGCTGGCGCGGACTCTGGATGGCCTCGATCAGGCTCTCGCCCTCACCGGCACCGCGGACTGCGCCGGCCACCGCGTCGGCGGCGCCGCGCAGGCGTTCCAGGATCGAGGCTGGGTCCAGATCGGAGGCGAGCAGGAACTCCGACATCTGCTCCTGGACGTATGGCCGCAGCCAGGCGACCGAAGTGAACTGGGTCCGGTGCGTCTCTTCGTGCAGACACACCCAGCGGCGGAAGTCGTGCGGGTTCACACCGAGTTCACGCTCCACCATGACGATGTTGGGCGCGACCAGCGTCAGCCGTCCGGCCGGCGCGTCCTCGCTGGGCGCATCGGGATCGGGCGGCAAAAACAGCTCATACTGGCCGAGCACGCGGCCTGCCAGGTAAGCCAGAATGAGGCCGGCCTGCATCCCGGTCACCCGCGAGCCGACGGCAGTCATCATCGGACCCGGCGGAGGCACACTGCCGCTATCCGCCATCTGCTGGACCAAGGGGTCAAGAACAACCCGGAATCCGTCGACGTTGGCGCGGATCCAGCCAGCCCGGTCGACCACCGCGACCTTGCCGTCGTCGGCAGAACCGGGCAGCCCGGTCAGCTCATGCACAGGATCAGCTACGGCAGCGGCGAGCTGACGCAGCTCGGCCACCACCTTCCTGGCCTCGGCCATGGTGACCTGCGGTCCCGGGCGTACCCAGCGGACCCCAGTCGAGGTTGCAACCTGCCAGTCGATCATCTGAGTGCTGCTCACCCCTACACGGTACGTGGACTGAGGCCGCCGCGTCCCGCCCGGGCCGTGGCCGAATTGCGGCCGCGCCGTCCCGTCAGCGACAGCCGCAGCCGGCCAGCACGCTCGCGAAGCTGACCATCGCCGTAGCCGCCTGGGTCAGCTGGGCCGCCTGGACCCGGTCTGCCATCACTGCGAACGCGAGCAACTGGCCGTTCCTGGCGTAGGCAACGCCAGCCAGCGCCGCCACGGTGTTGAGATTGCCGGTCTTGGCCCGGACCATGCCGAGTCCAGCGCGGCCGCCGGGTCCGAAGACACTGCTGCCCGGCACGAGCGTGCCGGAGAAGCCGTCGACAGGAAGCCCCGTCAGCATCGACTGCAACTGCGAGCGGGTGGCGGCCAGGCTGATCAGCTGGACGAGGACCGACGGCGCTAGCTTGTCCTCCGGCGACAGCCCGCTGTCATCGGAAAGCTGTATCCGCCCCGTGACACCCATGCGGTGCAGCACGTTCGTGACCGCCGCAGAAGCACCGGAAAACGACGCCTGCTGGTGCCTGGCAATGGCTACCTGCCTGGCCAGGTTCTCGGCAATAACGTTGTTGCTCTCCTCGAGCATCTGCTGCACGATCTGCGCGAGCGGCGGTGACTGCACGGTAGCCAGCGTGGTCGCGCTCGGTGGTGCGGTGACCAAGCGAGGCGCCGCTTTGACGCTGATGCCGTCGGCGCCGAGGAAGGCGGCGAACGATGCGGCCGCCTGGCCGGCCGGATCGGCGGACCGCGCCCGCGAGTCCCCGACGTCCGCATCTTCGGGCTTTCCGCCCGCCGTCAGCCTGCCCTGGTCGACCTCGAGGGACGTGATGACGGTGACGTTCCCGCTCGTGACGTAGCTGGGCGACCATCCGGGCCCCAGCGCTGGGCCGGTGTACAGCGAGGTGTCGTAGCCGAGCCGCACGGCGTGTCTGCCGAGGGCCAGCAGCCTGGCCGCTGTCAGCCGGGCCAGCTGCCGCAAGGTGGCCGGCTGGGGATAGTCAGACGCCGGCGGGGTCCCGGCCGCGAGGGTGGGGTCGCCGCCCCCCACCAGCACGATCGAGGACGGGCCCGCCCCGGCGACCACCCTGGTACGGAACCTGGCCGCCGGCCCGAGCACCTGAAGGGCGGCTGCTGCGGTAGCCAGCTTGTTGGTGGAGGCTGGCGTATAGCCCGTGCCCGCGTTGCGTGAATACAGCACCGCGCCGGTGCGCAGGTTCGTCACCAGTACCCCCAGCTGCCGGCCGAACACCGTCGAGCCGAGGACGGGCGCGACAGCACTCGCCAGTCCAGCCGACGTCACCGCAGTCGAGCCGCGAGCCGCGCCCGTCGCCGGGCCCAGCACCTGTGCGGATCCGGTGAGCTGTCGTGCCGCGATGGTGGGCTGCTGCCACAATGCCAGCCGCCGAGGCAGCAGCCTCGCCACGGTCAGCCCGGCCACGATGGTGAAGGCGCACAACAGCGCGAGCACCGCAGAGGCGAGGCGCGCGTGCCGACGCAACGGTAGGTCCCTTCCAAGCGAGCCGGTCCCAGTTAGGTTCCCGGCGCGTGATGCGGTACCCCTGTAGACACTGGCAGGCAGTTACCGGGTAGACAATCAGCCAGTCACCGACAGCCCGAATTGACCAGCCGAGGCCCTGGGGGCATACATGGAGTTCGAAGTCATTATCGAGATTCCCAAGGGGCAGCGTAACAAGTACGAGATGGATCACGAGACGGGCCGTATCCGCCTAGACAGGATGTTGTTCACTTCTACTCGTTATCCATCTGATTACGGATTTATTGAAGAGACGCTGGCCGACGACGGCGACCCGCTGGACGCCATGGTGTTGTTGGAGGAGCCGACGTTCCCTGGCTGCCAGATCCGCTGCCGCGCCATTGGCATGTTCCGGATGCGGGACGAGAAGGGTGCTGACAACAAGGTGCTGTGCGTGCCATCCACCGATCCCCGGATGGCGCACCTGCGCGACATCACTGACGTCCCGGACTTCGACCAGCTAGAAATCCAGCACTTCTTCGAGGTCTACAAGGCGCTGGAGCCAGGCAAGGAAGTGGAAGCCGCCGCCTGGGTGGGGCTAGCGGCTGCCGAGGCTGAGATCAAGGCCTGCCGGGAGCGGCTGGCCGAGGCCGAGGGCGGGCATCATGCTGGGTGACCCGCGGGGAGGTGTCATGGCAGACTCCGACGACGTGCTCAGAGAGACGCCGCTTTTTGAGGCACTCAGCGACGAAGACGCGGCCGCACTGCGCGCTGGCACCATCGACGTGCATCTGAACCGCGGTGAGCGGCTCTTTTCCGAAGGCGATGGCGGCGAGAAGCTCTACATCATCTTGTCCGGCAAGATCAAGCTAACGAAGGCGGCGCCGGACGGCCGGGAGAATCTGCTCAGCGTCCACGGTCCCGGCGAGATGTTCGGCGAGCTCTCACTTTTCGACCCGATCCCGCGCACGTCGAGCGCGACCGCTGTCACCAACGCGCGGCTAGCCGGGCTGGCACACGATCAGCTGCGCACCTGGCTGTCGTCCCGGCCCGAAGTCGCCATGCACCTGCTCCAGGCACTGGCCCAGCGGCTCCGGCGGATCAACGAGGTGAAGGCCGATCTGGTCTTCACCGACGTTCCCGGCCGGGTAGCCAAGGCCCTGCTCGACCTCGCTGAGCGCTTCGGTGTGCAGACTCCGGAGGGGGTGCAGGTCAACCACGACCTGACCCAAGAAGAGCTGGCGCAGCTCGTCGGTGCATCCCGCGAGACGGTCAACAAGGCACTGGCTGACTTCACCGCCCGCGGCTGGATCCAGCTGGCCGCCAAGTCGGTGCTCGTGACAGATACCGACCGCTTGCGTAAGCGAGCGAGGTAGCAAACCACTTCGACCGGGAACGGGCCAGGTCCCCTCCCGGCAGTTCAGCCCGCGCAGCCCGGGCGGGTCACCAGCTAACGCCAGCCGGCAGTTCGCCCGCCTCGCGCAGGTACTCCAGCTGCGCCCGGACCGAGGACTGGGCAAACGGCCACAGCGCCGGATCCACGTCGACATAGACACGTGCCACGATGCCAGCCGGAGTGCGATCGCCCGTGGCTAGCGCCGCCCGGACCTCGTCCAGCCGTTCCGCCCGGTGGGCGAGGTAGAAATCGAGCACGGCGGCCGGGTCGGCGAGCAGCGGCCCGTGGCCGGGCAGCAGCGCACGCAGGCTGGTCTCGGTCGCCAGTGCCCGCAGCCGTCGCAGCGACTCCAGGTAGTCGCGGAGGCTGCCGTCGTCGGAAATGACGGCGGTGCCCCGGCCGAGCACCGTGTCGCCCGTGAGCACCACATCGTCGGCTGGGATCTGCAGGCTGACCGAATCGCTGGTATGGCCCGGCGTCCTGATGACTCGCAGCTCAGTGCCGCTGCTGTCCACCACGTCGCCAGCGGTCAGGCCCTCGCTGCCGAGCCGGTGCAACGGGTCGACGGCTCGCACCGGTGCCCCGGTGAGCTCGTGCAGCCGCGGCGCGCCAGCTGAATGGTCGAGGTGGCGATGGGTGAGCACGATGTCGCTGACCCGCTGGCCGTTCGCCGCGGCGACGGCGAGGATCCGCTGCAGGTGGTCCTCGTCCTCGGGTCCCGGATCGATCACCACGACAGTGGCTCCGCCGGGCTCGGCGACCAGCCAGGAGTTGGTCCCGTCCAGAGTCATCAAGGACGGATTGGGCGCCAGGACACACCGCGCCCGTTCGGTGCCCGAACCGTCGATCGGGGCGACGTCGGCCGCACCCGCGGTCATAGCCGGCCGCCGCGACCGACCGGGAACTCCGCGATACCCGGCACGGTCAGCCACACCGCTCCCTCGCGAACCTGCACCTCCGGGATGATCGGAACCACCTCGCGCGGACCGGTCAGCGCCGTCGTCACGTCCGGGCACTTCGCCAGCTCGGACAAGGAGACAGCGGTGGGCGGGAACAGCCTGATCTCGCCTCGTTCCCCTTCCTTCAGCGCCTGAGCGGGACTGACCCACGCGACCGCGGCCGCCTCGCCACCGACATCCCTGGTCCGCTGGCCGGCCGGCAGCGCGGCTGCGAAGAAACGAGCGTCGTACCGGCGCGGCTCAACTACCGGGGTGATCCAGCGCGCCCAGGGTCGCAGGAGGTCCGAGCGAAGTACCAGGCCCCGGCGAGCCAGCAATTCGGCGAGCGACACCGAGCGATCGAGCAGGGCCTGCCGGTCCGCCTCCCATTCGTCACTGGTGGTGTCCGCGACCACGGCGTCGTCCGACTCGCCGGCCAGCAGGACGCCAGATTCCTCGAACGTCTCGCGGACCGCCGCGCACACCAGCGCCCTTGCCTGGGCCGGCGGTGCGGCGAAGATCCGGCCCCATTCGGCGGCATCCGGCCCGGCCCAGGCAACCTGCTCGTCGGCGTCCCTGGGGTCGACCGAGCCGCCCGGGAACACCTGGGCGCCCGGCGCGAACGCCATTGTCGACTGCCGCCTGAGCATGTAGACCTCAAGCCCTTGCTTCCCCGCAGCGGCCGAGGCCGGGCGCAGCAGCATGACCGTGGCCGCGTCGCGCGGGACCGCGGGTTGCTGACGCCCCGCCAGGACGTCCCGAACCGATTCCGGCAGCTCACCGCCGACCGGGAACGAGGCAGCGTTCGCCGCATCGTCTGCCACACATGCCTCCTGGGGGGTCACCGGCGGCGGGCGGCACAGCCCGGCCTGCGGAATGGAGGAGCTAGTCGCCGACCTCGACGATGAGCTCGATCTCAACCGGGGCATTGCGCGGCAGGACCGCCGTCCCGACCGCGCTGCGCGCGTGCCGGCCGGCCTCCCCGAAGATCTCCAGCAGCAACTCGCTGGCGCCATTCACCACCTGGGGCTGCCCGGTGAAGTCAGGCGCGCTGGCGACGAATCCAGTCAGCTTGACGATCCGCGTGATCGCTGAGAGTCCGCCCGCGGCGGCCGCGGCGGCCGC
Organism: Streptosporangiaceae bacterium; assembly: GCA_036495585.1. Classification (GTDB taxonomy): domain Bacteria; phylum Actinomycetota; class Actinomycetes; order Streptosporangiales; family Streptosporangiaceae; genus JAJYUU01. The sequence continues at coordinate 25,754 of DASXMP010000025.1, forward strand.
CAGCGCGTTCAGCGCGCACGTCCGGGCGAGCGCGCCGGCCTCGGACTCCCCGACCTCGGCGCCGACCTTACCGGCCGAGACCAGCTGGCCATCGACGATCGGTAGCTGACCAGCGGTGTAGACCATGTTGCCGGTGCGGACCGCGGGCACGTAGGCGGCCAGCGGCGCGGTGACCGGCGGCAGGCTGAGGCCGAGAGCGGCCATCCGCTCCTCCGGCGACCCGGACGCGGACCTGCCCGCGGCCGGACCGTCCGCTGACGTCATTCCTTGACTCGCTTCAGATAGGCAACGAGCTGCTCCGGGTTCGGCCCGGGTATGACCGAGACCAGCTCCCAGCCGTCATCGCCCCAGTTGTCCAGGATCTGCTTGGTCGCGTGCACCAGCAGCGGCACGGTCGCGTACTCCCACTTCGGCATAGCCGAAACCCTAACAGCGAACCCGGCCGCCGGCCGGCGCCGCGCAGCGGATGTCAGGACGACCGGCCGCTGCGACCGGCCGCTGCGGTCAGCCGCCGCCCCGGCGTGCGCGGGGCGGACTGGCCACGCCAGCGGGCCCAGCGCCCTTCCGCTGCCCGGCGCCAGCGGACCGGCTGGCGCCATCGCCAGCGCTATCCGCCTGGCTGCCGTCATCGGGCTCGGCATGGCCGTCGGCCTTGCGGGCGCCATCAGGCCGGCCGGCGCCATCGGTCTCGCCCAGTGCCGCGGGCAGGCCAGCCCCTTCTGGCTCGGCCGCCTCCTCGTCATGGTGCGTGCCGACGTCGCCCTTCTCGGCGGCGGACAGCTCGGGGATCTTCGGAACCTCGGGGATCTCCAGCGGCTCCTCGGCGGCTTCCCGCAGCTCATTCGCGGCCGTCTGGGCCTCGGTGTCCGCCTTCGCCCCGAGGGCGGCCTCGGAGAACCCGGCGGCGCTGAACCCCGGCTCCTCATCCTCGGCGGGCTCCTCGGGCGCCGGCCCGCCGGGGGTGAACTTGTCGAAGAACCTGAGCAGTTCCACCGGCACTGGCATGACCAGGGTGCTGTTTCGCTCGGCCGCGACCTCCACGACCGTCTGCAGCAGCCGGAGCTGCAGTGCGCCCGGGTCGCGCGACATCACGGTTGCGGCAGCAGCCAGCCGCTTGGATGCCTGGAATTCACCGTCGGCCGTGATGATCCTGGCCCGCCGCTCGCGCTCGGCCTCGGCCTGCCGCGACATCGACCGCTTCATGCCCTCGGGCAGCGAGACGTCCTTGATCTCCACGCTCTCGACCTTCACGCCCCAGGGGATCTCGGTGCCCTCATCGATGATCTGGCACAGCCGACGGTTCACTGTCTCCCGCTCGGCCAGCAGTACGTCCATCTCCGACTGACCGATGATCGACCGGAGGGATGTCTGGGCGCGCTGGGAGATGGCGTTCTGATAGTTGAACACGTTGATGGACGCCTTGATCGGGTCGACGACCCGGAAGTACACGACGGCGTCCACGCGGACAGTGACATTGTCCCGGGTGATGCCGTCTTGGGCGGGCACACCCATCGCGATGATCTGCTTGTTAACTCGGACCAGTTTGTCCCCGATTGGACGGATAAGCGTGAGCCCTGCACCGCGGATGCCGGGCAGCACCCGGCCGAACCGGAAGATGATTCCGTCCTCATACTGCTGGACGGTCTTGATCGACCTACCAACCAGCACAAGGGCGATCAGTACGATGACGACGGCGACGATAATTCCGGCTTCCATGGGCCGACACCTCTTTCCTGGCGCCCGTCTACCACCCACCCTAGGTCCCCGGGGGAACACCTGCACGATCTGCTGGTCCGGCGCGGATAACCTCCAATCGTGAGCACACGTGACACCGACTGGGACGGGGTGCGGCTCCACGTCGTCACCGGCAAGGGTGGCACGGGCAAGACGACCGTGGCCGGCGCTCTGGCCCTCGCACTGGCCGCCGAGGGCCGCAACGTCCTGCTCATGGAGGTCGAGGGCCGCCAGGGCATCGCGCAGCTCTTTGACGTCGCGCCGCTGCCGTACGCCGAGCGGCGGATCGCGGTAGGGCCCGGCACCGAGACTCACCAGGGCGGGGACGTCTACGCCCTGGTAGCGGATCCAGAGTCAGCGCTCCTTGAGTACCTGGAGATGTTCTACAACCTCCGCCATGCGGGCAGCGCGCTGGCCAGGCTCGGGGTCATGGATTTCGCTACCACGATCGCACCCGGGCTGCGGGATGTGCTGCTCACGGGCAAGGCCGCCGAGGCCGCGCGCCGCCGGGACGGCAGCCGCGGCCGCCGGTATCACGCGGTAGTCATGGACGCGCCGCCAACCGGGCGCATCGGCCGGTTCCTGAACGTCACCACTGAGGTCTCCGACCTCGCCCGCGTGGGTCCGATCCGGGGGCATGCGGACACGGTGCAGAAGGTCATCAGGTCACCGCAGACGGTTGTGCATTTCGCCACGGTGCTGGAGGAGATGCCGGTGCAGGAAACTCTGGACGGCATCGCCGAGCTGCAGGAGCTTGGCGGCATCAGGGCTGGCGGCATCATCGTGAATATGGCCAGGCCGCTCGGACTGCCGACCAGCCAGCTCGAGGCGACCGCGGCCGGCAAGATCGACACCGACCTGCTCGGACTTGGCCTGAAGCGGGCCGGGCTGGACGACAGCACCACTCTCGCCAGCCAGCTGGCTGGCGAGCTCACCGCCCAGGCCAAGACCGCGCTGGCCCAGGAGGTCCAGCAGCAGCGGCTGACCGCCTCCGGGCAGATTTGCTACCAGCTGCCATGGATCAGCGGCGGCATTGACCTGGCTGGCCTGTACCGGCTCGCCGCGTCACTGCGCGAGCAGGGAGCGGCCTGATGACCGGCACGACGCTGCACGACGCGGCGCCGGAGGGCCGGCGCGCGCCAGCGCTGGATGTGGACCGGCTGATCGGCGATCGCCGGACCAGGATCATCGTGTGCTGCGGCTCGGGCGGAGTGGGCAAGACCACGACCGCTGCAGCGATCGGCCTCCGCGCCGCCGAGCGCGGCAGGCGCGTCGTCGTGCTGACCGTCGACCCGGCCCGCCGCCTCGCCCAGTCGATGGGCCTGACCAAGCTGGACAACACACCGCGGCTGGTGCCAGACATCAAGTCCGCCGAAGGTGATGCGAACGGCGCCGCGGCAACGGGCAGCCTGCACGCCATGATGCTGGACATGAAGCGGACCTTTGACGAGATCGTCGAGGGCCACGCTGACCCAGACCGCGCGGCGCAGATCCTGGCCAACCCCTTCTACCAGTCGCTGTCGTCCAGCTTCGCTGGCACGCAGGAGTACATGGCGATGGAGAAGCTCGGCCAGCTGCGGCGGGCCGACGAGTGGGACCTCATCGTCGTAGACACGCCCCCAAGCCGGTCCGCGCTTGACTTCCTGGACGCGCCGCAACGCCTGGCAAGATTCCTGGACGGCAGGCTGCTCCGGCTCCTGACCGCCCCGGCCAAGGTCGGCGGCCGGGCGTACCTGAAGGTGCTGAACGCAGGGTTCGGCATGGTGACCGGAGTACTCACCAGGATCCTCGGCACGCAGGTGCTGCGCGACGTGCAGACGTTCGTCAGCGCCTTGGACACGATGTTCGGCGGATTTCGCGAGCGCGCCGACTACACCTACCAGCTGCTGCGTGCGCCCGGCACGGCGTTCCTGGTCGTGGCGGCGCCAGAAGATGACGCGCTGCGCGAGGCCTCCTACTTCGTGGAGCGGCTGGCCGAGGAACGGATGCCGCTGGCCGGGCTGATCCTCAACCGCGTCCAGCAGTCCCCGGCCGCACATCTGTCGGCGGCGCGCAGCCTAGCGGCTGCTGAGGTGCTCCAGTCCGCGTCCGTGGACCTGGCGGGCGATCAACCTGAGTCGGTCGGCCGGCAGCTGGCCATCGCGGCGCTGCGGCTACATGCCGACACGATGCATCTGGCGTCTGCGGAACGGCGCCGGGCCGAGCACTTCACCGCCGCGCACCCCCTGGTACCGGTCGCCGCGATCCCCGCCCAGGCGGAAGATGTGCATGACCTCGACGGGCTTCGGGAGATCGGCCGGGCGTTCGACGTGAGCCGCCAGGCTGCTTCCTAGCGGCAGGCCAGAACTGCTGACGGCCATCCTGGCCGCAGGGCTGATCTCGGGCTAGCTCGCGACGAGCTCGTCCCCGGTGCGCTCGTAATGGTTGCGCGCGTTCTCAAGCAGCTCACGCCAGGACGTGACGTCGGGTCGCCTGCGCAGGAGTGCGCGGCGCTCACGCTCGGTCATGCCGCCCCAGACCCCGAACTCGATCCTGTTGTCCAGGGCATCGGCGAGGCACTCGGTCCGAACCGTGCAGCCGCGGCAGATCAGTTTGGCCCGGTTCTGCGCCGCGCCCTGGACGAACAACTCGTCCGGGTCAGTCCCCTTGCACGCGGCACGCGCAGTCCAGTCCGTGATCCACATCTTGGTCCCAGCTCCTCTGATCGTCACGCCCGCGGGGGGGTCATCACGCCCGGGTGGCGTTCAGTTGCGGTCCGGAGCCTACCTGTCTTCCGGCAAGCCCCAGCGAGTGATGGTCGCGGAAGAGTAACTTACGGAACTCAAGTGCAGCACGCTAGACCCCATCGGGCCCATTTCCTGAATAGCCCACTTGAGCTATACAGGTGTCGGTGACTAGTAGCTACACTGCCGCCACTCTGCGCCACCATTGGCGCGACGACAGCCATACCGGCCGGCCCTGCCCGCCAGGATTCGTCAGCGTCCGGGTAACCTCTCGTGCTGCCTGAACTAGATGCTCCACCCGCCCGTCTGCTGGCCGACGACCCCCAAAACTTGCTGTCGGCCTGGGCATAGCGCGGCGCGCCATGCGATCTTGTCGCTGGTAGTTGCTGATGGAGCGTAGCCTGTTCAGGTGCAAAATCCCTGGCGCCGCGCCGGCGTTAAGTTTGGCACCGCGGGTCGGCTGGTCATTATGACAACGGTCGCCGCGCTGCTGGTGGCCGCCGTCACCGTCCCGCTGGTTGGCATCGTGGGTATTGCCACCAAGGACGTGGCGGATACCTTTAACTCGCTCCCGGTGGGCACTCTTGGCACCGCGCCCGTCCGGTCTGTGGTCTACGACGCCGAGGGGCACGTCCTCACGTACCTCTACCCGAACTCCATCTATCGGGTTCCCGTCGACTACGACCAGATCGCACCAGTGATGCGCGACGCGATCGTGGCGATCGAGGACAAGAGCTTCTATAACCAGGGTGCGCTCGACCCGCGCGGCACCCTGCGGGCCCTGGTTAACAACTCCGGCGGCGGATCCTTGCAGGGCGCTTCGACCCTGGCGCAGCAGTACGTCAAGAACGTTCGCGTGCTCCAGGCCGGCACCAACCAGTCGGCGGTCGACGCTGCGGTCTATCCAGATTTGCAGCGGAAGGTCCAGGACCTGCGGGTCGCCGTGGATGTCGAGCACGAGATGTCGCAGCAGCAGCTGCTAGCTGGCTATCTCAATGTCGCGTACTTCGACAACAACGCCTGGGGCATCCAGGTGGCCGCGCAGGTCTACTTCAGTAAGTCGGCGTCGCAGCTGACGTTGCCGGAAGCTGCGCTGCTGGCCGGGCTCGTCCAGTCGCCGACGACCTACGACCCGTTCACGAACGTGGCCGCAGCGACCGCCCGGCGCAACACGGTGCTGACCGATATGTCGGAGCAGCACTACGTGTCGAAGGCGGATGCCCTAGCAGCGGAAAAGACGCCGCTCGACACGCGGCGCTCGGGAGTGCCCGGCAGCGGCTGCCGGGGCATGAGCGCGCTCGCGACATCGGCTGGAGCCGGCTTCTTCTGCGACTACGTGGAGCACGTGCTCGAGATGAGCTACCCGTCGGTCTGGAATGAGATCAACACCACCGGCGGGCTAGCCATCCACACCACGCTCAACCTGCAGGACCAGCGGGCCGCGAATGCCGCCGTCAGGTACGTCCAGCCGAACCACAACGGGACCTACAACCCGGGCGGCAACGCCGATACCGAGGTGCTGCTGAAGCCAGGTACCGGTGCGTTGGACGCGATTGCGATCGACCGCAACTATGGTCAGGACGATATCGACTACGCGGTGACGGCCCCCTACGGTGGTGGCGCGGGCGTCCAGACCGGATCGTCATCGAAGCTCTTCACTCTGATCACGGCGCTGGAACAGGGCCTCCCGTTCGGCCACACGCTCAAGGTGAGCGCACCAACGACCGCCGGTCCCTACACCAACTGCCAGGGTGGCTACGTCGCACCGGCCACCTTCAACAACTCCGAGGGCCCGAGCAAGGGCACCGAGACCTGGCAGATGAACCAGGCGACGGTCGACTCGATCAACGTGTTCTTCGTCAACCTGGAAAAGCAGGTCGGCCTCTGCAATGTGGTCAAGACTGCCGTCCGGATGGGACTGACACGAGCCGACGGCACGTCCCTGTTGAAGCCAGACCGAAGGCTCGGCCGGAACGGTATCTCCGCCGACAACCTGCCCGGCTTCACGCTCGGCGAGGTCAACGTCGCGCCCATGGGTATGGCCGCCGCATACGCATCCGTCGCGGCTGGCGGCATCTACTGCAGCCCGGAAGCAATCACCGGCATCACGGTCGAAGCGTCGGGCGCACACGTGCCGGTGCAAAAGCGGAGTTGTTACCGGGACATGTCCTCGGGCGTCGCGGCGGCCGCCAGCTACATCTTGCAGGGCGTGATGACCGTGCCCGGCGCGACGGCGTTCGGCCGCAACGACGGGGTTAACCACCACGTCGCCGGCAAGACAGGCACCGCCGACAACGGCTTCTACGCCGCCTTCGCTGGCTACTCGCCCACGCTCGCCGGGTACGTCTCGGTCTTCAACCCGACAAACCCGACCGGAGCCGGAGCGATGGTCGGCAGCGGCGCTTGCTACCGAGACGTGGGCCAAACGGGTGCGTCCTGTGTCGGTCAGATGTTTGGAGACAACGCGCCAGCCGCCACCTGGCAGTACACCTTCCAGCGGGCCAACCTCGGCCCTGACATCCCCTTCGCCCAGCCGCCGGCCAGCTTCTTCTCCCAGGGCAACGGCCTAGGCGCGCCAAAGGTGCAGGGCAAGGGCGGCGGCGGCAAGCACGGCAAGCACGGCGGTCCGCTTCCGCCGGTCGTCGGACCCTCGCCGCCTGCCAAGCAGCCGGGTACCTAACACTGAACCCCACGTCGGCGTCGGCTCCGGTAGATCGGCGCCGACGGTCCGAATTAGCCGCTGAGCTGGCTGCGCACGATTGCCGCAACCCGGCCGCCGTCGGCGCGGCCCGCGACCTTTGGCGTGACGACCTTCATCACCGAGCCGATGCCCGCCGGACCCGATGCGCCCGTCTCCGCGATGGCTGCGGCGACCATGGCCGCGAGCTCGTCGTCGCCGAGCTGGGCCGGCAGGTAGTTAGCCAGCACCTCCTCCTCGGCGCGTTCCGAGGCCGCCTGGTCCGTCCGGCCAGCCTCGCCGAATGCCGCGGCGGCCTCCCGGCGGCGCTTGGCCTCCCTGGTCAGGATCTTGATGACCTGCTCGTCGGAGAGGTCGTGCGCGGCTGAGCCGGACACTTCCTCGTTACTAATGGAAGTAAGAGCCATCCGGAGCGTCCGGGTCCGTGTCTCGTCGCGCGCTTTCATCGCGGTGGTCAGGTCCGCCCTGATCTGGTCCTTCAATGTCGCCATGGACCCCATCCTGCCGCTTAGCAGGTGCATCCGAACGACCGGCATCTGGCGCAGCGGTCCGGCCGGTTGCGGGTCCATGGCACCATGTGTGCATGCGCAAGCGAACCTTGCTGACAGCGACCGTGCTGGCTGGTGCCGCAGGGCTGGGCTATGCCTCCATCATCGAGCGGAACTGGTTCGCCCTGCGACGCCATGAAGTGAGGGTCCTGGCGCCCGGGTCTGCGCCGCTGCGCATCCTGCACATCTCGGACGTTCACCTCACGCCGGGCCGGCACCGGCTGCTGTCCTGGATCCGGTCACTCGACGCGCTGGAGCCAGACCTGGTCGTCAACACCGGCGACTCGATCGCGCACCCACAGGCCGTGGACCCACTGCTGACGGCGCTCGGGCCGCTACTGGACCGGCCGGGCGTGTTCGTCTACGGCTCCAACGATCTTTATTCGCCGAAGATCAAGAATCCGGCCAGGTACCTGTGGCGGACCAGCGCCGGTGAGCACAACCGCCACACTCCTGACCTGCCCTGGGCCGAGCTCGGCGCTGGAATGGAGGGTGCCGGGTGGCTCAACGCCAACAATCAGCGCGGCCGGATTAAGGCTGGTGAGCGCGACATCGAGGTCGCGGGAGTAGACGATTCGCATATCGACAAGGACCGGTATGAGGAGGTAGCTGGACCCGCGGATCCGACTGCCGACTTGCGGCTCGGCGTCATGCACTCACCCGAGCCCGCGGTGCTCGACCGGTTCGCCGCCGATGGCTTCAACGTCCTGCTGGCCGGTCACACCCACGGCGGCCAGGTGTGCCTGCCGGGCACCGGGCCGCTGGTGACGAACTGCGGCATCTCCCGTGAACTAGCGAGCGGCCTGCACCGCTACCCGAGCGGCCAGACCACGGACGAGCCGGGCCCGCTGGCCGGACCGCCCGAGCCCTGGCTGAATGTCTCGGCTGGCCTCGGGACCTCCCCTTATGCCCCGGTGCGGTTCTGCTGCCGGCCGGAGGCTACGCTGCTCACGCTGGTCCCGGGAATCAGCTAGACTTCTCGGGCGGTCAGCGGGGTGTAGCGCAGCTTGGCAGCGCGCTTCGTTCGGGACGAAGAGGCCGCCGGTTCAAATCCGGCCACCCCGACCCAGGTCAGAGTCTTTTTTCAGTTATCGAATCGGGTGTTCCCGCTCCGGCGGCGGCGCCCGATTGCACGCGGATTGCACATTCACTCCTCTGCAGCCTTCCTAGTCCTGCGTTCAGCGAGCGCGTCGCGCGCTGCGGCCAGGTCCTCCGGCCGGGCGTGGAACGTAGGTCTTCATGGTGAAGCTGGCGTCGCTGTGGCCGTGCCACGCGGCTATGACCGCGGGTGAGACCCGGGCCACGTTGGCAAGGTAAGAAGCAGCCGCATGCCGGGATGCGGTGTACGGCGTGACCTTCGGCACCTCGGCCTGCTTCATGAGCCGGTACCAGACCCTGCGCAGCCGCGCCGGGTCGAGCGGCCGGCAAAGCTCATCACAGGCCACGTAGCCGCCGTCGCTGTACGCCGGGCCCGCTGCGAGCTTCTCGGCCGCTTGTGCCGCCCGGAACTGCTTCAGCGCGGCCATGAGCGCGTCATCGAGCGGCAGCGTCCGCTTCCCCGCGTCAGTCTTGGCGCCCTTCTCCACCGGTCGGCCGTCGACCAGCGTCCGGACGGTGCGGATGCTCAGGGTCCCGGCCGTGAGAGATACGTTGCGCCACCGCAACCCGCAGGCCTCCTCGGGCCGCATGCCCAGGCACTGCAAGGTGATGACCGGAGCTAGGCGGTCTGCGGCCGCAGCTGCCTCAAACCTCGCCATCTCCCTATCGGACCACAGTTCGTGCTCCGGCTTCGACTACCTCGGCCGCTTCACCCGGCGCATCGGATTGTGCGTCACGAGCCGCTCATCCGCCGCGTCGTCCATGGCGCGCTGCAACACGGCCAGGGTGTCCTTCACCGTCCGCGCCGACAGACCGGTGCCCGGCTTCCCGGCACGGACGCGGCCGGCAGCGAGCATCCAGTCCACGAGCTGGTCGACGTCCGTGCGCGTCAGCGACTGCAGCCGCCGGTCCCCCAGCCGCTCCAGCACCGGACGCAGCAGGTGACGCACCTTCGCCGCGCCAGCCTCCTCCATGTCCCGGGTATGCGCGGGCAGCCAGGCCTCAAGGTAGGCGCGGACAGACGTGCTGCTGCGCGCCACGCATCGACGCTCGGCCACGTCATTGACGACCTTCGCGTACTCGGCCTGCGCGTCCTTCTGCCGGTCGAAGCTCCCGTAGAGCTGGCGGCGCTTCCCGGTGACCGGGTCGCGGCCCACATCGACGCGGAACCAGTAGAAGGCGCTGCCGTCCGGCCTGCCGCCGGTCTTAATCGGGTCACTCATCGGCACCACGGTCTTCCAACGCCAACGGCGAACTGACCACCGGGTCCGGCGCCCAAGCCTGCAGTGGGACGTGAACGGCGTTTCCGTCCACATGCTGCAGGACGGCAACGCCTACGACGTCGGCCACCGGGTCTCCTACGCCACGACCAACACCACTATCAACTCCACCTCGGTGACCCAGGTCACCCCGACGCTGAACCTGGGCATCGGCTGGTACGAATTCGAGGCCATCCATTTCTGCCAGCAAGGTACCCACGCTGTCGCCCAGGAGTGGGATGTCGAGTTCTCCGGGACGATGAACACGGGCCGGTTCCTGTGGGAGATGGGCGACCCGGCGACCGTTACGTACAACACGGCATTCGGCACGCCGGCCAGCATGTCGTTCTCCTGCCCGGACTTCCCTGCCGGCGACAACTTCTTCGTCAAAGGCAAGGGCCTGTTCCAGATGACGACGACCGGGGCGACGGCCCTCGGCGCGTACCGCGCGACGTCGGCCAGCGACACATTCCAGGTCTTGTCGGAAACATTCTTCATGCTCAAGCCGCTCCAGCAGGCCCATGACCGGGGGCGTGGGGCGCTGCTGAACTCCCCGGAGTCCTCGAGGCTCTGAAAGAGCGCGTCCTGGCCGCGGCTGTTCCCGTTGCTGATCCGGGACCCGCGTGACGACCGGTGGCAGGTGCCCGCACTCGGCGACTAACATACGGCCGGAGAACCTGCCCTCCAGGTAGGTGGCCGCCCTGACGCCTGCATCGAGCGCATGTTCTACTAGCCGGATGGCATGCCCGTCCCAGACCACCGCCCGCGCGTCATTCACGACAGCAACCCTGACCCTGGCCGGTGGCGGACCCTCGATCACTCAGCCACGCCGGCTAGATAACAGCTCGCTGCTGCAGCCCTCTGCGAGGTTCCCGGCGGCGTCGGTAAGTGCTTTGACCAGCGGCCCGTCAGCGTCTAGCGTTGCCGGTCGTGCCTGACGCAGCCCAGGGATTTGCCCGCAGACAGCTCAGCCGCGGCGGTGTCCGCCTCAGCTACCTGGACAATGACGCCGATGGTCCGGTGGCGATGCTGCTGCACGGGCTCGCAGGCTGCGGCGACGAGTTCATCCCGACCGCCGAGGCCGTCGGCGGCCGTTACCGCTTCATCCTGCCTGACCTGCGCGGTCACGGTGGCAGCACGCGGCACCCCGCCGACCTTTCCCGCGACGCGTTCACCGCCGACGCGGCCGCGCTGATCCGGCACGTCTCACCGGGTCGCCCGGTCACCCTCGGCGGGCAGTCGATGGGCGGGCACACGGCAATCCTCACCGCGGCCTCCCGCCGGGAACTGGTCGGGCGGCTCGTCTCGCTGGAGGCGACCATCGCGGGCGGCGCCGACCCGAAGCGCCTCGGCGACTGGTTCCGGTCCTGGCCGCTGCCGTTCGCTTCCGCGGATGCCGCGCGGGGCTTCCTCGGCGATGACGCGCTGGCGCGCTCCTGGATCGCGCACCTCGAACCGGCCCCGGGCGGCGGACTCGTCCCACCATTCCAGGCCGACGTGATGGAAGCGATCATGGCAGGCGTGTCCGAGCCGTGCTGGCCGCAGTGGCAGTCGGTCCGGGCCCCGGCAACCGCCGTATTCGCCGCGAAGGGCATGTTCAGCGCCGACGAGCAGGCGGCATTCATCGCGGCGCGCCCCGGCACCCGGCACATGGTGCTGACCAGCGGCTCTCACGACGCTCACCTGGACGCCACGGCAGAGTGGGCGGCCGTGCTGCGCAGCGTGCTGGACGCCCAAGCCGAACCGTGAAGCCCGGCGAAAGCCTTGCCGCCGCACTCACAAATCACGAAACGCTGTTGTAGTACTAGGCGCTCACCCCCCGTCACGATCGTGGTGATTCTCGAGCGCGCGACGCCGAACCTGCTAGCTAGCGTTCCCTGGGTCCAGGCGCAGCCGCACCACCTCGAATGCCTGTGACCCGGGCGCAGGCACGACTCCCACAACCGCCGGATCTCGCGGACATCCGCGTCGCTCAGCTTGGCATTCCAGTGGTGATCGCCGAACGGTCTGGTGCCGTGCCGGATCATGTCGGCCATGTTGCCCTTGTGGGTGTACCACCGCAGGTTGACCAGCCGCGGATCATCAGGGCGCCCGTTGTCGTGACAGGCCTCCATACCGGGTGCTGGTGGTGGCCACGCGAAGGCCTCCAGGACCAGGCGGTGAATGTGGCGGCCGGAGCGCCGGCGGCCTGGGGCGCTCAGCACCACCATGGGGTATCCGTGCCGATCGGGGGTGCATGCGCGGATGCCGCCGCCATATGACCGGTTTCTGCCGCCCTTGCGCGGGATCGAGCGCACCCGGCCCAGTTCCGACACCTCGTAAAAGTCCCTCCCATCCCCGAACTGGCAGCCGTCGCTGAAACTCGGGAAGTCGAAGAACTTCTTGCACACGCCTCCGTGTCGCGGACGAGGAAATATGACCGTCTCAACTGTACGTGTGCATGCTTGGCCGCGACCCTGTATCTGCGCCGGTGACGGCAGGAGCGGTCACCTGCGCGTCTCCTGCCGCATGGACGGGTGCGACAGCCCGGTGTGGTACAAGCCCAGGCATGTCGATGGCGCCGAGATCACCGGGCGGCCTGGCGGCATAGCGATGCGCTGATAGATGACGCTGCCGAAGCTCGGATGGCCGTAGCATCGCGGTCGTGCTGGCAGATTCATTTCACGTCGCCCTAGGCGACTTGCCCACTTGGGGACTCTTGCGAGCCAGGGCTGCCCACGGCACGGCTGGACGGCCCCGACCGCGAGCTGCGGCTTTTGACCGATCACCGGGAGGACCTGGTGGCCGAGCGGACCCGGGTCATCTGCCGGCTGCGCTGGCATCTGCACCAGCTGGACCCGTCCTTCGATCCACCGCCGCGCTCGCTGACCAGTAAGAGGAACATCACCGCGGTCACCGCCCTGCTCGAGCCAATGGATGGCCTGGTCGCGCAGATCGCCGCGAGCCAGGCGGCCCGGATCGCCGAGCTCACTGCCCAGATCACGACGCTGGACAAAGACATCAGCACTCGCGTGCGGGCACTGGCTCCCGCGCTGCTGGCTCTGCCTGGCGTCGCCGAGCTGACCGCCGCCAAGATCGTCGGGCAGACAGCGGACGTTGACCGGTTCAAGTCCGCGGCCGCCTGCGCCCGGCACAACGGCACCGCGCCGCTGCCGGTGTGGTCAGGCAACCGCGTACGGCACCGGCTGTCTCGTACCGGCAACCGGCAGCTCAACTGCGCGATCCACCGGATCGCCGTCACCCAGAAGCGCTGCCACCCTGACGCGCAGGCCTACCTCCAGGGCCAGACCGGCACCGGCCACACCGACGCCGAGGCACTGCGCGCGCTCAAGCGGAAGATCTCAGACGCCGTCTACCGACGGCTCAAGTCCGACGCTGAGGGCAAACCACAACCCTCAGCCCGTGCAGCTTGACATAGGAGAAACGCATGAATTCAGACTGCCCGGCTGTCGACGGCCTGTACCCGGCGCGGCCTGAGGACTGCTGCCCGTTTGGTGACCTGCTACAGCCGCCTGTCACCCCACGACGACTCGACAGCGGCCGCATGCTCGGCGCGCCGATCCTCGGCTCCGCTTTTCGAAGTCGACACCAACTACGGGCGCTGGCCCGATCCAGTGCGAACCGAGTCCGGTGGTACCTTTGGCGGGCCCGTGGTCTTTGCCTGAAGGCCCGGCCCGCCATCCCTTTCCAGCGATAAGCCGTCAAATAGCCCTACTACGCGCGCTGGTGCCAGGTGCGCTGGACACAGCGTCGGCGGTCCTCAGCACCGGCGCTCGGGCTGATCCATATCCCTTGGCGTCGCACTGCGCAACCGGCACGCCCTTGCCCAGGGCTGCCTGGCGGGTTTCACTCGTGGGCGGAGAAGATCTCTCGGACTTCGCGGGCGGCGTAAAAGACCAGCACGTACCCGGCGACGGGGTCGGCCCACCACCAGCCGATCGTGATGTTGAGGGCTAGACCGAGAAGCACGGCCACGGCCAGGATGCCGTCAATAGCCGTGACGCGGCCCTCGGTCCGAAGCACCGGATTGTCGAGCGCCTTCCCGGTGCGCGCCTTGCCGGCCGCAAGCCCGAACATGGCCGCAGCGGTGGCAGCGGTCCAGGCAATGCCGAGCGGTGAGTGCCGCGGGTGATCGGCAGTTGCCAAGACGATGGTCGACTGGATCAGCAGGTAGATGGCGAGCGCGGCGAACGCATAACCGATGATCCGAAGACCTTGCCGCTGCCGCCCTTCACCGGAGCCGGACAGCTCCCAGATCACGACAGTGGACGCGCCGATCTCGATGAGGGAGTCCAGGCCAAAACCAGCCAAGGCAACGGATCGCGCGCTGATAGCGGCTAGGGCGAGTACGACGATGCCGACGACGTTCCAGGAAAGTGTCAGGTATTCCAGAATGAAGCCGCGTCGGACCAGGACTGGCCGACGTGCATCGACTGCGATCGCCACCACAGTATTCTTCCAGGCCAGCTCTGTGCGAACAGGCCTATAACCTCCTGTTAGCGAACTATTTCAGGCAACGATGTGAGCGACCGGCCAAAGACTGCTGACCCGCGGTCCCTGCTGACCCGACCCGAGCACGTCGGACAAGCGACTCCGGTGCGGTGAGCCGCACTGTACGCGCAGCTCACCGGTCACGCGGTAAACGAGGCGGCGCTGTCGTTCTACCGGCTGCGCTGGGACCTGGAGGACGTGGCTGACTTCCTTCCCTGGTTTCGTCGCCCGCACGAGCGGTCCGCGACGCCGAGACGGCCTGGCGCACGATGGCCGGCATCCCCGAGCGGTTAGCGGCCGGGCTTTGATGCGACCAGAAGGAACCGGTGCCCGCTGGTCACGACCGGCCAGGCGCCGGCGTCCTCGTACAGGGCGCGAAGACGCTCCCGGTATTTCTCTAGGCTGTACCCGGGGATTGACCAGCTGACAGCCTTCAGGTAGAAGACAACCGCCGCGATGTCATCGAAGCGGATGCGCTGGTCGGCTCTAGCAGCTTCCTCGATCACTAGCCCTGCTTCG
>DASXMP010000026.1:0-15067 GCA_036495585.1 Streptosporangiaceae bacterium
GAGTTCACCACGTGCACCCGTTCTTCCTGGTCAGGCATCTCCAGCGTGGAGAACTGGCTGGCCAGCAGCGGCTCGGCGAAGAAGTGGCCCTTCCTGGCGATCACCCTGGCCTCGTCGTTGTCCCAGCTCACCGCGAGGAAGGCCAGCTGGGCCTCCGGCCTGCCGGTGAGCAGCCGGTCGCGGTAGTGCCGTTTGAGCGCGGAGCACGCGACGACCCCGGCTGTCCCGGCGGCCAGGTGCTGATCCATCCAGATGCCGATTGCGCTCAGCCACGGCTCCCGGTCCGCGTCGGTCAGCGGGATGCCGCGCTCCATCTTCTCGACGTTGGCAGGCGAGTGAAAGTCGTCGCCGTCGGCGAACACCCAGCTAAGCCGCCGGGCGACAATCTCGCCGACGGTCGTCTTACCGCTGCCCGCCACTCCGGCCACGATCAGGATCATCTCGCCGGGAGCCTACTGTCCGGCCTTCCCCGCCGCGCGAGGGAGTCCCGCCTCCTACCGGCCTGCTGCGGCGCTCTGGCGTCTCTTGCTTGACCGAGCTATTATTTGCTCATGCAAGCAACAAGGTCGGGCACCGAGATGGCGGGCGCACCGGCCCGGCGCGCCCGCACGTTCACCGAAGACGCCCGCCGGGCCCAGATCGTCACGGCGGCCACCGACACGATCGCGGAGCTGGGCTTCCGGCAGGCGTCGTTCGCGCAGATAGCGCGCCGGGCCGGGCTGTCCAGCACCGGGCTGATCTCCTACCACTTCGCTGGCAAGGCCGAGCTCATGCAAGAGGTGGCCAGCCATGTCATCGGCCTGATCGCGGCGGACATGACCGAGCGGATGCGGCAAGTGACTGGGCCGGCGCAGGCACTGGAGACCTACGTGCGCGCATCGGTCGGCTTCATCGCCAGCCATCGCCGCGAGATGAAGGCGCTGCTGGAGATCTTGCTGAATGGTGCCCTCGACTACGGCCCCGACGCCGAACTGGTGACGCTCACGCCAGTTGCCGAGATTCTCCGCGCCGGGCAGGCGGCGGGCGAGTTCCGCGACTTCGATCCGCGCGTGCTGGCCACGGTGATCCAGCGGTCCATCGACGCGGTGCCCCTGCTGCTCGAGACCTATCCGGACATCGACCTATCCGCTTACGCCAACGAACTGGTGACCACCGTGCGGCTTGCCACCACCCGACAGCCCGCTGGAGACGATGCGCGATGAATCCGGCCGGTCCCGCTGCCAACATCGATACGCAAGTGACGCGCGCTGGCCGCCAGCCGAGCAAGCGCCGCGGCGGCTGGCGCGACCTCCTGGTCAGCATCGCTGGCCCGGTGGCGGTCTTCTACATCATCACCGGACTGCACGGCGGCGTGCTGGCGGCCCTGCTCGCGAGCTCCGCGCTGCCGGCGGTCGACGTCCTGGTCGACCTCGCCCGCCGTCGGCGTCCCGGCACCATGGGCCTGCTGATCCTGGCTGCCCTTGCCGCCAGCGCAGCGCTGGCGCTGATCGCCGGGAGCTCCCGGCTGCTGCTGGCCAGGGACGGCTTCCTGACCGGCGCCTGGGCTGTGTATATGTATGTCAGCCTCCTGGCCAACCGGCCGGCGACCTACGTCATCTCCCGGCCCCTGCTGGAGGGCAGGCGCCTGCTGGACCCGGTCAGCCGCCAGCGCATTAAGCCGACCGCGTCCTTTGACGAGTTGTGGGATCGCCTCCCTGGCTTTGCCCGGCTCTGGCGCCGGACGACAGTCATCTGGGGCACGGCCATCCTTGCCGACGCGGCCGCGCGCATCCTGATGGCGTGGACGTTGCCCGTGCGGCTCGTTCCCGGCCTTGGTGCTGCGCTGTGGCCAGTCACTTTCGTCGCCCTCCAGGTGGTGACGAATGTGTACTTCGCCCAGGCCGGCTTCTGGCGCATGCTCGCTACCCCGGTGCAGCGCGGCGATGACCAGGATCCGACCAGCTGACAGAGCTGCAGCCAGCTCAGGCCGGTCCCCGGGCCCAGCGCCTTTGCCCTGTCTTGACAGCTCGTTCACGAGCACGCCCGGCCCGATTCGTGCGGCGGCCACCCCACTGGCGTACAACGAAGCCGTTCGTGCCCATTTCCGTCGGGAAAGAAGGACCGGTGCTTCCTATCTCAGCCCGCAGCGCGAAGCTCGCGATGGCAGCCGCGGCCGGCCTTGCCGCGATGGCTCTCGCTGGGCCGGCGACTGCGACGGCGTCGACCGGCACCTCAGCGCGGCCTGCCACCGCGGCGCGGCCTGCCACCTCAGCGCGAACCAAAGCTCCGCAGCTGCGGGTAAGGCAACTGCTGAATGGCCAGGACCTGCGCCACACCTTCACGCCGTCCGGCTCCGCCGGACCGCAGACCGAGCCGCTCTCCAGTCCCGATGACATGACCAGGCTGGGCGACCATCTCTTCACCGCGTTTCAGAACGGCGTCGGGCCGCAGGGCGAGCCCAGTCCGGACGGGAATGCCGACAGCACCGTGGTTGAGTTCACCACGAGCGGCGCCGTTATCGCACAGTGGGACGTGCACGGCAAATGCGACGGCCTCACCGCCGATCCGCGCGCAGGGGTCGTCATCGCAACCGTGAACGAGGACGCCAATTCCAGCGTTTACACGATCCGGCCGGGTGCGCACTCTGGCTCTGGACTCCTGCACTACAGCTACAACGAGCCGCTCCCCCACTTTGGCGGTACCGACGCGATCTCGGTCTATCGGGGCCAGGTCCTCATCAGCGCGTCGGCGCCCGGGACAACGGGGGCGCCTGCGCCGCAGCCGACGTATCCGGCCGTGTACTCCGTGCGCTTCGACCGCGCCAGCCTCGTCGCCACGGTGACGCCGCTGTTCTACGACGAGGATCCCGCCGTGAACGTCACCGCGGGCCCGGCTCTTCGTCAGGTCGCACCGCTCGCGCTGACCGACCCCGACTCCAACGAAGTGGTGCCGCCCTCCGCGCCGCGGTTCGGCGGAGATTTCATGCTGACCAGCCAGGGTGACCAGGAGCAGGTGTTCCTGTTGCGAGGCCGCGGCCACCGCTCAGGTCCTCGCCTGGCGGTCCTGGAGCTGGCGAACGCCGTCGACGACACGGCCTGGACCGCCGGGCGGGGCGTGCTGGTCGGCACGAACACCAGCGGGGACACGGTGGACGAGATCACCGGCCGATTCCGGCCGGGCACGATCTTTGTCGCCGTTACGCCGTGCGATGCCAGCGACGCCCCAGCCACGTGCCCGGGCCCCGCATTCCCGGCCAATTTCCTCGGCACCCTGAATCCCTGGACCGGCGCTATCACCCCCGCCCAGCTGGCCGGGCCAGCGTTCCAGCCGCAGGGGCTGATCTTCGTATCCCGCTGAGAAAGGTCCAACGTAGAAGGGCCGCCGTCGGCAACGGCTCGTCGGCCACGGTGCAGCGCGTTGGCGGCCGGCGCACGACGAGCGGGTAAAGAAGCGGCCAAGCCCGCACGCCGACCCACGCAAATCGCAGATCGGGTGGCGGATGGGGGGAATAGTTGATGTTGCGTCGGCCAGGTCGGCGCAGCTGACACGAGCGGAGGTCAACCGGGTGGCTGCGGATCAGGGACAACAGGTAGACGCGCTGGTCATCTTCGGCGCGACCGGGGATCTCGCGAAGCTGGAGACGTTTCCGGCGCTGGTCGGCCTGGTTGCCCGCGGCGTGCTGACCGTCCCGGTAGTCGGCGTCGCCAAGAGCGGCTGGGGCGTTGATCAGTTCCGCCAGTACGCGCGTGCTTCGCTGACCCTGAACCAGATGGACCCCACCACGCCCGCCGCGACCAAGATGCTGAGCCTGCTCCGCTACGTCGACGGTGACCTCGGTGACCCGAAGACCTATGAGGCGATGGCCGCGGAGATGGGCGATGCGCAGCGCCCGCTGTACTACCAGGAGGTCCCGCCCTCGCTCTTCGGCCGGATCGCGGAAGGCATCGCCGGCGCGGGCCGGGCCGCGGGCGCGCGGGTGATGGTGGAGAAGCCGTTCGGCACCGACCTCACCAGCGCGCAGCAACTCAACGTCACCATGCACAAGTACTTCCCGGAGGACTCGATCTACCGGGTCGACCACTGGCTCGGTCTCGAGCCGGTGGAAAACCTGCTGTTCGTCCGCTTCGCCAACTCGATCGTCGAGCCGCTGCTCAACCGCGACCTGGTGTCGAGCATCCAGATCACCATGGCCGAGGCGTTCGACGTGGCCGACCGCGGCAGCTTCTACGACAAGACCGGCGCGATCCGCGACGTGCTGCAGAACCACATGCTGCAGGTGCTCGCGACCGTCCTCGCCGACCCGCCGGACGGCGCGGGCCTGAGCACCTGGCGCGATGCGAAGTCGCATGTGATCGAGGCGCTCGAGCCGCTGGCCCCGAAGGACACGGTGCGCGGCCAGTACGAGGGTTACCTGGACGTCGCGGGTGTCGCGCCCGGCAGCACGAGCGAGACCTACGCCGCGATCCGGCTGGTGGCGCAGTCCTGGCGCTGGGCAGACGTGCCGATCCTGATCCGAGCCGGCAAGTGCCTGCCGATCACCGCGACCGAAGTGGTTTTCCGGTTCCGGCGACCGCCGCACGACGTGTTCAACATCGGCGCGGTGGACGGCGCGAACCAGCTCCGCGTCCGGATCTATCCCGATGACCAGGTGGGCGTCACGCTGGTCGGCAAGAAGCCGGGCCCGGACCTGGCGCCACAGCTGCGCGAACTGTCTTACCGCGGCCAGACCGGCGCGCAGATGATGCGCCCCTACGACCGCCTGATCGGCGCGGCGCTGAACGGCGAGCGGTACCTGTTCGCCCGGGAGGATACGGTCGAGGCCGCCTGGCGCGTCGTTCAGCCAGTGCTCGGCGACGTCGTGCCCGTGCTCCCTTACGCTCGCGGCAGCTGGGGACCGAAGGAAGCCGACGCACTGGTGCCGGACGGCGAGTCCTGGCACGACCCGCAGGATTAGCGCAACGCCTTAACAGCCGGGAACGAGCCCGGCTGCCACCTCGGCCGTGCGTCCTTCCGCGGCGTTCTGGTCGTCATGAGGTCTTCATGTTGCCCGGGTACACAGGTCGCCGTGTCCAAGACAAGCGCGGCAGGCACCGGTAAGGCCACTTCCGACGAACCTTTCGAGGCCTGGCGCGGCCAGCCCCGGCACCGGACACCGCGACGGCGGAGATGGACGCCGCACTGGCCGCGGCGCGCCTGGAGCCGGGGCCTCGCGGCGGCGGCCGGGATCTTCCTCCTGATCATCGTCTGGTCGGTCGGACACGCGCTGACGGCGCCCGGTGGCGGCACGACATCGCAGCGCCTGGCCGAGTGGGCCCGCGATCACTACCTCGGGCCGCTGGTCACGCTTGGCGAATGGATGACCTACCAGGCACCGAAGGTGGGCGGCAAACCATCGTTCGCGCTGACCGCTCCAAGCGCCGCGGCCGCACATGCCGGTGCTGTCAGGCATGCGCGGCGCACGCACGACCTGGTTGTCGCGCCGCCCGCACCGCTGCGGCCGATGGCAGGCAAGGCGCTCCCCGGCGAGGGGGTATGGCGAGTCCTCGGCACGGCGGCGGGCAAGCCCGCCATGTACGGGACCTACCTGCGGCCGAGCCGCGTGTACTCGTCCTACGTCGCCGGGATCGTGTCGATCGACCAGCGCCTGGTCCGGTTCCAGCTCAGGCCCGGAACTGAGGATCCCGGACCGGGTGCATGGCACGCCCAGCCCTACGTCGCGCCTGGAACCCGGCGAGGCCTGCTAGCCACCTTCAACAGCGGCTTCAAAATTGCCTCATCCGGCGGCGGTTTCTACCTAAACGGCGCGTCTCGTGGCCACCTCACGGCTGGTACGGCCTCCGTCGTCTACTACCGGGACGGCCATATCGCGATCGGCACCTGGGACCAGACGGTGCGGATGACACCGGACGTGGTCGGCGTACGCCAGAACCTGCACCTCATCGTCGCGGGTGGCCGAGTTCCCGGCGCTGTCGACGACAATGTCGAGACGAACTGGGGTGCCACCCTCGGCGGTAGCTATTACGTGTGGCGATCCGGCATCGGGATGACCGCGACCGGCCACGTGATTTTTGCCTACGGGCCGGCCCTGAACGTGCGCGAACTCGCCGAGGTGCTGCAGCGCGCCGGTGCGGTGACGGCCATGCAGCTCGACATCAACCCGGAATGGACGTCCTTCGAGTACTACCTGCATGACCAGCGACCCAACCCGCGGCCGGTGAATCTGCTGCCGGATCAGATTGAGCCCGCCCGCAGGTACTACTCGCCCAATAGCCGCGACTTCACGGCGGTCTACGCGCGATGACGAAATCAACCCTGCCAGTCAGTGACCGGCGCGCACCGGGCGCGCATAGGGAGCACGCACGAGATCAGGATGCGTGTGACCAGGATGGGCGCGCTCATGACGCGCAGGCAGCCGACCCGGACCGCCGCAGCACACTGGGCGCGGCTGGTGTCGCGGCGGGCGCTGCGGTCGCGATGCCAGTCGCCGCGGTCCAGGCTGCCAGGCCGCGCCAGTGGCCGAAGAACCTGCTGGTGTTCGCGGCGCCGTTGGCGGCGGCGAGCCTTGGCCGCGACGATGGCCTCGGGTACGCGCTGGTGGCGTTCGCGGCCTTCACCGCGGCGTCGTCCGCGGTCTACCTCACCAACGACGTCATGGACGTTGAGCGTGACCGGCAGCATCCGGTCAAGCGACTGCGCCCGGTTGCGGCCGGGCGCCTGCCGTTGCCAGCCGCGATAACGCTCGCGGGAATCGGCCTGGCCCTTGCCGTGCTAGCCAGCATCATCATCCGCGAGCCCCTGCTCGCGGCCGTGATCGGCACCTACGTGGCCTTCTCACTGCTCTACAGCGCGGGCCTGAAGCACGTGCCGGGTGTCGAGCTCGCGTTCGTTGCGGCCGGTTTCGTGCTGCGCGCGATCGGCGGCGCGGTAGCGACGCACGTGCCGCCCTCCGCCTGGTTCCTGACCGTCTGCAGCCTCGGCGCGCTGATGGTGGCAATCGGCAAACGGTACGGCGAACTTGCCGAACTCGGCGAGCGTGCCAGCGCGCATCGGCCGGTGATGCGCTGGTACCGGCTGCCTGCACTGCGAACGGCCCAGCGCGGCGCGCTCGGCATGATGCTCGCCGCCTACCTGCTGTGGGCACTGTCCGCCAGCACCATGTGGATGCGCGTGTGGCACGTGGCTAGCGCGCTGCCGCTGGCCGTGGCGTTGCTGCGCTTCGACCGTCTGACTGGCCGCGAAGCGGGGCGTCCAGTTGAGGACCTGATCTCGCGCGATCCAGTGATGCTCGGCAGCGAGCTTGGCTGGCTCGTACTTTTCGTGGCGGGGTTGTCATGACGGTGATTGCCAAGGCAGCGGCCGCGCGGCGCGAGCTGGCTGGCTTCGGGCGGACCAGCAAGTCGGCGGCCGAGGTCGTGCGGCCAGCCAGCCTGGAACAGCTGCAAGAACTGGTCGCCGGCCAGGCCGGAGCGGCCGCGGGGGTGCTCGCCCGCGGTGCAGGACTCAGCTACGGGGATGCCGCGCAGAACGGCGGCGGTGTGGTCGTGTCGCCGGTCACCGGGCCTGGCGTGGAACTGGACGCGACCAACGAACTAGTGACCGCATCGGCCGGCACAACCTTTGCGGAAATCCTCACGCGGGTCGTTCCTGGCGGGTTCATCCTGCCAGTGCTGCCAGGCACGCGGCATCTCACCGTCGGCGGCGCGGTCGGCGCCGACGTGCACGGCAAGAACCACCGGCAGGCCGGCAGCCTCGCCGCCTGGATCGACCAGATCGACCTTGTCGACGGGACCGGCGGTCTGCGCCGCCTCACGCCGGGCAGCGACCCAGCCGGCCTGCAGGCTACCTGCGGCGGGATGGGCCTGACCGGCATCGTGGTAGCGGCGTCGATCCGCCTGCGCCGGATTGAGACCGGGCTGATCCGCGTGACCGCCCGCCGGACGCCCGACCTCGACGCAACCCTGAGCGTGATGGCGGCGGCGACGACCGAATACTCCGTCGCCTGGGTGGACGCGACAGCATCCGGGCGGTCTCTCGGGCGCGGCATCGTCGAGACCGCGGATCACGCGCTCCTCGCCGACGTGCCGGCGGCCAGCCCAAGCCTGAGCTACCGGCAGCAACCGGGCCTGCGGATGCCCGCGCTTCCGGTGCCGATCATCACGCCGCTGACGGCGCGCGCCTTCAATAGCCTGTGGTTCGCCAAAGCGCCAGGCGAGCGGACTGGCCTGGTCGACCTCGCGACGTTCTTTCACCGCCTCGACGCGGTCAGCGGCTGGAACCGGGCGGCCGGGCCGGACGGCCTGATCCAGTACCAGTTCGTCGTGCCGGCCGGAGCGGAAAACATCATCGCCGCTGTGCTGGACGCGGTCCAGCGCAGCCGCTGCGCTCCGTTCCTTGGCACGCTGAAGCGGTTCGGCGCCATCTCCGCCGGCCCGCTCAGCTTTCCGGCCCCCGGCTGGTGCCTGGCCGTGGACCTGCCGGCCGGGGCGCCGAGCCTCCGCGCCCTGCTGGCGGGCCTCGACATCCGGGTTGCCTCTGCGGGCGGCCGGGTCTACCTGGCCAAGGACGCCACGCTCAGCCAGAACGCGTTCGAGTCCATGTACAGCTCACTGCCGGCCTGGCGGGAGGCCAGGGCACGCCTTGATCCACTTGAGCGCTTCCAGTCTGACTTGGGACGTAGGGTCGGCCTATGCTGAGCGACCCGGCGAAGCACGCTCCGGCAGCCGAACGGGCCTCTGTGCCCGCTCGCGGCGCTGCGGCATCGGCGCGGGAAACTGCGGCTCCGGGGCGGGAAGCGGCGGCTTCGGGGCCTGGCGGTGGCTTCCGGCGCGTGCTGCTGATCGGCGGGACGAGCGAGATCGGGCTGGCCATCCTGCAGGCGCTCCGCCTGAGCAGCGAAACCGAGGTGCTACTCGCCGGCCGGGACGCGCCGCGAATCCGGGCGGCCCCCGGTTTGCCTGGCCGGGTCACCGTGCTCAGCTACGAGGCGACCGATCCTGCGGCTTATCACAGCCTGGCCGCCGCAGCCTTTGCCGGTGGCCCGGTGGATCTGGTCATCTCTGCGGCCGGAGTGCTGCTGCGCCAGGATCAGCTCGATGGTGCCCCGGACCAGGCCGGCCTGCTCATCCAGACCAACCTCACCAGCCACGTCACGGCGCTGCTCGCGATCGCGGCGCAGATGCGCCGACGTGGCCGCGGCACGATCGTGATCCTCTCGTCGGTCGCCGCGGTCCGGCCCCGCAAGGCCAACTTCGTTTATGGCGCCGCCAAGGCCGGACTGGACGCCTTCGGCCGGGGTCTCGCTGACTCCCTGCACCGCTCGGGCGTCCGGGTCCTGCTCGTCCGCCCTGGGTTCGTGATCGGCCGGATGACCGCCGGGCTCCGCCCTGCACCGCTGGCCACGACGCCGGACAGAGTCGGGCAGGCGGTCGCGGCGGCGCTAGCCGGGACCGGTGCGGTTGTCTGGGTACCTCGATCCCTCGGTCCGGCGGCGATCGCGATGCGGCTGATACCGCGTCCGTTGTGGCGACGGCTGCGAATGTAGGTGTGCGGAGGTAAGTAGGTGTGGGCAGCTAGGACGCGCAGTCATGGCTGCGCGGGTAGGAGGGACAGTGCGCGTCCTGGTCGCGGAAGACGACGCGGGCCTGCGCGGCGTGCTCGCGCAGGGCCTGCGCGAGCACGACTACGTGGTCGATGCGGTCGCTGATGGCAATGAGGCCATCCGCTACCTGCGCGGCCTGGAGTATGAGCTTGCCGTGATCGACTGGCGCATGCCCGGGATGTCCGGTCTCGACGTGGTGCGCTGGATGAGGCGGCACCAGCAGCCTGCCCGGATTCTGATGCTGACCGCGCGCGACGCGCCAGCTGACCGGGTGTCCGGCCTGGACGAGGGCGCCGACGACTACCTGGTCAAGCCGTTCGACTTCGGTGAGCTGCTGGCTCGCTTGCGCGCGCTTCAGCGCCGAGCCGGCCCGTCAGGCCCACCTGAACTGGTCATCGGCGACCTGCGCTTCGATCCCGCGATCAGGCAGGTACTGGTCGCGGGCGAGCCTGCTGTCCTCACGGCAACCGAGTTCGGCATCCTCGAGTTGCTCATGCGCAAGTCGCCAGCAGTGGTACACCGGCGTTCCATCGCCCTCCATGTGTGGGCCGACGAAGCCGACGCGCTCGGGTCCAATACCATCGACGTCCATCTGGGTCGGCTCCGGGCAAAGCTGGCCAGCAGTGCCGTCCGGATCCAGACCGTGCGCACTGTCGGCTACCGGCTCACCGGGCGGTAATGGGCATGTCCAGCACCATCCATGGCGCGGTCAGCCCGGGCAGCGGATCCAGCGCACGCACTGGCGGCGGAGCTGGCTCCGGTCTGAGCGGCGAGCGCAGGCGCCGACCGGTCCTCCGCCTGCGGGCCGAAGTCGTCCACGCCGCCAAGGTCGCCCTGGCAGCCTGCCTGCTGGTCGGGGTCGTCTACGTGGCCTGCGTCGGCGTGCTCGACCGGGTGGTGTCGGACCGCCTCACCGACTCGGTGGATGCCAGGCTCAGCGACCGAATCTCCGACGAGAACCACCTGGGCCCGCAGCGTGCCAGCCGCGACGATGACGACATCGACAGCACCCCGGTCTACCTGTGGCGGGTCACGGCCGCTGGCATCGTCGCAGCACCGGGCTCACCGGCCCCCCGCCTCCCGGCCGGGGTGAAGATCAGAGTCGGCCGGCCGGTCACGGTTCAGCTGCCCCAGAGTCGGTTCCGCCTCGCAGCGGGCGTTGTGGGCAGTAGCATCCTGATCGCCGGGCAGAGCCTGCAGAGCGAAGACCGCGTGACGACGCTGCTGCGCGAAGGCGAGGCCCTTGCTGCACCGGTGCTGCTGCTGGCGATGTTCGTCGGTGCCCTGGCCATCGGCCTGCGCGCCCTGTCCCCGGTGGAGAACTCCCGGCGCCGACAGCTCGAGTTCACTGCCGACGCATCCCACGAGCTCAGGACTCCGCTTTCGGTCATCACAGCAGAAACGAGCCTGGCGCTGAGCGCGCAACGGACGGCCGCCGACTACCGGGCAGTGCTGGGCCGGATCGAACGGGAGAGCGACCGGTTGCGGAAGATCGTCGAGGATCTGCTGTGGCTCGCGCGCTTCGATTCGGCCCCGCCGCAGCCCGCCAGCCGGCTAGTCGACCTCGCCGCGATCGCCGCCGAATGCGCTGGCCGGTTCCGTGCCCTCGGCGCAACCGGGGAGTTCCGCGTTCAGGTGCAGACCAGCGGCCCAGGATCTGCCTGGATCAGCGCGCCGCCTGAGTGGGTCGACAGGCTCGCGGGGGTGCTGGTGGACAACGCGTGCCGGCACGCAGGATCCGGTGGGCTGGTCCGAGTCAGCGCGATCCGACGAGGCAACCGGATCCTGCTGACGGTCGAGGACAGCGGACCAGGGGTGCCTGCGGAGGACCGGCGCTGGCTGTTCGACCGGTTCCATCGCTCCACCGAGCAAGGCGGGAGCGCCGGCCTGGGGCTTGCCATCGCCGACTCGATCGTGCGTTCCACCGACGGGCAGTGGCGGCTGGCAGATTCCGCGCTGGGCGGCGCTCTGTTCGAGGTCTCCTGGCGGCGCCCGAACACCCGTCGTCATGGCGCGCCGGATGCTAGCGCATCGGTGCCGCCCGCCCCGACCGAACCGCCTGCTCACGCCGAGCGGCCCTTGACCCGGGCTGATTCGCCCGCCGCCGAGACCAAGCCGACCCTCGCCGGCGCCGAGCGGTCCATCGGCCAGACGGAGCCGCCCGTCGGCCGGAGGGAGTCGCCCGTCGCGCCGGCCGCGCCACGTTTCAAGGCCGACCCATAGCCTGCCGAGCCATAGCCAGGCTCCCGACGCTATTCATCCCGGCCGCGGTCCAGCACCGCAGCTTGCTCTGCTGCCCTGGCACCTGCTAACTTTCTCTTGCAGATGCCAATATCCGCTGAGATGAAGCTGGGTTTTATGACCGGAGATGCGCTGCTCCAAGTGCTGGCGACGCTCGCCAACCCGCACCGGCTACGGGTCGTCGCGGCCCTGGTGGATGAGCGCAACTACGTCAGCGCCCTCGCCCGGGACCTTGGCATCAGCAGGGCTCTGCTGCAGGTCCACCTGCGCAAGCTCGAGGCGGCCGGGCTGGTCTCGGCCTCGATCGAGGTATCACCGGACGGTAAGGCGATGAAGTTCTACGAAGTGGCACCCTTCGCGCTGCACCTGACGCCGGAAGCGATCAGGACCGCGGCGCGGACATTGAGCACCGACAGGAACATGGAGGCAGAGCTGCGATGAAACCTGGGACGGCGAAGGAGACCGCGATCATCTGCGTCGCCGCGGTCATCTGCGTGGGATTGCTGATAATTCCATTCGGGGTAGCGGCGAAGGAGCGAGACAGCGCCGGCATCAGCTGGATGGCGGTGTCGGCGGTGGTCGTGGTGGGCTTGGTCATGGGCTTCCGGTACCTCACGACCAGGAAGCACGCCCAGCTTGAGCTGACCAGCAACGAGCAGTACCGGCAGCTGGCGGAGGAGTACCGCCGCCTCACTGACCTCGCCATCACCGCGCAGGAGCACACCGACCTGAAGCTCGGCGACGTGAGCGTTCAGCTCGACTACCTGCGCGAGCAGCAGGAATCGCTACATAAGATCCTCAAAGAAGTCGAGTAGAGGGTGTCCTGTCCCTAGCGTTGCGCGATGACCGCCAGACCGGCTTGACCTTGCCCCAAGGGCCGCCCTCAGCCTCGGTGCACCGGGCAGCCTGCCCGGGATGAGGAGGCCTTTGTGGAGCTGCTGACCAGCGGCGAATTCGCTCGCGCATCCCGGCTCTCGCGCAAAGCGCTGCGGCTGTATGACGAGCTCGGGCTGCTGCGCCCGCTGCGGACCGACCCGGTGACGAGTTACCGGCTCTACGCACCGGCGCAGCTGGAGCAGGCCAGGCTGGTTGCCTGGCTGCGGCGCCTCGGCATGCCGCTGGCCAGGATCCGAGTCGTCAGCACGCTGCCGCCAGCGAAAGCCGCGGCCGAGCTTGCTGCGTACTGGGACCAGGTGGAGGCTGAAACGAGGGCCAGGCGTGAGCTCGCCACGTTCCTCATCGGTTATCTGTCCGGAAGGAACACTGTCATGCACGACGCCACTGATTCAGCCGCCGCCCCGCTCACTGTCCGCTACGGCCTGCGAACCGAGACCGGACTGGTCCGCGACGGCAACGAGGACGCCGCGTACGCGGGCGCCCAGCTGCTGGCGGTCGCCGATGGGATGGGCGGGCACGCGGCCGGCGAAGTCGCAAGCGCGGCCGTGATTGACGCGTTGCGCCCGCTCGACACGCAGATCCCGGCGGGTGAGCTGCTGAGCGCACTCGATCACTCGGTCCGCCGCGCCCGGGCCGCCCTGCACGAGATGGCCGCAGCCGACTCGCACCTGGCGGGCATGGGGACGACGCTGACTGCGCTTGTCTGGTCCGGTTCGCAACTCGGCCTGGTGCACATCGGTGACTCGCGCGCCTATCTCCTGCGCGAGGACAAGGTTTTCCAGATCACGCACGACCACACCATGGTCCAGTCGCTGCTGGACGAGGGCAAGATCACTCAGGATGAGCTGTCGTCGCACCCGCAGCGGTGCTTGCTCCTGCGGGCGCTGCAGGCCGGCGCAGATTACGAGGCAGACCTCCAGTTGCGCGAGGCACGGCCGGGCGACAGGTATCTGCTGTGCTCCGACGGCCTCCACGAGGTAGCCGACCCGGACGCAATCGCGGCGGTCCTTCGCACGGTCACCGATCCCGACGAAGCTGCAGCTGCGTTGATCGGCCTGGCCATGGCCGGCGGCGCACCGGACAACATCACCTGCATCGTCGCGGATGTAACGCAGGCGCCGGTCCCCGCGGTCAGCACCCTGACCTGACGCGCCTCGGTCACGGGAGTCGCCACTGCCGCTCGCCGTCGGCGAGCACGGTCGTTGGCTGGAGCCCGGCGCGCCGGGCAACAGCCTCCGAGGCACGGTGGTCCGGATGGATCGAGGCGCGGATGTCCGTCACTCCCCGCGCCTGCAGCCAGGCGACCAGGGCGCGCGCAGCCGCGGCCGCGTAGCCTCTGCCCTGCCACGCGAGACCGACCACCCAGGCGATGTCCGCCCGGCCGCCCTGCCCGGTCAGCGTCGCCTGGACATACCCGACCGCCGTGCCGTCAGGCTCGCGGATGATCCAGTTCCGCCATTCCTCGCTGCCGTCGGGCGACTGACCCGTCACCTGCCGCTGGTATCGGTCGCGCAACTCACCCAGCGTCGGTGATGTGCCTCCGGTAAACGCGTAGAGGCTGTCCCCGCGCAGCACGTTAAGCATCTCGTCCGCGTCCTCGACGGCGAGAGGTGTCAGCAGCAGTCCGTCCGCCGGCAGCCAGTCAGGCGCCGTCATGTTCTGCTCTGGCTGCGGTGTGACGCTCGGCAGTACGCACCATCACGTGCCGCTCAACGGTGCCCGCCTGCATGTGGCCAAGCGTATCGGCCGGGTTGGGGGTTTGTTTGAATCGCAGCCGCTCGGGCAGCGCGAGAGGACCACAAGCAGGAGGTTCTCCATGTCGAGCGGAACTATCGTAATCATCGTGGTGGCGGTGGTTGTCGTCATCGCGATTGTCGGTGTAGCCGTGCTGGGACGACGACGGCGGCTGCAGCGACAGTTCGGTCCGGAATACGACCGTGCTGTTGCCGAGCAGGGCAACCGCATGCAGGCCGAGGCCGACCTAGCCGAGCGGCAGCGGCGGGTGCGCAAGCTTGACATACGTCCGCTCAGCACCGCTGCGAAGGCCCGCTACCACGCCCAGTGGCAGGAGATTCAGGAAGAGTTCGTCGACGCTCCGCAGACGGCAGTGACTCAGGCGTATGACCTCGTCACTGAGGTGATGCAGGAGCGCGGCTACCCGGTGACCGACGACGAGCAGGTCGCGGATGACCTGTCGGTCGAGCACGCGCGCACTGTCGACCATTTCCGGACGGCGCACGCCATTACCAGGGAAGTCGCACATGGCAGCGTCGCCACTGAGGACCTGCGTCAGGCGGTCATCCATTACCGAGAGCTGTTCAGCGACCTGCTGGGCGACGCCACAGCCGACGA
>DASXMP010000027.1:0-40295 GCA_036495585.1 Streptosporangiaceae bacterium
CTGCGCTATCTCCTGGAAACCTGCCAGACCGTGACGGACGCCGTCGAACGGCTCCGGAAGATCCCGATCATGATTCCGTGGAACGTCACCCTCGTTGACGCCGATCGGGCCGTCACCGTGTACCTGGGTCCCGACATCGAGCTGACCGAAGCCCCGGATGCCTGCGCGGCCAACCACCAGCATCTGCCGGTATCGGAGAAAGACGAGCGCAGCACCCACACCCAGCAACGGCTGGCTGCGATCCGGGCCTCGGGCGGGGACGTATCAGCCCTGATGCGCCCACCCCTCTATGAGTCCCGGTTCGACGACGGCTACGGAACCCTCTACACGGCCGACTACCAGCCGAAACAGCGGCGAGTCACCTACCATTGGCCCGGTGAGACATGGGAGCAGTCCTTCGACCGCTACACAGCGGGATCACGATCCATCACCCTCGTTGACCACCGATAAGCACTGCCCCGCCAACGACCTCCATCACGCGGACTCCGAGCCTCATGAGCGCAAGTCGCCATGACGGTAGTGTGGGCAACGCTCGTGCCACGGCGGTCTGACGCCGCTCTTGCAGGCCGCGCGCCTGGCTCCGTTCGATGCCGCGCCCGGCCACTGTGATGCGTCGCGGGGACAGCTCCCGCGCCGACGCGGCCGTGGCCCGGGGGGCCTAAGATTGGCAGGCGGCGCCCAGGCGCGCAACGTTCCCTGACAGGCTCCAGTCCATGACCGGCGCGAGCTGCGAGTTCGTCAGCCAATCCGCCTACGGCCCGGCCGAACTACGAGGCGACCTGGAAAGTTCGTCTTCCTTTCCGCGGCAGCGACGGCCAGACCCTATTCGGCCTTGACCGAAGCTGACGTTCTGGCCGCCGGGCGTTCTCGATGCCGCCACGCGAGCAGAGTGACGGTCGCGGCGATCGGGAGGGCTCCGAGCAGCATCGGCGCGCGTATACCGGCAAGGGCTGCAACGGCGCCGCCACCCAGTGCGCCCAGGGCCTGTGCGCCACCGGCTACGGTGCCGTAGAGACTGGTGACCCGGCCGAGCAGCTCAGCGGGAACCTGGCGCTGGCGCATGGTGACGGTGGTCATGTCGTACAGCGCCCAGGCCGCGCTGTCGCCAAATAGCAACCCGGCTGCGACGATCACGTTGCTGGTGAGGCCGAGCCCGGCTTGGGTGGCGGCCAGGACCGCTCCGGCTGCCAGCAGGCACCGCCACGGGCCAGCTCGCCGGGATATCCGCGGCCCGATGCCGCCGACCGAGATGCCGCCCAGCGCGGCCGCGGCCAGCAGCAGTCCGTAAACGCCGGACCGCTGGTGCAAGATCTGGGTCACATACAAGACCAACACCGCGAACCATGCTTCATCCATGACGGCGATGACACCGGCGGCGACCGTGATGTCCCGGACATCGGCGTGCCGCCATACCAGGCGGCGCCCTCGCGAAGATCACGCCACATCGATGCCAGCGCAGGCACCGCGGCTCGGTCCGGTGTCGCAGACGGTGGCCGGAATACGCTCGGCAGCGTCAGCAGCAACAGCACGGCAATCCCCAACGCCCCGGCATTCACCGCGAACGGCAGCACCGCGGCCACACCGAACAGCCAGCCCACCGCAGCTGGCCCGGCCAGCCCGTTGCCAACGATGTTGCCGGCAATCACCCGGACGTTAGCCCGCTCAAGTTCGGCCGGGTCGACCAGCCGAGGCACACAGGTTTGTGCGGCGGTATTGCGTAGCGCAGAGCCGGTCCCGGTGGCAAACGCGGTGACATAGATCAGCGCCAGCCCGCCGTCGTGCGAAAAGACCGCCGCCACCAGGCCGAGAATGATCACCGCCCGCGTGACGTCAACGATCACCATCAGCCGCCGCCGGTCGCTGCGGTCGACCAGCACGCCCAACCCCGCCCCGAACACCAGCCAAGGCAGGCTCTGCACCGCGGTAACCGCCGCTATCGCAGCAGGCGAGCGGGTGACCTGCGCGGCGAGCAGAGGAAGGGCCGCCAGCCGAACGCGGTCGCCGAAGTTGGCAACAAACCCCGACAGCCAGTAGCGGCCGAACGGAGCACGGACGCCTTCAGCGAGCGCGACCACACCAGCATCATGGCGCCGTGGCCTGCCCGCGTCTTCCCGCTGGCGCTGATCTGCGGCAGCCTGGGGTCGGCACCCGGCGAGGCGTACCCTCCGCAACGCTTGGCCGGTCAGCCGTCGCTATGACCGCCAGGGCGTGTGAAGGATCAGCCGAAGCAGCTGTCAAGCATCAGCCGCACTAATACAGCGAAGGAGTCGGAAGGAGTGGGGCGGGTGGGGCGGGTGGGGCTCGAACCCACGACCGGCGGATTATGAGTTCGGTCAGCCACCGTATAGGAATTGGCCGCCTGACCTCGGCATATGTGGGTCGGAGCGATCACGCCGACGCGGATTTCGGCACGTACTAGGCACGATCAAGGTGGCGTGCCGACGCGGAACTCATGGTCACCGTTATGGCCGGTGATAGATCTCCGAGCGATGACCGATGTCAAGAACGTGAACGATGCGGCTGCTCTCATCGATCCGGTAGACGATGCGGTAGGTGCCGCGTCGGGCACCGTAACAGCCTGCCAGCGGCCCGAAGAGCGGCTTGCCAACTCGCTGAGGGTTGGCCGCAAGCGCAGCTTCGCAGAACTCCAGTACCGCAGCGGCAACACTCTCCGGAAGTCGTTCGGCAATCGCTCGCCTTGCAGCAGGCTGGAACCGGATCTCGTACCGCTCAGGACGGCCCGTCACCTGCCAGTGGCTCGGCGTCGCGCCAGATCCTGGCGGATTGTGGCCATGTCGGCGCCTTCCTCGCCGCGCTCAAGAGCAGCCAGGCTCTCGGATATGCGCGCCACAGCATCCGCGTCTCCGAGGATCTCCAAGGTCAGCTCCAGGCCCTCAAGGTCGTCAACAGAGAGCAGGACAGCTTCCGGCTCGCCGTTGCGAGTCAGCGTGATTCGCTCGTGCTGCTGCCTTACCCGTCTGGCCAGCTCAGACAGCCGAGCCTTAGCTTCGGACAGCGGCACTGGCGTCGCGGCAATACTCATAGTTAGAAGTGTAGTCCAGATTAGTCTGATTCTCGACCAATCAGTCAGCAAGGATTTAGGCAATGATCACAGCGCTGGAGCCGCCGGGCCCGCCGCTGTCCTCTGGTGGAATAGTTCTCTCGCGCGGCCCGAGATCGATCTCGCCAAGCTCTGCAAGTGCTGGCATGCAAGGTGGACATGCCGGTTCACCGGGTTACAGCTCGACGGCCTCCGCGCGGATAGGTTCATCGCGATCCCCGAGGGTTCGTCGTGAGACGAGGTCGACCCTAACGCCGAGGAGCTGCTCAAGATCCTGGATCAACCCAGCGTGATCAAGAAGTGAGGCACCTTCGTCGGAATCGGCGAGCAGATCCAGGTCGCTGTCAGAGCGTGCCTCTCCCCTAGCGACCGAGCCAAAGACTGCGATCCGACTCGCCCGACGCATATGTGCGACTTGCAGGATCTCCGCCCGCCGGAGGCGCAGCTCCTCGAACGTCGGCGTGCGGTGGCCGTAGCTCAAGAGTATCTCCGCGGAGACTTTGGCGATCATGCAGATGAGCAGTCTTGGCGCGTGAAGGTGACGAACTGCGCGACCTCCCGCATCCTGAGCCCTTCGTAGACCCGGCGAGGCAGAGGGTAGGCATTGTCGCCGCGCGGTCCGACAACAGCTTGGGTAGCACCTAGTGAAGCAGCCCGTCGGAGGATTTCGGAACAAAGCGCCCGCGCAAGCCCTCGGCCGCCGTATGCCGGGTCGGTGCCGATTGGCTCGAACAACACGCCCTTTGAGATGGGATCCAGCCAGCCAAGGCCGTACGCGACAACATGGCCGGCCGGATCCTCAGCCACGAGCACATCGCGACGGCATCGCACCATCCTCTCCAACGCGATGGACTACGCCATCGAACTCGGCCTGTTGGACACCGATCCGATCCGCGCACTCAAGTGGACAACGCCGAAGGTCTCGAGCGAGGTGGACCGGCGCAGCGTCGTGAACCCGCGCCAGGCACGAGCACTACTGGCCGCCGTGAAAGCCCAGCAGCCAAGCGGGCCGATGCTTGTCGCCTTCTTTGCGGTCATGTACTACGCAGGGCTTCGCCCGGAGGAAGCGATCAACCTCCGCGTCGATGACGTCGTCCTGCCGGCACGGCAGGGCGCACACGATGATGACAACGACGAGTGGGGCGAGCTGCAGCTCCGGAGTGCGACGCCCGATGCCGGACGTGAGTGGGCCGATGACGGAAGCGCCCGCGAACGGCGGCAGCTCAAGCACCGAGCCGACGGCAACAGCCGCATCGTTCCTGTCCATCCAGAGCTAACGAAGCTGCTTCGTGATCACCTTGAGCAGTTCAGCACCACACCGGACGGCCGCCTGTTCTGCGGCGTCCGGGGCGGCGAACTGCACACCATTACCTACTGGCGCCCATGGGTCAAAGCGCGCCAGACCGCGCTGACAGCGGCTGAGCAGGCCTCTCCCCTGGCCCGGCGCCCTTACGATCTCCGGCACGCTTGCCTGTCCACCTGGCTCAACGGAGGCGTCTACCCGACCCAGGTCACCGAGTGGGCTGGGCACAGCGTGGACGTGCTGCTACGGATCTACGCCAAGTGCGTCGTCGGCCAGGATGAGCTGGCCAAGCGGCGGATCAGCGAAGCGCTGCGCCAGGACTGAGCTTGGGCACGTATTGGGCACAGCCACCTGCACGTTGCCACTCCTGGCCGCATACAGTTGCACACCTTCAGGCGCGAGCAAGATCACGAAAGGTGTACGAATCTGCAGGTCAGACGCACAGAACGGGAACTTATAAACAGTGGGGCGGGTGGGGCTCGAACCCACGACCGGCGGATTATGAGTCCGCTGCTCTGACCGGCTGAGCTACCGCCCCTCGCGACCGCGCGATCCATTCCAGCACAGCCACCGTGCTACGCCCCAGCGAGGCGGCTGCACTCCCCTGCATTAATACCAGTCCCAGTCGACCGGGACTGGCCGGGGCTCACCTGGTGCTGAGCTGCATTGCCATCGCGTGCTCCACCAGGGATATCAGGGTCGCCTTGGTGGAGTTCCGGCCGCGGGCATCACACTGCATGATCGGGATCCGCGGGCTGATAGACAGGGCTTCCTGGACGTCCTGAAGGGCATGCGGGAAATCCCCGTGGAAGCCGTTGACGGCAACGATGAAGGGCAGCCCGGCGGACTCGAAGTAGTCAACCGCGGGGAACGAGTCGGCTAGCCGCCGGGTGTCGACCAGCACTACCGCGCCGATCGCGCCCTGGATGAGGTCATCCCACATGAACCAGAACCTGTGCTGACCTGGCGTGCCGAACAGGTAGAGGATCAGGCCGGCGTCAAGGGTGACCCGGCCGAAGTCCATCGCCACAGTCGTCGTTGTCTTGTCCGGGGTATGGCTCAGGTCGTCCACGCCAGTGCTCGCGGTGGTCATGACCGCCTCGGTGGTGAGCGGCGTGATCTCGGAGACCGAACCCACAAACGTAGTCTTGCCGACGCCGAAGCCGCCGGCGACAACGATCTTGACAGATGTCATCGCGGCGTCTGCGGCCGGTGTTCGGACGGCCCTAGAGCTTGCGAAGTCCACTGAGTACCCTTTCGAGCAGGTTGATGTCCGGTCGACCCTCTGCGTGGTCAATCTGGTGTACCCGGACCAGTCCTTCCATTGCCATGTCCGCAATCAGCACCCTGGCCACTCCGAGCGGCATCCTGAGCACCGCGGAGATCTCGGCGACTGACCGCCAGTCACGGCAGAAGTTGAGAATCGCCTGACACTCGGGGCTGAGCACAGACAGGTCACGAGCCTCATAGTGCGAGGCTGCCACCATGGCTTCAATCTGCAGCTGGTAACGAGGCTTGGTGCGCCCTCCGGTTACTGCATAGGGTCGCACCAGCGTCGCGGCTTCTTCCGCGCCGCCGCGCTGACCCGGGTCGTGCAGGCGCGGGTCGCCATTGACAGGACCGGAAGGACCCTGGGGCGCGAATCCATAACCTGGCACGCCGAAGTCATCGCGGGCCGCTGGGTACAGGGGATCCCCTGCGTCCCAGTCATCGCGGCCGACGCCGAACACGGCAGCCTCCTGTCACTTACCGGCCACCCTCAGCCCAGCTGGGCTGGCCGCCACGCACATCTGGTGTCAGGGCGCTACCCACCCGCTCGACGAGCAGCGCCATCTCGTAGGCAACCAGTCCCATGTCGCAGTCAGCAGCGGCGAGCACAGCCAGGCTGGACCCGTCGCTGATTGCCATGATGATAAGCAGCCCACGCTGCATCTCCACAACCGTCTGAGTGACGGTGCCGCCCTCAAATACGCGGGCCGCACCCTGGGTGAGGCTCGTCAGGCCAGAGGTGACGGCGGCAAGCTGGTCAACCCGGTCAGCAGGGAAGCCATGCGAGAACGCCATCGGCAGGCCATCTGCGGAGACCACGATTGCGTGCGCTACCGAAGGCACCCGCTCAACAAAGTTCGTGATCAGCCAGTTCAGGTCCTGAGCTGGACGCACAAGCGGACTCACAGGCACACCTTTCTGTCACAGCGAGCACCGAGTCCACGCCGGCGCGCCGCCTCCAGGCCTCTACGCGGAGCAGCCGCCCGGACCGCCCGCGTTACCTCACTAAGCATGACGGTCTCTGAACGCTCGTGCAGCCTTCATCGAGAATGATCATCGGCATCCTGGCGTCCGTCCCCTCCGCTCGCCGCCGCGCGGCCCTCTCGCGAGCCCCGCTGGAAGCTCGCGAACCGCTCCCTTGTCACCGCCGCTGACCTCGCCGGAGCAACCGTGGCGGCTTCCGGTGTGGCCGTGCCCGGCACCAGGTTGGCCTGCGGAACGCGCTTCGGCAACCCGGCTGTTGTCGTGCCGCCAGTTGCGGGCGAACTCGCTGCGGCCGCGGCCTCCCAGCCTTCGTCGGATGGCGAGACCCAGGCCGGCTCCGAAGGCGCCCCGGCTCCGGCTTGCTGAGCGGGCCATCCGCCGAGACCGCTACGGCCGCGGCGGAACCAGTCGCTTTCCACCGCCTCGAAGATCGGCAGCCGGTTCGCGGTGGCGACATGCTCGGCTGGCGGCACCACAACGCCAGCGGCGCCAGCGCTTTGCGCGCCGGCCATGCGCCCGCCGTTGCCGACCGCGCCGACACCGCTGTTGCCCGCACCGCCGGAGCCTGAGCCGCCAGGTCCGCCGTTCCCGCCGGGAGCCGCGCTTACCGCCGGCCTGCCTAGCGTGATGGGAGACTGTGCCGCTGCGATTTCTGCGCGAGAAGGCGACCTGGCATCCATTGCCCCAGCGTTCCCGCCCGGGCCGAACGATCCGGGGGCCGCATACACGTCGTCGTCACTCACGCCGACGGCGGGCAGCGGGCCGGTGGTCGCCGCGCCGCCCCATCCGGCCGCGCTGCCAGGGTGCAATCCGGCGCCGGGCACCCGGCGCGGCCCGAGCGGGCCGGGCCCCTCGATCGAGTCAGGTGCGTCTGCCTGCTGCGCAGCTGCCTGCTGGGCGGCAGCGAAGCTCGGCGAGCGCGCTGCGTTGATGGCCCGCTCAGCCGCCGTTGGCTCGATCCTGCCATTCAGATCGGGCGCACCGCCGGCTCCGACCGGCATGTCGAACCGGCGCATGCCGGGCGCCGTGCTGCCAACCTCATGGCTGACAACCTCATCAGGCAGCCATACCAGGGCAGTCAGGCCGCCGGCGGGCGCAGGGCGCAGCCGGACTCTGATCCCGTGCCGGGCCGCCAGCCGCGCGACCACGAACAGGCCCATCCGGCGGGATACCGCGACGTCCACGACCGGCGGGTTGTCGAGCCGCCAGTTCGCATGCGCCATCTCTTCCGCGCCCATGCCCACGCCACGGTCAGTGATGTCGAGCAGCACGCCGCCGCTGGAGAGCAGATGCCCAGCGACAACCACGGGTGTCTCGGCCGACGAGAACGACGTCGCATTTTCTGCCAGCTCGGCGAGCAAGTGCACGACGTCGTTCACGGCGTGGCCGCGAACGGCGATGCCGGGCTGAACGTTCAGCGTCACCCGCTCGTACTGCTCGATCTCAGACACCGCGGCGCGCAGCACGTCGACCAGGGCCACCGGCTGATTCCAGCGCCTGGTTGCCTCGTGGCCGGCGAGAACCAGCAGGTTTTCCGAGTTGCGCCGCATTCGGGTAGCAAGGTGGTCCATCTGGAACAGGCTGGAGAGCCGGTCCGGATCCTGCTCGCCCTGCTCCAGGTCATCAATCAGGCGGATCTGCCGTTCGACGAGCGACTGGCTGCGGCGCGACAGGTTCACGAACATCGCGTTGACGTTGCCGCGCAACGCGGCCTCGTTGGCGGCCAGCCGGAGCGCTTCGCGGTGGACCTGGTCGAACGCCCGCGCGACTTCACCGATCTCGTCGGAGGAGTCCACATCGATCGGCTCGATATCGAGCGATGCGCCTGCGCCGTCGGACTCGCTCATCCGGCGCACCGTCTCGGGCAGCCGGACACCGGCCACCTCGAGGGCACCCGAGCGCAGCCGCCGCAGCGGCCGGACCATCGACCGGCCAACGACCGTCGTCAGGATCAGCGCGAGCAGCAGCACGACCAGCACCGCGGCCCCGACCAGGCTCGCGGTCAGGATCGCGCCCCGGTGCAAGGTCGTCGCCCGGGAGGTCGTGCTGTTCACCAGATGCAGCTCAACCGTGCGGATGTCTTCGACGGTGCCGGTCGTCATGCGGCCGAACCAGTCGTTCGCAGTCTCCGGCGATCCAGTCAGCGGGCTGCCTTGCTGACCGAACTGAATGGCCTGCTGCTCGTCGGCGTTCGCGGTGTCGACCAGACCGCCGGCCACCGTGTTGGTGTAGAACGCCACCTGCTGGGCCGTTGCCGACCGGTCGAACTCGGCGACGTTGGCCTGCTCAGCCGCCTGCGCGGTCGTAAGGTCGCTGAGGATCTGCGGGGTCATCTGGGCGTCCTCCGCGAACGCGAAAGCCAGCAGGCCACGCTGCTCGGAGGCTTCTTCCTCGATCAGGGACACGAGGTTCAGCGCGCGCACATCGGCGGTCAGCGTCGGGTCACCACTGGACAGTGCGATCGAGTTGTCGATCGTCAGCAGCTCGTCGATCACCGACGTGTACTTGGTCAGTACATCGGTCGCAGGCAGATCGGTCTGGGTCGCCGCCGCGCGCAGCGAGGCCAGCGAGTTCAGCAGCGCACCGATCTGCTGCGCGTCCTGCTGCACCTGCGCAGGGAAGCTAGTGCCGATACCAGTGATCCCCCGCCGAACGTCAGCGATCCAGGGCTGGGAGAGCTCCTGCGTCTGCTTGACTAGCTGCTCGTTTGGCGCCGCAGCCGTCTGGTCGGCGCTGTCGCTGGCAAGTCCCGCGACGCGGCCGCCGTCGGCGCTGTTCAGACCGATGTATTCCATCGTCTGGTCTCGCTCGCGCTCGAGGTTGAAGGCCAACCCCGTCACGTTGTAGCTCAAGCTGGCGAGTGTCTCGACGCGCTGGTCTGCCAGCGAGCTGCCGATCGAGTTGACGATGTAAGTTCCGCCCAGCACCACGGCGGTCAGCGTCGGGATGATGATCAGAAGCAGCAGCCGCGACCGGACTCGCCAGTTCTTCAGCGAGCGGCGAGAGCCGCCAAGTACGCGAAGCGGCGACGGCCCCGATCCGCCGCCCTGGCCAGATCCGGGTGGAGCCGCCGCGGCGCCGGCCGGCGGTGCAGCAGCGCCGGAAGGCGCGCCACCTGCCTGGCTCTGGCTTGGGCGTCTGCTGGGCAGGGCGGCACGACCCGGGCCGCCGCCCGCAGCCGAGCCGTTACCCGGGCGACCCGCGGCGCCCGACCGCGGCACGGGTACGGCTAGCCGGCCCTGCGCCGGCCTGGCGGCAGACGCAGCGGGGGTGCGCGCCTTATTGTTTCGGGACGGCACAGTCTCTGAACCCTTCACCTGGTGGCGCATCATGGGGGCAAGCGGACGCGGTACGCGACGCTACCGACAAGGCCAACCTCCCAGATAACGACTCTGCATCGGGTGCAGTCAGTCACATAGCCAGGCGCAACTCTAGCCGGTAACCGGGTTACGTGCGTCAATACATGAACGAATCGGAAAAACCGTTGTAACGTGATGTTTGACCTGCATCCTGGCAGTATTAGGGTACTCTCAGCCGCAGCGGCCGCGTTCAGAAAACTGTTCGGTTGCCCTATAGGGATGACCTGAAAGAGTCGGCGTGGCAGGACGCCTTAACGCCGCGTGACGGCCAATCGCAACCGCAAGGAGACTCATGAGGTTCGACCCGGCTGCAATCCCACTCCTGCGCCGGAGTCCACGTAGGACATCTCGTGCCCGTTACCTCCTGGCGATCCCCGCAGTGCTCGCGTTGGTCGCGGCGGCGGCCGGTTGCTCCACTGCAGGCAGCCCGGGCGGTAAGGTCTCCTCAGCCATCACGATTGCCCTCGTGCCGGGCATCAACGACGCCCCGGTCTACCTCGCCGAGCGTGACGGCCTGTTCGCAAAGGCCGGGCTCAGCAACGTCACCATCAAGAGCTACTCGACCGATACGCAGGTCCTGAAGGCCCTGCAGGCCGGCGACGCGGACATCGCCGCGCTCGATTACGGCGACATCTTCTATCAGGAAGCGCATCACCCCGACCTCAGCATCCTCGCTGACGGCTACGACGCCGGGTCAGGTGTGCTGGAGGTGCTGACGCTCAAAACCTCGCACATCAACTCACCCGCGCAGTTGGGAGACAAGCCGGTCGGCCTGCCGAACTACGACCTCCTGAACCAACTCAAACCCTCCGGTCACCCGATCAGCCTGGAAGCTGCCGCCGTTAGCGAGGTGCTCAACTCCTACATCGGCAACGCCGCCCTCTCGGTCAATTGGAGGCCGATGTCGGAAGCCGACGAGGTCAAGGAACTGCTCTCCGGGACACTGTCGGCGATCGTCGTAGGCGAGCCTTATATCTATGAGGCGGAGAGTCAGCACGGCGCGGTCGAGTTGATGGATGCCTCCAGCGGGCCGACCGCCGGCCTGCCATTGTCCGGCTATGTCTCCATGTCACCCTGGGCAAAGGACAACCAGGCAGCAGTCGCCGACTTCCAGGCCGCGCTAGCGAAGGCGCAGTCGGACGCCGGGATGTTCGGGCCCGTCCAGCAGCTCCTGCCCCGCG
Organism: Streptosporangiaceae bacterium; assembly: GCA_036495585.1. Taxonomy (GTDB): domain Bacteria; phylum Actinomycetota; class Actinomycetes; order Streptosporangiales; family Streptosporangiaceae; genus JAJYUU01. The sequence continues at coordinate 11,158 of DASXMP010000027.1, forward strand.
TCGTCAGCGACGTCAGCGCCGAGGACGCCGACCTATCCACGCTCGGCACCTTCCCGACGACCACCAGCCTTGTTGGCCTGAACCGGGTGCCGCTGCTGATGTCGAATGAGGACATGATCGCGGTGGGGCCCGGCCAGACCTGGAACGGCAAGGTCGGCTCGATCCTGGTGCACAACTAATCCCATAACGAACCCGGTTCAGGCTGGCCCGCCGACGCCGAGCTGGCGAGCAATCAGCATGCGCTGAACCTCGCTCGTTCCCTCTCCTATCTCCAGCACCTTCGCATCGCGGTAGAAGCGGGCGACCGGGAACTCGTTCATGAAGCCGTACCCGCCGAAGATCTGGGTCGCATCCCGCGCATTGTCCATGGCCGCATTCGAGCAGGTGAGCTTGGCGATCGCAGCTTCCTTCTTGACCGGCTCCCCGGCCACCAGCCGAGCCGCGGCGTAGTACCAGGCCAGCCGCGCCGCCTGGGCGCGCACCTCCATGTCGGCGATCTTGAACTGGATGGCCTGGTAGTGACCCAGCTCGTGGCCGAAAGCGGATCGCTCGCCCACGTATCGCAGGCACTCGTCCACGCATCCCTGCGCAAGGCCAGCCGAGAGCGCCGCGATTGCCACCCGGCCCTCGTCCAGGATCTGCAGGAACTGTGCGTAACCCCGCCCGCGGTCGCCCAGCAGATTGACCGCCGGGACCCGGCAGCCGCTGAAGGCCAGCTCTCTGGTATCGGAGGCGCGCCACCCCACCTTCGAGTACTCGCGCGCGACGGTGAAGCCAGGCGTGCCCGCCGGCACGATGATCGATGAGATCTCCGGCCGGCCCCGGCCGCCTTCGCCACCGCCAGCCTGATCAGCGCCAGACTGGTCACTGCCAGACCCGCCAGTGCCAGACCGGCCCGTGATCGCCAGCACCGTCACCAGCGAGGTGATCGAGGTGCCGGAGTTGGTGATGAACGCCTTCGAGCCGTCGATGACCCACTCGTCCCCGTCCAGCCGGGCGGTGGTTCGCATGCCGCCGGGAATGTCGCTGCCGCCGCCAGGCTCGGTCAGCCCGAAGGCCGCGAGCTGCTCGCCCTGGAGCAGCGCCGGCAGCCACCGTTCCTTCTGTGCCGTCGAGCCGAACCGGTAGATCGGCATGGCGCCGAGCCCGACCCCGGCCTCCAGCGTGATGGCCACCGAGGAGTCGACCCTGGCAAGTTCGTGCAGAGCCAGGCAGAAGGCGAAGTAGTCGCCGCCCATACCGCCGTACTGCTCGCCGAAGGGCAGGCCGAAAAGACCGAGTTTGCCCATTTTCAAGACGACTTCGTACGGGAACTCGCCCCGCTCGTAGTAGCTGCCGATGACCGGCGCGACCACCTCCCGGGCAAAATCCCGGACAGTGCGGCGTAGCGCCTCTTGCTCGTCGTTGAGCGTGAAGCCAATCATTCCTCGAATGCTATCCGGCCCTGGCGCCCCAGGTCAGCGCCAGTCGACGGCGGGGCTCAGTCCTCATGATCCAGATGGCAGAGCCTCACCCTGGCACCATCACCGGCCCACGGCACGTTAATCTTCTGCGAATGCTGCGATGCATGAGGCCCCGAGAGACACCCGGCCCTGGAGGACCGCGATGGCGACGCTTACCTGCCCCAACTGCGCTGCTCAGGTGAAGCCGGCCGATCTGATCTGCTTCACCTGCGGCTCGAACCTGCCAAGGCTCAGGCCGCCAGCCGACGATGTGCCTGCGCCGACCACGGTCATGCAGGAATACCTCAAGCCTCAGCGCCGGGCCGGTAACATCTCCCCGGCCGTTCTGTGCCTTTCTTTTCCGACCGGGAACGTCGAAGTTCCAGCTGGCACCACCTTGCTACTGGGCCGTGATCCAGCCGAGTCCCTGGTCGCCGCCGCCTTTGCGGAGTACGAGAACGTCTCCCGGCGGCACGCCACGGTCACGGTGGACGACGGCGGCCACGCCAGCATCCGCGACGAGAACTCCACCAACGGCACTTTCGTGAACGGTGACCGGGTGCTGCCAGGTATTGCGGTCCGCCTGGCCGATGGGGACGTGGTCAGGCTCGCCGCTGACGTCTCCGCCGAGGTAATGCTGCCCCGAAAGCACCCGGACCCGGAGTCGCTGAGTCGGCCTGAGATCTAGCGCCTGCTGCGACATGGCCCGGGCGGCGCAGCGCCCCGGCCGGGACTTTTCATCGATCTGCCAGCCTCGTAAGGTCTGTTTGTACCTTTCGTGGCTGCCAGATCGGCCAGATCGATGAAGATTCCCTAGGCCAGCACGCGTTGTAACCTTCTGTTCACCTTACGGAGTCGCACCTTACCTCCTGTTCACCTGCGCTGGACCCGGCGGACTGCTGCTCGCCATGCGGTCGTAACCTTGGCCCGTGAAGGGTCAGCGCACTTCAGCCGGATCGGGCTGGGAAGCGCAGGCGGGGTGATTCACCTTGAACTGACCTGGGAACAGGCGGCCGTCGCGGCCGGCGGGATGGCAGTCGCCGCGGCCGGGCTGCGCCTGGCGAAGCGGCCAAGACTGGCCGCCGTCGCCGTCTTCACCCAGGAGAGTGGCCTGATCTTCGGCCTGTTCGCACTGTGGCAGTACGCCGGCTCGTTCGCCCTCCTCGGCCCGGCCGGTGCGCTCGGCCGGGCACGCTGGATCTGGCAGTTCGAGCGATCTGTGCACCTGCCTAGCGAAGCGGCGATCCAGCATCCCTTCCTGGCCCACCCGCTGCTGATCCAGTTCTTCAACCTGTACTACGACACCCTGCACTTCCCTGTGCTGCTCGGCTGCCTGGCCTGGCTGTTCATCTGGCATCGCGACGGATACGGGCGGTGGCGCACCACGCTGGTCGGCTTCACCGGGATCAGCTTGCTGATCCAGCTGATCCCGGTCGCCCCGCCCCGAATGCTGGCCAGCGCGGGCATGGTCGACACAGCCGTCCGCTACCACCAGTCCGTCTACGCGAACGTCGGCGGCTTCGACGCGGACCAGCTCTCCGCGATGCCGTCCGTACACGTCGGCTGGGCCTTGCTGGTGGCAGCCGCGATCATTGCCACAGCCCGGACGAGATGGCGCTGGCTCGCGGTGGCCTACCCGATCATGACGACGCTCGCGGTGATCGTCACCGCCAACCACTACTGGCTGGACGGGATTGTCGCGGCACTCGTCCTGCTGCTCGTGCTTGCGGTCCAGCTGCTGATGCGCCGGCTCCGCAGGGCGTGGGCGCTACGCGGCGCGCGCGCCGGCCCGGCCGGGGCACAGCCGGAGGCTATGGCTGGTCATCGCTGACCACGATGCCGATCGTCTCCGCTAGCACCGGTGCGACCACTGCGAGCTGACCAGAGGAAATGATGCCGCCGCGCAGCGAGCCGGTATCGATGATCAGTCCAAGTTGCGCGCCCCGCAGGTCGGTAGCGTCCAGCGTCACCTTGGTGAAGTCGGCACGGGTCAGCTCGGAACCGGGGAAGGAGCACCGCGTCAGCGTCGCCCCGGCGAAGTCAACGTCGCGGAGCACGCAGCTATCGAAGATGACTTCGGTCAGCCGGGCGGCCCGGAAGTTCACTGAGTCGAGCTTGCAGCCACGGAACGTCACCTGCCGCAGCTCGGCGCCGAATATCTGCACGCCGGCCAGGGACGAGCCGAGCACCGTTGCCTCCAGCCAGGTGCTCTCAGCCAGGCCGGTCGCCGTCATGCGGACATCCCGCAGCCAGACGTCGCGCAGCCGGGCCCGGGGCATCGCGCCGCCATCGATGCTGACCTGCCGGAACGCGCACTCCAGGAAATGAGCATTCGGCGCCTTCGGCTGGTCGAACTCGACTGCGTCGAACAGCGCGCAGTCGTACTCGCCACTCGGCTCCAGCGGACCGTCGTGACGCTCCAGCGCCGTCGCGAAAGGCAGGTCAGCAAGCTCAGGCCAGGTCATCAGGCTCCTCCTCGGCTGCCGGGGCAGTGGCCGGGTCGGCGGCTATTGAATCAGCAGCGGCCGGATGCGCGGCACCTGACTCAGCAACTGCTGGCCCGGCGGGGAGCTGTCCGGCGGCCAGGAACCGCCGCACGTCCTGCGCCTCAGCAGCAAGCGCGGACTCCACGTCGGCCGGCAGGTCATCAAACCTGGCGAGCCGTACCTCGCCAGCGGACCATGCCCAGGTAGCGACGGCCTTGCCGTCGACGAGCGCGAACGGCCGGAACAGACCGTTCACGGTCACGATGCCCTGATGACTGCCGAGGATCGGCTCGCGCGAGGTCCAGCCGTGCAGCACCGGGTCGTAGGCACCCAGCAGCCGCGGCGGTGGCAGCCGCGGGGCCGCCAGCGGCTCAGCTTCGGCAGCCGGGCTCGCAGCCAGCTCGGCCAGGCCGTCCGGCCGCTCGCGCAACTCCCCCGTGATGGACCGCAGGCCACGCCGCGCCTGCCCGATCGGCAGGCCGGCCCACTTGGCCAGGTCCGCATCCGACGCTGGTCCGTGCCCGGCCAGGTACCGCCGGGCCAGCTCGGCCAGGGCGGACTCGATGTCCAGCCGCCGTGGCGGCGCCCCGAGCCAGTCCCGGACCAGCACGTAGGCCTGCTGGCCACCGACCATCGGCCCCCGCACCGCGATCCCTCGCATGCTGGCGAGCGCGATCACGTGTATCGGGATGTTGCCGTCGGGCGGCACGCCAGTCGAGGTGATCACCTCGAGCAATTGCACCCTCGTTTGGGCGCCGTCGGTGAGCGCCGTTTCGATAGCGGCGACGCCCTGCTCGGCCTGCGCTTCGGACACGCCGGCATTAGCCAGCCGCCGCCCGACTGCGGTCAGCAGCGGCGGCCGCACGGTGAGCGGGTGCAGCCACCAGTAGTCTTCGGCCCGCACCAGGTGCAGCGTGCCGCGATTCAGCCAGGTGATCACTAGCGACCGGTCCGCGGTCAGGGCCTGGTCGACATCGGCTGCGGTCAGCCCGGATGAGCGCGCCCGGATAGCTAGCCTGGCACCGCGCGGATCCTGGCCCTGGATCGCCAGCAGTCGCGCGGCAACCTCGACGGGACTGCGCGCCGGTGCGCCGGAGAGCTGCTGCGCGGCGAACCGCGCTGCTGCAAACACCGGTGCCGCAAACCCCGCTGCCGCAAACCGCGGTGCCGCAAACCCCGGTGCCGCAAACCCCGGTGCCGAAGGCCCTGTTTCCGCCACTCCCTCATCATGTCGGATCGCACCGACAGCGGAGTCGACCGAGACACTCAAGTATCGACTTGACTATTTTGATCGTTGCCGGCATACTCAACTACGTGCTTAACCAAACTGCCGAGCTCGACCTGGACCGGGTGTTCCAGGCGCTCGCCGACCCCGGCCGCCGACTGATGGTCGAGCGGCTGAGCCAGGGACCCGCCTCGGTCAGCGAGCTCGGCAGGCCACTGTCGATGTCCTTGGCCGCGGTCCTGCAGCACGTCCAGGTACTGGAGGCCAGCGGCTTGATCAGATCGCAGAAGAGCGGCCGCACGCGGACCTGCAGCATTAACCCCCCGGTGCTCCGGTCCGCGGAGACTTGGATCACCGAGCGTCGCACGCTCATCGAACGCCGTCTCGACCGGCTCGGTGAGTACCTGGCCGAGACCGCAGATTCCCCCGATGCCGACTAGTTCATCCGAAGCCGACCGGGCCGGACCGCCGGCCAACTACGCGAGGAGCAGAAGTGACTGAGAGCAGCGTCATCCACGACACGTTCCGCATCGAGCGCACCTACGCGGCCTCGCCGTCGCGAGTGTTCGCCGCGTTCGCCTCGGATGAAGCCAAGGACGCCTGGGGCGACACTGGCGACCTGGAACCCGCCGATGGCGCCGCGGGCGCCAAGGAGTTCGACTTCCGGGTCGGCGGACACGAGCGGTTCGGCAACAAGTGGCAGGGCACGACCTACCGCTTCGATGCGGTGTACTACGACATCGTGCCGGACCAGCGCATCATCTACAGCTACGAGATGTACGCGAACGACGCACGGATCTCAGTGTCGGTCGCCACCATCGAGTTCGCCAAGAGCGGCGACGGTACCGCGCTCACCTGGACCGAGCAGGGTACCTACCTGGACGGCCTCGACGGTCCCGGCGCGGGCACCTTGCGCCAGGAGGGCACCGAGGAGATGCTCGCGAACCTGCCCGCCTACCTGGCAGCGCAGGCCGCCAGCTAGTCGCACCCGGCGGCGGCGGCCGGCGGCCGGTCTTCGGCCACAGCGTCACGGGGTTCGGCTCACGTCGATCTGGTCGAAGTCGCCGTAGCCGTTCCGGGTCGCCCCGCCACCGGACCACTGCCAGATCAGTGCGTACTTGCCGCTAGCTGTCTGTCCGCCGAAGAACTGGGCGCAGGACTTGGTGCCGCGCAGGCACCAGCCATCGGGCCGCCGGTCCAGGCTGCTGGTGCCTGCGGCGTAGGTCCACTCGTACGTGGCGGGAATCCTCGACGCGGCGCCGGTCCCGAAGATGGATCGCCAGACTCTGGGCGATGAGTAGACGCCAGCCTGGTAGGACGAATGCTCGGTCAGGTAGGTCGCGAATCCATCGAAGTCGGCCCGGTCTAGAGCAGCACCGATGTGCCGGGTCTTGACGACACCAGTGCACGGCGAGGTATAGACAGCCTTCCAGCCATTATCTGGCGCGGGAGTGAACTGCGGCGCGGCCCCGGGCAGCTCGACATCCTCGAATACGACCGGGTACGTCACCGCCGGGCGCAGCTCTTTGATGTCGGCCAGCGCCTGCCTGGCCTGCGCAGCGCCCCAGGCACTCGCCTCCTGGGCGGTGCCGTCGTAGCCCGGGTCGGTTCCCGGCCCGGCCATGAACCAGAAAGCGCCATAGCCGATGCCGTGGTGATAGGTCCTGGAGTTCGTGATCGCGTCCTGCGCATCGACCTGGCCGGACACGGTTGCCGCTCCGCACTTCCAGTTCGCCCAGCTCCCGGCCAGTCCGATGTAGCCGCCGTAGACATCGCCCAGGTAGGGCGTCCGGTACGGCGCGCCACCGGTGATCGACATCCCGGTGCTGTCGGTGCCCGAGGCGTATACGGGTGCCGCGGCGGTCCCGCTCGGTGGAGCGCCGCCCGACTGCAGGCGCGTATGTCCATTGCGGGGCTGTTTTCCAGCAAGATCGCTATGCGACTGCATCCCGAGGCGGCCACCTGCCAGCAGCGCGCCGGCCAGTCCGCAAGCCACGGCAACGGCGGCGATGAGCCTCTTCAGCGTGCTCCGCCACCCCTCAGAACAAGGGCACTACCGAGCAGGCCCGTTATTGCGCGCGTCAACTACGTCAACGCAGCGTCATCTCCAGGTCCATCCCGAGGGCGGCGGGATGAGACAAGGGTCACACGGCAGCAGGCTTCTCGCTATCCAGCGCGGACATCTGGACTGCGGCGTAGCGGTCCCCGGCGATGGCCGAACTCGGCACTGCCGCCTCGATGGCGGCCACCTCGTCCGGGGTCAGCTCCAGTTCAAGTGCCGCGAGGGCGTCAGCCAGCCGGTCGCGCCGCTTGGTGCCGATCAACGGAACGATGTCAGTGCCGCGGGATGCGACCCACGCGATCGCCAGCTGCGCCGTCGTCACGCCGCGGGCGGCGGCTACCTCCTCCAACGCGGCCACCAGGCCCAGGTTCCGCTCCAGGTTCTCGCCCTGGAACCGGGGGAAGAAGCTCCGTGAGTCCCCCGGCGGAAGCGTCCTCGCGTCACCCGAGAGCAGGCCGCGCGACATGATCCCGTACGCGGTCACCCCGATGCCGAGCTCCCGTACCGTCGGCAGGATCTCCGCCTCGATGCCCCGGCTGGCCAGGGAATACTCGATCTGCAGACCGGTCACCGGGTGCACTGCGGCCGCGCGCCGGATCGTGTCAGCGCCCATCTCCGACAAGCCCAGGTACCGGACGTACCCGGCCTGGATCATCTCCTTGATGGCGCCCACGGTTTCCTCGATGGGGACGTGGGGGTCGAGCCTCGCTGGCTGGTACAGGTCGATGTAGTCGGTGCCGAGCCGGGTCAGCGAGTATGCCAGTGACGTCTTCACGTTGGCTGGCGCCGTGGCGTGCCCGATCCAGGCGCCGCCCGGATCGCGCTGGGCGCCGAACTTCACCTGGATGAACACGCTGTCGCGCGGCACTCCGGCGATGGCGTCGCGCAGGAGCAGCTCGTTGTGCCCCATACCGTAGAAGTCGCCGGTGTCCAGCAGGTTGATCCCGGCGTCGACAGCGGCGCGGATAGTGGCCTTGCTTTCCTGTTCGTCGGCCGGGCCGTAGGTGCCGGACATGCCCATCAGGCCGAGACCCGCCCGGGAAACCCGTGGGCCCCCGCGGCCAAGCTCAGTGAACTGCATCATCGCCTCCGGCTGACTTGCGGTAGACCTGCTTGCCTTGCACGTAAGTGGCCACGACACCGGTGGTGCCGATCTCGGCGGCGGGCCGGGCGAACGGGTCAGCATCGAGCACCACCAGGTCCGCCAGCTTGCCGCGCTCAATGGTGCCAGTGTCGTCGTCGATGTGATTCACGTAGGCCGAGCCGGCTGTGTAGGCGGCCATGGCCTCGGCGAGATCCAGCCGCTGGGCGGGCAGGAACGGCTCCGCTTCTGGACCAGTCGACTCCTGCAGCGACCTGTTCACCGCAACATGGATGGCGCGCAGCGGGTTCGCGCTGCTGACCGCCCAGTCACTGCCCGCCGCGAGGCGAGCGCCGGAGCGCAGCAAGTCACCGAACACATACTGGCGGGAGGCCCGTTCGGCCCCGATGAACGGAATGGTCAGCTCGTCCATCTGCGGCTCGTGCGCGGCCCAGAGCGCCTGAATGTTCGCGGTCACGTCGAGCGCGGCGAACCGCGGCACGTCGTCTGGATGCACGACCTGCAGGTGCGCGATGTGATGGCGGTTGTCGTGGTCGTGGCCGGCTGACCGCTCGCGGTTGCCCGAACGCTCGCGGCTGGCGGCGCGAGCCGCCTCGATCGCATCCAGTGCCTCGCGCACCGCCCGGTCACCGATAGCGTGGAAGTGCACCTGGAATCCTTCTGCGTCCAGGCGGGTCACGTACTCCGGCAGCGCGGCCGGGTCGACGTAGGACAGGCCACTACCGTGCTCGTGCCCAACGTAGGGCTCGAGCATCCCGGCGGTGAAGTTCTCCGCCACCCCGTCCTGCATGATCTTTACCGTGCGGGCCCGGAACCGCGGCGCCTCGCCGCTGGTCACCTTGGCCGATTGCTGCAGCGCCTCGGTCTGCTCCCGGCGCGCCAGGATGTCGGGAAGCTGCTCGATGCCGCGGGCGCGATCCCACCACAGTGCTCCGGCCACCCGGGCGGTGAGCTGGCCACTTGCCGCCGCGGCGAGGTACACGGGCAGCGGGTCGGCGTTGCCCAGATATTCGCCGATGATCGCGTCCTGCCAGGCCGTGACGCCGCGGGCATGCAGGTGCTCCTGTGCGAGCAAGAGCCCGGCCAGCCGCTCCGCCACGGTCGGATCGGGCACCAGGCGGCCAACTAGGTCGGCTGCGCCTTCATGCAGCGTGCCTTGCGGCGCGCCGTCCGGCTCGCGTTCGATCCGGCCGTCGCCCGGGTCCGGTGTCCTAGCGTCAATCCCCGCCAGCTCGAGTGCGCGGCTGCTGGCCCAGGCACCGTGACCGTCGCGGTTCGTCAGGTACGCCGGCCGCCCGCCGGTCACGCGATCGAGCGTCTGACGGTCCGGCGTGCCGCCGGCGAACCACTCCATCCGCCATCCCGATCCCGCGATCCACTCACGGTCTGGATGTCGCTGCCCATAGGCGGCGATGCGCGCGAGGGCGTCCGGCAGGGTGGCGGCGCCAATCAGGTTGCAGCCAGTCATGGTCACGCCGGCGAAGGCTGGGTGCACGTGCGCGTCCTGGAAGCCCGGCAGCAGGGCCCTGCCGTGCAAGTCGATCGCCTCGGTGGCCGGGCCGGTCAGCTCCGTAATCTCCGGGTCGGCCGCGTGCCCGACCGCCACGATCCGCCCGCCGGCGACCGCGACGGCAGTGGCCGGGCTTCCGTCCGCCGCGGCCGCCCGCACCATCCGGCGACTCCCGCCGTCGGCGCTGTAGACCGGTCCGCCGGCGAACACCAGCTCTGCATGCTGTGCCATGCGCCCTAGCCTCTCACCGGCAGCCGGTCACTACGCGGACAGGTCCGCAGCCGAACGGACAACAACCGGCCACCCGGCCGGACGCGCCGGGCCTCACGCCAGCTGGTCCAGCGCGCTCAGCTGCTGCGCCGTGAGTCGCACGCCGCCCGACGCTATGTTCTCGTCGAGATGCGCGGGGCTCGTCGTGCCGGGGATCAGCAGTGTCTTGCCGTAGTGCGCGAGCAGCCACGCCAGCCCCACCTGCGCCGGGGTGACGGCAAGATCCGCGGCGATGGCTGTCACCACAGGGTTATCGGTTACCTTCGGCCTGCTCGGGAACGCCGAGCCGAGCGGGAAGTACGGTACCCACGCGATGCCACGCTCGCGGCAGGCGTCCAGGGCTGGCTCAGCGCGGCGGTCCAGCAAGCTGAAGGAGTTCTGCACGCAGGCGATCCCGGCGGCCTGTGCCTGCGCGATCTGCCCGGCCGAGACATTGCTCAGGCCGATCGCGCCGATCTTGCCGGCCGCGCGCAGCGCGATCAGCTCCGCAAGCTGGCTGTCGAGGTCTACCTTCTGCTCGCCCTCGGCGATCAGCCCGGGCGGTGCATCGAGGCGACGGAGGTTGACCACCCCGACCTGCTCGGTACCCAGGCTGGCCAGGTTGGCTTCAACCTGAGCGCGCAGTTCTGCTGGCCGCTGGGCGGGCACGAGCTTGCCGTCCGGGTCGCGGTCGGCGCCGACCTTCGTCACCAGCACAAGGCTCCTGGGATAGGGCGCGAGCGCCGCCCGGATCAGTTCGTTGCAGTCGCCGTAAAACTGGGCCGTGTCGATGTGATTGATGCCCTGGCTGATCGCATTCCGCAGCAAGCCGAGCGCGTCGTCGCGCTCGACCGGACGGGACTCCAGCTGCATCACCCCGAAGCCGATCCGGGCGACCACACGTCCGCCCAGTTGCGCGCTGCCACCAGGGGCGAGCGCCGACTCCCTGGTTTCGGACCGCTGGCTCGTCATCGACGGCCCTCCTCGCTCGACGCTAGGCTGATCCGGAGGAGCCTCCGGTAGTTCATTAACCTAGCACAGAACCGGAGGATGCCTCCGCCTGGCTGCCCGCCGCCAGCGCACGCCGTGAGCCGACGTCATCCGGCCGACCCAGACATGGGCTAGCTCGCGGGGCAGCCGGCGGCGCTGGTGAAGAAGCCGGCCCCCGTCAGGCCCGGGCCGGTGATGGCCGGCTCGGTGGCGCCGCTCGCCGTCGGGTACGCGGTGTCGAACCACTGCGTGAAGAACTCATCGAGGTCAGCCCGGCACGATGCGCCCTGGTCCGGCAGCCCGCGCTGGAACGCGGCCTCAAGCTGTGGCTCGGTGATAGATCCGCCACCGTAGTGCCGCTGGATCTGCTGCAGCACCGCCGTGAACCGGGCGGTCCCGAGGATCTGCCACAAGGCGATATACGCCGCGGCTGGCCGCTGGTAGGTCGGCGCGGTGTCGAACAGCGTGAAGGGGCTCGGGTGCGACGGCGCGTCCGACCAGAAGCTCGCGCCGCGCGCGTACAGCGAGTTGAACTGCCCGATCAGGCTGGCGGTGAACGCGGCCTGGCCGGCCGCCGTGCCCGGGCCGCCGGCCGCGGTCTCGGCCGTGCGCGCGGTGAACATGTACTGGGCGAGCTGGGCCATGCCCTCCTTGTAGAAGGTCATGTCGTAGCCGCCCTCAGTGACGTTGTCGCCCCACCACTGGTGCATGTTCTCGTGGTAGAGGGTGGACAGGCCGATCCGGCCGCCGGCGAAGGTGATCATCGTTTCCATTTCCTCCTCGAAGGAGGCCGGCGGCGTGCCGACAATGACGCCGTCGGAGGAGAACGGGAACGGGCCGTTGAACTGGCTCTCGAAGTCGGTGATGTCCTGCTGCTGGTTCATGATCGCCAGGTTGGTCGCCTGCTGTGCGGCGCTGATCGACTGGTCCTGCGCCTCATAGAAGGTCAGCCCGTCACTGGCCGTGCGCGAGGTGAGCGTGTAGTCACCGACGCTGTCCTCCACCAGGTAGCTCGCGATCGGCGCGCCCTGGTGCCAGTGGTAGGTCACCGAGCCGGCCGGGAACTCCTGGTCCGGCCGGTTATCCCGGGTCCAGATCAGCTGGCCATTGGCGATCGCGGTCTTGCCCGCGTTGACAGTGTCATAGAAGTCGTAGGTCGGCTTAGCGGTCGGGTAGTCGTCCAGCGGCATCCAGTCCTCGCTGCCGACCGGCTCGGTCGTGACGAAACCGCCGTCCGGCGCCGCGAACCAGCCCTCGGTGCTGCCGTCGCCGTCATCGTGCACGCCGGGCCTGCCGGTATAGCTGACCGATACGGTGAACGCCGCGCCAGCCCGGATCGGCGCTGTCGGCGTGATCACGAGCTTGTTCGCGGGACACTGCGTGCCGTCCAGCGCATCGGCTGTGTCCGACCCGCTCAGCTCAGGCGAGCAGGCCGGCGGCAGCGTGTTGCTGCCGGGTCCGCCGACCGGGTTTGCCTGGGAAGCCTCGTGCGCCAGCGGGTCCGGATCGTTCGGCCCGTGCGGGTCGCCGGGGTAGGTCGGCTGGGCGAACGCGAACCGGGCAGGCCGGCCGTCTACGCGCACCGAGGTCACGGACATGTCTGGGCCGGACGGGTCAGCGGAGGTCCGCTCGAAGTCAAGGCTGAAGCTGCTCAGGCACTGCGTGGCCCGGTCGGTCAGCACCACGTGGTTGCCCGGCAGGAAGGTATTGGAGGCCGCGTCGTAGACCATGTCGATGTCGGTGTGCACGCTCGTGTAGCCGCCATTGCCCGTCTCCGGGTACATCACGGCGCCGTAACCAGACAGCGTGTGCGCGCCCGCCGAGCAGTGCCCGGCCGCGGCCGGCCCGGCGCTGCTGCGCTTAGCGGCCCGGCCAGCCAGCGCTGGGCTCACGCCGGCCAGCGCGAGCGCCAGCGAAGCGAGCGTACTGACGGCGGTCAGGACGAGTCGGCGTCGTGCCATCAGCGAGCTCCTCGCGCCAATTCCGGCCTGCCTTGCTGCGAAGGCCAATAACCAGCACTTTAGCCGCTCTTTACCTTGCCATTCGGGCTAATGGCCGGAGGCGGGTCAGGCGGCGAGCGCGCGCCTGATCCGCGCGGCGAGCTGTGCCTGCTGCTCCTCACTCACTTCCAGCACGCCGTGCTCGGCCATCAGTGCGTGGTATTGCTGCCGCGCGTATGGCACGCCAGGCGGCAGCGGTGCCAGGTGCCAGTGCAGGTGCGAGTTGCCCTGCTGGCTGCCGAGGCTCAGCGAGTACATGCGCTCGGTTGGCAGCACGGTCTCGAGCGCGACGGCCACGTTGCGAACCACGGCCTGGAAGGCGAGAAACTGTGCCGCACTCAGGTCCCGCACCCAGCTCTCGGCATGCCGCCGCGGTGCGACCAGGCTGTAGCCGGGCAGCGTCGGATAGCGGCTCAGGAACGCGATCGTCTCGGTGTCCTCGTAGAGCAGGTGATGCCGGAAGCGCGGCTCGCCCGCCAGCATCGCGCAGATGAAGCACCGGCCGGACTGGCTGGCGCGCTCGTACCGTTCGATGTCCATCCGCACGCGCTTTGAGGTATCCATCGCCACAAATCCTGCCATCTGCCGCCGAGTCAGCTGATGGTAAGAACCGGGAAACTGCTGGTCAATCGGGAAGATTTCGGTACTTGAGTCAGCGGCCATTGCCAGCATCTACAGACCATCGACGTTGGTACCTCCCGAGGCCTTATCGACTCCGCGTGGCCAGCAGCAGCTCAGTCTCGCCAGGTCACCGCACGGATCGCCGGTGCCGCCAGCACAAGCGCGCTGCTCAGCACGCAGTACCCGGCCGCGAACGCGAGCATCCGGCCCGGGCCGACCAGGCCGGCCACCGAGCCGATGACCGCATACCCGGTCGCGCCAAGCGCGTAGGCGCCGGTCAGCGTGAACGCCGTCGCTCGTCCGAGCATCTCGGCCGGCACCCGCTGCTGCATCGCGGTACTCGAGTACGTGTTGAAGACCGCGCTGCCCACACCGGCTGCCAACGCTCCCGCCGCTACCACGTACACGGGTACCCGGAGCGCGAGCATCAGGCAGGGCGCCGCGTAGCCGAAGGTGCCGATGGTCGCGACCACCAGCAGCCGGCGCGGCCGGCGGCCGACCAGCACGAGGCCCGTGACCACCGAGCCTGCCGCCATCGCCGCCGAGATGATGCCCCACGCACGGGCGCCGCCGAGGTACTGCCGGGCCAGGATCGGGCCGAGCAGCAGGAAAGGCGCCCAGGTGAGCAGGTTGAACAGGGCGAATTGCACCGTGATCAGGCAGAGCCAGGTCTGTGCCCGGAACTGCGCCCAGCCATCGGCGAGGTCCCGCCACGGCGACGTCGTGGCGCGGCGGGCCGGCGCGATCGCGAGGAGCGCGAGGCTCAACACGCTGACTCCGAACGTGGCGGCGTCGACCGCTATGACGACCGCCGGGCTGGTCAGCCCGATCAGCAGGCCAGCCAGGGCCGGCCCGAGCACGGTCGTGCCCGACTGCGCGACACCCAGCAAGGCATTCGCATCCGGCAGCTTTTCCCTGGGCGCGATCTCCGCCCGCAGCCCGCCAAGCGCCGGGCCGAAGATCCCCTCCCCGGCGCCGAGCAACGCGGCGAGCATGACGAACAGCCAGATCGGCGGCCGGCCCATGAATAGGGCAGTGGCGAGCGCGCCCTGTACCGCCAGCCGCGCCGTATCGGTGATCAGCATCACCGGTCGCCGACCCAGCCGGTCGGCGACCACTCCCCCGCCGATCATGACGAGCACCTGCGGCACCACATTCGCGGCGAAGACGAAACCGAGATCCGCAGCGCTGCCGCCACTATCCAGGACCGCGAACGTGAGCGCGATCGCGGACATCGCCGAGCCCAGCAGCGAGGTCGTGTACCCGGCGTAAAAAACCCGGAAGTTGCGCTCGGTGAGTGGGCCGAGCCTCCGCAGGATGCGGGCTGAGGTGGCCGCTTTCCCTGATTCTTTAATTGATTTACTGCGATCAGGGAACGGGGAGTCTTCACGCACGGCCATATAATTAAGACTGCCAGAGAAAACTAATTCCCCGCAATTAATTCGGACCGCTGCACGGCACGAACCAACAGCTCAGCGAGATGTTGTCGCAGTAAATTTGGACGGCCGGGACGCATTACCGAGTGGGTTAGAATAAGCGCCAGCGGAAATCCAGAGGAGCAGGCAGATGACGCATCCGGGCACCGGAGTCGCTCCGGTCGAGTACGCGGTGGCGGTGGATCGTTACGTGGCCGAGGCGACGCTTGGCCAGGCATCGCGGCGGGTGTACCGGATCTCGCTCGCCGGCTGGGCCTGGCCGCTGGTGGGCCAGCTGCCACCAGACGGCCGCGGCCGCCGCAACGCGCGCCCGCCGATTGTGCCCCTCGCCCTGCTGGACGATGCGGGTACCGGCGACCGCCTCGCCGCTGCGGTGGCGCACCGGGTCCGGCAAGCCGAGCCGCGGACCGTGAACCGGGAAGTGTCTGCCCTGCGCAGCGCCATCGGCTGGTGGCAGCGACGGCAATGGATCTCAGCTGACCCGACAAGGTCGCTGCCACCGATCGGCGGGATCCGGCCGAGCGCGGTGCGGCCGCTCACCCAGGACCAGCTTGCCGCGCTGCTCGCGGCGCCCGCGCCGTTGCGGGAGCAGGCGTTCTGGCACCTGCTGGTGGACAGCGCGGCCGCGGCTGATGAGGCGCTCGCCCTCGACGCAGATGCGGTGGACATCGGCGCCCGGCGCGCCCGGTCCCTGCACGGTAAGCCCATCGAGTTCAGCCCCCGCACGGCCGAATTGCTGGGCTGGCTGCTCGCCGGGCGGCGAAGCGGGCCAGTCTTCCTGACCGATCGGCGGGCGCGTGCGGGCAGCCCGGCCGCTGACGTGTATCCGCTTTCCGGCCGAGGCCGGATGTCCTACCGGCGCGCCGCGGAGATCTTCACCGAGCACACCCGGCGGCTTGACCCAGACAGGCGGGGCTGGATGCTGCACCAGTTGCGCCGCCGGACGGCGCAGGACCAGCGAGCCACCGGCTAGAGACCGGAGCCAGCCGCCAGCTCCCAGACGGTGTACGGCCGGCCCGGGCCGACTTCCTCGGTGGTGACGATCGAGCCGGCCGGGGCCTTCGCCCGGATGCGGTCGGCGAACTCCCCTGCCTGGTCGGCATTGTTTGCCCCGACGACCAGGAACCGCCAGCGCCGTACGACCGAGTAGCCCTCGCCGTGCAGCCGCTCTGCCAGGCCCACCGCATCCCGATGGTTCGGCAGCTGCACGCGGACCTCGAACAGAGCGTGTCCGCCGACCAGCGACTCGCTCGTCTCCTCCGCGTCCAGCTGCTGCCGCTCGGCCTTCACCTCAGCCGGTGTATCAGGCAGCCCGAGGTCCACGTTCTCCCATTCCTCCGCCACCGGGTGCCAGCGATCGACGGTGAACTCGGCCTGGATGCCATGGCTCGCCAGCACCTCGCCCACGGTCTGCTGCGCCGTCGTCGCCGCGTCGCGCGCGTGGGTGTACAGGAACAGCTCATCCTCGCCGCCAAGACCCACGACCACCTTGCCGCCGAGGCGCAGGTGCACCTCGCTCTCGACCTGGTGCGCGCTCAGGTGCTCGGCGGCGCTGCTGGCCGTCCCGCCACCGCGCAAGCGGACCGTCACCCGGTAGTCATTCAGGTCGGTGGATGCTGAACCCGTCGCGCCACTCTGCTCTGTCACGGCGCAGACTCTACTCTGAGCGCACTCGCCACCTGGACGGGCGACCGGCCTGATCCAGGCGCTAGCCACCGGCACATCTGTTGTGCCATGGTGCCCTAGTGACCACGGCTATCACCCAGTACGGCACGGTCCGCGGCCAGTTTGCCGGCGGCGTGCACCGGTTCCTCGGCATCCCCTACGCAGCCAGCCCGACTGGCGCCCTCCGGTTCCGGGCGCCGCAGCCGCCCACCGCGTGGACCGGCGAGCGTGCGTGCACAGCCTTCGGCCCGACACCGCCAAAGCCGGACTACGCCGCTCCGTTCGACACGCTGCTGCCCGAGCCTGCCATCGCTGGCGACGACTGGCTCAGCCTGAACGTCTGGACGAGCGACCTGACCGGCAGCGCACCGGTCATGGTGTGGATCCACGGCGGCGCATTCGCCAATGGCAACTCGGCCGTGCCGATGTATGACGGTCAGTCCTTCGCCCGCGACGGAATAGTGCTGGTCACGATCAACTACCGGCTCGGCGTTGACGGCTTCGCCCTGCTGCCGGACGCGCCGCCCAATCGCGGCCTGCTCGATCAGGTCGCCGCGCTCGAGTGGGTCAGGGACAACATCGCCGCCTTCGGCGGTGACCCCGCGCGCGTGACGGTCTTCGGCGAGTCGGCGGGCGCGATGAGCGTGGTCACGCTGCTAGGCATGCCCGCCGCCCGTGGCCTGTTCGCCCGCGCCATCGCACAAAGCGGCGCCGCCCAGGCGGCGGCCGAGCCTGCCGATGCCCAGCTGGTGACCGGCGAGCTCAGCGCCGTGCTCGGGTTCGAGGCCACCGCCGCGAGCCTGGCCGACATGGACATCGACAAGCTGGTCGGGGCGCAGGCAGCGGTGCGGGATGCGATGGGCGCGGCGCCTGACCCGGCTCGGTTCGGTCAGAGCGTGGTCAAGACCTCGATGGCATTCCTGCCGGTCGTCGATGGCGAGGTGCTGCCGGTGCACCCGCTGGCCGCGCTGGCCGCCGGCGCTGGCAGCGGCGTGCCGCTGCTCATCGGCACTAACACCGAGGAGTTCCGGCTGTTCTTTGTGCCGACGGGGCTAGCCGGCCTGGTCACGAACGAGTCGCTACCTGGTTTCCTGGCGGCATTCGGCATCGCGGCCGAGACCGCCGCGCTGTACCGGGCGAACCGGCCGGATGCGACTCCTGGCGATGTCTTCGCCGCCCTGATCACTGACATGTTCTTCCGGCTGCCTGCCGTTGCCGCAGCGCAGGCGCGGGCCGACGCGGGCGGAGCGGCCGCCACCTACCTGTACGAGTTCGGCTGGCGCAGCCCGATCCTGGACCTCGGCGCGGCGCACGCGATCGAGATTCCGTTCGTCTTCGACAACCTGAACACGCCGGACGCCGTCGGCGCGATCGGTGCTGGCGCGCCAGCAGACCTGGCCAGCCAGATGCACGATGCCTGGATCCGGTTCGCCAGCACCGGGGACGCCGGCTGGCAGTCTTTTGACGCCAGTCATCCGGTGCAGCTCTTCGATGGGTCGGGGGCTCGGCTGGTGCTCGATCCGCGCGGGGACGAGCGCACCGCCTGGTAACGGAGGCTCACCGCCCGCATGACGACCGAACCGGACGTGGTGTCCAGGTGCGCGCAGATTCTCGGCCCGATCGAGGTCACAGGTGACCTAGCCTGGCCCGGCAACGGCAACCAGGTGCTGGAGATATGCGACAGCGACGGCCGGCTGTGGATCGCGAAAGCCCTCGCGGACGACTCGGGCTACCAGCGCGAACGGGATGCTCTGCAGCGATGGGCGCCGGCGCTGGGCGACGCGGCACCGGCGCTGCGCGGAGCGGACGATCGGCTCCGATTGCTGATCATGACCAGGCTGCCCGGGCAGCGGGCCGAGGGCGTCCCGGCTGAGACCGACCCGGCCGCACACCGGCAGGCGGGGCGCCTGACCCGGCTGCTGCACGATGCTGAGCCGGCCCGAGTGGACGACGGCATCCTCGCCGCGACGGCGATCGGGCTGGAGCGATCGATCGAGGCCGGCGGGCACCTGCTGACCGGGGATGAGATCGCGTTCGCTCGCAGCCAGGTCCAGCCGATGGCCGAGCTCGGCCCGGTCCCGACGGTGCCGACCCACATGGACAACCAGCCGCGGAACTGGGTGGTGGACAACGCCGGGGTGATCCGGCTGATCGACTTTGGCCGGTGCCGGCGAGATGTGTGGATCCGGGATATGCAGCGCCTGTACTTCCAGCAATGGGAGCACCGGCCGGACCTGCGGGATGCCTTCTATGCCGGCTACGGCCGGGAGCCGGACGCGACTGACGCGTCGTTGCTGCGCGGCTACCTTGCCTATCAGGGGCTGAGCACGGTGGTCTGGGCCACCCGGCACGGCGACCCCGCCTTTGCAGCGCACGGACACCGGATCCTTGCCGAGCTCCTAGCAGGCAACTGGCCAGTCGCCTGACCATGACCTGCGCTACCGGACATGGCGGCTCTCCAGCCTCGCGATGCACTCCGGGCGCCCGCAAGTCCGGCCAGAGCCAAGGCAGACCTGGCCGCATGCACACCGCGCGGCCCGGCTCGCCAGCCAGGCCGCATGGTCACCGAGGACAACAGTGCCGTCGGGCTGCTCAACGCTGTACACCCGCCTGATGATCCCGCCAGGCAGGGCTATGTACTCCGGCGTGATCGCGTCCACACCCCCAGTGTCACTCACCACGGCCGCCGGGCGGGAGAGACAGATTCACCCGGTCGGCCACCCCCATGCTTAAATCAAGACGTACCGGACGTCCACCTCCCCGTACGCATCCCGTGCAGCAGGCACAGCTTGTGCCGGACGCCAGCATTCGCACACCCCCGTCCGGGCGCGATAAGCGCCAGCGGGTCGCTCTCGCTCCGCCGGCGCTTGCTGATCCCGCATCACCGTCGGTCGGCTCGCCTGCTCCCCATCCCCGTTCCGTTCGGGCGCAAGGTCAGGCCGCGCACTCCCGGCAGATCAACTGGCCGCCGCGGCTGTCCGCAAGCTGGCTGCGGTGGTGCACAAGGAAGCAACTCGAACAGGTGAACTCGTCCGCTTGCCGCGGAATCACCCGAAACGAGAGCTCCTCGTTTGAAAGGTCAGCACCCGGAAGCTCAAGCGACTCGGCGACGTCATCAGGGTCGATGTCAATTGCCGTCGAGGACTTGTCCATCCGCCTGGCCTGGAGTTCCTGCAGGCTGTCCTCGGTCAGCTCGTCGTCTGTTTTCCTCGGGCTGTCATAGTCGGTAGCCATCTCGGCCCTTACCCCTCCATCTTTACTACTGGTCGCGCGGGTGTAACGCTCGAAGCGCCTTGGTTGTGCCCGAATCCGGCCGGGAATTCTGCCACGTCCGCAACCCCGCTACACGTACCGGGGCCGGGTCAGCTTAATCGTGTCGCTAGAGTTCCGCATGATGTCCCTTATCGGAGTATTTTCCGGCTCCTTCACCAGCCCCACGATGCCCATTAACCCCAGCCACTCCCCCTAAACTTGCCGTAATCGGGCGCCTAGCTGCATAAATCGGCGTAAGGTGACCGCACCCGCCCAACCGCGGGCTGCCCGCACAGAGGTTGCATCGTCGCACCCCAGGTCACGAGAACGCTTGCCAAGCCGGAGTCCGGTCCATGCCTTACCAGATGCCGCTGCGCTCCGGCGACCCGAGGCGAATCGGCCGGTATCGGGTGACTGGGCGCCTTGAGGGCATCCCGACCGAAGACCCGATGTTCACTGGCGCCGCCGGGGACGGTGCCGAGGTCGCAATCAGCCTGCTTCGCGGCGACTGGGCCCTGGACGGGGCCGCCCGGGACCGGTTCGCTGCCGAAGCGGCCGTGGCCAAGCGGGTGCCGCCATTTTGCGCTGCGCGCGTGCTGGACGCCGGCCTTGACGGTACGGACGCCTACCTGGTCAGCGAATATGTCCCAGGCACGTCGCTCCTCGACCTCGTGTCGGCCGACGGCATTCAGCGAGGCCAGGATGTAGAGGCGCTTGCCATCGGCATGGCTACCGGGCTGGCCTCGGTGCACCAGGTCGGCCTCGTGCATGGCAACTTCGGGCCGGACTACGTGATCATCGGCGGTGACCGGCGCGTCCGCGTGATCGAGTACGGCATCACGCCGCCCTACGGGACTGCCACGCCGTCAGCCGACATGTTCGCCTGGGCGCAGACCGTAGTGTTCGCCGCACTGGCCAGGCCGCCGGCCAGCATGAGCGACCTGGACGTGCTTGCCGACCACGTCCGCGTGCCGGTTGAGCGCTGCCTGGATCCCGATCCGGCCGAGCGGCCGGCTGCCCGGGCTGTGGTCGTCAGCCTGCTCGGCACGGCGGAGCTTCCGGCCGGCGTGCTGGCTGAGGGCGCGCGCCGAGCCATCCGCCCGGTCACGGCCGACGGCTACGGCCAGTCTGGGCGGGGAGCCTCGGATGGCCCAGGCGATTCCTGGCGGACAGGAGACTCGCGCGGGCCGGATATCGGGCCTGCAGGCGCCAGGCTCGCTGTGGCGGGCTCCCCGCGTCCCGGGCCGGCGCCGGGCCGGGGCAGCCGGAACGAGCCGTCTGCGGCCTCCCGGCGCGCGGGCACTGGCATCCCGGCCCAGCGCGCGGGTCAGCGGAGTTCCATCCCGCCACAGCGCGGTCCCGGTCAGCACGGTTCGGGACGCGCCAACAGCCGCTCCGGCCAGCCAGCGCCAGCAGGCCACCAGCGAGCCGCCGCACAGACCGGCTCCCGTTCGGCCGTCACCCGGCGGCGGATCGCCTGGGCGGGTGCCCTCGTGGTCGTCCTTGCCGTGGTCATCGGGGTGCTCCTCTATATCGCCGAGGGCAGCGGGGGCAAGCCCGCTAACGGCCCGGGCAACCCGGCCGCCAGTCACCGCCCGTCTGCATCGCCGAGGCAGTCCCCAGCAACGCCCCTGGTTGCGGGGCCGGCCACGCCGACGCCATTCGTCGGCTCGTGGACCGGGCAGGTGATGCAGACCGCGAGCGGAGTACGGACCACGCTCTCCCTGCATGTGGTCCTCGCCAGCGGGAAGACCACCAGCCGCGTCACCTACAACGGCCCCGGCATTCCCGCCTTGTCCTGCAATCTCGTCAACGCCAAGGCCACGTCGACCCAGCTGACCATGAACCAGATCGCGAGCGGGGACAGCTGCGCTGGCGGACAGGTCACGATGCGGCTCACCGGGACGGGCCTTGCCTCCTTCGCCTTCTCCGGCAACGGCGAGACCGCCTCCGGCTCGGTCACCAGGGGCTAGTCCGCCAGGTCGCCGGCCCCGAGGCCGATTAGCAGCTCGCGGAGTTCGGCGTACAGGCCGGGAGCCGCCGCGATTGTCATCGCCTCACTGGGCTTCGACCCATCCAGGCCGCCGAGAGTCGCGCCGGCCTCCTGGGCTATCAGGCCACCGGCAGCTATGTCCCAGTCATGCACGCCCTGCTCGTAATAGGCGTCCACCCGGCCGGCCGCGAGCGAGCACAGGTCGACGGCTGCTGAGCCGCCGCGCCGGATGTCGCGTGCCCGCGGCAGCACGGCAGCGACCACCTTGCCCTGCTCCGCCCGGCGTGCGGCCGAGTACCCGAATCCGGTCGCAACGAGCGCTTCGGCCAGCGGGACCTGCGTGTTGCAGGTCAGCTGCTGCAGCCCGGCCTGCGCGGCGGCCCGCAGGAAGGCACCACCGCCCGCCGTCGCGGTGAACATGCTGCCGCGCATCGGCACGCACACCGCACCGGCCACCACCTGGCCCGCCACCTCGGCGGCGATGCTGACCGCCCAGTCCGGCAGTCCGTAGAGATAGTTCACCGTGCCGTCCAGCGGGTCGACGACCCACCGAACCGCACCACCCTGGCCGATCTCGCCCCCCTCCTCGCCAAGGATCGAGTCCCCGGGCCTGGCAGCCAGCAGGCGGCCCCGGATGAGCTCCTCGGCAGCCTGGTCCATCTCGGTCACGACGTCGGTCGGGCTGGACTTGGTCTGCACCACGGTCACACGGCCCAGGCCGGACATCAGCAGCTCGGCCGCCTCCTCGGCGACGGACCTGGCCAGGTCCGCCAGCGCCGCCGGACTGGGCTCGCTCGGCTGGCGGCCTGCTGCGGGGCTCATGCGGCCGTCCCCGCGGGCCGGGCCGGGCCGAGCGCGCAGCAGCCCGCCGGGCAGGTGTCATGCCATGGGCCCATGGTCCCGAGGGCCTGCTGCGGCTCTCCTTCGAGCCGTTCCAGCACCAGGTCGGTGATCATGGAAACGAACTGGGGGTCGGTGCCGGGCGTGGCGGCCCGGGCGAAGGCGAGCCCGAGCCGCCTGGCCGTCTCCGCCGCCTCGACGTCGAGGTCGAACTTCACCTCCATGTGGTCGCTGACGAAACCGATCGGCACCACCACGACGGCGCGCGAGCCGGCCGCGGCCCGCTCGGCCAGCAGGTCGTTGATGTCCGGCTCGAGCCACGGGCGCGACGGCGGCCCGCTGCGGCTGGAGTAGGCAAGCAGCCACTGCCGCTGGTAGCCGATCCGCTCCGCGACTAGGTCCGCGACCTGCGCGAGCTGGGCCTGATAGGCGTGTCCCGGCTGGCTGGCAGGCTCGCCGCGCCAGCCCGGCGGCCCGCTCGCCGCCGCCATCCCCACCGGGATGCTGTGCGCCGTGAAGATCAGGTCGAAGGCATCACCCGTGCCTGCTGGCAGCGAGGCGACAGCGCGGGCGGCCGCGTCGGCGAACGACCCGACGAATCCGGGGTGGTTGAAGTACTGACGGATCTTGTCGACCTGCGGTGCTCCGGATCCGAGGTGAGCCCGCGCCGTCTCGATGTCGCCTAGGTATTGCCGGCAACTGGAGAACGAGCTGTACGCCGAGGTCAGCAAGGCCATGGCGCGGGTGACACCCGCTGCGGCCATCTCGGCCAGGGTTGCGACGAGGTACGGGTCCCAGTTCCGGTTCCCCCAGTACACCGGCAGGCTGACGCCCCGGCTGGCGAAGTCCTTCTCGACTGCGGCGATGAGGTCGCGGTTCTGCTGGTTGATCGGGCTGACACCGCCGAACTGGTAGTAGTGCTCGGCGACCTGCTCAAGCCGGTCGCGTGGCACGCCGCGGCCGGCTGTGACGTTCTCCAGGAACGGAAGCACATCCTGCGGACCTTCCGGGCCGCCAAAGGACACCAGCAGGAACGCGTCGTACCCGGCCGTGTTTTTGTCCGCCGCCGTGTCTTTATTCACCACAGGGTTATTCAACACTGTGGCGATCCGGACAGGACGACCGCCGTTGGCGGCGCGACCTGCAACCGGCGGCGGCGCCAGCAGGACGAGCTACTGGTAGTCGGCCGCGTACTTGGCGGCCAGGGCAAGCACGTCCGTGACGTACCAGTGAGCGTGGTTGTAGTCAAAGATCGCCTGCGCAAGCGACTTGCCGCCCGTCGCGGCGCCATCTGCGCACAGGAGGCGTGCGGCCGACGGGACCGCGTCGTAGGGGTTCATGATGTTGGGCTGCCCGGTCTGACCGAACGCGTCGATACCCCAGACGGCCCAGGTCGAGGGCAGGAACTGCATCGGCCCGAGTGCTCCGGCGGTTGACGGGCCGACGTTGGCCCCGTCCCCGCTTTCGATCTGCGCGATCGCCGCGAGCACGGTCCAGGACAGCCCTGGGCAGTAATTCGCCGCCGAGGCCTTGAACAGCTGCAGGTAGGACGTCGGTCGTGATCCCGTCGACGCCGCGGCGGTCGGCAGCTGACCGCGCAGCACCTCGACCTTGCCGCCAGCCCCGAGCACCTGCGACACCTTGCTCCGCAGCGTGGCGATGCTCACGCCGGGGGCACTGAGCAGGCCAGCCACCTGGCGCACCAGGCCCAGCCGGTGCGACGTCGCCGGATTCACCAGCAAGTCGACTCCGGCCAGGCCCAGAGTTGCCGCCATGCCGAAACGGACGGTTTGCGTCGACACCCCGGCGAGCTGGTACGTAGCACCGGGCTTGAGCCCGAGCTCCTGCGCGGCCGAGACCGCCGCGAGGAAGTCCCCGCTGCTCAGTTCGGACCAGAATGTCTGGTCCGAAGCGGTGCGAAGCGGTACCCAGGACCGGAACGTCGCAGGGTTGACACCGATCACGCTGATCGGCTTGCTGTCAGTCCTGAGTTCGCCGCCATCGAACGTAATCATGTTGCGCACGCCGGTGATCTTGTGCAGTCGGACGATCTGCTGGCTGGTAAGGCCCCTGGGCGCCACGATCAGCAGGTCGGGCAGGATGATCTGATGGAACGTGCCCGCTTCGCCGGCCTGGCTGCCTGACTTGTCCGGGCCGGTGGCCGCCGCTGCGGCGGTGCCTTCCAGGGGGGTCAGCCTCAGCGCGGCTTGGAGCGCGGCCGGGGCAAGGTAGGCCGTGAGGCTGACCGTATTGGCCGTCGTGGCGGTAGTAGCCGTTTTGGCCGGGCTAGCCGGGCGGACGCCCCGCGCGGCGCGGGCGTCCGGTTTGGCCGCGACAGTCGCGCTGGCCTGCAGGCCGACTGCGATGAGCACCGCGGCGCCTACCATGGCGAGTACGCGCGCCGCCAGGCCGCGCCGGCGCAGCCCGGCTATCCACCGTGATCGCCCAGGCAGTCCCGCGGGCCGGTCGAAGCGTCCCATAGCTTTCTTAGCGTAACGACGGTCTGCCGGAAGGCCAGGGGCTACCGGGCTCAACTGACCTCCCGTTTGCCAGGATGCCGGCTGGAGTTTCCACGGACTGCCGCTACCGTTCAGTGCGGAGGTAGCAAATGACGCAGGCAGGGCCGGCTGCGCAGGGAGCGGAGCTGGCTGATGATGTTCCGCCAGGTGGTGCTGGGACGGGGTATGCCGCCCTGCTCCGGCGGCCCGGCGCGTTCCGGTTCTGCCTGGCCGGGATGGTCGGCCGTTTCCCGATGTCGATGTTCGGGCTCGCCACCGTGTTCCTGGTGTCGGCCCGCACTGGCCGCTATGGCCTGGCCGGGCTCGTTGCTGGCGCCGGATCGATTGGCTATGCCATCGCGTCGCCGCAGCTCGCCAGGCTCGCCGATCGCCTCGGACAGCGTCGCGTGCTCCGGCCCCTTGTCGCTGTCTTCGGCGTTGCCTGCATTGCCTTCGTGGCCAGCGCCGAGGCCGGCGCACCGACCTGGCTCCTGATGATCGCTGGTGCCGTGGCAGGGGCCTCGATGCCGTCGCTCGGTTCCATGGTCCGCGCACGCTGGAGCACGCTGCTGACCGGTCAGGCCGCCGCACTGGGCGCGGCGTTTGCCCTCGAGTCCGTGGTGGACGAGATGATCTTCGTGATCGGCCCGGCGGCCGTCACCGTGCTCGCTGCCTCGCTCCCGCCGGCCGGCGTGCTCGCCGCCATGGTTCTGTCCGTGGCCGGGACACTGGCGTTCGCAGCCCAGCGCCGCACTGAGCCGCCGGTGCAGTCCACCCCTATCGCGGCCGGCGACGGGACGGACCGCGAGGAGGGGCGGGCTCGTTCCCGGTCGCAAATCAGCGTGAGGGCGGCTGCGCGCCTGCTCCCGGCGAGCGGGCTGGCGGTGATGGCGCCCCTGTACCTGTTCGTCGGAGCCATGTTCGCGTCCATCGACCTCAGCACGGTTGATTTCGCGCAGCGGCAGGGGCACCGTTCGCTGGCCGGCCTCATCCTCGGCACCTACGCCCTGGGCAGCGCAGCTGGCGGGCTCTGGTACGGGTCGCGCCGCTGGCGTGCGCGCCTTGCCCGGCGGTTCGCCGTCACCCTGTCGCTGACCGTCGCGGGAGTTGCGACCTTCTGGGCGCAGCCGAATCTTTTGTCGCTGGACGCCGGGATGCTGGTCGCCGGGCTGGTGATCTCGCCGACGCTCATTGCCGGCTACGGGCTGATCGAGCGGCAGGCTCCGCTGGCCCGTCGGACCGAGGCGATGACGTGGCTTTCGTCCGCGATCTCCGTGGGCGTTGCGGGCGGCTCAGCGATCTGCGGGCGTGTCGTGGACGCGCTGGGCCCCCGCTACGGCTACGGTTTCGCCGCGGCGTGCGGTGCGGCCGCCGTCGTGGCTTGCATTCTTGGGCTAAGGAGGTTGGATGCGACGTCTGATGCCGGCACTGCGCAATGGGCCAGCGCTTCGGCCTAGTAGCGCAGCAACCCGCCGGCGAGCCACGAGCACGGATATGACCTGGCACAACTGGGCTGGCAACGTGACGGCCCGGCCTCGGCGCATTGTTACGCCGGGATCCGCGGCCGACGTGGCCGTCGAGGTAAGGAGAGCCGCGGCGAACGGCCAGGCCATCAGAATGACGGGCAGCGGGCACTCGTTCACGCCGACCGCAGTCACGGACGGTGTCCTGCTCCGGCCGCACGGGCTGACCGGCATCCGCTCGGTCGACCACGCCGCCGGGACGGTCACGGCTGAGGCCGGATGCCCGCTGCATGTCCTCAATGCCGAATTGCTCGGGCGCGGGCTCTCGCTCGCCAACATGGGTGACATCCAGGTTCAGACCGTCGCGGGCGCCACCCAGACCGGCACCCATGGCACCGGCCGAGACGTCGGCGGCATGGCGGCGCAGATCGCCGGGCTCGAGCTGGTGCTGGCGGACGGCCAGATAGTGACCTGCTCGCAGTCATCTCCGGGCGGCGGGCTGATCGGGCCGGACGGCGCGGCGATCAACCTGTTCGACGCCGCCCGGGTCGGCTTGGGCGCGCTCGGCGTCGTTACCGCCGTCACGTTCAACGTCGTGCCCGCCTTCCTGCTCCGGGCCCGCGAGGAGCCGATGTCCTGGTCGCAGGTCCTCTCCAGGCTCGATGAGTTCACCGCCGACAACGAGCACTTCGAGTTTTACTGGTTCCCGCACACCGAGAATTGCCTGACCAAGCGGAACAACCGGACCGACGGCCCGGCCAATCCGCTGCCGCGATGGCGTTACCTGCTAGACGACGAGGTCTTGTCGAACGGGCTGTTCGCCGCGACCTGTGGCCTCGGTCACCGGCTTCGCGCCGCAATCCCGGCCATCAACTCGGTAGCCGCCCGGGCGCTCGGCGCGCGCACCTACTCCGACGCGGCCTACCGGGTCTTCACCAGCCCGCGGCGCGTGCGGTTCAAGGAGCAGGAGTACGCAGTCCCGAGGGACGCGCTCTCAGACGTGCTGGCCGAGGTGCGAGCGCTGTTCCGCCGCCGGGACTGGCGGATCAGCTTCCCCATCGAGGTGCGTGTCATCCCGGCCGACGACGTCTGGCTCTCCACGGCCTACGGGCGGGACACCGCCTACATCGCGGTGCACGTGTTCCATGCCTCACCGCACGAGCGGTACTTCCAGGACGTCGAGGCCGTGATGACTGGCGTCGGCGGCCGCCCGCACTGGGGGAAGATGCATACCAGGGACGCCGACTACCTATCCGGCGCCTATCCGAGAATGGTGGAGTTCCTGGCCGTTCGCGACCTGGTCGACCCAGAGCGCCGATTCGGCAACGAGTACCTGCGGCACGTGCTCGGCGACTGACGCGAGTGCCCGGCCGTCTGGAGCGGGCACCGGGCGCTAGCTGAGGTGTGGCGTCATCGCCATCAGCTGTACCTCACCCTCGGGTCGAGCATGGCGTATCCGATGTCGGCGAGCAGGTTGCCGAGAATGGTGACCAGCGTGGTCAGCACCGTGATGGCGAGCATCAGCTGGATGTCGGTGTTGACCGCCGCCTGGTAGAACAGCAGGCCCATGCCCGGGTAGTTAAAGACGAACTCCACGAAGATGGAGCCGGCCAGCACGGCGGGCAGACTCAAGCCGAGCAGAGTCGTGATGGTGATGAACGAGTTGCGGAAGATGTGCCGCCACAGCACGCGCCGTTCGCTGGCACCCTTCGCCCGGGCCGTCCGCACGTAGTCCTGCACGATGTTGTCCAGCACCGACGAGCGCATGTACCGGCTCCAGATCGCGAACGCGACGAACGCATATGTCGCGACCGGCAGGATCAGGTTCACCGGCTCGGACAAGATGCCGGGGATCGAGGTCGACTGGGGCGCGAAGGCCGGCAGCCAGTGCAGGTTCACCGCGAACCACTGCACCATCATGATCGCGATGAAGAAGTCCGGTGCCCCGTACCCGACGAACGAGATGCCGGTCAGGATATGGTCGAGCACCGTGTACCGCCGCACCGCCTGGAACACCCCCAGCGGGATGCCTATCAGCAAGCCGACACCGGTGCCGATGATCACCAGCACGAGCGTGCGCGGCAGCGCATTCCACAGCAGCGTGGAGACCGTTGCGTTCTGCTTGAGGTCGAAGCCGAAGTTGCCATGCAGCAACTGCCACAACCACTTGCCGTACTGCTCATACAGCGGCTGGTCAAAGCCCCAGATTTTGGAGTAGTGCGCGATCGTGGCAGGGGTTGCCCGCAGCCCCAGAATCGCGTGTACCTCGCCGCCGGGCACGATATGCAAGAGCACGAAGGTCAA
>DASXMP010000028.1:0-24664 GCA_036495585.1 Streptosporangiaceae bacterium
CCGCGCATGCTCGCGCTGGCCGCGCAGTACGGCGACATGTGGAACACCGGCTATATGGGCGAGCCCGACACGACGGCCGAGCCGCTGGCCAAAATCGTGGCCGCATGCCACCAGGCGGGCCGCGACCCGGCGACGCTCGGCGTTACCGCGCTCATCGGCCTGTGGTTTCCCGACCTGCGACCCAACAAGCCAGCAGCCTTCGGGAATCCGCTGACCGGCACACCGCTGGAGATCGCGGCGGCCATGCGCGGGTACGCCGAACTCGGCGTGCCGCACATCATGTTCCAGTGCGTGCCGTTCAACGAACAGTCGCTGCGACGGCTGACCGACGCACTGAAGCTGTACAGGGGATCAGGGCGCAGAGAATAACCGCGCGATGTGCTTTCTGATCTGGCAACGCCCGCACGTAGCGCCCGAGGTCTCGGGGGAGCCGTCGGCCGCCCAGGCCGCGATCGGCGACGTGCTGTCGTCTCGTCCCGATACTGCGACAATGACCGGGTGCCCGACGAGGTCCCTGTCACGGTGACGTTTGCCGGAAGCGGTGACGCGTTCGGCAGCGGCGGGCGCTTCCAGGCATGCATCCATCTGGCCTGGCCAGGACGCGCGGCGGCACTGCTGGATTGCGGAGCTACATCCCTGACTGCCCTCAAGAGCCTCGGGCTGGATCCCGGCAGCATCGCGGCCGTGTTTGTCTCGCACCTTCATGGCGATCACTTCGGCGGACTGCCTTTCCTCATTCTGGACGGCCAGTTCTCCCGCCGGTCCGCGCCACTGGTGATCGTCGGGCCTGCGGGGCTGGCGGAGCGGTTGGCCGATGCAATGGAGTGCCTGTTCCCCGGGTCGTCGACCGCCGCCCGGCGCTTCGGTGTCGAGACGGTCGAGCTGGCCCCCGGCCGCTCCGCCGAGGTGGCCGGGATTACCGCGCACGCATGGCCGGCCGACCATCGCAGCGGAGCGGATGCCCTCCTGCTGCGCCTGGAAGCCGACGGCACATCGATCGCCTACACCGGTGACACCGCCTGGACTGACGACATCATTGCTGCAGCTTCAGGCGCGGACCTGCTGATTGCCGAGGCCTACTACCGGGACAAGGATCTCCCCTACCACTTGCGGTACGCAGACCTCGACGCACATCGAGAACAGCTCACCGCCCGCCGCATCATCCTGACTCACATGTCCGCCGACATGCTGGGCCACCAAGACAATCTCCACTGGCAGGCAGCCCGCGACGGACTAGTGATCAGCGTCTGACCGCAGCTCCGCGCCCTGCTGGGCTACAGCTCTCTGATTTCAGGGTTACGGAACTGGCCGCTGCGCGTGCTGTTTCAAGGGTGGGCGATCAGCGCACGGCGCAGGAGCCGGGAGACGCGTTCGGCGTATTGCTGGGCCGACCACCCGGATGCTCCTGTCAGCTCCCGCCAGGGAACGGGCAGTGTGACTGCGAAGAACAAGTCGGCCGCTGTGTCGATGGTCCACCCGCTGGCCAGGTCACCCTCGGCGGCTATGCGGCCGATGACCGCCCGGTGCGCGGTTCGCCGGAAGTCAAGGCGTTCACGCAGTGCGGCCGCAACTGCGGGGTCTTGATACTGGTGCGCCTCAAGGGTGCGCGCGAGGGCATCGATGCGCGGGGAGTAGGTGGCATGCACCTCGACCATCCGGTCGAGTGCCTCGACACCGGTCCGCGCCTCGGTTACCCGCGCTAGTAGGTCACCTAGCTTGAATGCCTCATCCCCCCAGACGAGCAATGCCAGCAAGAGCCTGGCGCGGTCGCCGAAATGCAGGTACACGGCCTGGCGCGACACGCCCGCGCGGGCCGCGACGTCGGCCAGGCGCAAGCTGGGTCCTTGCTCGAGAGCCAGGTCCCACGCTGCGCGCAGCAGGCGCTCGCGCGTCTCGGGATCCCCGTATGGCTGGCTGCTTGACACGATGTAAATCGTAGCGCAGGCTGTCTACTTGACACGGTGTAAATCACGTGTTCTGCCGGCTGCGCAGATCACGCTCCACGGAAGGGATCACGATCATGCGGAAGGTAGTCCTGTACATGACCACCACGCTGGACGGCTTCATCGCGGGCCCCGGCAACGAGCTGGACTGGATGACCGGCGCCCCCGACCAGGCCCTCAACGACGACGTCGTCGCGCTCTTGCAGCAGTCCGACGCCGGCTTCCTCGGCTACCCCGTGGCGCAGGGCATGATCCCCTACTGGGAAGGCGTCGCCGCCGACACTTCGGCATCCCAAGCAAGCCGTGACTTCGCAGCCGCGGTCAACCGGCTGCACCGCGTCGTCATCTCCAACCAGCCAGTTGACGTGCCGTGGGATAACGCGGAGCTGGTCGTCGCCCGCGACGATGATGACCTGGTCGCCGCGGTCACCGAATTCAAGCGGCAGCCCGGCAGCGACCTCGGCGTGCCCGGCGGCGTCAGAACCGCACAACGGTTCGCCCGGCTCGGCCTTATCGATGAATACGTGCTGCAGGTCCATCCCATCGCCATCGGCGCAGGCAAACCGCTGTTCACCCAGCAGGCCGAACTCCAACTGATCAGCGCCAAGACCTACTACTCCGGCGTCATCCGGCTTCGATACAAGACTCACCGTGACCCGCCCTCAGCCGCTCACGAATCCGGACGGCAGTAGGCATCTAGGGCGCCCGCGTCACTAGTCGATCTGGGGTATAGGAATACGTCATGGTTAATCGCGCAGGTGGCGGTCGCCGTCCGACCTTGTCCGAGCATGTGGAGAGTTATCGAATGGCGGGCCTTGGACCACCAGTATTGACGAGTAAAACGGTCCACGGTTCTGCTCCACGGTGTTATGTGCCTGGACCGACCCAGGTCCGAGGAGTCCGCCCGACCAGTGAACTACAGCCGCATCGCAACTGCGCGACTGGGGCGGGCCGAGCCACTCCTCGTGGCCGCGCCAAATTCTCGCGATCGTTGGTCTTGCCGCATAGCAGATCGAAGGCGAGGTAAACCGCAGCCGTGCGCAGCGCGTCCCGTCGATAAAGGCGAGCCAATGCGATTCCCGCCGCAGGTTCGATGACTGACCAAAATCGAGAACGCTGATGGCTTGTTTTCACAAGGTGACTGCACCATTGGCGAGCTGCGAACGAGCTTGGACGGCAGGTCTGAGGTTACGGAGGCGCCCGATGATGGGCTTGGAACTCGTGGTCGGCTATCTCAGTGCATACGCGTTCCGCAAGGCCCGCCGGGCCGGGCGCGGCGTCGACAAAGAGGTCGACCGCGCGATCGATGAGGGACTCGAGCGGCTCCACGAGATCGTCAGCCGGAAGCTCGGTGATGACCCTTCGGTGCTGCAGCTCGAACGAGAGGCACAGGCCGGAATCGAGAACCCCCGATCCTCCGAGCGCGTCAGGCTGGCTCTTGAAGAGGCAGCCCAGGGCGATGCAGAGTTCGCGGGGTCCATCGAGCAGGCGCTCGCTCAGCTGAAGGCCGCCGGCGGAGCATCGGTAGTTGCACCCTCGGTGCGGCAGCTGGGGATCGCCAGCCATGGCTCCACAGTCATCCAGGCTGGGCGGGATATCAATCAGGCTGGACGCGACAGGAATCAGCAGACGTGGACGACCTAGATTTGCCTGCGGTCGATCAGCCGGTGAGCCCGGGTCCGCAGGGCACAGCCCAGTATGCCGTGGCCGACCACGCTGGCCGCGTCGCGCAGGCGGGCCGGGATCTCTACGACATCGACGTCCAGCTGTCCGATCTGGCGCTCGTCGCACGCAAGGCTGCGCTGGCCAAACCCCTTGTCGTACCGCACCGAAGGATTCCTGCCGACCGGCTGCGCGGCCGAGCTGAGCTGCTGTCGGCGCTGCTAGCCGACGTCGAGGCGGTCAGCGCCGGAGCGGGAGCCAGCCAGCGCGTGTGGGTCCTGCATGGCATGGGTGGCTGCGGCAAGACAACGGTTGCCCTCGAAGTTGCGCATCGCGCACAGAGCCTTGGAATCCGGTCCTGGTGGGTTGCAGTCGCGCTGACGGCCGAACTCGAGGCAAGCCTGCACGCCGTTGCGTTTGATGCGGGCGTTGACGCGAATGACCTTGGCCGACGGCATCCGGCCGATGTCTTGTGGGACGGACTGAACCGGCTGGATCAGCCGTGGCTCCTGGTGATCGACAATGCCGACGACCTTGACCTGCTCACCGCGGGGACAGGCAGGCTCAGCGACGGGCGTGGCTGGCTGCGCTTCCCAGCGACCACCTCGGGCCTGGTGCTGGTGACCACCCGCGAGGGTGCTAAGCCAGCGTGGGGACCGTGGGCGCATCTCGTGCAGGTCCCTGTTCTGGCGGCCGAGGACGGCGCGCAAGTGCTGCTCGACCTGGCGCCGGCAGCTGGTGACCCGGACCAGGCCCGGGCGTTGTCTGCGTGGCTGGGAGGTTTGCCACTCGCCCTGGACCTCGCCGGCTCGTTTTTGGCCGATACGGAAGTCGAGCTGTGGCCGCGTGCCGATGCCCCAGCGACCTTCGCGGCCTACCAGGCGGCTCTGACGTCGAATCTCGACTCTCTTGGCGCCGACTCGCACGCCGCAGGGAGCGACGATTCCCGCCGCAGGCTGACTACTACCTGGGAGATGTCACTGGACTTGCTGGCAGGCCGAGGCTCGCCTCGATCCCGGCCCCTGCTCCGACTGCTCGCCTGCCTGGGCCCGGCTCCGGTGCCGTACACCACGCTTCTAGCTGCCGATGTGCTTTCCGAATCGCCGCTGTTCGCCGACGCCACCGCGCCAGAGTTGGCCCGCGCGCTTGAAGGTCTCGTCCGCCTTGGGCTGGTCAACATCGCGCGAGCCAAGTCCGCAGACGAGTTCCGGCAGCGGACGGCACTCCTGCCTCCGCTCGTTCGTGCGACTAACCGCGCCCATAAGGACCTCGTCGAGCGCGCCGCGGAGTACGAAGGCCTGCTGATCGTCTTGCTCGAACGGGCGATCGCGGGGGCAGCACCGGAAGATCCGCAGACCTGGCGGCGGTGGAGCGCGCTCGAGGCGCACTGCATGAGCTTGCTCAGCCTGCCGTGGCCGCGGCCGTCGACCGACTCACCTGAGTCGGTCTTCCGCCTGAGTGAGCCAGGCCACCTGGCGGCCCGGTATCTCCATGCGGCGGGCTTTTACGCGCAGGCAGCGGCGGCGCACCGGCAGGTGGTGCGCATCCGCGCCGAGGCGCTCGGCGAGCGGGATCCCCGCACGCTAACGGCTCGGCATCACCTGGCCCTGACGCTGCGTGACGACGGTCGCTGGGACGAGGCCGCCGCGGAATATACCGCGGTTCTCGCCTTGCGGCACGAGTTGCTGGGCGACCTGCATCCGGACACGTTGACCTCCCGGCATGGACTGGCGTCCGTGCTTCGCCGTCAGGGTCACCTTGACCGAGCAGAGTCCCAGTTCCGCGAGGTATATCGGCTGCGCGCCGCAGTGCTCGGCGCCGAGCACCCCGACACGCTCGCCACCCGGCTGAAGCTTGCCTTCGTCCTGAAGGCCCGCGACCAGGCTGCCGCGGCTGAGGCGGCCTACCGATCAGTACTCGAGATTCAGAGCGCAAGGCTCGGCGAGCTCAACGTCGACACCCTCGAAACCCGCCAGAGTTTGGCCGGGGTCTTGCAGGCCCAGGGGCGGATCGATCTGGCCGAGGCCGAATTTCACGCGGTCTACCAGCAGCGCCGGCTCAAGCTGGGCGATGGACATCCCGACACACTGACCAGTCGTCATTCGCTGGCGTACGTACTGCGGCTCCGCGGCAAGTACACCGAGGCAGAGTCGGAGTACAGGGAGATCATCGTCCTGCAGCAGGCGACGGTTGGCGCCACTCATCCAGCCATTCTTGGTACCCGGCACAACCTGGCCGTGGTGATCCAGGATCAGGAGCGCCTCGACGACGCCCAGTCGGAGTTCGCGGAAGTCCTCGCGATCAGACGCCGCGTACTTGGCGACAGCAATCCCGACACGCTCGATACGCGCCACGCGCTCGCCTATATCCAGCGACTGCGGGGCAGATACTCAGAAGCGGAGTCCGAATACCGCCAGATCATCGCACTCCAGCAGGCAATCGTCGGCCCCGAGCACCCGACGGCCCTTGGCACCTCCCACAACCTGGGCATGGTGCTCCAGGACGCGGGCCGGCTGTACGAGGCGGCAACCGTCTACGCAGCTGTGCTAGACGCACGCGAGCGGACGCTCGGGCACGATCATCACGACACGAGCGCCACGCGAACCAGTCTGGCCGAGGTGAGACGCCGGCTGGCGGCCGGCTGAACGGCGGATGATTCACCGGGCTGAGAACGTGTTGTCGATGTGCAGATGGTTGCCGATCCGGTTCCGACTGCAGTCTCAGGGACGAACTCCCCCCAGGCCGCGGCCGGCTCGGCGCAGGAGTCGGGACAACGGGCTTCCCGGTTTCCTTGCCGGATGCGAGGCCGACCAAGCCGCACAGTTTCCGGGGCGGGCCGACCCGTCCTGTGGCTTGGGAAAGTCGCTAGGACGAGATCGACTCAGTCGGTTACATAATGTGCTGGAAGGCGGTTCCTTGCCGGAGGAAGGCGAGGAGCAGCGGATTGACAGTGTCCGGGGACTCAATCGGCAGGCCGTGCGATCCGGGCAGCACCGCGAGCCGGGCGTCGGGAAGTGCGGCCACGACCGCGGCGGAGTGCTCGACGGTTACCAGGTCGCGGTCGCCCTGCAGGACCAGCGTCGGCACGTGCACATCGCTGAGCGTGGCAAGGCCGATCTCGGGCTCCGTGCGGATCATTTCCATCGTCTTGGCGTAGACGACCGGGAAGTGCTCAGAGCCGTCCGGCGAATGGGGGTCGTACCCAGCACGCAGGAAGTTCATCGTCTCAGGTGCGGCCAGTAGCGCTTCGATCTGATCGTCCGGCGCCCGGCCGGACGAGTTGTAATACTGGCCGATCAAGACCATCCGCTCCACGAGCTCCGGGCGGCGCTGCGCAACCAGCAGCGCTACGACGGCACCGTCGCTCCAGCCAATGAGCGCGGCCGGCCCGCTGACCTGGGCCTCCAGGTACGCCACCGTGTCGTCGGCCATGACTGAGTAGGTAAGCGGCCCCTCGATGTCCGGGGTGTGAGCGTGACCACGACGCTCCGGTACGTGCACGCGGTAGCCGGCCTGAGCGATCACCGGGGTCTGGGCGAAGAACGCCGCTGCCCCGGAAAATGCGCCATGCAGCAGCACCACCGGCGCACCGTCGCCGGTCACCTCGTGCCACGTCTGATGCCCGCCGATATCAACATAGGTCACCGCGTCATCGTGTCACACGTCCGCGGTCTGGATCTCCGGGTCGATATCGGCGTCCAAACCTGTCGTCGCTTCCGGAATGAGTATTCCGGTTCCCTGGACTGACGGCCCGGCGGAATCTATATTCCGCTTATGAGTAGGTCCTTGATAGCGGCCAGCAAACCTGGTCGCCCGCCGGTCACGTTCGCGGTACTCGCGCTGGGAGTCAGCGCCTTCGCGCTGCTGCAGTCACTGGTGATCCCGGTACTCACCACGATCCAGCACGATCTGCACACGAGCCAGGGCACGGTTACCTGGGTGCTGACCGCGTACCTGCTGTCGGCATCGATCATGACACCGATCCTGGGCCGAGTCGGTGACATGTTCGGCAAGAAGCGCGTCTTCGTCGGCACGCTGCTGGCGCTGGCGGTTGGCTCGCTCATGGCCGCGCTCGCTCCGTCCATCGGGATCATGATCGTGGCCAGGGTGATCCAGGGATTCGCCGGCGGCATGCTCCCGGTTGCGTTCGGGATCATCCGCGACGAGTTCCCGCCAGAGCGGGTGCCGGGCGCGGTCGGGATCGTCGCCGCGCTCGCTGCAGTGGGCGCCGGCCTGGGCATCGTGATAGCCGGTCCGATCGTGTCGGCCCTCGACTACCACTGGCTTTTCTGGCTGCCGCTGATCCTGACTGCCATCACGGCAGTCTGCGCGATCGCGCTCGTCCCCGAGTCCGATGTCCGCACCCCTGGGCGAATCAGCTGGCTGCCAGCCGTACTGCTGTCGGGCTGGCTGGTCGCCCTGCTCGTCGCGCTGAGCGAGGCGCCGGACTGGGGCTGGCGGTCAGGCACCGTGCTCGGGCTGCTGGCGGCAGCCGTCCTCCTCGCCGCCGCGTGGGTCGCCGCCGAGTTGCGCGCCACGACGCCGCTGATCGATATGAAGATGATGCGCGTCACCGCGGTGTGGACCAACAACCTGGTCGCGCTGCTGATCGGCGTCGGGATGTATGCGACCTTCGCGTTCCTGCCCGAGTTCGTGCAGACCCCTGCGGTGGCCGGCTACGGATTCGGTGCCAGCATCACCAGGTCAGGGCTGATGCTGCTCCCCTCGGCCGTCGCCATGTTCATTGTCGGGATCTTTGTCGGCCGGCTCGCCGCCAGGCTTGGCGGCAAAGCTCTGGTCGTGGCAGGCTGCCTCATCGGCTGCGGCGCGATGTCGATTCTGGCCTTCGCCCACCAGCACGTCTGGCAGATCTACCTGTCGAACTCCCTGATGGGCATCGGGTTCGGGTTGGCCTTCTCGGCCATGTCAGCCTTGATCGTCGCGGCCGTGCCGCCTTCGCAGACCGGCGTGGCCAGCGGCATGAACGCCAACATCCGGACGATCGGCGGCAGCATAGGCGCAGCGGTGATGGCCAGCATCGTCACCGCCAGGCTTGAACCGTCGGGATTCCCGCTGCAATCCGGGTACACCACCGGATTCGCTGTGATGGCCGGAGGACTGCTGCTGGCGGCAGCGGCGGGCCTGCTGATGCCCTCCGTACGACGCGCACGGCAGGCCGCCGGCCAGTCAGAGCACGCAGAGCTGGCGATGCTCGCCGGAGGTACGGTTGCAGGTGACGCAGGCGAGTAGACGGGTAACGCGCAGGAGTGACTGAGGGTCCTGGCCTGCCGACGGCCGTGGTAGCCCCCGGCCTTCGCCGTGATGCTCGCCGCAACTACGAGCGGGTCGTGGCGGCAGCCCGCGACGTCTTCGGCGAGTCCGGCGCGGACGCGGCGATGGAGGAGATCGCCGCCAGGGCCGGCGTGGGCGTCGGCACCGTTTACCGGCGATTCGCCAGCAAGGATGCGCTGATTGACGAGTTGCTCAGGCTCGCGCTCAATGATCTGCTGATCGATGTCGATCATGCCCTCGCCCGGACCGACGGTTTCGGCCTGCACGATCTCTTGCACGCGTTCGGCCGGTCGTTCGCCGAGCATGCCCGGTACGCCAACCTGCTGCTGCGACGCCAGCCCGATGCGGCCGCCGAGCGGGAGGTCAGGGCCGCGATCGTCGAGCTAACGGCCAGGGCCATCGCCGCCGGAACCGTCAGCGCGGACATTACCGTCGCCGACGTAGTAGCGCTTGCCTCCGGGCTGCGCGGTCTGATTCACGCGGGTGGTGATGTCAGCTCGAGCACCTGGCAGCGATTCCTTGACCTGCACCTGGCCGGCATGGGCACGCCAGGAACCTGACTGCGCAACGCGCCAAGGCTGCTCTGGACACGATCGTAAGCGGCCGCTTGCGGGCCTGGCAGGCGCAGCCCGCTTGACTGCCCATCCGCCCCGGCCAGCATCCGGCCTGGCAGCATGGTGAATCGTGACAATCACACACGCGCCACCTGGCTACCAGTGCCCGTTCTGCGCGCTTGCCTCCGGCATCGATACGGATCGTCAGCCGGACATAGTGCGGCAGACGGCTGGGGCCATGGCCTTCATCTCACCCCGGTGGTGGCCAAACAATCACGGGCACGTGCTGGTCGTGCCGACCGAGCATTACGAAAGCCTGTATGACCTGCCAGCCCAGGCGGGACATGCGGTACACGACCTGGTCCATGACATCGCGATCGCGGTCCGCGCCACCTACGGGTGCCAGGGAGTCTCCACGCGGCAGCACAATGAGCCCGCCGGCAACCAGGATGCCTGGCATTACCACGTGCACGTGTTTCCCCGGTATGCCGGCGACCAGTTGTATGGGTCCAAGCCTTACCCGGCGTTCGTGACCGCCGAGCAACGCCGCCCGTACGCCGAGCGCCTCCGCGGCTACTTTGCCAGCGAGGGATGACGCCGCCGCTGCGTCAAAGGCAGCGGGCTGGGTTCTCCTGGAAATGACGTGGCAGTTCGGCTTGCCCGGCATCGGCGCGGTCCCGGGCCTCGGGCTCACGGACCAGCCGCTCGGTTCTGATCGGCTCAGGCGGCCAGGCGACGGGCCCTAGGAATGCCACGCGCGCGGACTAACAGCCGGTCAGGCCGCCAAGCGGGCAGAGACCCTTACCGCTGGGACCGATCTGGACCTGTGTCCCGACCTGAGTGCGCCTGGCCCCGCCCCCGCTCGAGCACGTCCCGACGACGCCGCTCCACCTCCGCGGGGTCGAAGTCGGCTATCCACTCCTTCGACGTGCGGGCCTCAGCCTTGAAGCCAGCAGCGAAGTGGTCCCGCTCGATCTCACGGTAGGAGCGCAACAGCGTGCGCACCGCGATCTGGTCATTGCCGACGATCGAGGCGGCAACCGAATGCGCGGTTGGCAGCAGCTCCTCATGCGGAACGACCTGGGTAACCAAGCCGGCGCGCAGCGCGTCTTCCGCGCCGAGGAAGTCACCGGTGAGGCTCATGCGCCGAGCCAGCCCACGGCCGACCATAAGTGGCAACAGAACCGAGAGCCCCCAGCCAGGCAGGACGCCGACGCGGGCGTGGGTGTCGGCGAAGCGCGCCTGCTGCGAAGCGATGAGCATGTCACAATTGAGCGCTAGCTCAAGTCCCCCGGTGACAGCGACACCGTTGATCGCGCCGATCACCGGCTTCGATAGCTGCGGCCACGGGACCCACGAGGGCGTCGCGCCGTCCGCGGCACCGGCGGACAGGTTCGCGCCCGAGCTTCCGAGTTGCTTGAGGTCCAGGCCGGCGCAGAAGGCAGGATCGGCGCCGGTGAGGATCACGACGTCGACGTCGTCGTCGCCCTCAAGGTCGCGCATCGCGATCCGCAGCGCGGCGATCAGCTCGGTGGACAAGGCGTTGCGCGCCTCAGGACGATTCAGCGTCACCGTGGCGACGCGGTCAGCTCGGCGGATGAGCAGCACCGGCGCGGTCATCAGCGTCCCCGCCACATGAGTGCACGCTATCAGCAGACAGGAGCGACCCGGCCGCCGCGGCAATGTGCTAACTGGGCACGTGTTCGTGGATGGCGAGGATGGCCTCCAGCGCCGGGTCCTGGTTGCGGCTGTAGGCCGCGAAGGTTGGCGGCGCGTAGACGTGCGGCGCGGTCCAGGTCCGGTGGTCGGTGGGCCAGGAGGTCTGCCAGAATAGGTCACCGGCGTTTGCCTGGACCTTGCTGTAGGGAAGTTCGAAGTCGATGCTCTCGCCGATGAAGTTTGGCCGCGACCCGGTGGGCTCGCCGACGAAGATCGCGCTGGTCTCGCGCTCGATGGCGGTGACGGTGTTCTGCGCGGCCGAGAACGTCCTCCGGCCGATGATCACGAACAATGCGCCGCGCCGGCTCAGCCGCTCACTGGCGATCAGGTGATGCAGCAACTGCTGGGTGAGCAGAGTGTTGCCGCCACCGTTCCACCGCATGTCGATCACGAGCCGGCCAGCATTGTGGTCCTCGATGAAACCGAACAGCCGGTCGCAGAACGCCGCGAACTTCTCCGCCGGGTGGTCACGGACGGCGTTGAACTGGAAGTAGACCAGGTCGTCGGCCGGCCGGTACTCGAACCAGAACGGTAGTTCGCGGTTGCGCAGGTGCGGCGGTCGTGGCACGGCTACGCCACCGTCCACCGTCACGGTGTCTGTCAGGGCCACCCAGCCCGGTGGGTACCTGTCCCAGTGGAATTCGGCCGGCGAGGCCTCCAGCCGAACCTCCTCCACGGTCCCGCCAGGTAGCCGGACAGTCAGCGTGGGATCGATGCCGAGGGCCTCCAGGATCGCGGTGTAACGGACAAGGACCGGCAGCCGCAGCGTGAGCCAGTGCTCGTTGTCTCGCGTCATCAACGGATCCAAGGCCGACTTGAGCTGGTCGATGGTCAGCCCGCCGACTCGTTCCACCGCAGCGCCCAGCAGGCGCTCAGAGCCGGGACCGGCTCCGGTCACATACAAGCCCTCGGCAAACCAGAACAAGTCCACCGGCAGCATCCTGGACAACTCCCCATATCCAGGCCAGGTGATCCGCGCATGCCCGTCGTCCAGGTACCGCACCAGCTTCATCATGCCGACCACGATCTGCGCATCGGTCAGGCCCGGGATCGCGCTGTCCAGGTCCGCGACAGCCCGATCGAATTCAGCCTCCGGCTGGAGCGCAAACGGCGCGTATGCCAGCCTCTTAATCTCCCGGGAAAGGAACGCGAGGTCATAACGCCAGCCGACGTCCCGAGGCATGTTGCCGGCCTCGATGATGCCTGCCATGTCGCGGATCCGGCTGTCCCCGTGCAGCTCCTGCCAGACCTTTGCGGACCTGACCCGGGCCAGGTCACGCATCCCTTGCTCCAGCGCCACTCGCAGGGCCGCGACAGCCGCCTCCCGGTCACCGGCAGCCGCATGGCAGCACGCGATCCGGTAGGCGACCTCCCCGGGCATCAGCGGCGGCCCTTCTCCCGGCCGGAACGTCTCCCGCACGCCGAGCCGCAGCACATGCTCGTACGCCAGCCGCGCCCCCGCGTAATCCCCCGCGCCGTACCTCGCCTCGGCCAGGTACGCCCAGTAATCCCCGTACACCGGATTGGCCGCCGTAACATCTGCCCACAAGCCCTCCGCACCGGCCCAGTCCTCGTCCGCCGACCTGGCCAGCGCCGTGGCCACCATCCCCATAAAGTCCGGCATACGCCACACGCTACGCGTCCGCAGCACCTGACTGCCGAGTGCAAGCGAACCGCGATGGCGCCGCAACCTGGCAACGGCAAAGGCCAGGACCGGCTGGTCCTGGCCTCCGCGCTGGTGGTCTCCGGGCCCTCAGCCGCTTGCTCCGGGTTCAGGCCCTGACGAACGTGACGGCGATCGGCACGCCGTCGATGGTGGCTGTGGGGGCGCCGGCCGTGACGGTGGCGATGACCGTATTCGTGGCCGGGCTGAAGATCGTGATGTTGCCAGGAAGGATGTTGCCGACCCAGCCTTGCGTACCGTCCGGCGTGATCGCGACCAGGCCAGGGATGCCCCCGACGGGAATGGTCGTGATCACGCTGAGGGTGGCGGCATCGATCGCCAGCACGGAGTTGGAGTTCAGGTCCGTGACGTACACGGTCTTGCCGTCAGGGGTGACCGCGACCGAATACGGCTGCTCCCCGGCCGCGAGCTCTGCGGTTACCTTGCGAGTGGCCGTATTGATCACCCACAGCGTGCTCCGGATCGGGTTGGTGACGTACAGCATGCCGCCATCCGGGCTGATCGCGAGGTCCTGCGGACCTCCGGGGTCGGAGATCCGGCGCACCAACTTCCCCGTCGCGACCGAGACGATGTCGATGCTGCCCGCGGTCGTGATGTAGGCGAGGCTTCCGTCAGGCGAGAAGATGACCCGCCGGGGACTCGTGCCGACAGTGAGGTAGCCAGTCACCGCGTGCGTCGCCGTGGAGATCACCGCGACCTTGTCCGACCCGCCCGGACCCGTCTGCGGGCCGGTTACCGTCGCCCACACAGCGGTCCCGTCCGGGGTGGCGGCGACGTCTTGCGGGAACGCGCCGACGGTGATCTGCGTCTGCGCGCCGGTGGCGACGGAAACGGCGATGACGCTGTACTTGCCGGTCTGCGCCACGAACACCTGAGAGCCGTCCGGCGTCGAGGTGATGCCCTGCGGCGAGTCCGGGCCGAACGCTCCGAGGATCTGGCCGGTCGCCGTATCGATCTCAACGACTTCGCCAGCGGCGGCGGCCACGAACGCGAGATAGCCTGCCATGCTGTCCCTCCTCACTTCTCGAACGGGTTGCGACGCGGCCGCGGCCGAGACCCTGCCTGCTGCTTCGGCACCGTCTGGGAGACCCCCGGAAAGCCAGGCTCAGGCAGCGTCGTCACGTTCTGCACGGCCTGCGCGAGCGTCTGCTTGGTGGCCGGCAACTGGCGCGCCGCGCTGGGCAGCTCGGCAAAGCCGAACGCCGAGGTCAGGTCGCCGAAAGTCTGGCGGCGCCAGGGCGTGATGTTCGGGATGGTGACGCCGGTAACCACTTCCAGGAAGCGCAGGACCGAGGTGTGGTCGAAGGTCTGGCTGGCGATCCAGCCACCTTGGGTCCACGGTGAGACGATCAGGCACGGGACCCGGAAGCCACCGCCGATCGGCCAGTTTGGGGATCCGGGCACCTGGATGAACTCGCCGAACGTGCCGGGCGGTGCGGTGGGCGGCGGCACATGGTCGAACTGCCCGTCGTTCTCGTCGTAGTTGATGATGAAGACGGTCTTGGCCCAGACCTCCGGATTGGACGCGATTGCA
Source organism: Streptosporangiaceae bacterium (assembly GCA_036495585.1). Classification (GTDB taxonomy): domain Bacteria; phylum Actinomycetota; class Actinomycetes; order Streptosporangiales; family Streptosporangiaceae; genus JAJYUU01. The sequence goes on from DASXMP010000028.1 coordinate 14,389, forward strand.
TCGATCTTGCTGGCGATGTAGTCGGCGCCCGCTGCCGGCAGGTAGTCGGGATGCTCAGACTGATAGCTGGTCGGCATCAGCCAGGAAACGGTCGGGAGCCGGTCGTGGGCCGCATCCCACTCGAACTGCCCGGTGCCGAAGCGCCGGAGCCCGCTCTTGAACAGCGTCGAGCTCGGGGCCGACTCCTGGAAGACCTTGAACTCGTCCAGCATGTTGAATTCCGAGCCGTTGTTCACATCCTGGTAGACCTGCCAGCTCACGCCGGCGTCGGTCAGCGCCTCGGGATAGGTCTTCCAGGTGTAAAGGACCGGCGCCTCGTTCTGGAAAATCGGGCCGCCGTTCTCGCCCAGCGGATCAACCCAGGCGCTCATGTGGTAGAGCCGGTTCGGCCAGGTCGGGCCCATTACTGAACAGTGGTAGTTGTCGCAGATGGTGAAGTTCTCGGCCAGTGCCCAGTGGAACGGGATGTCGTCGCGGGTGTAGTAACCCATCGTGAAGGGGCCGTTCGAGCCGTCCGCGGCGATGTGGGCGGGGAGCCAGCTGTCCATGGCGCCGTTGTTCCAGGCCCCGTGCTGCACCTGCCAGGCGTGACTGATCGACGGGACCGCCTGGGCGCTGGTGGTCCGGGAGTCCATATGGAACGGCAGCAGGTAGCCGTCCGGGTTGGAGTACTGGCTGGTCCCTGCGGGCGCGCTGGTCTGCACCGGCTGGAAGAACACGGGTTTCCCGGTGCTCAGCTTGAGCGCGGTGGGGTCGGAGAAGCCGCGAACGCCCGGGAGCGTGCCGAAGTAGTGGTTAAAGGACCGGTTCTCCTGCATCAGGATCACCACATGCTTGATGTCCGACAGGCGTCCGCTGCCGTGCGGCGGCCCGGCGGCGAGCGCTCGGCGGACGTTGCTCGGGAGAAACTCCGCGGCGAACGCCGCGGTTGCTGCCGCTCCGGCCGTGGTGAGGAGGCGGCGTCTGGTCAGCTCGGGCATACGGCTGCTCCGTCCGGAATCTGCCGGTGATGACAGAAGCAGGCTCCATCCGCCGCACGGCGCTACGCGGACGGCCGGGTTACAAGTCAGAGATGGCTGAATGAATGAACGTGCTCCAGCGCGAGTGCGATACGCGAAGGCATGCTCCTGGCTTGACAACCCGGATATCAAAGATCTAGCTTTCTGATATCACTTTTGTGGTGGTAGGACGCGGCAGGCTGCTAGCGAACCTAGCGGCAGCGGCACAGCCACACGTTCGCCGCCGGGCGGAATCAGCGGGAGACCGTCAACAGCAGCAGGAGCAGCAAGATGAGATATCTGCCTTCGCGGATCGGGGCCGCAGTCGCGGTTCTCCTGGCGGCGGCGAGCGTGGCGGTCGGCGGCTGCGCGAGCAGCGCGCCGCGGGCCGGTGCGTCCAGTTGCTTGACTAAGCAGGCGGGCAGGGGCGCGGCCGGCCGCGCGCCGAGTGGCCAGGCCGGACCTGGAGTTGCCGCGGGGTGGACGCTGCCTGGGGCCGGCCTGCAGAACACCCGCGATGTCGCGAGCGCGATCACCTCCGCGAACGTGGCCAAGCTGGGCGTCGCGTGGTGCGTGCCGATCGAGTCCACCGGCGGGCCGGCCTCCGTCGGGCTCACCGACGGCTACTCAACCACGCCGGTCGTCGTCAACGGCGTGGTGTACACGCAGGACATGGAGTCCAACGTGATGGCGATCAGGCTCGCCACCGGCGCAGTGCTGTGGACACACAACTACAGCTCGGCCAACGGCGGGCCGGACGGCGTCAACGTGGCAAACGGTGTCGTGTACGCGGCGACTAATCACGCGGCGGTCGCGCTGTCGGCGATGACCGGCAGGCAGCTGTGGAGCCGGACGCTGACCAGCAATGACCGCGAGGGCATCGACATGGCGCCTGGCTACCACGACGGCACCGTGTACGTGTCGACTGTGCCGGTCAACCCCACCGTTGGTGCGTACCTCGGCGGCGCCAAGTCCACGCTGTATGCGCTGAACGCTAAGACCGGGACGCCGGAGTGGTCCTTCGACGAGGTAGGCAGCCTGTGGGGGGACCCCGCCTTTAACTCCGGTGGTGGCCTCTGGGACCCGCCCTCGTTCGACGCTCAGGGCAACCTCTACATCGGCATCGCAAACCCCGGCCCGATCGGCGAGAGCGGCTGGCCCTCGGGCTACCCATGGGGCACCAGCCGACCCGGCCCCGACTTGTACACCGACTCGGTCGTCAAGCTCAGCCCAGCGGGCAAGCTGCAGTGGTACTACCAGCTCACCCCGCACGACCTATACGACTGGGACCTGCAGAACTCCCCCGTGCTCACCACCGCCGACGGGCAGCCGGTGGTCATCGACGGCGGAAAGGCCGGCATCCTGATCGAGCTGAACGCGCAGACCGGCAAGCTGATCTGGAAGCTCCCGGTCGGCGTCCACACCGGGCACGACAACGACGGGCTGCTCACCGAGCACGCAAAGCCGTCGAGCCACGTCCCGCTACCCGCCAGGTTCACGCTTGAGCCGGGCGCCTTCGGCGGCATCGAGACGCAGCTGGCGACCAACGGGTCCACGGTGTTCGCCGCCGTCAACAACCTCGGCATGCCGATGACCGTTGCGGGCGCAGCCGAAAGCTCCAAGGCATTTGTCGCATCGATCGCCACGGCCACCGGCGAGATGGTCGCCGTGAACGTAGCCACCGGCAAGATCATCTGGGACGACAAGCTGCCGTCCTCACCGTACGGCGCCGCCACGGTCACCAACAACGTCGTGTTCACGACCACCTACAGCGGCTACCTCTACGCCTTCAACGCCGCCACCGGCGCGATCCTGCTGAAGACGCCACTGTCCGCCAGGTCCAACGCTCCGGTCGCGGTTGACGGTGACTACGTCCTCGCCGGGGCCGGCCTCCAGCAGCCCGCGAACGCCAGGCAATTGATCATCGCCTACAAGCTCGGCGCCAGTCGCAAGCTCCCCGCCACCGTCGGCCACTAGCGTGCCAACGGGAGAAATCGGGTGGCGACACTGGCGCGCGGACCAGCAGGATGAGGAACCGCCGCCGTGTGCTCGCGTCGCTCTTTGTTACCGGAGGGGAGTTCCCGCAGTGGTGCCAGCCCTGGACCGCATCGATGATCCGCAGCATCCTGTTGCATCGACTTTCGCGATCCGTGAGGTTCGCGCGGATGACTGGCCGCAGATCTGGCCGATCATTCATGATGTCGTCACCGAGCAGCAGACGTTCCCCTACGAACCTGCCATGAGCGAGGACGACGCGAAGCGAATCTGGCTGCTGCCAGCGCCGGCGAGGGTGGTCGTCGCTGCCGATGACGGCCTGATACTGGGCAGCGCGAACATGTACGCGAACCGGCCCGGTCCGGGAAGCCACGTCGCCTCCGGCAGCCTGATGGTCGCGGGGCAGGCACGAGGCAAAGGCGTGGGGCGGGCCCTCACCACCGAAATGATCAACTGGGCGCGGCGAACCGGGTTCGCGGCGATTCAGTTCAACGCTGTCGTTGACACAAACGCGGCCGCGGTGCTGCTATACGAGAGTCTCGGGTTTGTCACCCTCGGCACCGCCCCCGGAGCGTTCCGCCACCCCACGCTCGGACCCGTCGGCCTCCGCATCATGTGGCTGGACCTGCAGGATCAGACTAGCGCCGTCCCTGTCACGGCAGACTCGCGATGATGTCGGCGACGGCCTGCGGCCTGGACAAGAACGGGTGGTGGCCTGCCTCCACCTCGATGACCTTGTCCGCGCGGCTGGAGAAGTCGCGTTGGGCCGCCGCCGGGGTGCCCCGATCCTCAGCGCACAGCACGTAGGTCGTGGGCAGGTCGTGCCACGCCGCCAGCCGGACGGTCTGCTGGGTCACCGCCAGCGTCTGCCGGACCAGCAGGGCCGCTGCGTCGCGGGCGACGTCCGCCGGGCAGTCCTGGGCGAAGGTCTCGGCGAACAGTTCGGGCCGGGCGCCGAACGTCCCCCCGTCGGCGTCGAAATCGAGGAAAGGTGGCGGCGCGTCGCCGCCGAACGTCGACAGCGACTCGCCTGGCTCAGGCAGGTAGCTCGACACGAACACCAGGTGACGCACCGTTTCGACGTCCACCGCCGCCTCGGCGACGACGATGCCGCCGTAGCTGTGCGCGACGACCACGGTTGGCTCGTCCCCCTCGGTCAGGACCGCCCGCACCGCGGCGACGTCCTCAGGCAGCCCTGGACCGTGGAGTCCTGGCCGCCGGTCGCCCTCGCCGCAGCTCGGCAGCGCCGGGGCAACGCTGCTGATGCGCCGCTCCTGCAGGGCCGCAGCGGCCAGGTGCCACCACCACGATCCGTCCCTAACGCACGCCCCGTGCACAAAGACGACACGCATGCCTTCCCCCCTCGATCGGCTGTCCCGGCCGATTGGATCATTCCGGAAACAGATGAACTGCTGCGGCAACGCGCCGGCCAATAACTCTGTTGCCCGGCGGCGCGCAAGCACTGTTGACTAGCGCCATGCTCATCGAGCAGTTCGACGCGAAGACAGACGATGACCGGCTGGCAGCCTGCCACCAGATAGTGGTGTCTGGGCATGCCGAGGACGACCCGAACGTGCCCGAGGTCACCTGGCGGCGCTTCCAGGCCTGGTGGCGCTACGGATTCGCCGGTGAGCCCACGGAAACCTGGATCGCCACCGACGACGGGCAGCCAATCGGCTGCTACCTGCTGTGGCTGCCGGAGCGGGAGAACCGGCAGAACGCCTTCCTGTCAGTTTTTGTCGCGCAGGCCCGCCGGCGCCAGGACGTCGGTACGGCGCTGGTCGGTCATGCCGCTGGGCAGGCCGAGCGGGCCGACCGCACGCTCCTGATGTCGGACTCCCGGGTGGGTGCTCCCGGCACCGCATTCGCGGCGGCCTGCGGAGCGCGAGCGGGCATCCAGGAAGTGCGCCGGGTGCTCGCCATCGACGCAGATCTGCCGGCCCGGGTGGCCGAACTGCGCGCCAGCGCGGAGCAGCACGCCGCCGCTTACAGTCTGCGATCTTGGTCCGGGATGACGCCAGACGGCCTGGTCGAGCAGGCGACGGCGTTGCACAACGCGATGGAGGACGCCCCGCACGACGCCGCGTTCGAGCCGTTGCGCTGGGATGCCGATCGCCTGCGGAAGGAAGAACAGCAGGACATCGAGGCTGGCATCCGGATCAACTCGGTCGCCGCGCTGGCTGGCGACTCCGGCGAGATGGCCGCGCTCACACAGGTCTATGTCGACCCTGACCAGGCCGACTGGGGCTTCCAGGGCGTCACCGCAGTGACCAGGGCACATCGCGGACACCGGCTGGGCATGCTGGTCAAGAGCGCGATGCTGCAGCGACTCAGCGACCTCGAGCCCCAGGTCAGCGCAGTCGAGACCGGCAACGCGGCATCGAACCAGTACATGATCGCGGTGAATGAGCAACTCGGCTTCCGGGTTACGGACACGTTCCAGAACTGGGAGATCGAGGTCACGGCAGCTCTCAAAATGGCGGACTAGCGGCCAGACACACTAGGCGCTCGCCCGCGCAGTGAAACCCGGTGGCAGCGCCAAGCCGGTCGTGAAAGAGTCGCCGCATGGCAACGGACCGAGCGCGCCCGGCGCAGGACGCAGGCGAGCAGGAGATGCTGACCGGCTGGCTGGAGCATCACCGGGGCATCCTGATCTGGAAGTGCGCCGACCTCACTGCCGAGCAGCTCCGACGGCGCGCCGTCCCGCCGTCCACGCTCTCCCTGCTGGGGCTGGTCCGGCACATGGCACAGGTCGAGCGCGGCTGGTTCCAGCAGGTATTCCTGGCCGACGACGTGCCCGATCTGTACGACAGCTCAGCTGATGAGGACGCGGACTTCAACGACGTCGATCATGCCGACCCCGAGGAGGCGTTCAGTGCGTTCGACCGCGAGTGCGCGCGGTCACGGCAGGTGGTCGCCCAGGCTCCGAGCCTCGATGTGCTCAGCCAGCGGCCCGCTGAGCGCACTGGTCAGCCCTGGTCGCTGCGCTGGATCGTCACCCACATGATCGAGGAGTACGCGCGCCATAACGGCCACGCCGACTTGCTCCGCGAGCGGGTCGATGGCAGCACCGGCTATTACTGAGGTAGCAGTGGCTACCCGCGACACCACTGGCAGGACGGGCCGGTGACCCCATCAGGTCAATCGCGCGGTGGTCAGGGTGACCACGATGGGCCGGGTGACCTGATTGTCGAACTGCTGCCGGACAAAGTCCTCCATGTCGTCGAGCAGCCCCTGCCTGGCGGCCGGCGTCATCATCTGCGTACTGGAGTAGGAGAGCATCAGCTTTCGATACTCGGCCGCGCTGTAGCTCTGGTTCCAGTCGTAGGTGCGAAGCTCGACGTTGGAGAACCGTGCGTCGCCACCTAGCACCCTGCGAATCGGAGGGTCTACCGCGGTGCGTTCAGGCGGCAGCGGGCCGACATGTCCCTCGCCATATCGCTCATAGATAGGTTGCGCCGCAGCGAAGAACCCCTGGTCATCGGGCGAGTTGACCTGGTTCACCTCGGCGATCGCAACCACGCCGCCGGGCTTCAGGACTCTTGCGGGCCCGTCGACCTGCATCTTCGGCGAGATCCAGTGGTAGGCGGTAGCGGAGAAGACAGCGTCCGCAGAGTTCTCCGCCAGCTCGGCTTCCTCGAAATCGCCGACCGTCACGGTCAGGGCCGGCGATGGCAGGGCCTGGCGCAGCCTGGCGGCCATCGCCGGGGCGATCTCGATGGCGTGCACGATCGCACCTCGACTGAGCAGGTCGCGGGTCGCCTGGCCGGTACCCGGCCCGACCTCGAGGACTGCCGGACGGCCGGGCAAGAGCCCGAACAGTTCATCGAACAGGGCGGGCGGGTAGCTAGGCCTTATCTGGTGGTAGATCTCTGCGATGCGGTCAAAGGATCTGCGTGCTTCAGCAGGAGCTTCCGACATGACGCGATTGTCCCAGCTTTGCCGATCGGCTGCGGCCGTCCGACGGATCCTCGAATAGTGCCGGGTCGAAATCCTGGGTACCACCCTCGACAGTCCAGATAGCCGCGAGCGGCATCAGATCTTCTACGATCTGCCGGGCGAACTCAATGAGCTCGATATCCTCGGGCGTCAGGTCGCGGCTTGGAACGGACATGAGCATCACCGTAGGCCCGCGCCAGACGTCAAATCTTGCCCGGTCTATGGGAACGAGCGACGAACGAACTCGCGCCAACCGCTGCTGTCCAGTACTGACAGACCGCGGGCAAACCGGGTCACGGGCCCGCGCGACCTGCCGAGTGGAGGAACTCACCATGAAGATTGCGCCGGGCATCCACCGGATCGGCGACAACAGCATGATCAACGCATACCTCATCGAGCAGGCCGGCGAGGTAACGATCATCGACGCAGGAATGTCCGGCTTCTATCGTGATATTGACCGGGAGCTGGCGGCGATGGGCCGCACGCCCGCAGACGTTCGGGCGCTGGTCCTCACCCACGGGCACACCGACCACATCGGCTTCGCTGAGCGGCTGCGCCGCGAGCGGCAGGTCCCGGTGTCGGTGCATGAAGCGGACGCTGCCCTCGCCCGTGGGGAGGTGCCGAATCCGTCGAAGGGCTTTGGCCCGGTAAAGGTCGGGCCCCTCCTCGGCTTTCTCTGGTTCAGCGCTTTGCACGGCGGCCTGCGCACCCCCAAGCTGCAGCAGGTCGCGACCTTCGGCGACGGGGCCACCCTGGATGTCCCGGGCGGCCCGCGGGTCATCTTGACGCCAGGCCACACGCCCGGCAGTGCTGCCTTGCACGTCCCATCGCTCGGCGCCTTGTTCGTCGGCGACGCATTCGCCACCTACGCGGTGACCACGGGGGCGCGCGGCCCGCAGGTCGCGCCGTTCACCGCGGACGCGGCGCAGGCGGTCGAGTCGCTGGCACGCCTCGATGGCATCTCAGCCGACCACCTACTGCCTGGGCACGGCGACCCCTGGCAGGGCGGCACCGAGGAAGCGATACGCCAGATCCGCCAGCGGCACGTCAGCCGCAGCTAGTCCAGCAACGTATGGCGTCCGCGGAAGGCGTCAGCTCTTGCTCAGCTTGAGCGCGCGGCCGACGTTAGCGGCGATCGTGTGGCCAGCCGTGCCATGCGGTCCGATGAAGGCCAGATTCTCGTCGACCGCCTTTGTGTAGCTGCCAGCCTTGAACTGGCCGTGCTGCGCGCCATCCGCCTTGTCGTTCAGGTAGTGCGCCTAGTCCGCGGGTAGTTGCACAGGCTGCACGGCAAGCGGAGCGCCCCGGCTCGGCACGGTCTGCGTCGTCGCGGCTGAGTCTGACACAGCCATCCGAACGCCGATGGTCGTCGTCCGGGCGCGCCAAACGCCCTCAACTGCCCTCAGGGCATGTTCGTCCCCGGTTCTCCGGAGGGTCAGGGGTAATTCAGTCCGCGGTTGTTTTAACGCGGCTGGGGGTGGCCTTGGCCTTGGCTGGCCGGGTTAGCCGAGTCATGACGGCTGTGGACGCTGCCCGCCACCTGCCGGTGGGCCGGGTGGCGGCACGGAGGGCGGCCGAATGCGCCCGGGCTTCGGTCTGGTCGGTGAGCGGCACGAGCGGCCCGACGTCGGGGTAACGGTGCGCGAGCGCCCGGGCGAGCAGGTGGTCGGCGAGGAAAGGGTTCTTCGGCAGCAGCGGGCCATGGAGGTAGGTCGCGTATACCTCGCGGTAGCGGGCGCCCTCGGTGCGGTCCTCCCCGTTGTTTCCGCCTCCGGCCAGAACATGGCCGAGCGGCTGGGTGCCGCTGCCGAGATAGGTACGCCCGCTGTGGTTCTCGAATCCGGTCAGCCAGCACTGTCGCTCAGGGCTGAGCTCGCATTTCACTGCGGCGTGCCCGATGAACCGGACGTTGCCGGCCTCCGTGACAGCATCCAGGACACCGATTCCCTCCAGCGGCGGGCCGGCCGGAGGCGTGTAGTTGCGGCCGAGGAGCTGGAAGCCGGCGCAGACGGCAAGCACGACGGCGTCGTTCTCGATCGCTTCGCGCAGCGGCCCGGCCTTGCTGGCCAGGTCCTGCGCGGCTGCGGTCATCTCGCGGTCCTGTCCGCCGTGCATCAGGATGAGGTCCGCCTGCGCGAAGTCAACCTTGTCCCCGTTGTCGGCTTCGGTCACCTGGTAGCCGATTCCCCGCCAGGTACAGCGCTGCTGCAAAGTGAGCAGGTTGCCGCGGTCACCGGCGACGCTGAGCAGCCGGGGATACATGTGGCAGATACGGATCGTCATCGGTGCGCGTGGCACGATCACTCCTCCCAGAACGGCGCCACCCAGCCGCGGCGCTGCATGATGGCGCGCAGTTCGCGCATCGGGGTATAGCCCGCGAGGATGTGCAGGGTCTGGCCGCTCGGTATCTGGGCGAGCGCCGTGTCCAGGGCAGCGGCGCGATCAGGAAGCACGCGCAGCGCGGCGGGGTCGGCGCCGGCGTACTTGAACCGCAGCGCGACCTCTGCCGCCTTGGTGCCGCTGACCGTCAGACTGGCCAGCCGCGGCACAAGCCGTTCCAGATCCACGTCCCACAGCCATGCGAAGTCCTCGCCGTCGACCACCGTGTTGCTATGGGCGGCGAGCACGTGCTGGGGGCCGGGACGCTGCAGCAGGGCCTGCAGCGTGATGTTGTAGGAGGTTGGGTTCTTGACGAACGCCAGCGTTACCTTCCGGTCACCAGCCTGGATCTCTTCCAGGCGACCGAACGCCGGCCGCAGCCCGGCCAGTGCGCGCCTGGTCTGTTCGGGCTGAACCGGCAGGGCCAGTGACAGCGCCGCGGCGACTGCCGCTGCCGCATTGTAGACGTTATGCATGCCCGGCAGCGGCACCCGCAGCGCGAACTCTCCGGCCGGCGTATCGAGGCTGACCTCGGATCCGCCCTCTGCTGGCTGGACGGCGGTGACCGCCACGTCCAGGGCCGGCCGGGCATTGCCACACTCCGGACAGTGATAGTCGCCCAGATGTGACAGGTGCACGGCGTGATAGGTCAGCTCGTGCTGGCAGCGCAGGCAGCGGATGCTGTCGGCGGCATGCTCCGGTACGTGCTCGTCACCGCCGGCGCGACCAGTCGCCTGGATGCCGTAGTGCAGCCGGCGGGCGGGCGCGCCGGGCGCCAGGCTAGCGACGAGCGGGTCATCGGCGTTGAGGACAACGGTGGCCGACGGCGGTAGGTCCTCGATCGCTGACTCGAGTGCCCTCGCCATCGAGTACAGCTCGCCGAAGCGGTCGAGCTGGTCACGGAAGATGTTCGTGATCAGGAACGTGTCCGGGTGTACGTCGCCGATCACCCGTCGCACATGCCC
>DASXMP010000029.1:0-73926 GCA_036495585.1 Streptosporangiaceae bacterium
GACGCAGATCACTACTTGCGGGTAACTGAACGCCGGTGTTTACCTGTGTTGTGGTGGTTTGCCGGGCGGGTGGGGGTGGTTAGCGGGCGTGTTCCGGGTAACCCCCGGATGCCGTATACCGGACATTAAGCAGACGCCCCCCGGCCCCGGCCCCCGGCCCCGGACGGCACCCCGGCGACCATCCGGACCCCACCGCACCCAGACCCACCGCAACCAGACCCACCGCAACCAGACCCACGACCCGACGCGACTGCCCGCAGCTGACCTGGGCACGGGTCAGCCCCGCCAGCAGGGGGTAAGCGTGCTAGCAGGGGCGGCGGGGCACGCGTCCCGGGCAGCTACGTCAGCCGGGGGAGGGACTCAGGGGATGTCCAGCGGATTCTTCGGACCAGAAGGCTTCGGTTCCAGCCCGTTCGACGACTTCATGGCCCGCATCTTCGGGGCCCAAGGCGGCTTCGGCGGCCAGGCCGGCGGGATGCGACCGGGCTATCGCGTCGACATCACCAGGCTGATGAGCGGGCCCGCGCGCGAACTGATCGGCGCTGCCGCGGCGCAGGCTGCCGAGCGGGGCGTGACCGACCTGGACACCGAGTTGCTGCTCTGGGCAGCAGCCCGGCTCGATCCGACGCGGCAGCTGCTGATCCGCGCCAGCGCGGACCCCGAGTCGCTGGCCCGGGCGATCGAGAGCCAGCTGCGTCCGGCACGACCTCGCACGGGCGAGCCGCCACAGCTCACTCCCGGCTCCAAGCGCGCCCTGCTGGATGCGCACCAGATCTCCCGGTCGCTCGGCTCGACCTACATCGGGCCTGAGCACATCCTGCTCGCCCTGGCGGTGAACCCGGAGTCGGTGGCCGGTCAGATCCTGTCGGCCGCGCACGTCACGCCCGAGGCCCTGCAGACGGCCATGACCGCCCCGGGCGGCGGCGGGGCACCGCCGGGGCAGGACGCACGGTCGGCGACGCCGACGGTGGACCAGTTCGGGCGCGACCTGACCGCGCTGGCCCGGGAGGGCAAGATTGACCCGGTGATCGGCCGGGACGGCGAGATCGAGCAGACCATCGAAATACTGTCGCGCCGCGCCAAGAACAACCCGGTCCTGATCGGCGAGGCGGGCGTCGGCAAGACCGCGATCGTGGAGGGCATTGCCCAGCGCATCCTCGACGAGGACGTGCCGCAGACGCTGGCGGGCAAGCGCGTGGTGCAGCTCGAGCTGTCCGGAGTGGTGGCGGGTACCCGGTACCGCGGCGACTTCGAGGAGCGGATGCGCCGGATCATCGATGAGATCCGAGAGCACGGTGAGGAGCTCATCGTGTTCATCGATGAGATCCACACGCTGGTCGGCGCCGGTGGCAGCAGCGAAGGCGGGATGGACGCGGGAAACATGGTCAAGCCTGCCCTGGCCCGCGGCGAGCTGCACGTGATCGGTGCGACCACGCTGGACGAATACCGCAAAAACATCGAGAAGGACGCGGCGCTTGCCCGCCGGTTCCAGCCGATCCTGGTGCCCGAGCCGACCGTCGATGACACCCTGGCCATCCTGCGCGGCCTGCGCGACCGGTACGAGGCGCACCACCAGGTCCGCTATGAGGACGAGGCGCTGGCTGCGGCGGTCGAGCTGTCGGACCGTTACATCAGCGACAGGTTCCTGCCGGACAAGGCGATCGACCTGATTGACCAGGCCGGCGCCCGGGTCCGGCTGCGCACCAAGACGCCCGGCAGCGACCTGCGCGAGCTCGAGCGCCGGATGGATGAGCTGCGCCGGGACAAGGATCAGGCGGTAGCCAGCGAGCAGTACGAGCAGGCGTCCCGGATCCGGGACGAGCTGGAAGACGTGCGACACCGGATCGAGCAGCGCGGCGCCGATGACAAGGCAGTCCCGGCCGTCACGGCCGAGGACATCGCCGAGGTGGTATCGCGGGCGACGGGCATCCCGGTCCAGCAGCTCACCGAGGAGGAGCGCAGCCGCCTGCTCGATCTGGAACAGCACCTGCACGAGCGGGTAATCGGACAGGACGAGGCCGTGGCCGCGGTGTCCGAGGCGGTGCGCCGCTCCCGCGCCGGGCTCGGCGACCCGAGCCGGCCGGTCGGCAGCTTCCTGTTCCTCGGCCCGACCGGCGTCGGCAAGACCGAGCTGGCTCGGGCGCTGACCGACGCCCTGTTTGGGGCGGACACCAGGATGATCCGCCTGGATATGAGCGAGTTCCAGGAGCGTCACACGGTGAGCCGCCTGGTCGGCGCACCACCCGGCTATGTCGGTTACGAGGAGGCCGGCCAGCTGACCGAGGCGGTCCGCCGACGGCCGTACTCAGTGGTCTTGCTGGACGAAATCGAAAAGGCGCATCCCGATGTGTTCAACATCCTGCTGCAGGTGCTCGACGATGGTCGGCTAACCGACGGCCAGGGCCGGACCGTGGACTTCAAGAACATCGTCCTCATCATGACGTCCAACCTGGGGTCCGACCTGATCAGCCGGCAGGGCGGCCCGATCGGCTTTGCTGGGAACGAGCCCACCGCGCCTCCCGGTGCACCCGGGGACGGGCTGTCGGATCAGCTGATGAGACGTCTGCGCGAGTCCTTCCGGCCGGAGTTCCTCAACCGGATCGATGAGGTCATCGTCTTCCGTCAGCTTGACCAGGCCGAGCTGCGGGAGATCACCGGTCTGCTGCTGGCGGACACCAAGCGCCGGATGCACGCCCAGGACGTGACCATCACCTTCACCCCGGAGGCAGTGGACTGGATAGCCGCGCACGGTTACCAGCCGGAGTTCGGTGCCCGGCCGATGCGCCGGACAATTCAGCGCGAGGTGGACAACCAGCTGTCCCGGATGCTGCTCGATGGCCAGATCCTGCCCGGCCAGGAGGTCAGCGTAGACGTCGACGACGGCCAGCTGGCCTTCCGGCCAAGCTTCCAGCACGCTGGCGTCTGACCGCCGGCGGCCAGGTCTGCGCACCGCCCACGGGCGGCTGGCCACGGTCAGGTCGGCAGCGGGCGCACCTTGCTGACCGGCGGGACCAGCCACCGCAGGCGCTCGCTGCAATTCAGCACATCCATGCCTTCGATCTGCTCCGCCAGCGCATCCGACTGACTGGTGTGCGCGGCAACCGCGCATCGCTGGATGGCCCGAGCAGGTTCGGCTTCGTCGCCGAGGTCGACGATCCAGCCACCGTGCGCACCCGAAGCAGTCCTGGCGACGGCCGGCAGGCCGGCCCGCACGGCCGCGGTCGAGGCGGCCATGGCGACTGCGACGTCGTCCAGCGGACCGTCGGCCGGATCCACCATCAGCACCATGTCTGCGGAGAGCTGCATGATGGCCCGGTAAATCCGCTCGACCAGGTCAGCCTGTCGCACGGAGCACAGCTTGCCGTCCGGGAAGTCGGCCACCGCCACCGACGAAATGCCGAGCAGCCCGGCAGCGGTAGCCAGCTCGGTTGGCCGCACCCGCTCCAGCGGCTCGCAGGTGGAATTGTGCTCGGAGGCCTCGCCCCGGGTGAGAGTCAACAGCGACATGTTGGCGCCGGTCCGCCGGAGTGCGTAGAGCACGCCGCCGAGTTCTGCCGACTCCTGGCCAGGGCGCGCGATGACCACGAGGACGTTATCCGTCCTGGGCAGGCGCCCGTCGGTGCTGGCGGGCGGAGCCGTCGCGGTTCGCTGTTCCGGGACGGCGGCTGGCGCATGCAGCGAGAGCCAGCCCGCGCGGTGGATGTGGCGACCCGCGAGCGGAGAACGGAAGACGGTCGAGGTCATCAGGGGCCTCCAAGTTGATCCAGCCGGCCACTTTGCCGGTTACTGCCAGCCGGTCGCCGGATGACGACCATGCACCTGAACCTCACCGCACGCCGGTGCAGACCGGGCGCACTGATCATGGAGATCGTGTGAACGTGGCGCGCCGCTCGTCCGGGTTTGCCTCCACCTGAGCCCCACTCGACCTGCACCGGATTGCGACAGCCGGCTGGTCTACTAGGGACAGATGATGAGCCCGCCGCCTGCTCGGACGAGACCCGTGGTCGCTGTAGCGGCGTTTCGGTGCTTGGTTCTGTCTGGGACATCTCCACACCAAACACACCACCGCTTCACCTCCCCTGCTACGGGGGATGTTCTGCTTCGTGTTGCCGCACCTGACCCAGAGCCCGGGTGCGACCGTGCCCGATGCAGGCACGCTCGTGCCTGCGACAGCTGGGCCTGAGGTAACGGAGGATCCTGGTGACCGGCTTGCTGCACCTGGCCGTGGCCAGCCCGCTGTCGTATGTCATCGCGCTGCTCGTCCCGGCTTTTGACTCGGTCATCTTCGTGCTGCCGAGCGAGACCGTGGTGATCGCCCTCGGCGTGAGCACAGCGGGCAGCACCGACCCCAGGATCGGGGTGCTCGTGGCGCTTGCGGCGCTCGGGGCGTTCCTGGGTGACAACGGCGCCTATCTGCTCGGCCGGCGCTATGGCCACGTGCTCAGCAAGCGCTTGTTCGCGGGGGAGAAGGGGGCCAGGCGGCTGGCATGGGCGCAGCAGTCGCTTGACCGGTTCGGCGCGCGCATCATTGTCGGCTGCCGCTTCATCCCGGGCGGCCGCACGGCGGTCACCCTGACGTGTGGGATGGTCGGCTATCCGCGGCGCAGTTTCGTGCCGGCCACGGCCGTGGCCGGAACATTGTGGGCAAGCTACGCATTCTTCATCGGACGTCTCGGCGGCCAGGCGTTCGAGGACCGGCCCTGGCTCGGGTTGCTGGTGGCGTTCGGCACGGTCACGGTCATCAGCGTCCTCATCGAAGTGGTGCGGCGGGTCCTGCGCTGGCGCGGCCGGCGGCGTGACAGCGGACCGCCGCCGCCAGCAGGGGACAAGCCACCCGGCGGCGCCTACCTGGCCGCGGCCGCAGCGCCGAGCCGGCCCGTTACCGGTCCCGTTCGTTCTGTCCATGGGGTAGTCAAGGCGCCCGCGACCAGGCATGACGGGAGCTGAGGCGTGGGGACAATGGGGTCAGCCGTAACGGCAAGGGGCCGCGTGCCAGCGGGCGCGGCGGAGAGGCAATGGCGAGCAGTGGGGACGACGATTCTGCTAGTCGAAGATGAGCGCAAGCTGCGCGACCTGGTCCGGTCCTACCTTGAACGGGCCGGATACACGGTACTGTCCACCGAGTCCGGGGCAGAGGCAATCACGCTAGCTGCCTCAGCCGCGCCCGACCTGGTCGTGCTCGACCTCGGGCTGCCCGACGTGCCGGGTGAGACGGTGGCCAGGGAGGTGCGGGCCGCGGGGGGCACGCCGATACTGATGCTGACCGCCAAGAGCACCGAGGACGACCGGATCCGCGGCCTCGAACTCGGCGCCGACGACTATGTGACCAAGCCGTTCAGCCCTCGTGAGCTGGTGCTGCGCGTGCAGGCCATCTTGCGCCGGGGCGCGTCCGCCGCGAGGCCCGATGGGGTCGCATCCTACGGGGACGGCGCGCTGCTGATCGACGAAGAGCGGCGGCAGGCCACCCTGCGCGGAGATGTCGTCGACCTGACTCCGACCGAGTGGGGCATCCTGACCGCGCTGGCGAACGTGCCGGGCCGGGTGTACTCGCGCTTCGAGCTGATCAACCGAGTGCGCGGTTATGAGTTTGAAGGTTACGAGCGAACGATCGACTCCCACGTGAAGAACCTGCGCCGCAAGATTGAGGCGAATCCGGCCGACCCGCAGATCGTGCAGACCGTGCTCGGCGGCGGCTACCGGCTCGGTCTGAGCAGAGACGACTAGCCAGGCGCACCGAGATGACTGACAAACGTACCGGGATCAGCAGGCGGGCCATCGTGCGGACGTCGCTGACCCTTCAGCTCGCGATCGCGTTTGTCATCATCTCGCTGGCCGCGGTCGCAATGCTGTCGCTGCTGACCGCCGTCATGGGATCGTCCGACATCGAGAGCCAGGACACCATGCGGCGCGAAGCCGTGACAGCCAATCTCGCGGCGCTTGCTGGCGGCGCGTTTCAGGCGAATCACGGGTTCACCCATGCCGACCTGGGCCCGGCGAGCGACCTGGGCATTCGGACGGGCACGGGGGTGATGGTCAAGGACGACGCCGGTCGTGTCGTCGCGCAAACGCCGGGATTCGCCAAACTGAGCCCGAAACCGGAGTTCACCGCGCCGATCCGGGTCAATGGCGTCGACGTTGGCCAGGTCGTGACGCGATTCAGCGGGAACAGCGCCATCGGAACCACCGGCAGGGCGCTGCGCACCTCGCTGCTACGGGCAATCGGTGGCGCAGCCGGGCTCGCGGCCTTGCTGGCGCTCATCGCTGGGGTGATTGCTGCCCGGATCATCACCGGTCCGCTGCTGCAGATGATCGCAACGGTGCGGTCTCGGGGTGCCGGAGTCCGCGGCGCCAGGGTCGGCCCGGTGCGAGCCCCGGGTGAGATCGCGGAGCTGGCAGCCGCGTTCGACGAGATGGCTGACAGTACCGACCGCCAGGAACAACTGCGGCGCGACCTGGTCGCGGACGTCGCGCACGAGCTGCGCACCCCGGTGGCAGTGCTGCAGGCCGGGCACGAGGCGCTGCTGGACGGGGTGGCGGAGCCGACCCCCGAGGAACTGGGCTCGCTGCGGGACGAAGTGCTGCGGCTGGCCCGGATGGTCAGCGACCTGCAGGACATGGCGGCCGCAGAGGCGGCCGCCTTGCACCTGCAGCTCGTCCCGTGCGACCTGGCCGAGATGGCGGTCGAAGCGGCGGACAGCATGGCCGGGCGGTTCGACGCCGCCGGGCTCGCGTTCGAGCGGCAGGTGAAGCCGGTCACCGTCCGGGCGGATCCGCGCTGGCTGCCGCACGTCATCATGAACCTGCTCACCAACGCGCTGAAATACACGCCAGCTGGCGGTACCGTCACGCTGGACTGCGGGCCCGTGCCAGACGGCGCGCGCGCCGTGCTGACCGTGACGGACACCGGCATCGGCATCTCTCGCGACGAGCTGCCGCACATCTTCGAACGCTTCTGGCGCAGTCAGCACGTGCTGCGGACGTCGGGGTCAGGCATCGGCCTGGCCATTGTTCGCGAAATGGTGCAGGCCCACGATGGCGAGCTCCGCGCGACCAGCCAAGAGGGGCAGGGCACGACGATGACGATGACCTTGCCGCGCGCCTGAGCTAACCGCGGTCTCCACACCACCGCCATATCTGGCCCACCGCCCCTGCATCTGGGCAGGGTTTCCTCGTTTCGGCAGCGCGCGATGGTCGCGCGCTCACGCATGAGAGGCAGCAGAAATGAGAGGCACGAACAGGTGAACACGGGCAGCCGGGCACGGCGCACCGTGGCCGCAGGAGCCGCGGCCGTTGTGCTCACTGGTGGCGGCGTCACTGGTACCAGAAACCCGAGGAGAACAGATGATCACAGCACCTCAGAGCCCGGCCATCCTGCCGCGGGCGGCAGGCTGGCGTGCGGTGCTGGAAGCACGCTGGCGCGCACGGCTTGAGCGGGTCACCGAGCTGTCTCTCGCCTTCCACGACGCGGCGGCAACCGAGCCAGGAATGCCGCCGCGCCAGCCAGGTCCGACGGTGCGGCGGCTGATGCGTCAGACGGTCGCCGCCCGGCAGGACCTGGCCGACACCGATGAAGCCCTCGGCCGTCTGGCCGCCGGGGAGTACGGCCGCTGCGAGTCCTGCTCGGCGCCTATCTCCGCGCCGGCGCTGCGCGCGGCTCCCGAGGCACGGTATTGCCCGCACTGCGCGGAGCTGACGGCGTGAGCCAGCGGCCCGGTCCGCTGATGACCTGGCGGACCGGGGCCCGCCGGTTCGGGCTGTGCTAGCAACCAAGAGGGAAGGCGCCAGTGCCAGGAACCGAGATCTTTCTCATCGCGCCCTGGGTGGCTTTCGCCGTATGCGCGGCGGTGATCTACGGGGTGCATCGCCGCGGTCGCGAGCGCGCGCGCGAGGACTACGAAAGGCGACACCAGCAGGACAAGACGGGCACGGGGGCTTGAGAGCGCACATCCCGTACACGTGACCTTCATCGGAACTGCACGTCGCACGGATTACCTTCACTTGTGCAACGGACGGGGCGCGGCTCCGCGAACCGTCCTCAGGGAGAGGCAGGCGGTGCCTGGGCCCACAGCGCGCGGCGCCGCTCCTGGCCGTTCGGGGGTTCGGCCAGCGGAGCGGCCACGCGGCCGACGAGGGGTCGGCCAGCGAAGCGGCGCAGCGAGGGTTCGGGGGTACCCGCGGGCAACCGGGCACCGCCCAGCCTCCCGGTCACTTCGGTGACATGCCCAACCTTCGAAGGCCTGGGAGCTCTCGGTGGTCTGGCCTCTCGGCCGGGAGTGTCCGGGACCGGGCCATCGGCCCGGCGACAGCGCTGCCTCAGCCTCGTGGCCCCCGGCGAGGGCAGGCAGTGCTGTCGTGTACTGCTTCGATCAGGACCACGGCACGTCTGTTGGCGGCTCAGTTGCTAGTGGCTCGGTCGCGCCCGGCTCGGATGCCAGTGGCTGAGCTGTGGGTGGCTGAGCTGTGGGTGGCTCCGTTACGGGTGGCTCGGCTGGCGGCGCCTGCTGCGGCACCTGAACGTATCCCGGCGGACCACCCAGCGCTGGGACTCGGCGCCTGCGCCTGCCTGCCACCAGCGCGATGATCAGCAGGGCCAGTCCGACGACGATCGCCGCGCCATACCCGGCCAGCTTGCCTGGCGCATGGTGCACAGCCTCGATGACCGCCACCGGGCGGGTCCCGAACCTTGCGTTCGCGTCGACGACGGCCGATCCTGGCGACGCAGCTGCCTGTAGCTTCACCAGGGCTGCCGCCGCGTGCAACGCGCCAACTGGGTTGATGAGGCCGAAGCCGATCCTGGTGTTGTACCCACCGGCCGGGTGATAGCTGGCGGACTCGGCCAGCGCACGGGCCACCTCGGCGTCGGTGATATGCGGGTACACGGACTTGATCATCGCCACGGTGCCGGCGACCCAGGCGGTGGCCGAGTAGGAGCCCCACGCGGTGTATGGCACATTCCCTGGCCCGGTCGCGAACAGGACGTTGTCAGGCGCCGTCACCAGGACCGAGTTGTTGACCGGCACGACTGGTGTCTTGGCAGGCTTGGGCAGCCCGGTCAGCAAGGCACCGGTGAAGTTGATGACGCCAGGCAGGCTGTCAGGGTAAGCAAGCGGCGTTGGCTTGCCCTTCAGGACTTGCATGCTGCCGACCAAGGCGACATTCCGGGACACCGCGTAGGCGACGGCCGAGTCGAGCGCCGGGGAGTCGTCGCCACCGCCCTCGTCAATCACGATGACACTGGCACCATGGTTGACGGCATAGCGGATCGCCTTGGCCACGATGCCCTGCCAGGTCCCGTTGTTCTGGTAGCTGCTGCCACGGTGGCCGCTGTTGTAATCCGCAACGCGCTCGGCCAGGACCTTGGCATTGGGCGCGCGGCCGATCGTGCCGAACACCTGAGTGGCCGTCGGGCCGCTGCCAGCGATCATCGAGGCCAGCAGAGTCCCGTTGACCGCCGAGGCACCGTGCAATGGCGCATAATCGGGTCCCTGGGTGAGCTTGCCGGCCAGGCCCGCGACCGGATCCACTACGGAGGACAGGACCGCGATCGTGACGCCCTGACCCCGGCTGATCTGCCAGGCCTGGGCCATCTCGGTAGCGAGCTTGGTCCGCGCCGCTGACGGGAACGGGGCGGTCTTGGCCAGGGCAGAGCCGGATGCCGCGGGCGCTGCGGCCAAGACGGCCGCCATGCCCAGGACAGCCGCGGCGCCGGCGACGGCGAGACGGGATCGGGTCAGCACTTGATGTCCTTCATGGTGCAGGGGCTCGGGTGGCTGGTCAGCGTTCGCTCGATGGCTGTCATGACGCCGAGGCCGAGATCGCTGAACTGCGTTTCGGCGCCGGCGGCACTGCCACGCTCGCCATCGGTGGCGCCTGCGGTATAGAGGAGCAGGTATGCGTCAACAAGACGGATGCCCGCCGCTGCACGCTGGGCGTCGCCGAAGCCCGCGCTAATCGTCCCCGTGTACCCGACGGCGTGCAGGGCCGCCACGGCCGGCAGGGGCTCGTTATCGCTGGCTGTCTTCTGTCGGCTGGCGGGCACGGACAGGACCCCGATGCCGACTGTCGTCGCGAGCGTGCCCGAGGCGTCTACGTAGGTAGCGCGCAGCATGGTCTTGCATCCGGTGACTCCGAGCCTGGCCAGTTCGCCTGCGGTTACCGCTGCGTTGCAGCTGGCCTGCGGCGAGATGCCGACGAGCCGCGCGCTCAGATGGGTCCCAGCCGAGGATGTGTAACTGATTGTCGCTGGGAAGATCTGGCCGGCTGGCAGCCGTTCCCACCGGGAGGCAATCTCCTTGGCCATCGCGGCCGCGGCCTCGGCCCTCGTTGCCTTGCGGGTGAGTTCCTTGACCAGCTCGACACTGCCGCCCGCCACCGCAACCAGTCCGAGAGCGACGAGGGTGATCATCGCCGTCAGCCGGCGTCTGCTGGGCCGTTTTGCGCGCCGGCCCCGATACGGTGGCGCCGGCGCGGGCAGGCTAGCAGGCTGCGCCGGAGGCGTCGAGGCGACGGACTGGCCGAGGCCGTCCGGCGGGCGGGACGTCGGTTCAAGGGGATAGGTCATCGGGCACCTCGGGATCGAGCGCGGGTCAGGCTCGTTACGGTCCGGCGGGCTGGCCGGGCGGGAACGCGGGTGGCGGAGCAACAGGTGGCGGAGCGGCAGGCGGCGGGGCGGCGGGCGGCATCAGGCGGTTGGGCCGGCGGCGGCGGAGCAACACGATCAGCGCTGTCATGAGCACCACGAAGCCCGCGGCGGCGACGCCAGCGGCGATAGTCAGCCGGGCAATGAGCGGGTGGTCGCGGTGCACGACTGCGATCGGCCTGGTGGTTTTGCCGAACCGCGCGCTGCCCGCCAGGCCACCGGCGTGCCCCGGCTGCGCGAGCTGGCCAGCGGCCCTGAGCGCCGCGGCGGCGTCCACCTCCCCGAAGCCAACGCCCGTGCTGTAACCGCCCGGCGGGTGGCGACGGGTGGAGCTGACGATTGCCTGCATGACCTGGACCGGTGCCAGCGCCGGGTACCGCGACCGGATGAGCGCGGCCACACCGGCGACGAACGCCGACGCCGGGCTGGTCCCATCCCCGGACAGGAAATTGCCACCGGGTCCGTCGCCCACGACGTTCACGCCAGGAGCCGAGACCACCACTGAGGAGTTGCGGTCAGAAAAGGAAGCACGCAGGCCGTTCGCCCCGACGGCAGCGACTGAGATCACGCCAGTGAAAGACGCGGGATAGGAGTAGGTGGTGAAGGCGTGCCCGCGGGTTCCGTCGTTCCCTGCGGCCGCGACCACGACGACGTTCCTGGCTATCGCTGCGGCCAGCGCCTGACGGACACTGCGGGTCGCTTCGGTGCTGCCGAGCGACATGTTGATGACCTGAGCGCCATGCGCGACCGCGTACCGGATCCCGCTTGCGATGGTGTCGTCGTAACTGGCGTTCTCGTTGAAGACGAAGAAACCTGGCTCCTGGTCGTCAAGGATGACCCGCACGGAGAGCAGTTTCGCGTCCGGCGCGACACCGATCACGCCATCGGCGCGACCCGGACCGCTGCCGTGCCCGGCGATGATCGAGCCGATGTAGGTGCCGTGCTCGTGCGGAGGCTGGTAGCCGGCCGGGTTCGCGCCCTTGGTGTAGTCCGGCCCGCTCGTGACCTGGCCGGTCAGGTCTGGCGTCGTTGGCAGCACCCCGGTATCCAGAACCGCGACAGTTACCCCGGCGCCCTTGCTGAGCGACCAGGCGGCAGGCACGTCGATCTTGCGCAGCGTGGCCATGTCGTCCGCGCGGGCAAGCTGCCCGACGGTCTGTGCCGAAGCGGTGCCCGGCTCGGCTGCGAGCAGGGCCAGGGTGGCGCCGACTGCGGCAAGCGCGACAGCCGCCAGTCGCGACGCCGCTGCGCTGCGCCTGTGTCTGCTGGCTAACACGACCACTCCGGACTGTGGCAGTTCACCGTGACGGGCCGGTTCAGCGGGCCGATGAGCTGGGTCGCCAGCTGCGCAGCCGGTGCGAAATCGGACGGCCGGGATTCCTGCCCAGCGCCGGCCGGCTCGCCATCGGCATATCCCGCAACGGTGAGCACGACGTAGGGGCCCCGCTGCCGGGCCGTCGCGGCCTGCCGCGCGGCGTCGGTGAACCGGGCGCTGGGCGTTCCTGGCAGCGCGAGCGCGTGCAGCGGCAGCGGCCTGGCGCCATGGGCAGGCAGGCTGGCCGCGAACGTGGCGGCCAGTTTCTGATTGGGGAAGGCGAGCACCCCGACCGTGTACAGGACGCCCTCAAGCTGATCCAGGTAAGTCGCGCGCAGTCCGCCCTGGCACCGGTCCGCGGCCGCCTTGCTCGCCGCGCCTGGCTCAAGCGCGGTAGCGCAGCCGGTCGCCGGTGAGATGCCAACCCGCTCCGCGGTCTCCGTGGTCAGCAGACTGGTGGAATATGTCAGCCTGGCCGGGAAGACCTGGCCAGCCGGGATCATGCGCCAGCGGCTGGCCTCGGCCAGCGCCGCAGCGGCCACCTTCTGCGCAGCGGTCGGCGGACGAGTCGCGTCGGTGTGCGCTGCCAAGCCGGCCACCACGGCTATGACCAGGCACGCTGCTGCTCCCAGGCTCAGACCGACGAGGGGCAGGCGGCGAGGTCGGCCACGGCCTGCTCCCCAGGCACTAGGCAGTTCGGCATGATCCCCCGGTGTCACGCCAAGACCCTAGGAGCAATTCATAACCCAATCAATACCCATGAGGTAACAAAGCTTCGAGATCAGGATGGGCCCGCCGCGCTCCTTTGCGCAGTGCGGTCGTATGCCGCCAGCAGCGGGATCGCGGCGATCTTCGCCGCGGTCAGATCCTCCCAGCAGATGGCGGCCGGTTCCCGCTTCGCCTGATTGGGCCGGCAGTCGATGACGCGGTCCGGTGTGATGATGAAGTCCACTGGCACGTCATGGCTGGTCACCGGGATTGTGCCGGCATCGCGCAGCTGGATCTCGTGCACCGTGGTCACTGATGCGGTGTGCGCGCCGATCAGGCCGGCCGCTGTCGCCAGTGCGAACTCCAGGTCGGCGAATCCGCCGCCTTTACCCAGCCGGGTCCCGTCCGCGGCGGCGGCGACGCTGCCCATCACCACCAGGTCAACCGGTGATAGATCGGCGAGCGCGATTCGCCGGGCAGATCGGGAAGCTCCGCTGATCGAGGCGGCCTTGCGCGGGCTGTCCGCCAGCTGCGCCGGATCGAGCACGAAGAACGGCTGCGGGTCGGCAAGGCGGGGCACCGCCATGAAGACCGTCTTGCCATCCTCGAGCGCACGCTGGCGAACGGGAAGCTGCGCCGAGTCCGGGTTGGCCTTGACCGTCTCGGCACGCTGCCAGGCCGCCAGACCCCGCAGCCTCTCGGCTGCTGCTTCGGCGCCGGTGAAATTCGGGATGCGTCCCGCGGCTCCGGGGAACCGGGCGACCCTGGCAGCCCGCATCGCCGACCAGACATCGTCGCGTAGTGCCGCCTTGGCCGCGAGCAACTCGGGCGGTCCGCCTGCGTCGCGGTCATGGCGTGGCACGGAACGCGGCATGGCACCATCCTGCCAGCGCAGCGTCGTAATCCCGACCGGCGACGATAACTCGGTCAGCACTGCCAGCGTCACCTCGGCCATCAGATGAGGCCCACGCGGGCTCGCCAGTCCGGCCCCTGCATGCGGCCCAGCAGGTCTTTCTCGTAAAGCCAGAACACCCGGCCGATCGTGGCCTGAACGGAGCGCGAGAAGTACGGGAGGGGGCCAGCCCAGCCAAGCTCAGCCACGGTTAGGCCGCGCTCGCGCAGGTCGCGCATGCAGCGCCGGAGCAGGACGCCTCCGATTCCCATCCTCCGCACGTCCGGATGGGTTCCCACCGGGCCGATCTCATGCTGGTGCCTGATGCCGTGGGCGCAAAAGCCGATGCACCGGCCGCCTTGAATGGCGATGTGCAGCCCCGCGGCGTCGCTGCGCAACGAAGTCTCCAGCTCAGCAACCCAGGCCGCGATCCACGTCGGCGCCAGGGAGTCCTGCAGCCAGCCGTCGTCGCGAGCAGTCGCAGGCCGGATCAGGATGCCGGCGCGGCGCAGGCGCTCCTCGTCCGCTTCGGTATCCAGCTGCACCCGCAGCAGGTCAACGTCCATGTTGACCTCGCATCCCGTCCGGCGGTAGCCGAGGTCCTCGGCGAAGCAGACAGCCGCCGTGTAGTGGACATCAATCCCGGGCCAGGCGTAATACGTGCCGTTTCCTGCGACAGCGACGCGCTCGCAGCCCATGCTGGCGAGTTGTCGCTCCATCCCGGCAAGGAGCCTGCGGCCGACGCCGCGTCGCTGCTCAGCCCGGTCGACGACGATCAGGTCGATGAAACCCTGCGGAGCCTGACCGTTGGCTGCGGCAAGAGATCCAAAGCAAGCGCCAATCGGACGGGACCCTTGCAAGGCAAGCAGACCGACGAAGCGCCCTTGTGCTAGCACGCCCGGCAGCGCCGCCGCGTCGCGGTCAAGGACCAGCTCCGCCTCGCACAAGCGCGCGACGGCGGCCAGGTCGCCAGAAGTGACGGGCCGGATATCCATCGAGACCAATCGTGCCAGCACAACGCAATCTGTGCGCCGGCGGAGACTTGCGCGCGGCAGCCAGGCAACTAGCCGCCCCGCCTGGTCTGCCTCACAATCATGGGACCAGGGCGGGACTGCGGCCGGGCTTCGCAGGGAAGGCCAGGTAGGTCTGCCCGCCGTCGATGAGGGGGAATTGGCATGGCTGAGACCAGCCGCTTCTTGCAGGGGTCGTTCGCCCCGGTGACCGAGGAGGTTTCCGCGTTCGACCTGCCCGTGACCGGCCAGATACCGGCCGAGCTGAATGGCCGGTACCTGCGCAACGGGCCGAACCCGCTGGGCCTGGACGACCCGAACTATCACTGGTTCCTCGGCGCGGGAATGGTGCACGGCGTGCGGCTGCGGGACGGTAACGCCGAGTGGTACCGCAACCGGTGGGTCCGGTCCAAGGCGGTGGCCGAGGCGCACGGCGAGCAGTGGCCTGCCGGGCCGACCCACGACAACATGGACTTCGCCGCCAATACGCACATCATCTTCCATGGCGGCCGCACGCTCGCGACCGTGGAAGCCGGCCCGCTGCCGTATGAGCTGACCTACGAGCTGGAAACGGTCGGGCCGTGTGACTTCGGCGGCACGCTGCCGGGCGGGTTCGCTGCGCACACCAAGCTGGATCATGACACTGGCGAACTGCATGCGATCGCCTACTACTGGGCCTGGGACCACGTACAGCACGTGATTGTGGACGCCGCTGGCAAGGTCAGCAAGACCACCGATATCCCGGTGACGGACGGCCCGATGATGCACGACTTCGCGTTGACGGCCTCGTATGTCGTGCTGCTCGACCTGCCGGTGACTTTCAGCCTGAAGGCTGTCGAGGCGGGGCGAGAGCTGCCCTATGTCTGGAATCCCGACCACCAGCCCCGAGTGGGCCTGCTGCGCCGCGACGGTACCGCCAGTGTCCGCTGGTTCGAGGTCGCGCCTTGCTGGGTCTTCCACTGCCTGAACGCGTTCGAGGACGGCGACGGCCGGGTCGTGGTCGACCTGTGCCAGTACGACGACTCGTTTGACGTTTCCACGCTATGGGCCGCTCGCGGCCCGGTCACCCTGGACCGCTGGACCATTGATCCGGCCGCGGGCACCGTCACGCAGCGTCGGCTGGACGACCGCGGCCAGGAGTTCCCGCGGGTAGACGAGCGGGTCATCGCACGGCCGCACCGGTACGGTTACAGCGCGGTCATCGGAGAGGTCAACCGGTCAATCACTGCCGCCGGGGACTTCGCTGACGACGCGTTCGCCAACGCACTGCTGAAGCACGACCTGAGCACCGGCGGCGTGCAGGCGCACGAGTTCGGCCGGGACGAGACGGCCGGTGAGGGAGTGTTCGCGCCATCATCGCCGGAGGCAGGCGAGGACGACGGCTACGTGCTGGCATACGTGCACAACCCCGACCGCGGCGCGTCCGACCTGGTGATCCTGTCCGCCCAGGACTTCACGGCCGAACCCGTAGCGCGCGTGCAGCTGCCAGCGCGGATCCCGCTAGGGTTCCACGGCAGCTGGCTGCCCGAACGCTGAAGGACAGGTGCCCGACCCGGTGGACATGACATTGCGCTGTGAGATCTTCCCGGCCGACCTGGATGCCACGGTGGAGTTCTACACGCGGGTCCTGGGCTTCATCCTCGCGGCCGACCGGCGGGACACGCCGGAGCCTTACGTGTACCTGCGGCGCGGGAATGTGCGGATTGGCGCGGTCGGCTCCGTCGTCGCGGACGCGACCGCGGAGCGGCTGCCGCCGACCGGCACCGAGCTCGTCCTCGAGGTCGATGATGTGGCCGCCGAGCGGGACAAGGTCGTGGCCGCCGGCTGGCCGCTGACGGCCGACCTGGCCCACCGGCCATGGGGCCTGACCGATTTCCGGGTCACCGATCCGGCCGGCTACTACCTGCGCATCACAAACCGCTGACCGGGAGTCAGAGCTCGGCCGGCCGGGGTTACGGTAGCAACCGTGGGAAGCAGCAGGGAAGCCACCGATGCCGTTGTCAAGCGCATCCTGACCAGCTACGACACCATCACGGTGGTCGGCGCCAGTGCCGCTGCGGCCAAGGCGGCGCACACCGTGCCCGCGCACATGCAGGCGCACGGCTGGCGCATCATCCCGGTCAACCCGCACGCCGAGGAGATCCTGGGCGAGCCGGTGTACCGGACGGTTGGCGACGTCCGCGAGCAGGTCGGACTGGTCGACGTATTCCGGCCGTCCGGCCAGGCGGCGGAGGTCGCGCGGCAGGCGGTCGCGGCTGGCGCGACGGCGCTGTGGCTGCAGCTCGGCATCGTGTCGGCCGAAGCCGGGCAGATCGCCGAGGCTGCCGGGCTGCTCTATGTTGAGGATCGCTGCCTTGTCATCGAGCAGCGCCGTCTCGGCCTGGACGCACCGCGAAGCTAAACAGCTCCACCCGCCGAGCGGTACCCTCACCCCGTGGATCTCGGGCTGAGCGGCAAGGTGGCACTGGTCGGCGGCTCCAGCAAGGGGCTCGGCCGGGCGTCGGCGCTGGCACTGGCCCGAGAGGGCGCGCGGGTGACGATCTGCGCGCGGACCGAGGCTGATCTTGCGCAGGCCGCGGTCGATATCCGGCAGCAGACCGGCGCCGACGTACTGCCGGTCACTGCCGACTTCCGCACCGCCGAGGGCATCGAGAGCGCCGTGGCGGCCACGGCGAGGGAGTTCGGCGGAGTCGACATCCTGGTGCACAACACCGGCGGGCCGCCGCACGGCACTTTCGGCGACCTGACCGACCAGGAGTGGCTGGCAGGGTTCGAGGCCGTCACACTCAGCTTCGTCCGCGCGGTCCGCGCGGTGCTGCCCTACATGCGGGCGAAGCAGTGGGGCCGGATCGTGGGTATCCAGTCCGTGTCGGTGAAGCAGCCGGTCGGTGGCATCGATCTGTCGAACGGCATGCGGCCCGGGGTTGCCGGGCTGATGAAAGCGATCATGCCGGACCTCGCGAGCGACGGCATCACCATCAATCTGGTGCTCCCTGGCACCTTCCGGACTGCGCGTATCGCGGCCGCTGACCCGGATGCGCAGGCTCGCCGCGACGCGATCGCCGCGACGATTCCGCTTGGCCGGGTGGGCGATCCTGCCGAGCTAGGCGACGTGGTCGCGTTCCTCGCGTCCGAGCGCGCGTCGTATATCACCGGGGCTGCCTACCAGGTCGATGGCGGCAGCACCCGGTCCAGCGTCTAGCCGGACCGGAAGCGGAGTAGCCGCCCTGGTCCTGCGTCAGCCGAGCAGGATCTGCATGGTGGTCCAGGCGCCGATGCAGACCTGGTCCCCGTGCAGCAGCGGTATCCGAGCGCCGGCGGGTATCTCCGTCCCGTTAATGCGCGTGCCGTTGGACGAGCCTGGGTCGAGCAGCGCCCAGCTGCCATCAGGCTCGGGAGTCAGCACCGCGTGCAAGTGCGAGACACCTGGATCGGTGGGCGGTCCGGTCAGGTCTATCTCCGGTGCGAGGCCCCGGGAAACGCTGCGCCTGCCGATGCGCATCTCCTCGCCCGACAGCGGGAAGCGGCGCACGGGACAGTAGGCCGGGAACTCGATCTTGGCGGCTTCCGGGCTGCCTTCGGCCCGTACCCGCTCGTAATGCTCGCGGTCTGCGGTCACTACGGCTGCCCAGGCCGGCTGCGGGCGCCGCGGCGAGGGCACGGCGGGGCTGGCCTTCGGCGCGCTCGGTACCGGCTCGGTGGTCTGGAAATCGAGCCCGCACGCCTCGCAGAACTGGCCGGTGCGCTCGGCACCGCACGCGGGGCAGGTCTCGGCCGCACCGGCCGCGGTCGTCGCGCTACCGGAGGCGGACCCGGCAACCAGCGCGGTCGCGTCGATGCGGATACCGCAAACCTGACAAAAGTCTTCGTCAGCGGAGTCATGGCCGTGCTGGCAGGTCGTCATCGTCGCTACTTCCTGGTCCGGACCGTCTTCACCGACCGGGTGTCGAGTGCCATCTCGTCAGCATCGGCGACCGCCTTCTTCAGCCGCACGGTTCCAGTCGGTGCGTCAACCACCTCGACGACCTTGGCGAGCAGTCGAGCGGTGTCCTCGTTGCCGGACTCGTGCGCGAGCGCGACTGCCCGGCCGAGGCTGGCGGTAGCAACCTCCTCGTCCCCGCGCTTGCGCGCTTCCAACCCGTCCTGAATCGACTGAGCCAGTTCGGCCTGCCCGGTGTAGTGCGCCACCTGCGAGTTAAGCCGGGTGGACAGCGCCTCGTCGTCCGTCCAGATCGCCCGGACGAGGCCCTGGCCGAGGACCTCGGGTCCAGCGAGCAGGCTGACCCGGGCGGCCAGCATTTCCTGCCCGATCGAGGCTGGGCTGACCTGCACGCAGACGTGGTAGTCACGGCTCTCGCCCGGACCCCACGCGCCAGTCGGGTAGTCGCCAGCCTGCGCCCCCTGCGGCGCTGCCCGGTCACTCAGGTCCTCCACCATGGGCGCCACCTGTTTGACGAACTTCACCATCGCATGCTGCGGAGTCCAGACGCGGAGCGCCACGTCGCCCAGCTGCTTGCCCATCGCAGTCGTCATCATGGCGGCGAAATCAGCCGCCAGGCCGGCCGGGTCGGGAACGATATCGACGGTGCCGAGCAGGCGGGCAGAGATCCGGCGGAGCTCGCTGACCTCCCAGTCGGTGCCGACACCGCGACAGTCGCAGCTGAACACGCCCTCGCACGCATCGATGGCGGCATCGAGGTCAGCCGCTGCCTCGTGCTCGTTCTTGCCGTCGGTGAGCAAGATCGCGTGCCGGAGCGCGGCCGGATGCGTGGTGAACATCGTGTGGGCGAGGCGGAGCCACTGACCGATTGCGGTGCCGCCATCAGCGGCGAGCCGGGCGGCCGCCTCCCTGGCATCGCGCCTCGCCTGGTCACTGGCAACCGCCAGACTGCCGTCCGGCGGCCAGACCGGCCTGGCCCGGTGCGTCCCGGCGACCAGCGCGAAGGCGACACCGTCGCGGATCACATCGATCGCGGCCACGGTCGCGGCCCTGGCCGCGGCGATCTTCGCCGACGGCGATGCCATCGACCTGGAGCAGTCCACGATGATGATCTCGGCGCGGCCGGGCTGTTGTTGCCGGGCCGGCTGCTCCGCGGTTGCGGGTGAGTCAGCGAGCGAGGTCACCGTCACGACGGCATTGACCTCGGCGCCGCCGGCCGGCAGGAACTCGTTCTGGAATACCTCTACCGTGAAGCCATCCGCGATCATGGGTCCGGCTCCCTCATCGGTTAGCAGAATCGGTCGGGAAGAGGACCAGCGCGACGGTGATGTTGTCGCGGCCGCCGGCCGTGAGCGCAAACTCGACCAGGGAGCGAGCGGAGGGCAGCAGGCTAGTGTCCGCGGACGGCTGGACGCGAGCGGCGAGTCTGCCAGCGTCCGGCTCGTAGTTCCACAGGCCGTCCGAGCACAACAGCACAACACCCGGTCCAGGCGGCGTGAACCTGGTCAGATGCGGCGACGCCAGGCTGCCGTCGGCACCTAGCCAGCCGGTCACCATGTGGGCCTGCGGGGAGGCCATGGCGTCGGACTCCGACAGCAGGCCGGCCGATACCATCTCGGCCGCGAGCGAGTCGTCCGTGGTGAGCCGCTGCGCCGCAGCCGGGGACCGGGCATCCAGCCAGTACGCGCGGCTGTCTCCCAGCCAGCAGACGGTCACCTCACGCTGGGTGACCAGCGCGGACACAAAGGTTGCCGAGGGTGCTTCCAGCTGACTCTCGGTGGCAGCCAGCTGCAGCGCGGCAACTGCTGCCTGGGCGGCTTGCACGGCCTGCGACGAAGCCGCCGCCGGGTCCGTTCCGGCGCGCGCGGCTGCCACCAGCAATTCAAGTGCGGCGTCGGCCGCGGCGCGCGCAGCCTCGTCCGGCCGGTCCGAGCCCGACACGCCGTCGCAGACGACCGCGATCGCGGTGCGGCCAGCCGGGGTCGGCTCGGCGGCGAGGGCCATCGCGTCCTCGTTGCGCACGTGGCGCAGGCCCCGGTCGGTCACGCCCGCCAGCACACCAAGGTCGATCTGGACGTGATCTCGGGCGGCGGGTGCCTTGCGCCAGCACGAGTCGCAGTACCCGTCCGCTGATACGATCCCCGACTCGCAAAACGCACAGCGGCCCGCGCGGTCAGCCGTCGTGAGGTCGGCGCGGCAGGACTCGCAGAAGTTGTCGCCAGCCCAGACCGGCTCGCCGCAGGATGGGCAAGTACGTGGCTGCGCGGATGCTCGGGACGGCTCGCCGGTCATGTCCATGTCCGTGGCCGGACGTCGTTCGCGAGGTCGACAAGCGCAATCCGCCGCCGCACATCGGAAGCCAGCCGTGCCTGCGCGCGGTAGCTGTCTTCCAGGCCGAAGCGGAGCGAGCGCTCGGCCGGATCACAGCCGAGGACCGGGCCGGACAGCGGTTGGTGCGCCAGGATGCGATCGAGGGCGGCTCGCAGAACTTCGCCGACGAGGCCGTGCCGCTGCACCGGGTCGATCCGGAGCTTGCTCACCGCATCGGCCGCTGCGGCCAGATTGTCGGCGGCGACGAACTCCTCGTCCTGGCCCCGCAGCAGCCGGATCCAGACGGCAGCGGCCTGCGCGGGGGCGTGCTGGCTGGATGCCTCGGGTACCGCGCTCAGCGCACTGACTGCGCCGCCCCGGTCACCTGCCGCGAGCCTGATCCTGGCCAGCCCGAAGGCGGCAGTCACGAAGGACCGGTCGAGGGTCCACACGACGTTCAGGAATCGCTCGGCGGCCGCGCTTTCGCCGGTCATTTCCGCGGCCAGGCCCAGGGCGAGCTTCGGCGCGAGCTCGCCCGGCAGCAGGTCGACGACCGCGTCGAACGCTGCCTGTGCGGCGCGGCCATCGCCGACGGCCAGCCCGAGCAGGCCGCCATACCACTGGGCGCGCCAGTCGGCCGCGTCGCCGCCGGCCGTGGCGAGCACGGGCCGCGCCTGGTCCGGCTGACCGGCCAGGATCAGCGCACGAGCCAGTGCGCACCTGGTCTCGGGTGAGTCCGCGACGGCTGGCGGGATACCCTGCTCGCCGCCGACCGCGGCGGCCAGGGCGGCCAGGCGCTGCGCCGGGCCCACGGTGCTGAGCGTGGCGAGGAAGCCCGCAGCAGGATCGGCGTTGTCGACAACCGGTACCGGCAGGCCGGCCACGATGTCGCCCGTCGCTGGCGGCGCCCACATCGCGACCGGGTCGCCGTCCTCCGGCGGAGCGGGCACCCCGACTGCCTGCAGTTCGCCACTGAACAAGGTGGAGAAGCCGGGGCGAGGATGCCCGTCCGCCCTTGATAGCACTTCCCGCAGCACGCCAGTGAGCTGCTCGGCCATCTCGCCAGCCGACTCGAAGCGCAGACCGGGGTCGGCGTTGGTGGCGCGCCGCAGTGCGCGCAGGAGCGAGTCGTGCTCGCGCAGCACGGGCACGCCAGCCCGGTCTGGCAGGCTGTGCTTAAACAGGCTCTGGTAGCCGGTGAACTGGAACGTCAGCACGGCCAGAGCTCGGCCGACGGTGTAGAGGTCGGAGCCTGGCGACGGTCCTGCGGCGGCGATCTCCGGCGCCTGGTAGCCCACGGTGCCGTAGATGGGGCTGTCCTGGTCGTCGATCCGCCGCACCCCGCCCATGTCGATGAGCTTGAGCTGTTCCTCGGTCTGGATGACGTTGTCCGGCTTGAAATCGCAGTACACCAGGCCACGGCTGTGCAGGTAACCAAGTGCCGGCAGGATCTCGATCGCGTATGCGAGGGCGACTGGTACCGGCAGAGACTCCCCGCTGGCCCGCGCGGCTAGCAGGATCTGCCGCAGCGACTGGCCGCCGACATACTCCATCACGATGTAGCCGGTCGGTTCCCCGGTGTGGCGATCGGGATGCTGGACGAAGTTATAGACGCCGACGATGTTCGGGTGCTCGACCTCGGCGAGGAACCGACGCTCGGCGACGGCAGCTTCCTGCGCGGCCGCGTCCCCGGCATTGAGCAGGCCCTTCAGGACTACCCAGCGGTCGCTGAGGTTGTGGTCGGTGGCCAGGTAGATCCAGCCGAGTCCGCCGTGGGCCAGGCACCCAATGACCTCGTACTGCCCGTTGACGATCTCGCCGGGCTCGAGCTTAGGGGTGAAGGAAAACCTGGCGCCGCAGTGCGGGCAGAAGCCCTCGGCCAGCCCCGGCAGGTCACCGCGGCTGCGGCCGACCGAGCAATCACAGACGCCGCAGAACCGCTTGCTTTCGGGCACCTCGGGGTCCGCGAGCACGGCGGTGGCCGGATCCCGCGCTGGCACCGGCGGGATGTCGATGAGCCCGGCGCCGAGCCGGCCCCGGGAAGAGCGAGTGCTGCCTGATCGCGTCCGCCGGCTGCCCGCTCCCGGCATGCTGGCCGAGCCGGCGACACTGGCCGAGCCGGCGACACTGGCCGAGCCTGTGCCGCTGGCCGCGCTTGCGCCAGCCGGCTGGGCCGGGACGACGGCGGCCGGCGCGGGTGCGAGGCCGCAGATGTTGCAGTAGCCGTCCTCGATGGTGCCGTTGCAGCCTGGCCGGGCACATGCCACCGCGGCTGCCTCCGCTGTCTGTGTACTGGTCATGGCTGCCGCCCCGCCGCCGCGGGCAGCGCCTGCACCGCTTGCTGGTAGCCCTGCACGGCGGCCGCCGCGGCGTCGAGGTCGCAGGGCGCGGTCCACAGCAGGTCCCTGGCTAGCTCATAGGCCGCCAGCAGCCCGGGGTGCTCCGCGCCGCCACGGCCGATGGCCTTGGCCCGGTAGGCTTCGAGCAGGCCACGCAGTTCGTCACGGCGGGCAAGCTGGGCCACCGCTGCCCCTTGCGCGGCGCGGGCCTGGGCGCTTGCGCGCGCTACGTCGCGCTCGACTGCGGCAAGCTCACTGGCCAGCCGGGTCCACCGGCCCGCTGCCTGTAGTCCGTCGAGCGCCGAAGCGCGCGCGGCCAGTGCGTCTAGATCCGGCGGCTGCCTGGCGCTGACGCCCGCGATCCGGCTGGCGGCCCGTTGCTGCGTGTCGGCGGCGTCCAGCCAGGCGTGGCGCGCGGCCGCAAGGCCGGCGTTGACCGCGCCGATCCGGTGGACGGCGCCGTCGCGGAGTGCGGCCAGCTCGGTGCCCCGGGCTGCGGCCGCCGCTACCTGCCGGTCGAGCGCGTCCGGCAGCCGCGCGTCCACGTGGCTGACCTGCCACAACGCCAGCGGATCGCGGTTGAGCGTGGCTCGCAGCGTGGCGGCGGTGTCTTCTGCTGTTACCAGCGCGGCGGCCAGCGCCTCGTCGCCGATCCCGCTCGCCGCGTCCCGTGCGCTGGCTAGGCCCTGAGCGGCCCGCTGCAGCCGCGCGGTCATCTCGGTCCAGACTGTCTCGGCCGCTGCGCAGACCTCGCTCACCGAGGCATAGCTGCGGCGCATCTCGGCGATCGCGGCAGCCACGGTGAGCTCGGTGCTGCCGTCGGCGGTGAGTTCCCGGTGGCCAAGTGGCGCGGGTGGCCGGGTCAGTCGCACCGACGGGCCGCTGAGCAGAGCGGAAATCTCGGCGATCCGCGCTGCCGCCGACCGCCCCAGGCCGCCGGCCATCTCGGCCGCGCGGTCGATCACGGTCGAGTAGGCGGTGAACGTCTGCCACAGCGCGGTCAGCTCGTGCTCTGTCCGGGCCCACCGCGCCTCGGTCTGGCCAGCGAGCGCGGCGCCGGCCAGCAGGCGCTTGCCCAGGCTGCCATCGAGTTCGAGCAGGTTGGCCTGGATCGTGTCGCGCTCGGCCGCGGCCGCACGCACCGCTGCGGCAGCCCCGTCCCTGGTGCGGATCGCGCCGGTCACGGCAGCCGGCCACCAGTCATCGAGCTCACCGGTATTCCGCAAGGCGCCGGGACAGGCCCCAGGCACAGCCGGCGGCCATGAAGAGCGCGGCGATGGCGAAAGCCGCCGACAGGCCGGTGAGGGCGCCGGCGCCACGGTTCGCGGACGCCGCGAAGTTCGCCTGGTCCGCGGTGATGGCGGCGCTCAGGTCACGCTGCAGGCGGCTGAATCCGGCGGCGGACGAGCCCGGTCCGGACCCGATCACCAGGTTCGTCTCCTGTGTGTAGCGGTTCTGGCTGTCGAGAGTAAATACGTGCTCGCCGAGCTGGTACCAGCCATGTGCCTCGGAGTCGGCCGCGGCGAGCGCGCGGACGGCACCGCTGCTGGTGGATCCCGCGGCGGCCCGGGCGAGCAGCGAACCGGCACCGGGACCTGTCTGGCGGCGCGCAGTGTTGAAGTCGCCCAGGAACGAGCTGGTGCCGCTCCGGGAGATCAGGTTCAGCATCTGATCGCCGCGCGCTCGCTGCACCGTGATCGCCGCCTGGGCCAGCGCCTCCACGGGCACCGAGCCGTGCGCCTCGGCACGGTTCAGGTCGGCCCGGCCTACCGCGAAGCTCACCACCAGCCAGACCGCAACGATGCCCAGGGCCACGGAGGCGCCCAGCAGCCCGTAGTTGACGATGCGCCGCGTCCGCCGGGACAGCCACCGCTGCGCGCGGTACAGCACCCAGCCGAGGACCACCGACAAAGCGAGCGTGATCACCACCGTCGGCAGGCCCGCTGCCGCCGCGCTGCTCGCAGTCAGCCTGGCATTGGTATCGGCGTAGATCCGCCGTGCCGCGGGGAGCAGCGTCAGGTGCATGACCTCGGACGCCTCGGTCAGGAAACCACTGCCGGTCGACTCGAAACCGAAGGCATAGTCGGACTGCGCCTGCGCGACGTACGCGTGGTACACGGGCAGGCTCGCCGCGACCGTGGCCAGGCTGGCAGCGGCCGGGCCGGCCGCCCACGTCGCTTCCGCGCCCTGCAGCTCCGAAAGCCTGGTGGCGGCCAGCGAGATGTCGTGCTGGTAGCGCTGCCGCGCGGCGAGCGACTCGTCCGGCCCGGTCAAGAAGGCCGTCGTCGCGGTGACGTCCGCGTCGGACAGCGCCTGGTACATCTGCCGCGCGGTCAGGCTCAGCGGCTCGCGAGTGCGCACCACCTGCGTGGCCGCCGCGGCATGTACGTCGGCGGTCCAGGCGCCGATCGCCCCCCACAGCAGGCAGAGCGCCACCAGGCCAGCCATCAGCAGGCCGATGGTCCGCGGCGTGCTCACGGCGAGGCGGGGGAGCACGCCACGGGAAAGCGGCAGAGCCGCGGGGGCGGCGCTCACTTGATCTCCGCGATCTGCGCGTCGGCAAGCTGCACCGTCGGGCCAGGCAGCGGCTGGAAGCGGACCGTCGCCAGGAAACTGTCCTGGTTGCCGGTGGTGATCGCCCAGTGCAGGAAGGCCTGCAGGTCGCGAGCGTCTCGGGGAGTGGCCTGGTGCTTCCTGACGATCGCGTACTCGTAGTTGACGATCGGATAGCCGCCGGCGGCAGGACCGCTGATCATCGAGATGGTCTCGTTGGGCGGCAGCAACGAGGAGTACGCGGCGGCCGCCGCGGCCATCGTCGTGCGGGTCGGGAGCTCGAATCGGCCCAAGGCGTTCACCAGCTTGGCCTCGCCCAGCCCGCCGCCGAGCGCCTGGGTGAGATACGAGATGCCGATATAGGCGACGCAGCCAGGCGTCAGCTTGCACCCACTGACCATGCCGGCGTTGCCGTGCTCCGTGCGCTCGCCAGCAACGTGCGGCCAGCCGACCATGGTGCCGTGCCCGATGTCGGTATTCCAGGCCGGGTCGCCGCTGGCCAGGTAGCTGGTGAACAGGAACGTGTCGCCGGAGCTGTCGCTTCGGCGCACCGGCACGACCCGGGTCGCGGGCAGCCGCACGCCTGGGTTGAGGGCGGCGATAGCCGGGTTGTTCCAGGTGGTGATCGCGCCTGAGTACATCTGCGCCAGGACGGTGCCGGTCAGCTGGAGGTGCACGTCAGCCGGCAGGGTCGGCAGGTTGTAGTTGACCTGCTGTGCGGAGATCGCCAGCGGGATGTTCAGCAGCGTCGGGTTCTGCACCAGGTCGCCGGCGGACAGGTAAGCATCGGACGCGCCGATGTCCACCGTGCCCGCTGCTGCGGCAGAGATGCCGACGCCAGATCCGGTTGCCGCGGTCGTCAGGGACACCTGCGGGAACTGCTGGCCATACGCCGCTGCCCAGCTGCCCAGCAGTGGATACAGCAGCGTGCTGCCGGTTTCGGTCAGCCGCACCGGGCCGGGGTCGGGGGAGGCGGGCAACCGGATGCCGGTGCTCGCGGCCGACCCGGCCGGCCGTGCCGCCACGGGCGCGCTGGCGGCGCCGCAGCCGGCTGTTAACGCGACGAATGCCAATACCAGGGCAAATAGCGTCGGCACCGCAAGAGCGGGCCGTATCCGGCGTCCCGCCACCCGTCCCCCAACCCGCTGCGATGCCGCACGTGGCCTGACACGACAAGCATGCGGGATTATGGCATCAGATTCACCGATGCGCCGCAACCGGCGTAGCGGGATCGAGACAGCGCACCGTAGCTGTTAACGATCTGGTTGCCAGGGCGCCTTGCGGGCGTTACCGTCCCGTCACCGCTCTGCCTAGTTCGCAGGCGCGGAGATGACGGGCCGGATGCCGAAGTCGCTGAAGTCCACCGTCAGGTTCATGCTGTCCACGCTGCGAGTCGCTGCTGCCCCCGGCGAGGCGGTCACCTGCGTCAGCACGGCGATGGTCACCTGCCGGACCCGGCCCTGACGGTCAATCCACACGTGCAGCGGCATCCCCAGCTTGCTGGTCTCGATCGAGGGGTGCAGCGTGGCCGTGTACTCGGTCGTCGGCACGCCGCCCACGGTCTGAGTGCCGACCCTGGTCACCGACGTGGCCGGGAAGCGCAGGTAATCCATCACGGTGGCCGGGTCGCCTGGCGTCAGCATGGTGGTGGCCACCGACCGCGCCTGCGACGCCTGGCTCACCCTGCTCCAGCGTGATTGGCCGGACTCGCGCTCGTAGACCGACGCCCCGATCAGGCGGACATGCAGGACCGGGCCGCCCCGCACGATCACTGTCATAGCTGCTGCCCGGCGCGGGAAGCTCACTACGCCCGAGTCGCTGACGTGGAGCGCGGCAGCACTGCCAGCGCCGGTCGCACCCGCCAGGGTGGCGTGGCCGCTGACGCGTGCGCCCGACGCCGCGGCGGTCTTCGCTGCCGCCTGGCGCAGCAGCGCTCCGGTCGGGCCAGCGCCGGTGGTCGTCGCGGACACGCCGCCAGCCGCCGTCGTCGCGCTGCTACAACCCGCAAGCGCGACTCCTCCGGCTGCCCCGAGCACGCTGAGCGCGCGCAGCACGGTGAGCCGGTTGCTCATGGTTACCTCCAGGGATCGGGTAGACCGGCATACCCACCACACCGGAGCTAACCACCCTGTGACGTTAGTCACGCAGTGGGAATCAAGGGGTGACCCAGATGGCCTTGAGGACTCGGTAGATGTTCTCGCCGAGCACCGCGCGGATCTCGTCGTCGGAGTAGCCGTGCTGAACCAGCCAGCGGCAGATGTTGCCGAAGTTCTCCGTCGGGTTCTCCAGCCCATCGACGTACTCGACCGGGTCGAACGCGGGCCCCCGGGTGGCCGAGAGGCTGAGCAGGTGCGCAAAGATCTTGTGCAGCATCACGTGATCGCCATAGAGCGTGTCCGGGCCGAATGCGACGTGCTCGATGCCGACGAGGTCGACGCAGTACTTGAAATGGTCCATCACGGACTCGATGCTGTGCCGCGGATGCTCGCGGGAGAGCGTGGTATGCGGCGCGGCCGACATGCCGATTACTCCGCCGGTCTCCGCCGTCGCCCGGAGCACCGCGTCCGGCTTCATGCGTGGGGTGTCCCAGACTGCACGGGCCCCCGCGTGGGTGATGAGCACCGGCTTCTCGGTACGCGCGCAGACGTCCAGGCTTGTCTTGTCCGACGAGTGCGACAGGTCGATCGCCAGGCCCAGCTGGTTCATCCGCGTCACCGCGCGGTGGCCGAACGCCGTCAGCCCGCCGTCCACCGGCTCGCTCAGGCCGCTGCCCAGGGAGTTGGCATCGGAGTAGGCGATGCCGATCTGCCGGATGCCGAGGCCGTAGAGGACGTCGAGGCGGTCAAGCTCGTTCTCGATCGGCGTGGCCGCCTCGAGCCCGAACACCAGCCCGATCCGCCCCGAGGACAGCGCCTCGTCGATGTCGGCGACGGTGCGGACCGCGAGGAAGCCGCGGGCATGGGCGAGGTCGGCCAGGCGCATGCCGAGGTCGGTGACGACGTCGTCGAAGCGCCAGGGTGCGTTGCCGGTCACGCAGGCGGTGCCGTCCATCAAGTTGTCGAACACAACGGTCACGCCAGACGCCGCCAGCCCCGCATAGGCGGCGTGCTGCCGGCCCGTCCGGTTGTACTCCGGCGTGAGTTCCATCCGCGCGGGAAAGCGGACCGGATGATCGTGCAGGCTGATTACCAGGCTGTCCCGCAGCAAGGTGGCCGCTCGCTGCTCCGCTGCGGCGGTCAGCGCCGGCCCCTGATAGGCCGCCACCCGGCCGAACTCGGGCGCCAGCTCAAATTCGCGGAATGCCCCAGGGGGCAGGTAGGAGTAAGCGGTGTACGGGGTGTCACTCATCACGGACCTCCAGTCGCCAGCCGGTGCGGGCCGGCCGCGAGCAGCCGCACTAGCACTTCCCAGGCGCGCATGCCCTCACGCAGCCTGCGGGTCCGCAGGAACTCGTTGGGAGCGTGCAGGTTCTCATCGGACGTGGAGAAGGAGAAGAACAGCGTCTTGCTGCCCAGCACCCGCTCGAAGAGCGTCGCGGCGGGCAGCGTCCCGCCGATCTTGGCGAGCAGGACCGACTGTCCTGGGTAGACCGCAGCGAGGGCCGCGCTGGCGGCCGTGATCGCCGGGTGATCGGGGGCGATGGTATAGGCAGGCTCCCGCGCCTGGTCAGCGCGTACCTGCACGTCAACCCCCGCAGGCCGGCGCTGGCCGACGTGGCTGGCAATGGCTTCGATGACGGCAGCCGGCTCCTGACCGGGAACGAGCCGGGCGGACACGTGGCCGACCGCGGTTCTCGGTATCACGGTGTACTTGCCACCGCCGCTGATGCCGTTGATTTCCAGCGTCGGGCGTTCCCAGAGGCGCTCAAGAATGGTGTACCCCCGTTCCCCGTAGCTGTGCGTCAGGCCGAGATGGCGCAAGAACGCCGTTTCCGAAAAAGGGATGCCGGCTATCTCGGTCCGGCGCTCCCGGCTCAGTTCGCTGACGCCATCGTAGAATCCCGCCACCGCCACGGTGCCGTCGCCGTCATGCAGGCCCCCGAGGATGTCGCAGAGTGCGTTCAGGGGGTTCGGCACCGCGCCGCCGTACCGGCCGGAGTGCAGATCGCCGGCCGCCCCGGTGACCTCGATGTCCAGCGTGACCAGGCCCTTCGACCCCGTAGACAGCGACGGCTCGTCCGGCCGCCACATCGCGCCGTCGGCGGAGATGACCAGGTCAGCGGCCAGCTCGGCGGCGTGCTCGGTGACGTATCCGGGCAGGTGCGGGCTGCCGATCTCCTCCTCGCCTTCGATCAGGAACTTGACGTTGAGCGGCAGTGCGCCTTCCTGCTCGATGAACGCCCTGGTGACCTGCATCGCGATATAGGCGGGACCCTTGTCATCCGAGACGCCCCGGCCGCGCAGCACATCCCCGTCCACGGTGAGCCGGAACGGGCTGCTGTTCCACTCGGCTTCGTCGCCCGTCGGCTGGACGTCGTAGTGACCATAGATGAGAACCGTCGGCGCGCCGGGCGCACCAAGCCATTCGCCACGGACGACGGGGTGACCGGCCGTCGGCTCGACCCGGCCGCGCGCGAACGCGAGGCGAGCGGCCAGCCAGTCGGCGGCCGTCCGCATGACCTGCGAGCTGGCGTCCCGGCTGACGCTGGGCACGGCGACAAGCTCGGCCAGGTCCCGGATGTAATCCTCGGTTGGACCGAAGGTCAGCGTCACAGCAGTGTTGCCTTCACAGCAGTGCGCTCCCGCCGTCGATCGCGATGACCTGGCCGGTGACCCAGCCGGAGCGAGGCGAGGCGAAGAATTGCGCGCCGTTGGCGATGTCGGCGGGGTCGCCGAGGCGGCGGGTGGCGATGCCCTCGAGCAGGCGCTGCTGGCCCTGCGGGCCGTAGTCGTCCCACTGCGCCTCCGTCGTCGGGTTCGACCGGATGAAGCCGGGGGCGATGCAGTTGACCGTGATCCCGAACGGTCCCAGGTCGTGGGCCATCTGGCGGGTGAAGCCGATCTGCGCGGCCTTCGCGCTGGTGTAGGCCTGGATGCCGGTCTTGCTGACGGTGAGGCCGGCGGCCGAGGAGATGTTGACGATCCGGCCCCAGCGGCGCTGTTTCATGGCCGGGATCACCGCGCGGGTGCACAGGAACGCGGTGGTGAGGTTCGCGTCCACGATCGCGCGCCAGTCTTCCTCGGTCACCTCCTCCAGCGGCGTGCCGACCTGGCCGCACACGCCGCCGGCACAGTTGACCAGCACGTCAACCGGGCCGAGGCCGGCGAAGTACTCGCGCACGGCGGCCGCGTCGGACAGGTCGGCCCGGTCGTTGTCAGCACCGTCCTTATCCACGCGGTGCACCTTTGCGCCATCGGCCCCGAGCGCGTCGGCGATCGCGGTGCCGATGCCTTGCGCCGTGCCGGTGACAACGGCTGTCCGGCCCGTCAGTGCTGCGGTCATCGAGTCCCCTTCGTGGTGGCGGGCGGAGCGGCGACGGAGGCACGGGGCACGAGGAACATCGGCTCGCCGACCATGACGTCGCGGTGGGCCGGCTGGCCCGCATCAGTTCCCTCGATCCGTGCGATCAGCGCGTCGACGGCCGCGCCGCCGAGCTGAGCCAGTGGCATGCAGACGCTGGTCACCGGGACGTCGAGGAAGCCGAGGCACTGGTCTTCATCGAAGCTGACCACCGACGCCTCGTCAGGCACGCTGACGCCACCCTCGCGGAGCGCGGCGAGCACGCCGAAGAGCTGGTTGAGACTGCCGACCCCGCAGGCCGTGGGGAACTGTCCGGCGCGAAGCAGCATCCGGACCACGTCGAAGCCGCCTTCCTCGGTGGCCGGGGCGTGCCGCACGGTGACCGCGATGCCGCGCGCCCGGGCATGGCGCCGGACGGCGGTGACCCGGCGGTGCACGGTGTCGACCTCCTGCGGGCCATCGACGACGAGGAGGCAGCGGTGACCGAGCGTGGCTACGTGGTCGACGAACAGCGCCATCGCACCGGCTTCGTCCATCACCACGTCGTTGCCGGAGTCAGGCCCGCGGCGATTCACGTAGACGTGCGGGACGAGGGGCCAGCCGGCCCCGTCCGCCCGGACCGGCGCCGGCCGCGCAGCCGCCGGGCGCAGGGCAGTTGCCAGCAGCAAGCCGTCGGCCCTGCTCTCCTTGACCAGGTAGCTGTAGTCGGCGGGCAGCCGCGGCTCGTCAGTCGGCTCGTCCATGATCATGACGACGTAGCCGCGCTCGGCGGCTCGCTGCAGCGCGCCGCCCTGAAGCCGGATCCAGATCGGGTTGCGCAGCATCGGGATCACGAACGCGATCGCGCCCGTGCGGTCCCGCTTGAGCGCGCGGGCCAGGGCATTGGGACGGTAGCCCTGGCTCCTCGCCTCGGCGAGAACGCGCGCCGCGGTCTCCGGCCTGATGGACATGCTGGTGTCGCCGTTGAGCACGCGGGACACGGTGGAGACGTGGAGCCCAAGCGCGCTCGCGATGTCGACCAGGCGGGTCGCACGCCGGGACGCGGCACCGGCGCTGGCCGCCGGATCACCACGTGGTGCCATGTGCTACACGGCTTCCGCGACCGACCTGGTCAGCAGGATGGCCGCGCAGAACGCACGATACGTCGCGAGGAAGTCAGCGCCCTGGATTCGCAGCTGCCGCGGGCCGGCCCGCTCGACACCGCGCACCCAGGACGCCGCCTCGGCGATATCGGTGGTCCGGACGAACAGCTCGAGGACGCCTGGACTGAAGGTCGGCGGGCTGGCGCGGCCCGCGGCCGCGGCCGCCACGGCCTGCTTCGCCTGGCCCCGGATCAGCGAGCACGCCTGGTCTGGGTGCAAGCTGCGGGCGGCGAGCCGGCTGACGTGCTCTTTGACCACCGCCTGGTACACCTCGGGCACGAAGGCCGCCGTCTCCTCGCACGCGCAGCGGTCCCCGGTGACCAGCACGACGGGCACCCGGTAGTGGGCCGCCACCAGGGCATTAATGCCGGCCTCGCCGGTGACCGTACCATCCAGCCTGGCCTCCACCACCGCCCGCGGGTTATAGGTGTGCGACAGGCCAGCAGCTGCACCGACTGACCCGTGGTAGGAAATGAATGCCGCCGCATCGAAGCTGTCATCCAGCCCCTGCATCATGTAGAGCGGCTTGTAGCTACCCGCGATGTAGGCGGCCTGGCCGGCCAGCTCCGCGGCCGGCAGATTGCGCATTGTCGAGTGCGAGTCGTTGACGACGACCTCGGTGGCGCCGCCGTCGAGCGCGCCCTCAATCGCGGCGTTGACCTCGGCCAGCAGCAGCCGCCGCCCGGCCGCCGCCTGCGGGCCGTCGCCGACGCACTGCTCCCAGTCGACGATCCCCGCCGTGCCTTCCATGTCGGTCGACAGGAAAACCTTCATGACGCCGCTCCCTTGCCGCTTGTGTCAGCGGTCCCATCTTTGCGCACGTCGTCGAAAGCGAAGTGGCAGGCGACATTGTGCCCGGGCGCGGTGGCTGAGGTCAGCAGCGCCGGGTCCTGCTCCGCGCAGACCGGCTGGGCGATGGGACAGCGAGTCCGGAACCGGCAGCCGGTCGGCAGCCGCAGCGGACTGGGCGGGTCGCCGGCGATGGCGGGGGAGTCGCCCTCCTCGGCGAAGGTCAGCCGCGGTATCGCCGCGAGCAGGCCGATGGTGTACGGGTGCCGCGGCCGTGCGAAGAGCGTCTCGGTGGGCGCGACCTCGATGATCCGGCCCAGGTACATCACCGCGACACGGTCGCACAGGTGCCGGACGACCGCCAGGTTGTGCGAGATGAGCAGCAGCGTGAGGCCGAGGTCGGCGCGCAGGTCCTGGAGCAGGTTGAGAATCGTGGCCTGCACGCTGACGTCCAGCGCCGAGACCGGCTCGTCAGCCACCAGCAGCTCGGGCTGGAGCGCCAGCGCCCGGGCGATGGCAACTCGCTGCCGCTGGCCGCCGGAGAACTGCCGCGGGAAGGCGTGCACGGCTTCCTCGCTCAGGCCAACCATCCGCAGCAGTTCCGTGGCTCGTGCCGCGACCTCGCTGCGTGCCACCACATGATGCACGCGCAGCAGTTCGTGCAGCACGCCGCCGACTGTCAGCCGGGGGTTCAGCGAGGAGTACGGGTCCTGGAACACCATCTGGATCTTGCGGTGGTCCGCGCTAGACCGGCGCCCGCGCAGCACCCGGCCATCCAGCCTGATCTCGCCCCGGTCTGGTGCGACCAGTCCGGTCAGCGCTCGCGCCAGCGTGGACTTGCCGGAGCCGGACTCGCCCACCAGGGCCAGCGCCTCGCCTCGTTCGATCCGCAGATCAACGCCGTCCACCGCGTGCAGGTGGCGTTCAGCATGGCGCAGCCGGGCGGCGATGGCCGAGGCGACGGTAAACGTGACGGACAGGCCCGCCGCCTCCAGCAGCGGCTCCGGCGGCTCGGTGACCGAGGCATCCGGGGAGATCTCAGCTTGCGCGCTCACTGTCCGGCCCCTTCCATCTCGGCGACCTCGCTGCACCGTTCGTGGTGCAGGCAGGCGGTTGCCCGCCCGCCCGCCAGAAGCAGCAGGGGCGGCTCGATCTCCTGGCAGTCTTGCTCGGCGAACTTGCACCGGGGGTGGAACCGGCAGCCCGGCGGCGGGCTGACCAGGCTCGGCGGCGCGCCGGGTATCGCGGTTAGCGACGCCCGCGGGTGGTCGATATCGGGCGCGGAGCCGACCAGGCCGAGCGTATAGGGGTGCTGGGGGCTGGTCAGGATCTCCTGCACGCTGCCCCGCTCCACGATCCGGCCCGCGTACATGACCGCGACCTGATGACAGACCTGGGCCACCACGGGCAGGTCGTGGGTCACGAACACCAGGCTCGTGCCCGACTCCCGGCACAGCTTCGCCAGCAGCCGGAGGATCTGGTCCTGGATCGTCACGTCCAGCGCCGTGGTCGGCTCGTCGCAGAGAATCAGTGCCGGGTCGCAC
This sequence comes from Streptosporangiaceae bacterium, assembly GCA_036495585.1. Lineage (GTDB taxonomy): Bacteria > Actinomycetota > Actinomycetes > Streptosporangiales > Streptosporangiaceae > JAJYUU01. The sequence goes on from DASXMP010000029.1 coordinate 34,642, forward strand.
GCCAGCGCCATCGCGATCATCACCCGTTGCCGCATGCCGCCGGAGAACTCGTGCGGGAAGGACCGGTACCGGCGCTCGGGGTCGGGGATGCCCACGCGGCGCATCAGGTCGAGCGCGCGCTCGGCTGCCTGCGCCCGGGTCAGGCCGAGGTGGACCAGCGGGCCTTCAGCGATCTGCGGGCCGACGCGCATGACCGGGTTGAGTGCGCTCATCGGCTCCTGGAAGATCATGGCGATCTTGGGGCCGCGGAAGTTGTTGAGCTGCCTGGTGTCCAGCTGGGTCAGGTCGGTGCCATCGAGCACGACCTGGCCGGCGGTGATCTGCGCCTCCGGCGGCAGGACGCCGAGGATGGCGCGCAGCGTCATGCTCTTGCCCGAGCCGGACTCACCCACCAGGCCGACGGCCTCGCCGGCGGGGACCTCGAGCGAGACGCCGTCCACGGCCCGGACAACGCCGTGCCGGGCGTGGATGCGCACGTGCAGGTCGCTGACCGTCAGCAGGTCTCCGGCGGCCCCGGCTATGCCGGTCATGACTGGCCCGGTCGGAGCAGGTCGGCAAGGCCGTCGCCGATCAGCGAGAGCCCGAGCCCGGTCACGACGACTGCCAGCCCGGGGATCGTGGTGAGCTGCCAGTGGGTGGTGAGGAAGTTCTGCCCGTCGGCGATCATGGTCCCCCAGTCCGGGGCGGGCGGCTGGATGCCGAGGCCGAGATAGCTAAGCGTGACGATGGCCAGGATGTCCTGCACGATGTCGGACATCGCATAGATGATGGCCTGCGTGATCACGTTGGGCAGCAGGTGCCTGGCCATGACGCGCAGGCTGGACAGGCCGCCCGCCTGCGCGGCCAGCACGTACTCCTGACGCTTGGCGACGAGGATCTCGCCGCGCACGATGCGGGCGTAGGACACCCAGCCGACCAGCGTGATGGCGACGTAGATGCTGCGCTCGCCCGCGCCCAGCACGAATACCAGCGCGATCACCAGCACGAAGAACGGGAACGCGACGACGATGTCCACGAGCCGCATGATGATCATGTCGACCCAGCCGCCGAAGTACCCGGCCACACTGCCGAGGATCGTGCCGAGCACGAACGGGAACAGCACCGCGATGAACGCGATCCGCAGGTCAGTCCGCCCGCCATACAGGAGCCGGGTGAACGTGTCGCGGCCCTCCTGATCGGTGCCGAGCAGATGGTGCCCGCTGAAGCTCTGCAGGGTGGCGTTGAGGTTCTGCGTGTCCGGGTTGTACGAGGTGAACAGGGGCGCCGCGATGCACACGAACAAGATCAGCGCGACGATGATGAGGCCGGCCAGCAGAGCCGGCTGCCGGTACCAGTGGGCGCGGCGCGGAGTGGCCCGCTCGGTGACCGCGGGCGCGAGAGCGATGGCACTCACCGGTCGAACCTCACTCTCGGGTCTAGCGCCGCGTAGGCGACGTCGGTCAGCAGGTTGACCAGTACGACCATGACGCCGAAGACCAGGGCGATGGCCTGGACGACCGGAAAGTCGCGCTGGAAGATCGAGTTGATCATCAGGCTGCCGATGCCCGGCACCGCGAAGACCTGCTCGACGATGAGCGTGCCGCCGATCAGGAACCCGATGTTGATGCCCAGCACCGTGACCGCCGGGATCACGGCGTTGCGCAGCACGTGGCGGACGAACAGCCGCAGCGAGCCGACGCCCTTGGCCCGCGCGGTAGTGACGAACTCGGCGCCGAGCACGTTCAGCATGCTGGCCCGCAGGCTGCGGATGACCACCGGGCACAGCGCGATCGCCACCACCAGGCTGGGCAGGAACATCGAGTGCAGGTGTCCCACCACCCCGGACCCGTATCCGGTGACGGGGAAGAGGCGGAACCGGACCGCTAGCTCGGTCTGCAGGATGAGCGCCAGCCAGAAGGCGGGCATCCCGAGACCGAGCAGCGGCACGGCCCGGACGATGTGATCGCGGACGGCGTCTTTGCGGCTCGCCGCGATCATTGCCAGCGGGACGCTGATCACGACCGCGATCACCGCCGCGTAGCAGATCAGCCAGAGGGTGGCCGGGAGCCGGCTCGTGACCAGGTGTGCCACCGGCACGTTGTAGTACAGGCTCTGGCCCAGGTTGCCGTGCAGCAACCTGTCCATGAACAGCCAGTACTGGCTCGCAAGCGGCCGGTTCAGGCCCCACTGCCGATGCAAAATCGCGATCGCTTTCGGCGTGGCGTGGATGCCCAGAATGGTCCTGGCCGGGTCACCGGGGATCAGGTGGATCATGAAGAACGCGATGATCGTCACCCCGATGGCCGTCGGCACCAGCAGCAGCAGGCGCCTGATCACGAAGGTCATGCGGCCCACGGCCCACCTCCAGTGTTATCGGCTGACAGCGTTGGTTGGGTACGCCCCTACTTGCTGATCCATACGTCCTGCATGTGGTAGTTGCCGAGCGGGGTGACGTCGAAGGCGTGCACGTTCGACGTGGTCACGTACGGGTACGGCGAGTAGTACAGGAACGCCATGAACGCGTCCTGCGCGGCGTCGGTCTGCACGACGTTGTACAGCGACTGGCGGACCGACGGCGTAGTGATCTGCTCGGCCTTGTGGACGTCCTGAATCACCGTCGGGTTGTCGTAGTCGGTGAAGAACGACTTGGCGCCGGACTTGGGATCCAGCCCGAAGGTAGCCAGCTCGTCCGGGTCGGGGATGTCCATCGTCCACAGCGTCAGGCTCATGTCGTACTTCAGGCTCTGGAAGTTGGCATTGGCGGTGTTCGGGTCCAAGGTCTGGACGTTGATCTTGATGCCCAGCGGCTTCAGCTCGTTCTGCACGATGGTCGCGATGGTGGCATAGTCGTCGTTCCCGGACGGGATCAGGATCGTGGTGGTGAAGCCGTGCGGCACGCTCGACGCGGCCATCTGCTGCTTTGCCTGCGTCAGGTTGTACTGGTAGCCAGGAGTGCTGGAGTCGTAGTACGGCACCTGCGGCGGGAAGAGCGAGTTGGCCGGCTTGCCGTTGCCGAACAGCACCGCGTTGACCAGCGCGTTCCGGTTGATCGCGAGCGAGATGGCGCGCCGCACGTGCACGTCCTGGAACGGCTTCACGTTCTCGTTGAAGGCCAGGTAGTTCGTCTCGGTCGAGTTGAACAGGTCCATGTCCACGCCCGGCGTCGACTTCAGCGCACTGACGGTCGACCACGCCGGGAACTGGTCGATTTGCGCCTGGCCGCCCTTGACCTGCAGCTCCCTGGTGTTGTCGCTCGGCACGTCGGTCCAGGTCACGCTGTTCAGGTACGGCAGACCCGGCTGCCAGTAGAACGGATTCTTCACCAGCTTGAGGCCCTGGCCCTTGTGCCAGTAGTCCCACTTGAACGGGCCGGTGCCGACCGGAGCCTGGTAGAACTGCGCGGCGGTCTTGCCGCCGTAGCCCGCCGGCACGATGCCGTTGGCGAACAGCGACAGGTCGGCCAGGAGCGGTGCCCACGGGTACTTGAGGTTGACCACCACGGTGGACGGCGACGGATCGCCAACCGACTTGATCGCCGCGTCGATGTAACCCCAGCCGGCCGAGGCGGCCATCGTCTGCTCCAGCGAGAACTTGACGTCCGCTGAGGTCATGACCTTGCCAGTGGAGAACTTGACGCCCTTGCGGAGCGTGAAGGTGTAGGTCAGGTGATTGGCTGACTCGGTGTAGCCCGTCGCAAGCCACGGCTGCACGCCCTTGCCGTTGCTGGTGACCGTGTACAGCGGCTGGGTGATCTGCTCGATGATCCAGATCGAGTTGTTGTCGAAGACGGTCGACTCGTCCATGGACTGGGCATCCTGCGGGTTGGCAAAAACGAGGTTGCCGCCATGCACGGGGCCGCCCGAGCTCTTGGTGCCGTTAGACGATGGGCTGCCCGACCCGCAGGCAGCCAGCACCACGAGTGCGGCGGCGGTGCTCGAAGCGATGAGGCCCTTCCGCAGGGCAGTTCGATGTTTCACTTGCAGCTCCGGTCAGTGTCCGCGCGGCGGGCCGCTGCCCGTCGCGGTAGTCGCCGTAGGAAGTGGTGCCGGGGCGGGATCCCGGCGGGGGAGCTGACACTTGTTGTGTGCCGTGCTTCTTGTGTTGGCGTGCTTCCGGAAACACCAGTACGCAAACCTTTGCCTAACCAAGGCTGGGGGACACGTTAGCGACTTGTAAATAGTCGCTGGCGGCTGTTTACAGAGCTTTACAGTGCTGTAACGTGCACGCCGTGCGGTATGTCGTGATTGGTTGCGGTGCGATCGGCGGGACCGTGGCCGCCGGGCTCGTCCGCGACGGCCACGAGGTTCTGGTCAGCGATGCGGATCCGGCCGTGGTACGCGCAGTCAACGGCGCCGGGATCACCATCACCGGCCCGGTGGAACAGTTCACCGTGCATCCGCGCGCCGTGCTTCCGGCCGAGTTGCCGCAGCGGCTCGATGGCCCGGTGCTGCTGGCGGTCAAGGCGCATCACACGCCGGCCGCCGCCGCTGTGCTCGCCAGCCGGCTGGCCGGGGACGGGTTCGTCGTCTCGCTGCAGAACGGGCTGCCGTCGGCCGCGCTCAGGTCGGCGGTCGGCCAGGATCGGGTCGTCGAGGCGATGGTGAACTTCGGCGCGGACGTCCTCGAGCCGGGTGTCGTGCTGCGCGGGAACCGGGCTGCCTTCATGATCGGCGAGCTGGATGGCACGCTGAGCGAGCGCGTGCTGGCCCTCACCGCCGACATCGCCGACGCGCAGGCGACCACCGAAATACTCGGCTATCTGTGGGGTAAGGAAGCCTACGGCGCCACCCTCATCGCAACCGCGGTGAGCGACCTCCCGATCCACGAGGTGCTGGCCGATCCGGCCTACCGCCACCTGCTGCTCGCCGTCGCCACCGAGGTGATCCGGCAGGCGCCAGTCCCGGTGCTGCCGCTCGACGGCTTCGATCCGGCCGACCTGCCGGGCTCGCTCGACCGGCTGGCGGAGTTCAACCGGCGGTCAGCAAAGTCGCACTCGGGTATTTACCGCGACCTTGCCGTGCGCCACCGGCGCACCGAGGTGCCTGCGCTGCTCGCGCCGCTGGAAGGCTTCCTGCTGCGCCGGATGGAGGAACTGATCGCGGCTATCGAGCGTGGCGAGCGGAGCCTAGCGCGGGCGAACCTTGACCTGCTGGCCGCCTACGAGCGCCTGGACCGGCTGGGCAGGCCGCTCAACGCAGTCGTGTCGGTCGCGGGAGCGCCAGCGCGCGCAGCGGCCGGCCGGCTCGGCGGGCTGCCTGTCGGCGTGAAGGACATCATCGCCGTGGCAGGGCTGCCGACCCGGTGCGGGAGTCCGGCCAGCGACCCCGCGCCGGCACCCGCCGACGCTGCGGTGATCGTCAGGCTGCGCGCGGCCGGCGCGGAAGTGTTCGCCAGTACGCAGTGCCTGGAATACGCGGCCGGGTTCGCCAGTCCCGACATCGGCGATACTCGCAATCCGCGCGACCCGTCCCGTACCTCGGGCGGCTCATCGGGCGGATCCGCAGCCCTGGTGGCGGCGGGCGTCTGCCGGCTCGCCCTCGGCACCGATACGGGCGGGTCGATCCGGATCCCGGCCGCCTACTGCGGCGTCACCGGGCTTAAGCCGACCTACGGCCTGGTGCCCGACGATGGCGTGTTCCCGCTGGCGCCAACCTGCGACCACGTGGGCACGCTGACCGCCTCGGCCGCCGACGCCGCCGATCTGCTGGCGGTCCTGGCCGGCTGGCCGTCTGCCGCCGCCGGCGAATCGGTCCCGGCGAGCGGCCACACCATCGGCGTGCTCACGGCGCAGCTTGCGGACCCGTCGGTGACCCCAGAGGTCGGGCATGCGGTGCAAGCTGCACTCGACCGGCTGGCCGCGGCGGGCTGGCGACTGCGGCCAGTGGCCGATCCATGGCTGGCTGAGCTGCCTCGCTGGGAGCAGGTGCTCACCACCATCGTCGCCCGCGAGGCCTGGCGGGTGCACCGGGACCGCGATCTCACCCGGTATGCGGCGGGCACGCAGGCGCTGCTTGCGCACGGCAGTTCGGTCAGCGCGGACGACTACGCGGGCGCACTGGCTGACCGCGAAAGCCTCTGCGCGGCCGTCGAAGCGAGCCTGATCGGTGTGGACGCGCTCGCTGGACCAACCGTTGGCTACTGCGCGCCCGAGCAGGACCCGCCCTTCGGGATAGGCGAGGACGGCGCTGGCGCCGACAACGCGGAGGGCCGGTTCACTGGCCCCTACAACCTGACCGGGCACCCAGCCGTGTCCCTGCCGGTCCCGGCGACAGGCCTGCCGGTCGGCCTGCAGCTAGCCGGCAGGCACGGAGCTGACGCCGCGCTCGTTCGCCTGGCCGCCGCAGCCGAGCATCTCCTGGCCGGCCCGGAGCGGGGAAGGAACTGAGGAAGATGCCAGTAACAGTCATCCGTCGCACCATCGAGCTCGCCGGGCTCCCTGTGCCGCTCATCGAGCTGACCGGATCGGCGGACGGCCCGCTGCTGACCGTGATCGCCGGCGTGCACGGCTGCGAGTACGCCTCCATGGCAGGCGTGCGGCGCTGGGCGGCTGCCCTGGAACACCGCGACGACCTGCGCGGGCGAGTCCGGGCGGTGCCGGTGCTGAACCTGACCGCGTTCGCCGCTCGCAGTCCCTTCGTGGTGCCGGAGGACGGCAAGAACCTTAACCGCTGCTTTCCTGGTGATCCGGCGGGAACGCTGGCTGATCGCCTCGCCTTCGACGTGTTCACGCAGCTCATTACGGGCTCGGATGCAGTCGTGGACGCCCACTGCGGCGACCTGGTCGAGGCCCTTCAGCCCTTTGCCCTGTATGAGGCGGGGCCTGCGGAGGACCGGGCTCGCGATCTGGCCGCCGCCTACGGCCTGCCCTACGTGATCCGCCAGGCGGCCGGGCTGGCGCGGACGGTGAGCGGCTCGACCAGCGGTGCTGCCGCGGCGGCTGGAATTCCGGCAATCACCGCCGAGGCCGGTGGCTGCGGCCTGCTCGAGGAGCATGCGGTCCGGCTGCATGTCGCCGGGCTGACCGGTGTCCTTGGCGCGCTCGGCATGGGCACCGAACTCCCGGCCGCTAGCAATGCGCCGCGCGGCCCGAGGTACCTGGGCCGCTTCCTCTGGCTGCGCTGCCAGCACGAGGGCTGGTGGGAACCGGCCGTCGGGCCGGGCGACGCCGTGGCCGAGGACCAGGTGATCGGGACGATCAGCACGCTGGACGGGGCAGAGGTACTGGAGACGGTGAGTGCCCCGGCCGATGCCGTGGTGATCTTCGTGACCAGCTCCCCGGCGGTTGCCGAGGATGGCCTGCTGATCGGCCTTGGCGCCGCCTGATGCCCGCCTGCCTTAGTGCCCGGTGCGCGAGGGCTGGTCACCGCCCGCGGGCTCGGGATCGGGGTAGTCAGCGACGACGTATTCCGGTGCCTGCATGTCGGCTCGTACGTAGGCGGAAGCGCTGGACGCAGTTACCGATGCGCCGTGAAAGTTCGTCCTGGTCTGGCTGGGTACGGCCGTCTTGGTGACGTCGTGTTCCTGGTCTTCGCCCACGATCAGGTGGCTGTGGCTCAGCATGGTGACGCCGCCGACGAGCAGTCCGAGAGCCAGCGCTTCGACCGTCAGGTTGAGCAGGCCCGTCTGGATGCGCTCACCGAAAAGGAAGATCCCAAGCAGGGTGGCGGCGAGCGGATCGAGGATCGTGAAACCTGGCTGGGAGGCGGCAAGTGGCCCGGCAGCGAGCGCCTGCGAAGCCAGGAGCAGACTGGCCGCACCCGCTCCGACCAGCGCGTACACGCTCCAGTTGGAGAAGATCCCGGCGACGCCACTGTCGAGGTGCGAGCTGAATTCCTTGATGATGGCGGCGACGAAGCCCCAGGATATGCCGGTCGCGATACCGAGGACGGCGGCCCGGTGGGACTGACTGCCCTTATTCCGGCGGTGCAGGCCGAAGGCCAGCGCGATCGCGGTCATGACCGCGCCGAAAGTGGCCAGCGCGGCCGGCACCCACAAGTAGCCAGGCGCGTGCTCGCGGCCGCCCGAAGGGGAGGCGGCGAGCAGGAAGAGGCCGAGCCCGGCCGACATCGCCGCGGCCGCGAACCAGTCACGGCGCCGAACCCTGACATTCCCGAGAAAGGTCATGTAGCCGAAAACGAACAGCAGTTCAAGCGCCAGAATCGGCTGAACGAGGGCCAGGGCGCCATAATGCAGCGCGATGAGCTGGAAACCGAATCCGAGGATCATGCTGGCCAGGCCGGCCAGCCAGATGGGCCGGCGGGCGAGGCGCAGGATCAGCCAGAAGTCGAAGCCGTCGGTGGTCTGGGTTTTCCTCGCGCCCAGACGCTGACAGACGGAGGATGTTGCGGTACAGAGGCTAGCTGCGATGGCTAGCAAGATCGCCGTCTCCATATCGCCTCACTTCCGCTTCCCGGCAGAGTCCTCTGCATGTAGCAATCCGGCGGGCCCTCCTCTTCCGCCTGAAGGCAGCTAAATCAAGGTTAGCTGAACGCCGGATAGCCTGATATTTGGACAAAATAGCCCAACTTTCCTGAGCAACGCCTGCAAGGATCTCTGTCCCCTCGGCAGCAGCACTGCAGGCACGGCACCATCATGCCAGGCAGTAGGTTCGACGCGTGATCTTCGCGGACAAGCCCTCGGTGGTCGGCCATCGCGGCTTTGGTGCCGACGCGCCGGCCGGCTACCCAGAGAACAGCGTGGCGTCGTTCCTGGCCGCCGCCCGCAGCGGCCTGGCGTGGGTAGAGCTGGATGTACAGCGGAGTGCCGATGGCAAGCTCGTGATACGCCATGACCCGGTGACTCCGGCCGGCGAGCCGGTCATCTCCCGCACCGCTGCGGAGCTCGCTGCGATGGGGATCCCGCTGCTCGAGGAGGTGCTGGCCCGCCTCCCTGCGACGGTCGGGGTGGACGTGGACGTCAAGACCGTGGTCCAGGACGCGATCGATCCGCCCAGCGAGCGGACGGCGGCGCTGCTCTCCGGTGCGCTCCGCGAGCACCAGGGGACCCGGCCGCTGCTGGTTACCTCCTTCGACCCGTCCGTGCTGACGTATCTGGCCAGCCAGCAGGGCCGCGGCGAGATCGGCCTCGGCCTGCTCACTGAGCCCGGATTCCCAGTTCAGCACGGCATCCCCGCGGCGGCCAATCTCGGCCTCGACGCCGTGTGTCCGCACTGGTCCAGTCTGGGGGAGCAGGCGACGATCGACCTCGCGCATCAGGCCGGGCTCGAGGTGCTGACCTGGGTGCCGAGCCCGGCCGAGGCGGTGGCACTGGCGCAGGCTGGCGCTGACGCCGTGTGCGTGGACGACGTGCCAGCCACGCTGGCCGCATTCGCGCAGGCCGGGCTCGGAGTTGGCCGCTAGCCGGCCATCCTGGCTAGGCCGTGCCCGGGCCGGTGCTGCGACCGCGGAACAGGCGGCGCCATCGCGGCCGGCCGCGCCCGGCCTGGCCGCCGGCAGCTGTACCGGAGGCCGCGCTCGCCGGAATCGCCCGGGTCCCTGGCCCGCGGACGTCGGCCGGCTGCTTGGCAAGCGCGACGGCTGGATGCGCGGCCCGCCACGCAGCCAGCATGGCGTCCAGATCGACGAGAGGCACGAAGATGGCCGGCCCGATGGGGATGCGGCGCCACTCGATGATCTGCTTGTTGATCTCGTAGACGGCGTCACGGACTTCCTGCTCGGAGCCGAGATCCGGGACGGTCTCGCCGAGCCGAGCGGCCTGCTTGCGCAGCCGGAGCGGCGTGGGCAGCATTTCCTCGGCGGACACGCCCTCGCGGCGGGCATAGTCGCGGATCCAGGACTGGCCATCATCTGGACCGTCCGGCCTGGGCAGCGGCTTGCCGGCGCCCGGCAGATTATCGAACGAGCCCCGTTCCCTCGCTGTCTCGATCTGCTGATCGATCCAGGACGTAAAGCTCATACCTGGCGGTTTGCGCTCACTCATACCAGCACGCCCCCATTCGGCCTCCTCGCCTCACTGTAGTTCCGCGACGCGGAAGCGGGCTGGCCGGTGGCCGATCCGCCGCCGTAGCCTCGCAGGCAGCGGGCCGGCGCTGGGTGAATTCCAGCGTGCTCGCGGCACTACCGGTGGCAAGGAGACAGCTGTGTTCGACAGCATCATCGACCCCACGAAAGGCCCAGCGGCATCGGCGCAGGCAGGCGGTCCGACCTTGGCCGCGCGGCCCGCGAGCCTGGCCGGCCTCCGCGTCGGCCTGCTCCTCAACACCAAGCGCAACGCCGAGCCATTCGTAGCCGAAGTCGGGCGACTGCTCGCTGACCAATTCGGCGTGCAGGTCACGGTCGCGCGGCAGAAGCCCAATATCGTCGAGACCGCGCCGCAGGAAATGTTCGACGATCTGCGGACCGGCTCTGACGTGGTGGTGACTGGGGTCGGCGACTGCGGCTCGTGCAGCGCCTCGGCGGTGGCCGATGCGCTGAAGTTCGAGGCCGCTGGGATTCCGGCCGCAGCCATCGTCAGCGATGCATTCATCGTGACCGCTGACGCGATGGCGAGCCTGCGCGGCGCAGTCGGCTACCGGTACGCAACGACACCCCATCCGGTCGCCAACCTGACGGAGGACGGCGTCCAGGCGCGCGCGGCGCAGGTCGTTCCCGCGATCGTCGAGTTGCTCCTCGCCCCGGCCCTAGCGGTCTCCGCGTAAAGGTGCTGGCCGCGTGAGCGGGACGCCCGCATGACGGCTCCGGTCGCCGACGACCCGGTCGCGCAGGCGAAGGCTGCCATCGAGTACTGCTACGAACAGGGCTGGACCGATGGCCTGCCGGTCATTCCCGCCACGCAGGCGGACGTCGATGCATGCCTGGCTACCGTCGGGCGGGATCCCGGGGAGATCATCGGCGCGCAGCCGCACCTCGGCCGCAGCATCACGGTCGCGCAGGCCGCGGCGAACGCCGTCATGGCCGGCTGCAAGGCGGAATACTTCCCGGTCGTGCTGGCGGCCTGGGAGGCGGTGAACACCGAACGAGCCAGCCGCGGTGCCTGGCAGTCGACCAGCGGGCCGGCTCCGCTGCTGGTCGTCAACGGGCCGGTGCGGGACCGGCTCGGCATCAACTACTCCGGCGGCGTGCTCGGGCCAGGCTTCCGGGCGAACGCCACCATCGCCCGTGCCATCGGCCTGATGGTGCGCAACGGCTTCGGCATCCACCCGCAGGAACTGGAGCAAGCCACGCAGGGACTGCCTGGCCGCTGGTCGATCTGCATCGGCGAGGACGAGGCCGCGTCGCCGTGGGAACCGCTCAGTGTCGTCGGCGGCGTCGCGGCCGGCACCGACGCGGTCTCCGCCATGCTGACCAGGACCTATGAGTACGTGGACAACCGGTCGACAGATAGCGCCGAGGCGGTGCTGCACGACTTCGCCGATTCGCTGGCGCGCATTGGCGCCTACGTGGGCGGCCCGCACTCCAGCGGCGGGCTGGTGCTCGGGCCAGAGCATGCGCAGTTGCTGGGCGGCGCCGGCTATAGCCGGGCCGACGTCCAGCAGTGGCTGTTCGAGCATGCGGTCGTCGATCGCTCGGACATGGCTGCGGCGGGCAAGGGTGAGCACGCCGCGCCTGACCCGGGCGACCCTGGGCTGCCCTTCGCGATGCTGCCAGCCGCGGCAGACATCCCGGTCATCGTCGCCGGCGCGGCCAATGCCGCGATGTCGATGGTCTTCCGCCCATTCGGCTGGGCCCCGTGGTCGGGGCGCTCGGTCGCCGTCCGGTACCCCGGCAGCTGACGCTGTGCGAGCCGAGGTGCGGGGCGCAGAGGAAGGGAGCAGATCGGTGACCGTTGACGAGGCCGCGCTGGACAGGATCCGCCAGAGCCTGGCGGCGGAGGACTACCAGCTCGAGGTGAGGATGCGCGACGACGGCGCGGCCGTGGCGATCGCGGCCGGCCCGGACGCCTGCGAGGACTGCCTGGTGCCGAAGGACTTGATGAAGGCGATGCTCGCGCCCGCGCTGGGCGTGCCAGCAGAGACCATCGAGCTGGCGTATCCGCCCGAAGTTCACTAGGCACAGCAGTTCATCAGGCGCCGGAGTTCACTGGCCACCGGGCGCACGAGACAGAACGGAGCTGGCAGGTGGAGGTATCCCTGGACGGCAAGGTCGCGCTGGTGACCGGCGTCGGCCCGAACATCGGCAGCGGCGTCGCGCTGGCGCTGGCGAAGTACGGCGCCAGGGTGGCCTGCAACGACGTGGACGAGGCCGCGGTCAAGGCGTGCATGGCCCGCATCGAGCGCAACGGCGGCGAGGCCATGGCTGCGTCCGGTGACGTGACCGACGAGGCCGTCGTGCAGGGCTACATCGGCGACGTGCTGGCCCGCTGGGGCCGACTCGACATCCTGGTCAATAATGCTGCGCTGCTCGGCGGCCGGGGGGTGCTGGACGAGACCGCTGAGGCGTTCGAGCGCGCGGTGCGGGTGTCCTCACTCGGCTACTTCCTCAACACCAAGCACGCGGGGCGCGCGATGGCCGAGCGAGGGATCAAGGGCTCGATCGTCTGCATCTCCTCGTCCAACGGCTGGTCTGGTACCGCTGGCGTGATCGCGTATGCGTTCCACAAGGGCGGTGTCAACAACTTCGTCCGGGCCGCTGCCATGGACCTGGCGCCGTACGGTATCCGGGTGAACAGCTTCACGCCCACCGCGCCGAATCCGGACAACCCCGAGCTGCTGGCCGAGCGCGCCAAGGCCGGCCTCGGTCGCGGCGGCATCCTCACCACCGGACCCGGGCACGGCCTCGGCGGACCGGCCGGCGACGAGCCGTGGCGCCGGCCCACGCGGTACACCGGGCAGCGGGCACCCATGGTGCCGATGGGCACGACCGGCACGCCCACTGACATCGGGCACGCGGTTGCCTGGCTGTGCTCGGACTTCGCCCGGCTCATCACCGGGACTGACCTGGTGGTCGACGGGGGCGCCCGCGCGAAGAACTTCGCTTACGCGCCCGCCCCGGCGGACCAGATCGCCGGCCCGCTGCCGCTCATCCAGCTGGACCACACCCCAGCCGACTAGCTCAACAACCACGGCGTCGCCGGTGACATCCGCCGGCTCAGGCAGACGGCGCGGCCGCCCCAGGCAGGCCGAACAGCCTGGCGGCGTTCTCTTTCATGATCAGCGGGCGCACGTCCGGCTTGATCGCCAGGTTCTCAAAGTCCTTCATCCACCGTTCCGGCGTGATCACCGGGAAGTCCGTGCCGAACAGCACCTTGGTGCGCAGCAAGCTGCCCGCGTACTGGACCAGCTGCGGGGAGAAGTATTTGGGCGACCAGCCGGACAGGTCGATGTAGACGCGCGGCTTGTGGGTCGCGATGGACAGGGCGATGTCCTGCCACGGGAACGAGGGGTGCGCCAGGATGATGTCCATGTCCGGGAAGTCGGCCGCGACATCGTCCAGGTACAGCGGGTTGGAGTACTTGAGCCGGATGCCGCCGCCGCCGCGGGTGCCCGCCCCGACGCCGGTCTGCCCGGTGTGGAACAGCGCGACCAGACCGTGCTCCTGGATGACTTCGTAGAGCGGATATGCCAGCCGGTCGTTCGGGAAGAACGCCTGCGTTCCGGGGTGGAACTTGAACCCGCGCACGCCGTAGTCGGTGGCGAGCCGCCTGGCCTGCCGCACGCCGGCGGCGCCGCGCGCCGGGTCGATGCTGGCGAACGGGATCACCACGTCGGCCTGCTCCGCGGCGAGCTCAGCCACCTCGAAGTTGTCAGGAACTGGCTCATCGCCGGTCTGGGAGATGCTGTCCACCATGAACGTGACGCAGGCCATGTTGCGCTGCCGGTAGTAGTCGGCCAGCTCGGGCACGGTGTACCGGGGCATCGTGCCGATCTTGAAGTACTCGCCCATGTCCTCGCGGGTGCCCGCGCCGGGATCGGCGTCGACGGAACGCACGGACTTGTGCACGTGCGTGTGCACGTCGAAGGCGGTGATCTTGCTGACATCAATAGTCATGTGACCAGTTCCTCGGTATATGCCGCGGCGGTCTGCGCCCGGACGACAGCTGGCGTGACGCCCGGTGCGCACTCGGTCAGCCGCAGTTCGCCGTCGACGATATGGAACACGGCGAGGTCGGTGTACACCCGGGTGACGACCTCCCGCCCGGTCAGCGGGAACGAGCACGCCGGCACGATCTTCGGCTGGCCGCCACGGTCAGTGTGCTCCATCGTCACCCACACCTCGCGTGCGCCCGCGACCAGGTCCATGGCGCCGCCGACCGCCGGATACCTGCCGGGCACGTACCAGTTCGCCAGGTCGCCGCGGCCGGAGACCTGCAGCGCCCCGAGCACCGTGACGTCCAGGTGCCCGCCGCGCACCACCGCGAACGAGGTCGCCGAGTCCACGATCGCGGCGCCGGTGACCAGGGTGATCGGCTGCTTGCCGGCGTCGGTCAGGTCCGGGTCTTCCTGGCCGGGCGGCGCGAGCGGTCCCATGCCGATGACGCCGTTCTCGGCATGCAGGATCACCTCCACGTCGGCGGGGATGAACTGGGGGATCAGCAGCGGGATGCCGACACCGAGGTTGACCACGAAACCGTCGCGCAGGTCGGCGGCCAGGCGCTCCGCGATGCCTTCCCGGCTGCGGCCCGTCACGCGGGCGGCAGCGGTTACCTGTGTCACGGCGAGGACCTCGCAATCACCGGCAGCTTCGGGGAGTCAGGTGAGCGCAGCAGCACCTCGTCCACAAAGACGCCGGGCAGGTGGATGTCGTCTGGTTCGAGCTCGCCTGCCGGCACCAGTCGCTCGACCTCGGCGAACGTGTACCGGCCGGCCATCGCCGCCAGCGGGTTGAAGTTGCGCGCCGACAGCCGGAAGCGCAGGTTGCCGCGCCGGTCGCCGGTGTGCGCCTTGACCAGGGCGAAGTCCGCAACGATGCCGAACTCCAGGATGTGCTCGCGGCCGCCGAACTCGCGCCGCTCGCGCGGCGGCATGTGTTGCGCCACATTGCCGTCGGCGTCGTAGCCGAGCGGGAAGCTGCCGTCGGCCAGCATCGTCCCGGCGCCGGACGGCGTGTAGAACGCCGGGATACCGGAGCCGCCGGCGCGCAAGCGCTCCGCGAGGGTGCCCTGCGGGATCAGTTCCAGCTCGACCCGGCCGGCGAAGTACTCGTCATAAAATTCAGGCAGAACCGGGAACGACGCCGTGACGCGGCGCAGCCTTCCCTCGGCGAGCAGCCGCCCGATGCCGCTGAAGTCCCCGCCGACGTTGTTCACGTACACGTGCAGGTCCCGGCGGTCCAGCTCGCACAGCGTGTCCAGCAGCGTGTCCGGCCTGCCGGAACTGCCGAAGCCGCCGACGGCGATGACGGCGCCCGACGGAATGACCGCGAGCTGCACGGCCGGGTCAGCGCGGAACTTGTCGATCACGCAGTGTCCTTCACGCAGTGTCCTTCACGCTGGGTCCTTTCGCGGGCCAGACGTGGCGGAAATTAACATGCCTGCTCCAGCGGGGGGAACCTGCTATTCCGCGACGCGAAAGCCGTCGCCAGGGGCGCGGGCGGGGCGCGGAAGCTTTCCTTCCGCGAAGTGAAAAGGGGTGTGGCGCGGCCCTTCGCGGGCGCTGGAAGGTGGACTTGCCGCGGGCGATCTGCCCGTCCTGACGCGTGCTGTCGGCCGTCCGCGTCACCCGCGAAAGGGGTCGGAATGAGCATCACCACGCGAGCCGCTGTCTGCCGGGCGGGTGGCCAGCCGTGGGAGATCACCGAGCTTGAGCTGGACGAGCCCAGGGCTAACGAGATCAGGGTCAAGTTCTTCGCGGCCGGCCTGTGTCATTCCGACGATCACATCCAGAAGGGCGATGCGCCGATGCGCATGCCGGTGGTCGGCGGGCACGAGGGCGCGGGCATCGTGGCTGCGATCGGCCCCAACGTGACGCGGGTTGCCGTCGGTGATCACGTCACGTGCTCGTTCATTCCGGCCTGCGGTCAGTGCCGGTACTGCTCGACCGGCCGCCAGAACCTGTGCGATGCCGGCAAGAACGCTGGCACGGGCATGTTCCCTGACGGCACGTTCCGGTTCCACCAGGGTGGCGAAGACTTCGGCGGCCTGTGCGTGCTCGGTACCTTCTCGCAGTACGCCGTGGTGCACGAGTTCTCGGTCATCAAGATCCCCGAAGAGATCCCGTTCGACGTTGCGGCGCTGGTGGCCTGCGGAGTGCCGACGGGCTGGGGCTCAGCGGTGCGCGCGGGCGGCGTGCGGGCCGGGCAGACCGTCGTGATCTACGGTGCGGGCGGCGTGGGCAGCAACGCGGTGCAGGGCGCCAGCCTGGCCGGCGCGAAGAACGTGATCGTGGTGGACCCGGTCGAATTCAAGCGCGAGATGGCCGCGATGTTTGGCGCCACTCACACGTTCGCCACCGCCAAGGAAGCGCACGACTTCGTGGTGGAGACGACCTGGGGTGAGCTGGCCGACCACGCGATCATCACCGTGGGCATCCTGCATGACGAGGTCATCAAGAACGCGATCCAGGTCGTCGGCAAGTGCGGCCAGGTGACGATTACCGCCGTCGGCAATGGCTGGATCGACGAGAACCCCGGCATGCTGATCGGCTACCAGCGGCGCGTGCAGGGCTCGATCTACGGCGGCTGCAGCCCACTGGTGGACGTGCCCCTGCTGATCGGCCTCTATCAGTCCGGCGACCTGAAGCTGGACGAACTGATCACGCAGCGCTACCGGCTGGACCAGATCAACCAGGGCTACCAGGACATGCTCGACGGCAAGAACATCCGCGGCGTGATCATGCACGAGCACTAGGAGCCGGCCGTGACGACTGCTACCTCCCGGTCTGGACCCGCGACGTCGGCCGGGCCGTCCGGATGAGCCGCAAGCTCCAGGCCGGCCAGGTCGCCGTGAACGCGGCCCTCGGCGCCGGCGTCATCGGCGGGCCGTTTGGCGGCTACAAGCACAGCGGCTTCGGCCGGACCATGGGCGCGGATTCCGCGCTGGAGTACACGCAGGTCAAGACCGTGTCGATGCGCGGTACCGGAGGCTGAGAGTGACAGGACTGGCAGCGACCGGACCGACCACGACAGGCCCCGGTACGCCCGCGGTACGGATCCGCGTGCTGATGGAGCCGCGGCACGGCGCCTCCTATGCGGAGATCCTGGCCTTGGCCCTGGCCGTCGAGCGCGCGGGCTTCGACGCGTTCTTCCGCTCCGACCACCTATTCGGTGTCGAGCCGGACGACCCGCTGTACCGGCCGACCGACTCCTGGACCACGCTGGCTGGCCTCGCCAGGGATACCGAGCGCGTGCGGCTCGGCACCCTGGTGACCGCGGCTACGTTCCGGTCTCCGGGGCTGCTCGCGGCGATCGTGTCGACCGTGGACGAGATGAGCGGCGGCCGAGCCGAGCTGGGCATCGGGACCGGCTGGTACGAGCGCGAGCATCAGGCCTTCGGGATTCCGTTCCAGCCGCTGAAGGAGCGCTTCGACCGGCTGGAAGAGGGCCTCGAAGTCATCACCGGGCTGTGGCTGGCCGGCCAGGGGCAGGGCTTCTCATTCGATGGCCGGTACTTCCAGGTGGCCGACAACCGGACGCCGCCGCGGGTGACGCAGCATCCGCACCCGCCGGTCATCGTCGGCGGGGCCGGCGCCAGGCGCACGCCTGCCATCGCCGCGCGGTTCGCGACGGAGTTCAACGCGGCGCTGAGCGGCATCGAGGAAGCCACCGAGCGCTTCGCCCGCTTCGACCGGGCGTGCGAGGCGATCGGCCGCGACCCGGCCAGCGCGCGGCACTCCGGCTTCATCCCGGTCGCGATCGGCACGACGCAAGCGGAGGCGGACCGGCGGGCCGCCATCGTCGCATCGCCGGGCATCCGCCAGTCCATGGTGATCGGCACGCCTGCCCTGCTCACCGAGCGGATCGCCGGCCTGGCCGACGTCGGCGCCGACACGATCTACCTGCATATCTACGACATCGGAGATCTCGACCACATCGCGCTCATCGGCGCCGAGGTGCTGCCGCAGGTGGCCGGCGTGCAGCCCGTAGCGAGCTAGGAAGGGAACCGCAGAAGATGAGCATCACCACCCGCGCCGCCATCGCCCGCGCTCCGCATGTCGGCTGGGAGATCGTGGACCTCCAGCTCGACGAGCCGAAGGCACACGAGGTCCGGGTCAAGCTGATGGCCTCGGGCCTCTGCCACTCCGATGACCACATCACCGCTGGCGACGCCCGGGTCCGGCTGCCGGTAGTTGGCGGCCACGAGGGCGCCGGGATTGTCGAGTCGATCGGGCCGGAGGTGCAGCGGGTCAAGCCGGGCGACAAGATCATCTGCTCCTACATCCCGGCGTGCGGTGCCTGCCGGCCTTGCTCCACTGGCCACCAGAACATGTGCGTGAAAGGGCTGAACGCAGGCACCGGCATGTTCAGTGACGGCACGTTCCGGTTCCACCTCGGCGAGCAAGACCTCGGCGGGTTCTGCACGCTCGGCACGTTCTCCCAGTACGCGGTCGTGTCGGAATGGGCCACGGTGCCGTTGCGCGAAGACTTCAGGAACATCCCGTGGGAGGTGCTGTGCCTGGTTGGCTGCGGCGTGCCGACCGGGTGGGGCTCCGCGGTGCACGCGGCCGGCGTGCAGGCCGGTGACACCGTGGTGATCTTCGGCGCCGGGGGCGTGGGCAGCAATGCGGTGCAGGGCGCTAGGTTCGCCGGCGCCAAGAACGTGGTCGTGGTCGACCCGGTGGAGTTCAAGCGGGAGATGGCGACCAGCGTGTTCGGCGCCACGCACGCCTTCGCGACCGCGAAACAAGCGCACGAGTTCGTCGTCGAGACTACGTGGGGCCAGCTCGCGGATCACGCGATCATGACACCCGGCGTCGTCACCGAGGAGATGGTGACCGCGGCGGTGCAGATGACCGGCAAGGGCGGCAAGGTAACGATTACCGCGGTCGGCCACTTCGACGAGCGTGCCGTGCACGTGCATGCGGGCATGCTGATCGGTTACATGCGCCAGATCCGCGGCGCCCTGTTCGGGGACAGCAACCCGCTCTATGACATCCCCATGCTGCTCGGCCTCTACAAGTCCGGCGACCTGAAGCTAGACGAGCTGGTCACGCGCAAATACACGCTCGACCGGGTGAACGAGGCCTACCAGGACATGAACGACGGCAAGAACATCCGCGGCGTGATCGTCCACGAACACTGATTTTCGGTAAGCACAGATTGTCCGTAACCGCGGGGAGGCCGCGATGCCGAACCTCATCCTCGCCACGACCGCCCGCGCGCCCGCGGAAGTCATCGGCAGGATGCCCCAGCTGGACCGGTCGGTGACAGTCGAGGTCGCCGCGATCAACGCGGTGATGGCCGGCTGTCGTCCTGAGTATTTCCCGGTCGTGCTCGCCGACTTCGCCGACACGATCTCCCGGGCCGGCGCGTGGATCTTCCGGTATGGCGGAGCAGGCGTGGTGTTCTGCCCCGGGCACGCCCAGCTGCTGGCGGGCGCCGGGTTCGGGCGGGCAGAGGTCCGCGCATGGCTGGCCGAGCATCGCGGGCGCACCACCGCCGAGCTGGCCGGGGCCCGTAACGCCGGCATCTCGATGGTGGTCCGCCAATTCGGCATCTGGTCCGGTGCCGCAGTCCCAGTTGTGTACGCCAAGAGGAGCGCCGAATGACTGACATGGTCCGCGCCGCCGTCCAGGTCGAGCCGGGAAAGATCGAGCTACGCGAGTACCCGCGGCCGACGACTGGCCGCGACGACGGCCTGCTCCGGGTCGAGGCCAACGGCATCTGCGGCAGCGATGTGGAGACCTACCGAGGTCACCTCGGGGGCGCCCGCCCGCCGTTCATTCCGGGCCACGAGCCCTTGGGCATCATCGAGGAGGTCGGGGACCGGGCCGCGGACCGCTGGGGCGTCCAGCCGGGCGACCGGGTGGCGCTGGAGGTGATCGTGCCGTGCCGGTCCTGCCAGGACTGCCTGACCGGCCGCTACCAGTTCTGCCGCAATCGCAAATACGGGCACGGCGTGACCGGCGTGGACATCGAGCCTTCCCTGTGGGGCGGCATGGCCGAGTACATGTACATCTCGCCGACGTCCGTGCTGCACAAGGTGGACAAGGACCTGCCAGCGGAACTGGCGGCGATGTTCAACTCTCTCGGCGCCGGGGTGCGCTGGGCTGCCCACCTGGGCGAGGTCGGGCTCGGGGAGACCGTGCTGGTCCTCGGCGCTGGCCAGCGCGGCATCGGCGCTGTCGTCGCGGCCCGGGCAGCCGGGGCAGGCACCATCATCATCACCGGCCTCGCCGCCGATGCGCACAAGCTGGCGCTGGCCCGCGAGTTCGGCGCGGACCACACCATCGTGGTGGGCGGTGACGACGCGGACGACAACGCCGGCGAGAGCGTGGTGGAACGGATCCGCGAGATCACCGGCGGCCGGATGGCCGATGTCGCGCTGGAACTCACGCCGCTGGCCGCCGGCCCGATCACCGACGCGCTGCTGTCCGTCCGCCAGGGCGGCCGCGTCGTCCTCGCGGGCCTCAAGGGCAACCGCGAGATACCGCTGCGCACGGACTTGATCATCAACCGGGCACTCACCGTCCGCGGCGCGTTCGGCGTGGACGCCAAGGGCATGGCAGACGCGATCGCGCTGCTGGAATCCCGCCGCTTCCCGCTCGAGAAGATGCACACCCACACGTTCGGCCTGGCCGACGCCGAACTGGCGATCCAGACCCTCGGCGGCGACGTGCCCGGAGAAGCTGCCATCCACGTTTCCGTCCACCCCGGCCTCTAGGAGGGCTGCGTAGTGCTTGTCGACGCCCACGCCCATTTCCTGCCGCGTGCCTACCCGGCGGCGGCGCCGGAGTCGTTCCCCCGGATGGAGGCGATCGAGGGGAGCACCGACCGGCAGCTGACGTTCGGGCGGATGAAGTTCCGCGCCCGGGACGTCTTCTTCGATGCCGACCGACGGCTGGCAGCGCAGGATGCAGCGGGCGTGGACGCCGAGGTGCTGAGCCCGATGCCGCCGCTGCTGCGCTACGACCTGCCTGCCGGTGACGGCCTGGCCCTGACCCGGCATGTGAACGAGGCGATGGCGCAGTTCTGTGCGGCTGACCCGAGCCGGCTTGTCGGCCTCGGCATGGTCCCGCTCGCCGATCCGGACGCGGCCACTGCGGAGCTGGCCGCCATCGCGGACCTGGGGCTGGCCGGAGTGGAGATCGCCTCCAACGTGCTCGGCACGTCGATCGGCGACGAGCGGTTCCTGCCGTTCTTCGCCGAGGCGGCGCGGGCCAGCCTGGCAATCTTCGTGCACGCGATGCCTGCGGTCACCGACCGGCTGCCGATGGCGGCGATGGGCACCTACGTCGTGGGCCTGGAGGGCGCCATGGCGGCGGCGTCCATGATCACCGGAGGAACCGCGGCCAAGCTCCCGGACCTACGGATCTCCTTCAGCCACGCGGCCGGCGGCTTCCCGCTGATGTTGCCGCGCGCGCAGTACTTCTGGAGCGGAAGCTGGAACGAGGAGCCGAAGGTGCCCGAGCGGGCCGTGCTGACCGACGACGGCCCGGCACCGGTGGAGTATGCCCGCCGCTTCTACTACGACTCGCTGGTGTTCGACCGGCGCGCGCTGCGCTTCCTCGTCGACTTCCTGGGCAGCGACAAGCTGCTGGTCGGGTCGGATTTCCCGGCCATGCCACGCGAGGACCCGGCCGGGAAGACGCTGCGGTCCCTGGGCCTGGACTCGGCCGCGCTCGCGGACATCACCTGGCACAACGCGTTCCGCTGGCTCGGGATCGAGCCCGTCCGGTAATCAGGCTCGTACGCTCAGGCGGGCGCGCCGCGCGGTCATCTTCTGCCCTGACTGGGCCGCCATCCGGCGCGTGATGTCGGCCGACGCGTCGGCCAGCATGCTGGCAAGCACCTGGGGCCTGGCGCGGACGGCCTCGACCACGACGCTGATCGCGGCCGCCAGATTGCCGAACGGGTCGCGAACGGGTACCGCCACGACGACGTCAGGCAGTGTGATCTGCCCGACGGCGACGGCGTAGCCGGACTGCCGGACCTGGGCCAGCTTGCGGCGCAGCTCTGCCGGATCGGTGACGGTCAGCGGCGTCAGCCGCTCGAGCGGTCGCTGGAGCACCTGCTCCTGGAAGTCGCGGTCGGCATAGGCGAGCAGAATCAGCCCGGTGCCGGTGGCGTGGATGGGCCAGCGGTCGCCGATCCGGCCGTTGGTCGGATGCGTGGCGCAGGCCCGGATCGCCTCCACGTAAACGACCTGCATCCCATCGAGCACGCCGAGGTGCACATTGCCGCGGGTGCGATGGTGCAGCTCGTCCAGCACAGGGAACGCAGCCTCGCGCAGGTCGAGCCCGCGCGGCGCGAGAGCGGCTAGCTCCAGCAGGCGAACTCCGATGGAGTAGCAGCCGCTGGTGTCGCGCTCCAGCGCCCCCCAGCTCTGCAGCTCGTGCACCAGCCGGTGAGCGGTCGACAAGCTGAGCCCTGACCGGCGGGAAATGTCGCTCAGGGACAGCGCGCGGTTGCGCGGGCCGAAGGCGTCCAGCACCGCCAGCAGGCGCCCGGCCGCGTTAGTCCGGGAGCCGTGCCCACTGTCTGAGCCAGCACCGTCCGGGGCGTGGTCAACACCGTCCGCGGCGTGGCCAATGGCCTTCGCTGAAGCTTCGAGCAGTTCAGTCACATGCTCACCCTCGCCCTTAGCGCCGTGGCGGCAAGAGCCGCCACATTGTTAACAACTTTGCGCGCCGTGAGAGGCGATTAATCCGGCTGAAATAATGCTGGCACTTCAGGCCAGCTTCCGCAAGAAGCAAGTGATTTGTCGTGAAGCCCGCGGATACCGCCGCCCGAACTGATGGTTAACAACTGCCGCCCGGTCAGGGCCGCGGGCACAGTTTGGTAACAACCCGGCACCGCGCGCGAGGCTGGCCCGGCGGGGTCGCATCTCCCTTTCGCCCGGCGGAAGCACTGTGGACTGGCCAAGCGAAGTTCGCGGAAGCTAGGCGCGTCATCAGTGAGACGTACCTCACTACCGAGGACTGCGCAGCCGCACCGCCCGGCACGCGGGCGCCGCGGCACCCGCAGCCGCCCTGTCCATAGCGGGAGCACGTTCCAGCGGGAGCATCGCGTGAGACTCATGAACTTCGCAAGACCGGGGTCTGCAGCACAGCCTGCACGACAGACACTCTCAGGACGCGGCCTCCGGCGATCTGCCTGGCGCGCGTCGTCTGTTCTCCTCGCCGCGGTCGTGGCCGTCGGCCTCGCCGCCTGCGGTTCAAGCGGCAACTCGGGCAAGGGCTCCGGTTCGGGGACCAAGAGCGGCGGGTCGATGACCGTTCTGGAGGGCAACAGCTTCGCCGGCGCCTGGCCTGGCCTGGATCCGGCGACCGACACCGACGGCGCCGCGAATATGAGCTACATGGACTCCATTTTCGGCGAGCTGTTCGAGCTCACCACCGGTGGCAAGGAAACCGGTGACCTGGCGACCGGCTACAGCTTCAGCAACGGCGGCAAGACGATCAGCATCACCCTGCGGCAGGGCGTGAAGTTCTCCGACGGCACCCCGTTCAACGCGGCGGCCGTGGTCTACAACTGGCAGCGCGACCTGACCGCGAACTGCAGCTGCAAGCCGGTCTTCCTGCAGAAGACGCCGCCCGTCATCAAGGCGACCGGACCCTACAGCGTCTCGCTCACGCTCACCTACGTGGACGCGCCGTTCATCAACGCGCTGCAGGGCGCCGTCTTCAACTGGATCGCCTCGCCAACGGCGATCAAGAAGATGGGTGAGAAGGCGTTCGCGCTGAAGCCCGTCGGGGCCGGGCCCTTCACGGTGGAGACCGACACTCCGGACAACATCCTGGTGCTCAAGAAGAACCCGCACTACTGGCAGCAGGGCTTGCCTTATCTCAGCACGCTGACCTTCAAGCCGGTGGCCAGCGACGAGGCCGCTTTGACCGCACTGGAGTCTGGTGCGGGCCAGGCGTACGAGGGCATGTCCACGCCGCAGCTGGTCAAGGCGTATAAGGCGAAGTTCCAGACCACGGCCGAGCCGTCCACTTCGCCCTACGACATCCAGCTGAACACCAAGATCGCTCCGTTCAGCAACCTCAAGGCGCGGCAGGCCATTTACTACGCGACCAACACGCCGCTGCTGGACAAGAGCCTGTTCCAGGACACCTACCCGGTCGGGCAGTCGTTCACCGCTCCGGCCGGACTGTTCTATGAGCAGACGGTGCCCGGCTATCTCCCTTACAACCTGGCCAAGGCCAAGCAGCTGGTGAACCAGCTCGGCGGAGTGTCGATCACGCTCGGCACGCTCAACACACCAGTGGCACTCTCGGTGGATGAGGCACTGGCGAACATGTGGGAGGCAGCGGGCATCAAGGTCAAGCAGACCGAGTATGACCTGACCGGCCTGATCGGCGCGTTCGAGACCGGCAAGTGGCAGTCGATGCTGCAGACCGCGGGTGCGTACGACCCAGGCACGGGTGTCGGCGTCGGCTTCCGCTTCTCGTCCACCTCGCCGTTCACCGGCGTGCACGATCCGAAGCTGGACGGCATGCTCGCAGCCGCCGCCGCGACCACCAACAACGCGACGCGGAAGACTGACTACGACCAGGCAGCCGCCTACATCGCGCAGAACTCCTACGGACCGTTCCTGTTCCCGATCGCCGGCTACAACATCGCGGCCAAGGGAGTTGGCGGGCCAGGCCTGACCTCGCCCCTGCCGGTCACCGACGTGAACCCGGAGATCCTCTGGCAGTACGTCTACAACAAGAACACAAGTTCCTGATGACGCGATGAGCGCTTCAGCCATCGCTGAGCCGGGACGCCGGGCCGGCGGCGCAGCGGAGACGCTGCGCCGCCTGGCCCGATCGCCTGCCCTGCGGGTGATCGGGCGCCGCCTGCTGTCGGCCATCCCGGTCCTGTGGGGCGTCACATTCCTCAGCTACTTCATCCTCAACGCCCTGCCCGGCGATGCCGCCTCGGCTCTGCTCGGCATCAACGCCACCCCCGCCGAAGTCCGGGCGTTCAGCATCAAGCTTGGCCTGAACGAGCCGGTGTGGGTTCGGTACGGGCACTGGCTCGGCAGCGCCCTGACCGGCAACCTCGGCACCTCGGCGGCCAGCCCGCAGTCGGTCGCGTCGATCCTCGGCCAGCGGCTGCCGGTGACGCTCGAGCTGGTTGTCTACGCACTGATCATCGCGTTCGTCGTGGCCGTGCCGCTGGGCGTGCTCTGCGCCCGCTGGCCGAGCGGCGTCGTCGACAAGCTGACCGCGGCCCTGTCCATCGCCAGCCTCTCCATCGCCCCCTACGTGCTGGCCCTGGTGCTGGTCATCCTGTTCGCGGTGGACCTGTCGGTGTTCCCGGCCATCGGCTTCACGCCGCTGACGCAATCGCTGGCTGGCAACCTGCGCTCGACGACTTTGCCCAGCATCGTCCTGGCGCTGCCGCTCATTGGCTTCTACGCCCGCTTCCTGCGCGGCGACCTGGTCCAGCAGATGCAGTCCGAGGACTACATCGTGACCGCACGGGCCAAGGGCGTCAGCGAGTGGCGCGTACTGACCAGGCATGCACTGCGCAACTCGTTCATCGGCATCCTCACCGTGATCGGGCTGAACCTCGCCACGCTGGTCGGCGTGACGGTGATCATCGAGTCCATCTTCTCGCTGCCGGGCATCGGCTACGAGCTGCTGAACGCGATCAGCAACCGCAACATCCCCGTTGTGGAGGGGATCGTGCTGGTCTTCGGCGTGATCGTGGTCCTTGCCAACCTCGCCACCGACCTGCTCTACGGTGTGCTCGACCCGAGGATCCGCCGTGTCCGTTCCCGCAGCTAACGTTCTCATCCTGCCGGCGCAGGAAGTAAGAGTCGCCGGTGCGGCGTCGCGCCGGCTCCGCTGGCTGCGGTCGGTCGAAATCTGGGTGCCAGCCGCGTTCCTGCTGGCCATGTTGTTTTTCTGCTTCATCTGGCCGCTGGTGTACACGGTGCCGAGCCCGGTGCACGGCTCGCTGATCGACAACAACCTGCCGCTCTGGTCGAAAGGACACATCCTCGGTACCGACACAGTCGGTGATGACGTGATGGCCAGGATCTTGTACGGCGGCCAGGTCTCGTTCGAGGTGGCAGCGGCCGTGCAGGCGATCGGGCTGGTCATCGGCGGCGCGCTCGGCCTGGTCGCGGCCTACGTCGGTGGCTGGCTCGACGCGGTGCTGATGCGCATCCTCGATGTGTTCATCGCGTTCCCGTCGCTGGTGCTGGTGCTCGCCATCGCCGACGGACTCGGCCCGACGGAGATGCACGTGATCTGGGCGCTGTCGGCGTTCAGCATCCCGGCATTCGCCCGGGTGGCGCGCGCCGCCGCGCTGCAGCTGCGGGACCGGCCGTTCGTGGTAGCAGCCCGGCTGTCGGGCACGAAGACCTGGCGCATCCTGCTCCAGCACCTAGCACCGAACATGCTGCCGCAGCTGCTGACGTTCACCCTGCTCGGTGCGGGCCTCACGATGATCCTGGAGGGCGGGCTCGACTTCCTCGGCTACGGCATCCCACCGCCGACGGCGAGCTGGGGCAACATGATCGCGGCCGGGCAGTCCTTCATCTCGGTGAGCCCGCGTTTCGTGTTCGTGCCGAGCATCTTCTTGTTCGTGACGACGCTCGCGCTGAACCTGCTTGGCGACGGGCTGCGCGCTCGCTGGGACGCCCGCTGATGGCCGGCTCGCCATCGGGGCCTGGGGTGTCCCGAGGACGCACAGTTGCGGCGGCTGGCCTGCTCGGCGTGGACACGACCGACGCCCCGCTGCTCGAGGTATCTGACCTGCGGGTGACCTTTGACAGCCCGCTCGGCCGCGTCCACGCCGTCCAGGGTGTCAGCTACGCGGTGGAGCCCGGCCAGACGCTGGCCATCATCGGCGAGTCCGGATCGGGCAAGACGGTCAGCGCGCACGCGGTGATGGGGCTGCTGCCGGCGTCGGCCAAGGTCAGTGGCTCGATCAGGTTCAAGGGCGAGCAGATCGTCGGGCTCAGCGAGCACCAGATGCGGGACTACCGCGGTCGCTGCGTCGCGATGGTGTTCCAGAACGTGGAACGATCGCTGAACCCGACCATGCGGGTCGGCACGCAGATTGCCGAGGCTGTCCGGTGCCACCTGGCCGTCGACAAGAACCAGGCGCACGAGCGTGCCGTGGAGCTCATGCGCATGGTGCGCCTCCCGGCCCCGGAGCGCCGCTACTTCGAGTACCCGCACCAGCTGTCCGGCGGCATGCGACAGCGCGTGGTCATCGCGATCGCCCTGGCGTGCAGCCCGCAGGTGCTGATCGCCGACGAAGCGACGACGGCGCTGGACGTGACCACCCAGGCGCAGATCATGGACCTGCTGCTCGACCTGCAGCAGGAGACGGGTGTCGCGCTGCTGATGATCAGCCATGACCTCGGGCTGGCGGCGACCTACGCCGAGGACGTCATGGTGATGTATGCCGGCCAGGTGGTCGAACGGGCGGCGGCCACTGACCTGTTCGCCAGTGTGCGGATGCCCTACACGCGGGCGCTTCTCGATGCCATCCCGCGGATCGAACTCGAGCCGCATGTGCTGCTGCCCGTGATCGGCGGACGTCCGCCAGACCTGACCACGATTCCGGCCGGATGCCCCTTCGCGCCGCGCTGTCACCGGGTCCAGCAGGACTGCCTGGCCGAGGCCCCGCCGCTGCGGCAGCACGAGCCAGGCCGCTGGTGGGCGTGCTGGCATCCGCACCAGGAGGAGGATGCCACGTGACAGGACCGGCAACTCCGCCGGGCGGCGCGCCCGCACCAGGTGATCCGGATGCGCTGCTGCAAGTACGCAACCTGGTGCAGGAGTTCGTCTTGCGGGACTACGGCGGCGCGCGCGGCGGCGTGCTCCAGGCCGTCTCCGACGTGTCCTTCGATCTGCGCGCGGGGGAGACCCTCGGGATCGTGGGCGAGACCGGGTCGGGCAAGTCGACGCTGGCCCGGTCGGTGATCCAGGCCCCGCCGCCCAAGCACGGTCAGGTGATCTTCCAGGGCACCGACCTGGTGCGGCTGCACCACGGCGCCATGAAGAGCGTGCGCCGGCACCTGCAGATGGTGTTCCAGGACCCGTTCACGTCCATGGACCCGCGCTGGCACGCCATCCGGATCGTCGAGGAACCGCTGGTCGCCTACGGGATCGGCACCCGCGAACAGCGACGCCAGCGCGCCCGGGAGCTGCTTGACCTGGTCGGCCTTGACCCGGCCCGGCACGGTGACCGAATGCCCCGGCAGCTGTCGGGCGGGCAGGCCCAGCGGGTGGCGGTGGCCAGGGCGCTCGCGCTGGAGCCGCGGCTGATCCTCTGCGACGAGCCAGTCTCGTCGCTCGACGTGCTGGTCCAGGCGCAGGTGCTGAACCTGTTCGAACGGCTGCGCGTCGAGCTGGGCCTCTCCTATCTCTTCATCGCGCATGACCTCGCGCTGGTCAAGCAGGTCAGCGACCGGGTGGCGGTGATGTACCTGGGGAAGCTGTGTGAGATCGGCCCGGTCCGGTCCATCTACAGCGAGCCGCTGCACCCGTACACGCTCGCCCTGCTCAACTCGATCCCGAGTCCCGAGCCCAAGGCCGGCCGCCGGGCCACCCGGAGCGTGATCAGCGGCGAGCTGCCCTCGCCGCTGCACCCGCCGAGCGGATGCCGGTTCCGGACGCGGTGCCCGCGGGCGCAGGAGCGCTGTGCCGCCGAGGAACCGGAGATGCGTGAGCTCGCCACCGGCCACCTCGTGGCTTGCCACTTCCCGCTGGTGGGGCAAGCGCCTGCCGCCGATGAGGTCGCCGACAAGGTCACGGCGGGCCCGGTGGCAGGCTAGGCACGGCGTTGTTAGCAATCGGGCTGGCCAAGGCCGACCCCGTTCGGCTCGGCGCGGAGAGGAATTGTCTACAATCCTGTCAACGATCGGCAGAAGGAGACAAACGCGCATGCCCGAGACAGCTTCCACCAAGCGCCCGCCCTTCCGCGCCGACCACGTGGGGAGCCTCCTGCGGCCGCCTGAGCTGCTAGCGGCGCGCGAGGATGCCGCCGCGGGGCGAATCACCGCGCAGGAGCTGCGCGCGGCCGAGGATACCGCGATCGCCGAGGTGGTGGCGCGGCAGCGCGACGCGGGGCTGCTGGCGGTCACCGACGGCGAACTGCGCCGTGAGTCCTGGCACATGGACTTCATCTACCAGCTTGGCGGGGTGTCCAAGGTCGCCGACGACACGATCAAGGTGGCCTTCCGCAACGCGGACCGGAGCTTTGAGTGGGCGCCGCCGTCCGCTCACGTGGTCGCGCCGCTCACGCTGGAGCACACCATCTTCGGGGAGGCGTTCAGCTACCTCCGGTCGGTCGCCGGCGATGCCGTCGCGAAGCTGACCATCCCGTCGCTCAGCATGGTGCACTACCGGGGCGGCCGGTCGGCGATCGACGAGGCGGTGTACCCGGACCTCGAGCAGTTCTGGACGGACCTGGCGGCGGCGTACGCGCAGGAAGTCGCGCAACTGTACGCGCTTGGCTGCCGGTACCTGCAGTTCGATGACACGAGCCTGGCCTACCTGAACGACCCGGCGCAGCGCCAGCATGTGGCCGAGATCGGCGGCAACCCGGAGCGGCAGCACGAGCAGTACATCGCCAACATCAACCGGGCGCTGGCTGGCCGGCCGGCGGACCTGGCAGTGACCACGCACATGTGCCGGGGCAACAACCAGAGCATGTGGGCCGCCGAGGGCGGCTATGAGTACGTGGCCGAAGCGCTGTTCAGCGGCCTGGAGGTGGACGGCTTCTTCTGCGAGTGGGACGACGAGCGCTCTGGCGGGTTCGAGCCGCTGCGCTTCGTGCCGCCCGGCAAGAAGGTGGTGCTCGGCCTGGTCACTACCAAGCGGGGCGAGCTGGAGAGCAAGGACGCGCTGAAGCGGCGGATCGATGCGGCCGCGAAGTATGTGGACATCGGGCAGCTGTGCCTGTCGCCGCAGTGCGGTTTCTCCTCGACCAAGGAGGGCAACGACATCACGCCCGAGCAGCAGTGGGCCAAGCTGGCCCTGATCGTGGCGACCGCGCAGGAGGTCTGGGGCCAGATATGAGTGCTCCGATGCTGGTGGTGAGCGCGCACGCCGGGGACTTCGTGTGGCGGGCGGCTGGCGCGATCGCAATGGCGACCCGCCGCGGTGACCCAGTGACCGTGCTGTGCCTGAGCTACGGCGAGCGGGGCGAGTCGGCGAGCGCGTGGCTCGCAGGCAAGCAGCTGGCGGAGATCAAGGCGCTGCGAAGGGCCGAGGCGGAGGCCGCCGCGAGCGCGCTCGGCGCCGAGATCGAGTTCCTGGACGCGGGGGACTACCCGCTGCGGGAGTCACCAGAGCTGACCGACCAGATCGTCGGGGTGTACCGGCGGGTGGTGCCGTCGATCGTGCTCACGCACGCGCTCGCTGACCCGTACAACCCCGACCACCCGGCGGCAGCACGGATGGCGCTGGCGGCCCGCGTGCTGGCGCAGGCGGTGGGGTATGAGGCGCCAGGCGAGCCACTGGGCGCGCCGCCGGTTTTCTTGTTCGAGCCGCACCAGCCGGAGCAGTGCGACTTCAAGCCGCAGGTGCTGCTGGACATTACCGAGGTGTTCGACGCCAAGCAGGCTGCCATGCAGTGCCTGCCCGCGCAGCGGCACATGTGGGACTACTACACCGACTTGGCGCGGCGGCGCGGCACGCAGCTGCGCCGCAACGCCGGACCGAACCTTGGCCTGGCGCACGACACCCTGGCCGAGGCGTACATGCGCGTGTATCCGGAGACCACCAAGGTCCTCCAGTAAGCGGGGACAGTGAGGAGAGCGGGCCATGCGGAACGTGGTCGTCACCGGGTGCCCACGCGCTGACCTCGGCACGGTGGATGCGCTGGCGGGCTACGGCGTGGCGACGGTGCACGAGGCCATCGGCCGGACCGGGTACCTCGGCCCGGGCATCCGCCCGGCGTGGCCGGGCTCGCGCGCTGGCGGGACCGCCGTGACGGTGGTCTGCTGGCCGGGTGACAACCTGATGATCCACGCCGCGGTGGAGCAGTGCCGGGCCGGCGACCTGCTGGTAGTGACCACGGCGTCCCCGTCATCGGATGGCGCGTTCGGCGAGCTGCTCGCGACCTCCCTTGCCAGCCGTGGTGTACGCGGCCTGGTGACCACCGGCGGCGTGCGTGACGTCGCCGCCCTGCGGCAGCTGGACTTCCCCGTCTGGAGCGCGGCGGTGTCCGCGCAGGGCACGGTCAAGGCCACGGCAGGCGCGGTGAACGTGCCCGTCAGCATCGGCGGCCAGGTCATCCACCCGGGCGATGCGGTGATCGGTGACGACGACGGCGTGACCGTGGTTCCTCGTGCCGACGTGGCCGCCGCGGTGGCCTCCTCCCGCGCGCGGGAGGAGAAGGAAGAGGCGTCGCGGGCCGCGTACGCCGCCGGCCAGCTCAGCCTGGACCGCAACGCGCTGCGCGCTGTCCTCACGGGTCTCGGCGTGGAGTACGTGGACTATGACGCCTACGCCAAGGACCAGCAGTGACCGGCATTGCCTGCATGCAGATGCGTGGCGGGACGTCGCGCGGGCTGTATTTCCTGGCACGTGACCTGCCGGCCGACCCGGCCGAGCGGGACGCGCTGCTGGTCGCGGTGCTGGGCAGCGGGCATCCGCTGCAGATCGACGGAGTTGGTGGCGGGCACCCGCTGACCTCGAAGGTCGCGGTGGTCTGCCCGTCGGAGCGCGACGACGCCGATGTCGACTACCTGTTCCTGCAGCTCGGGGTCGAGGCAGCGACGATCACCGACCAGCAGAACTGCGGGAACATCCTGGCCGGCGTCGGCCCGTTCGCGGTCGAGCGCGGCCTGATCCCGGCCGGGGACCCGCAGACCACCACGCGGATCCGGATGGTGAACTCCGGCTCGGTCGTGACCGCGACGTTCCAGACACCGAGCGGAGCGCCGCAGTACGCCGGCGGCACGGCGATCGCCGGAGTACCGGGCACGGCCGCGCCGATCCTGCTCCGGTTTGCGGACACGGCCGGCTCGACCACCGGCGCGCTGCTGCCCACCGGCCAGGTCAGCGATGTGATCGACAGCCTGCAGGTGACCTGCGCCGACAACGGCATGCCGGTAGTGGTGGCGCGCGCCGCCGACCTTGGCATCTCCGGGTACGAGAGCGTTGCCGAGCTGAGCGCCGACGCCGCGCTCACCGAGCGGATCGCCGTGCTGCGGCTGCAGGCCGGCAAGCTGATGGGTCTCGGCGACGTCAGCCAGCTGTCGGTGCCGAAGACGACGCTGGTGGCGGCGCCGGCTGACGGCGGCACGATTTGCACGCGCACGTTCATTCCGCTCAAGCTGCACACCTCGATTGGCGTGCTCGGCGCCGTGACCGTGGCCACGGCCCTGCAGCTTCCGGGCGGCACTGGCGCCGAGCTTGCGACGTTCCCTGTCAATGGTTTGATCGATGTGGAACATCCGACCGGGCACCTTCAGGTCGAGGTAAACCTCGACACCACGGCCGAGCCACCGCGGGTACGCAGCGCCGGGGTCGTGCGGACGGCTCGCAAGCTCTTCGACGGCACCGTCTTTCCCCCCTGACTGGAGGCCGGCCCATGCCGCTGCTGCACGACATCGCTCACCTGGCTCACGCGGAGCTGCTCACACCCGAGCCGGACAAGAGCCTGTGGTTCTTCACCGAGATCCTCGGCCTGACCGAGAACGGCCGCAGCGGCGATTCGGTCTACCTGCGGACGTGGGACGACTACGAGCACCACAGCCTCAAGCTCACCGCCGCTGACACTTCAGGCCTGCGCCGTACTGGACTGCGTGCCGCCAGTGCGGACGCACTCAAGCGCCGCGTGGCCGAGATCGAAGCCGCTGGCCTCGGCATCGGCTGGCAGGACGGCGACCTGGGCATCGGCCCGACCTACCTGTGCACCGACCCGGACGGCCACGAGATCGAGCTGTACTTCGAGACCGAGTGGTACCAGCCCCCGCCGGAGCTGAGGCCCGCGCTGAAGAACCAGGCACAGAAGTGGCCAGGCCGCGGCGTGTCGGTGCGCCGCCTCGACCACATCAACTACCTCGCCGCCGACAGCGAGGCCAACGGCGCGTTCATCGCCGCGGCGCTCGGCGCCCGGGTGACTGAGCAGATCCAGCTGGACAACGGCACCATCTCGGCGCAGTGGCTTCACTTCGCACAGAAGTCCTACGACCTCGTCTACACCAACGACTGGACCGGATCGAAGGGCCGGCTGCATCACATCGCGTTTGCCACCGATACCCGCGAGGAGATCTTGCGGGCGGCGGACATCGCGCTGGAACGCGACGTGTTCATCGAAACGGGCCCGCACAAGCACGCCATCCAGCAGACCTTCTTCCTGTACCTGTACGAGCCGGGAGGCAACCGCATCGAGCTCGCCAACCCCATGTCCCGGCTGGTGTTCGCGCCGGACTGGAAGCCCATTACCTGGACCGAGGCCGAGCGCGCCAAGGGCCAGGCGTGGGGCCTGAAGACCATCGCCTCCTTCCACACCCACGGCACCCCGCCCGTCGATGACCAGCACGCAGACTGACCCGAGGCTCGCCCTCGTCGAGCAGGTGCGAACCGCCATCTTGCGTGGCGAGTTCGCGCCGCGGCAGCGGCTGATCGAGACAGAGCTCTGCGAGCGGTTCGGCACGTCCCGGTTCGTGGCCAGGGCCGCGCTGCAGGAACTGTCGGCGCAGGGACTGGTGGAGTTCCAGCGCAACCGGGGCGCACGCGTGCGGGACATCTCGCTGGACGAGGCGATCGAGATCACCGAGGTGCGCAAACTGCTCGAGGGCCTGGAGGCGGCCCGCGCGGCGGAGCGGATCACCCGGCCAGAGGCTGCCGCGCTGCGCGCGACGCTCAAGGACATGCGAGCCGCCGTCAATTCCGCCGAAATGCTCCGCTACAGCGAACTGAACGCCCGCTTGCATGCCGCGATCCGCGACATCGCCGCGCACGAGACGTCGGCACGGCTGCTGCAGCAGCTGCGGGACCAGACCGTGCGGCACCGGTTCTCGCTGTCGCTGGTGCCGGGCCGGCCGATCGTCTCGCTGCCCCAGCACGAGGCGATCGTGGCGGCGGTGATCGCACGTGATCCGGTCGCCGCCGAGCGGGCGATGCACGAGCACCTGCAGAGCGTCATCGACGCCTTCAAGACGCTCCGTGGCGTGGCCAGGCAGCCGTGACAGTGCCTGCGTTGCCCGTGGTAGTAACCGTGCTCGGGCTGGGCGAGGCCGGGTCGGCCATCGCCGCGGACCTGGTCGCCGCCGGGGCCGTGGTGCGCGGCTTCGATCCGCTCGTCGCGGCTCCGGCTGGCGTGGTGGCGTGCTCAGGGGATGCGGACGCCTGCGCGGGTGCTGCGGTTATCTTGTCGCTGACCACGGCACACGAGGCCACCGATGCCCTCAAGGCCGCGCTGCCCGGCGTCGGTCCTGGCGCGATCTATGCCGATCTGAACACCGGATCCCCCGGCCTCAAGACCGCGCTGGCCTCGCTGGCTGCGAGCGCGGGTGTGCGCTTTGCTGACGTGGCACTGATGTCGCCCGTACCGGGTAACGGGCTGCGCACGCCGATGCTGGTCTCGGGCGTGGCAGCGGCGCGATACGCGGCCATGCTCCGGCCACTCGGGGCGCGGGTGGAGGTGCTGGACGGGCCGGCCGGGGCAGCGGCCGCGCGCAAGCTCGTGCGGAGCGTGTTCTTTAAGGGCATGGCGGCCGCCGTGACCGAGTCGCTGCGCGCGGCGCGGGCGGCTGGGTGCGAGGACTGGATCCGGGCCAACATCGAGGCGGAGTTGTCGTCGGCCTCGGCGGCTACCGTCGAGCGGCTCGAGCAGGGCAGTGTCCGGCACGCCCGGCGCCGGGCGGACGAGATGGCCGCCTCGGCCGCGCTGCTGCGGGAGCTTGGCATCCCGCCGCGGATCGCGGTGGCGAGCCAAGACTGGCTGCAGCAGCTGATGGCGGAGCAGGATCAGGTTGGCTGAAGCGCCTGCGATGGGGCCGGCCCGAGGCTCGGCGCGAAAGTCCGGCAGCTGATGGGCATTGCCGTTGTTGCCAGTGCTGATCCGGGAGTGGTGCTGGGCCAGGCTGGCGATCTGCTAGTCGGCGATCCGGTGGGACACAACGTGGTGGGTACCAAGCTGGCGGACGCGATTCGCTACGGCGAGCCCGGCCGCTGCTGGATCGGCCTGGCTGACGGCGTTCCGGCCGGCGTTGCCGTGCAGCAGCCCGTGGATACGGCCCTGGCAGTGGCGCCGATGTCCGCGGACCTCGCCGGAGCCATCGCGGCTGCCGTCGATGCGGACGGCGGCACGCTGCCTGGCGTGTTCGGCCCCGCCGGCGTCGCTTCGCACTTCGCCGAGGTGTGGGCCGGCCTCCGCACGGTCGCTGCGGTGCTGACATCGGCGGAGCAGGTCTGCGAGGTCGTGGACCTGCGGATGCCGCCAGGCGTGGGCGGCGCCCTGCGCCGTGCGGCCGCGGCCGACCGTGAGCTGCTGTTGTCGTGGCTGCCGGGGTTCAGGCCTGGCGCCGGCTGGGCCAGTTCAAATCCGGCGGCCGTCTTCGTGACACGCCGGCTCGCGGCCGGGGAAGTCTGGATCTGGGATGACAACGGTCCGGTGTCCATGGCCGCGCGCACCGAGACCGTGGCCGGCGTGTCGCGGATCCAGGCCGTCAATACTCCGCCGGAGCTGCGGGGTCGCGGCTACGCCAGCGCCGGGGTCGCGGCGCTGTCCGCCGGCGTGCTCGCGCAGGGCTTGCGGTGCGTGCTCACCGTGAACGTAGCGAACACTGTCGCCAGCTCGGTCTATCAACGGCTCGGATACCGGGCCGTCAGCGATGTGCGCCGCTACCAGTTCCGCGCGCCGACCCTGCATGAAATCCCTGCGGGCTTGCGCGACACGACGAGGTAACCTTCGCGAGTGACCGAGTCGGCGAGCGGGGACGGGGCCATCCCGGGAATCCACTGCGGAATCGTGCTGCATGTCGCAGAGGACGTCTGCCAGGTGCTGGCCAACGATCAGGTTTCCTCGGTCGGGTACGCACCGCCCATCCCGGCGCCGAGGACCGAGCGGATTTCACCGGGTCATTTGGTAGCCATCGCTGAGGTGCCGGGCGGCGCCGATGTCGTGCTGTGGCGCTGGTATGACGCCGTCGTGCTGGACAGCGAGGCAGGATCTGTCCGGCTGTGGGAGCCGGCTCACGGCGAAGTCGTCGCCGAGCGTCGCCTGCCAGCGCAGCGACACGATCCCGGCACTCGCGCATACCTGTCGGCGGGCCTGCCCGGCGCTGAGTGGTGGGTGGCAGGCAGGGCCGTGGACCGGGCCGAGGACGCCGAGGTCGAGCTGAGCGAGGTCAAGCGGCTCTACATCGAGCATGGCATGTGGCAGTCTGTCGTCGGGCCTGAGCAATCGGACTCCGCGGCTACCTGAGGGCCTCGGCAGGGCGGCGGGCGCGCAGCGAGAACATCATCGGGACGCGCGGATGCCCGGCCGGGAACCGGTACTGCGCGCCCTGTCGCTCCAGCGACTCGAACCGCTGGTAGCAGTCGAAGCTGTGCTCGTTCAGGAACTCGATCCGCAGCCCGGCCGCCGCGAGCGCCGTCACCACCTGCCCAACTCCGTGCTGGAACTGAACGCTGCGGATGTGCTGCAGCGCCGGGCCGTCGGTGTAGGTGTAGGGGTAGTCCTCTACCCAGGGCTGCTCAGCGAAGTAGTCCCGGACGACGTTCGCGCCCTGGGTATCGTCCAGGACCTGCGCCACCGGATGCCCCTCGACCAGGTACAAGAACCCTCCCGGCTCCAGCAGCGCCGCCACCACTCCCGCCCACCGAGTCATATCGGGCAGCCACACCAGCGCCCCTGTCCCGGTGTAGACGACGTCGAACCGCCGCCCGCCAAGGGCCGTCACGGCGTCGTATACGTCGGCCACGACAAACGAGGCGTCTAGGGCGAGGTCGGCTGCGAGCGTCCGCGCGGCATTGATAGCGGGGTCGGAGAAGTCGAGCCCGGTAACCTTCGCGCCCATCCTGGCCCACGACAGTGTGTCGAGGCCCACGTGGCATTGCAAGTGCACCAGTCGCTTGCCCGTCACGTCGCCGACCTCGGCCGGTTCGAACGGCCGTAGCGAGCTGACCCCAGACCGAAACCCGGCGACATCGTAGAACCCACTGGCCAGGTGCACCGGCACCCGGTCGTCCCAGTTGGCTCGGTTCAGTTCCCGCCAGTCGGCTGCATCCCCGTCCATCACGCCGACAGCCTAATTTGTCCGCCGCTCGGCTCACGCGCCAATTTCCGGTGGCGTATCCCGGCTCGCTCCAGAACTCAATGCGCTCGGCTCCCTCGGTGCTGTTGTGGCAGTGCCTGGAATTGTCGGTGGAATTCGATAGTATGGCCGGTAGATGAATGGTTCGAAGGGGGGTGACCGATACTGTGAGCGATAGAGGCGCGCAACCGCGGGAGCGAGCACAGCTTGCGCGGAGGGATGCGGTCGCCGGCCGGGAGCCTTTCGCTGTCCTTCCTGAGCTTGCTGCGCTTCCTGAACCAGAACCGCCGTGGTGGCTCGAGGACGACTTCTATCCCGGTGATGTGCTGGACGAGGCTGCGTTCCTGGCGGGTCTGCCGGAGGACGTCCGCGTCGCCTATTTGTCGGAGACACCCGGCGAGTGCCCGCCCGGCCAGTGCCCGCCCGACGAGTTGCGGCCCGGCGAGTGGGATGCGTGCGAGCCGGGCTGGCGGCTTGGTCGCGCGCTGGCTGACCAGCGTGGCCGATTCTCGCAGCTGAGCGATGCCGACCTCGTCGGTGCGCTGGATGCCTCGCACCGGCAGGTCTCGCATGCGCAGGCGCAGCGAGCCAGGATCCTGAGCGCCTTCGCCCGACGGCGGGAGGAGCAGGACCGGCTGGACGGTGAGCGGCACCCAGGCGAGTTCACCGGCGACGAGCTGGCCATCGCGTTGCACCTGACAAAGTGGGCAGCCGGAGGGCTGCTGCGCCAGGCAGCCGGCCTGGACCGGTTCGGCGAGCTGCTGCGCTTCCTGGAAGGCGGGTTCATCGACTACCCGAAGGCAGGCATCTTTACCGACGGATTGGCCGACCTGCCGGACGTGACTGCAGCCCGGATCGTGGCCGAGCTACTGGACGACGCCGCGACCATGACCACAGCTCAGCTGCGCGAGGCACTTCGGGCAGCGATCCTGGCCGCCGACCCCGACGCGGCTGAGCGGCGGCGCGACGATGCACGCAAGGACGCTCGGGTGGAGATGTGGGACGAGCCGTCGGGCAACAAGGCCATCGCGGCCCGGGAGCTCAGCCCGGCCGACGCGATCGTTATCGATACGCAGATCACGGCGCACGCCGAGTACCTGCAGTCCCTGGGCGCCCCTGGCAGCATCTCCGAGCTGCGCGCAATGGTGCACAACGGCTTGCTCAGCGGCCGCGACCCGGCCGCACTCATTGCCGGCTGGGAGCCGCCACTGCCGACGAGTTGCGGCGCCGAGCTCGAGGCGGCATGCGGCCAGCCTAAGCCTGCGGACGAACGCAACGACGCTGAGCATGACGCGGCTGGGTCGGTTTGGAGCAACGAATCTGGTGCCGGGAGCGGACCTACCGCGAACGGAAGCTCGCCTGGCGCTGGATGGCCGTTGCTGTCCGGCACGATCCACCTCACTATGCCGCTGGCCACCTTCGACGGCAGCAGCCAGCGGCCCGGGGAGGCTGCCGCTTACGGTCCTCTAGATGCAGATACCTGCCGGGACGTGGCGGCCGCGATGCGCGGCGCCGTCACCAAGTGGTGTCTGACCCTCACCGATTCGCGCGGCCGGGCCATTGCCCACACCTGCGCCCGGGCGGGACCTGCACCGGGCCAGGCACCGCAGTGGGCCGCGAGGTTGAGAAACAAAATGCAGCATCTGGAAGCCGGCCCATGCCGCCACGGCAGGGATAGTCCGTGCTACCGGCCGCCCGTATCGCTGGTACACCTCGTCCGGGTCCGGCAGCGCACCTGCGCGGCGCCGGGCTGCGGGCGATCGGCCATGAGGTGCGACCTGGACCACACGATCCCGTACCGGGAGGGCGGGCGGACGGACCAGTGCAATCTGGCGCCACTATGCCGCCGACACCATCGGTGCAAGCACGCGCCCCGGTGGGCTCTCGCCCAGGACCAGCCCGGTTGGATGATCTGGACCCTGCCGCACCGGCGCACCTACGAGACTGCTGGCAAGTCCTATCCCGTCTGATCTCGAGCGGGTTCTCAGGTGCTGCCAGGAGCCAGAGCGGCGGCGAAACCGAGCAGAACGGCGCCCGTGGCACCATCGAGGCCGCGGCGCAATGGTTCGGATAGCGCCCCCA
>DASXMP010000030.1:0-12945 GCA_036495585.1 Streptosporangiaceae bacterium
CGCCGCGCCGCCTCCTCGGATCGGGCCTGCGATCGGAACGCAGTCTCGATCTGGCTCAGCATCACGTTGAGCGAGCGGCCGAGGCGGCCGACTTCGGAGCCCGGATCACGCTCTGGCACCCTCCGAGTCAGGTCGCCAGCCGCGATGGCGCCAGCCGTCTGCTCGATCTCATGGAGCGGCCGTAGGCTGCGCCGGACGACGGTCACGCCGACGACAGCCAGCCCTAGCAGTAGGACCACGCTCACGATCAAATCAACAGCGGCGAGTTGCCCGACCGTGGTGTAAGCGCTTGTGACGTCCGCAGCAAGGACAACCGTGCCGGTCGAGCCATTGCTCAGCGGTAGCTGCTCCATCAGGACTCGCCAGCGACCGCTGCCGCTCTCCGCAGGCACGGTGAAAGGGTGGCCAAGGTTCGCCCTAATCGAGCTTGGGCTTGCCGAAATGACCGGAGAGGGCAACGGCGCAGCTGGCATGCCGAGACGGCCGACCAGGCCGCTCGTGGGCTGTATCACCTGCTGGACGCGCCCGCCGGCCGGAATCCAATCCAGCGATGTTCCTTGGGCAGTGGCCGTGGTGCCGTTGTTCAGGTAGGCCTGGATGAGGCGACTTACTCCCGGGCCCTGGAACTGCTCTTGAAGAGCATTGTCGTATGGCCCGATCAGGTCGTTTCTGAGGATCGCGATGCCGACCACGCTGATGACCACGAGGCCGATGGCGACAAGGGCCAGCAGGGCGGCGATGAGCTTGACGCGCAGTGGGGTGCGGCCTGGCAGTTCCCTGACGGAATGCCAGAAGCCGGTCTGCTGCGCGGGCGAGGTCATAGGGGAGCTCAGGCCTTAGCGGGCGGCAGCCTCAGCACGTAGCCGACACCGCGCAGGGTGTGCAGCAGGTGCGGTTCGGTGGTGTCGATCTTGCGCCGGAGCACCGAAACGTAGGACTCCACGATGCCGGTGTCGCCGCGGAAGTCGTAGTCCCAAACATGATCGAGAATCTGCATCTTAGACAGCACCCGGTTGGCGTTGCGCATGAAGTAGCGCAGCAGCTTGAACTCGGTGGGGGAGAGCTGCACCTGCGTGCCGCCGCGCCAGACCTCGTGGCTGTCCTCGTCCAGCTCCAGGTCGGCGAACTTGAGCCGCGGTGGTGGCTCGCTGCCGTCGCCCCTGGTCCGGCGGAGCACCGCCCGGATCCGGGCGATCACCTCCTCGAGGCTGAACGGCTTGGTCACGTAGTCGTCCCCGCCAAGCGTCAGCCCCCTGACCTTGTCGTCGGTCGAGTCCCGAGCGGTCAGAAAGACCACCGGGATCTGCGTGCCGCCCCCGCGCAGCCGCCGGACAACGTCAAATCCGTCCATATCGGGCAGCATCACGTCCAGCACGATCAGGTCGGGCCGGTGCCGCTGAGCCGCCTGCACGGCCTCGCTGCCGGCTGCCGCCGTGAGCACCTCGAATCCCGAGTACCGCAGGCTGGCCGCTAGCAGTTCGAGGATGTTGGGTTCGTCTTCTACCACCAGCAGCCTGGCGTCCGGCTGCCTTCGTGCCTCGGGCTGGCTGTTCATCCCCCCATTGTCCGGCTGCCGCCTGAATGTTAGCTGAACGGATCCTGGGTCTGACCTTTGCGGATAACACGGCGTAGTCACTCAGATAGGTGCAATCTGGGGGACGGTACGGGGCAGCCCGGGGCTCCCTAGCGGGGCTGAACCCGCCCCGCTAGGGAGCCTGGTGCGAACCCGAGATCAGGCTCCTCGGCACCGGCTGGCCGCTCTGCAGGTCCTGCCACAAGGTCTTGGCCTGGCTGCTCCAGAGCACAGAATCACCGGCTGGCGTCGGGTAGTTCGCGTTGGCGATCGGCACCGTGGTGGTGAGCGGGTTGCGCATCGCCTTCGCCACGCCGACCAGGTCGTACAGGCTGGTGCCCTGGTCGACGGTGAGCGTCGCCACGGTGGCACTGGCAGCGGGAAGCGCCCGGAACGGGTTGTACATCACGCCGCCACTGGTCATCTTGTCCAGCAGCGCCTTCAGGAAGATCCGCTGGTCCTGCTCACGCTGCAGGTCTTGAGTGACGAAATTGTGCCGGTCTCGGACGTAGGCAAGCGCCTGGATGCCCGTCAGGTTGTGGCAGCCCTTCTTCAGGTGTACGCCGGAGGCGGCGTCGTGGAGTCGGTGCTGCAGGCACAGGCGCACGCCGCCGACGTCGTTGACCACCTGGACGAAGCCGCCGAATCCAATCTCCATGAAGTGGTTGATGTACAGGCCGGTGTCGGCCTGGATGGTCTGGGCCAGCAGCGCCGGGCCGCCGAACGCGTACGCCGCGTTGATCTTGTTCATGCCATGGCCCGGGATGTTGACGTAGGAATCCCGGGGGATGCTGATCAGGACCGGGCGGCCGCCTCCGGACGGGACGTGCAGGACCAGGATGGTGTCCGACCGGCTGCCGGCGTCCGATCCCGTGGACAGCGCGTGCTCCTGCGTCGTGGACAGCCCCTGCCGGCTGTCCGAGCCGGCGATCAGCCAGTTCGTGCCCGACCCAGGCGCGGGCCGGCCCGCAAAGGCAGTCAGCACGTCGGCCCGGTTGAGCTTGGAATTCAGGTAGAAGTAAGTCCCGATAACGGCCACGACCAGCACTGCCACCAGAGTGACGAGTGTGGCGAAAATCCGCCCGGGCCGCAGCCAGCCGCGCCATCTCGGCGGCCGCGGGAAGCCGCCCCCGCCCGTTCGGGACGGCGTCCAGCTGGGCCCCTCGGGCCCGGACGGCGAGTGCGACGGGGGCTGCGCAGGCCAGTTCCCCGGCGGGGCCGTAGCGCGCTGACCAGCCTGATATTGCCTGACGTGATACTGACCGCCCGGGTGCCCAGGCGGGATTCCGGCGGTCTTGTCGTTAGCGCCGCCGGCGCCGCCGGGTCCCTCGTCGCCGCGGAACCAGCCTTCTGGCCATTCGTCCATCAGACCTGCCTATCGCCGTCCGCTGTCTGCATCGTCTCTACCTGGTAGACGCTCGAGTAGCCAAATCGGTGGTAGAAGAAATAGCCGCCGGTGTCCAGTCCGGGCAGGTGTCCCACCAGATCGAGACCACTTCGCGACCAGGCTGGCTGAAGTCCACCGGGCGATCTGGGGTGGTGCCAGTTTCGGTTAGTGCCTCGGCGACCTCGCTAGCTCGCTCCGGCGGCAGGCAGAGGCGCCGCCTGGTCACATCGACCAGCTCGTCGAAGCTGCGGTAGTCTCGCGCACCCGGCTGCGGCCAGCGCTCGCTGCTGGCTTCGATGCCTATCGCGGCGAGGATCGCGAGCAGGTCGTCGGCTGTCGGGCCGGCCGGGCGCACCAGGCCGTGGAAGCGGAGCCACAGCGGGCTGAGCGAGGTCAGCGGGTGCCTGGCCGTCGTTTCCACCACCACGCGGCGGCCCGCGGCCGCCGTCAGCGCGGTGAGGAACGGCTCAATATCCGGCGCGTTGTAGACCACGTGATGACAGGTCACGACGTCGGCTCGGCCGGCCTCGGCGGCGGCGTCTGGCCAGCGCCCGCACACCAGCCTGGCCGTCCGTCCGGTCGCGGCCGCTCGCTCGGCCAGCATGTCGAGCATGTCCTGTTCGGTGTCCACCGCGATCAGCTCAGTGCACCGGGGCAGCAGCGGCAGGCTCGCGGCGCCGGCCCCGGAGCCGACGTCGAGCACGCTGCCTGGTCGGTCCAGCGCGGCAAGGGCCCGCCGGAACGATGCCCCGGACGCCGCAGCGGCAGTGCGGTCGGCTCGCCGGGCGAACACGGTCCTGGGCAGCACCCAGGGCGACTCGGTCACCGCGGCCGTGATGTGCTCAGGGATCGCCCAGCTAGCCAGGTCTGACCGCCAGCGCTCAAGCAACTGCGACAGGGAAGAAGCGAGCATGGCCCTTGCTGCGTTTCGGTCTTCCTGCGGCACTATCTCGCTGCCACGGTACCGGGATCGGCGGTCTGATGCGCGGAGCACCGAGGCCGCAACAAGAACCCGGCTAGTCAGCCGGCACGGGCTCGGTGCGCCATCCCGTCGCAGCGCCGTCGATCAGGTCCGCGGCCTCGCTGGGCGTCCGGCCATCGGTGTCGATGATCAGCCCGGGCAGCGCGGCCTCATCGAGCGCCGCGGCTTCGCGGGCTGCCAGGGCGGCGGCCTGGCTCAGGACCTCGGGCGGCTGACCGCGGAGCGGGTCACCGGGCTGTGGCCAGCTGCCGCCCGCGCCCCTCGACAGTATGCGGCTCGCCAGCTCATCGCTTCCCGCGCGCAGCCTGCACAGCGTCACGGTCGCGTCGGGCAGTTGCCCCGCATAGCGACGGAACGCCGCCTCATCCTCGATCGGGCCAGTGGCAACGAGGTGGGTCGCACCTGCGTCGCGGTAGTTACGCCAGATGGCGGCGAGGTTGCGTGCCTTGAGTTCGTGGTTGCGCGCGCCGCTCGCTATCTGCGGGGTGCGCACGAACCCGATCTGGTCGAGATCGACGTAGCCAGCGGTGCGGCCGGCCTGGAGGGTGGCCAGGTACGCCTGGAAGCCGCTGGTGGATTTGCCGACGCCAGCCGGGCCGGTGATCAGCATGACGTTCCCGCCCGTGTCCCCGCCGATGCCGTCGGAAGCAGGGCTGACTTCCTCCGGCAGCGTGCCGGTAAAGCCTGGCCAGTTCGGGCAGGCCCGGCGGACGAGAGCGGCGACCGCGTGCTCCGGCACGCCAGTGGTGTCGACGCACGCGTCGGCGAAGGTGCTGTGATCCATCTCGTCCGCTTCGGCCATGGTGACCGACAGCAGGTCAGCAAAGCTGGACTGCTGTCCATCG
The DNA here is from genome assembly GCA_036495585.1 of Streptosporangiaceae bacterium. Taxonomy (GTDB): domain Bacteria; phylum Actinomycetota; class Actinomycetes; order Streptosporangiales; family Streptosporangiaceae; genus JAJYUU01. The sequence continues at coordinate 4,788 of DASXMP010000030.1, forward strand.
CGGATGGCGAGCCGCCGCTCCAGCTCGACGGTGCTGGTGCGAAGCCGGCAGATCGTTACGGCCGCCCGCGGGAGCAGTTCGGTCCGTAGGCCGGTGGCGTCGAGCACGCCATTGGCGATCAGGCAGCGTGCTCCTGCGGCCCGGTAGTTGCCGATCATCGCGCCCACGTTCAGGGCCTTGACGTGCTGGCGGCCCGGATCACCGGGTGGTGCGGGATAGCACATGCAGAACTGATCGGTGTCGGCGAACGCCGTCGGCACGCCTGCGTCCGATAGTTCGGTGAACAACTGCCAGGCAGTCGTCGACTTGCCGATTCCGCCCGGGCCACACAGCCAGAGCAGGGGGAACAGATCCGCAGCCATCAGCGCAGCAGTCTGCGCGGCTGGCACCACTCGCGCCGTCGAAACGCCGTCACGTCTGCGATGGTGCCGCCGCGACAGGAGGTCGTGCAATCGGTTTTAGGCACAGATAGGTCCGGGCGTTCCGGCCGTCTGATCCGGACTGGCTCACGGCGACGGCTTGCCTCCGCCATCCGGCGTCGGATAATCCGATGAGACACATCAAGACCTACTCACATCCGCGCATAGCCTCCACCAGAGAAAGGCGCACCGATCGATGTTGCTTGGTGACCTGCGGGAGTTCATGACCATTCCGAGAGTAACTGCGCTACGGCTCGCGCCCGACGGCTCATGGCTGGCGGCGGTCGTGCAGGCGGTGGGCGGCGAGCCCCCGAAGTACCTGTCCAGCATCTGGCGGATCGATACCGCCGGGGATCGGGCGCCAGTGCGGCTCACCCGGAGCGCGGACGGCGAGGCAAGCCCGGAGTTCCTGCCCGACGGGTCGCTGCTCTTCACGTCGAAGCGGCCGGACGCCGAGGCGAGCAAGCGGGATGGCGAGGCGAGCAAGGACAAGCCCGCCGTCTGGCAGCTGCCCGCTGGCGGTGGCGAGGCCGCGCGGATCGCGGCACCCGGCGGCGGCGTAGCCGGGTTGGCGACCGCGTCCGACGCGCAAGCCTACGTGTATGCCGCGGCGGTCTTCCCGGGCGCTGCTACCAGCGAACGGGACGCAGAGCGCCGCAAGGCGCGCGCGGATGCCGGGGTCAGTGCGATCCTGCACGAGCCGGGCTCGCGGCTGCGGTACTGGGATCACGACCTCGGTCCCGAGTCGGTACGCCTGCTGGCGCCGGCCGAGCCGGCAGCTGGCGGCAGCGGCGCTGCGGGTAGCGCCGACGGCTCCTCCGGCCCCGAGCCGCGCGACCTGACGCCCGATCCTGGCCAGCGGGCCCTGGACGAGCAGGAATTCGAGATTGCTCCGGACGGCTCGGTGGTGGTGACGGGCTGGCGGGTAACCGAGCACGAGGCGTCGCTCCGCGACGAGGTGGTGGTCATCGACATCAGCACCGGCCAGCGACGGACGTTGCTGGGCGCGCCCGGCGTCGACTTCGCCAGCCCGCGCATCTCGCCCGACGGCCAGTGGGTGCTGGCCATCCGAGAGGAGCACGACACTTACGACCGGCCCGGCGAGGCGACTCTCGTCCTCGCCGGGCTGAGCGGGACCGGCTCTGGCCAGGCCGATGCTCGCGACCTGCTGGCGGGGTTCGACCATCGGCCGCACGGGGTGATCTGGGCGCCAGACGGGCGCTCGGCCTACTTCGCCGCGGACGACAACGGCCGCTGTCCCGTCTTCCGTGTTGACCTCGATGGCGGCGAGCCAACGAGGGTTACTGCCGACGATGCTGCGTACAGCAGCCTGTGCGTGGCCCCGGACGGTAGTTGCCTGTACGCGCTGCGCTCAGCCATCGACGGGCCGCCCGCGCCCGTGCGGATACCGCTCGGCGCGGAGCCCACCGAGCCGGAGAAGCTGCCAAGTCCAGGGGGCGAGGTCACCCTGCCTGGCACCGTGGCCGAAGTGGCGACGACCGTCGCGGACGGCACGCGGATTCGCGGCTGGCTGGTGCTGCCTGACGGCGCCAGCGCGGATCAGCCAGCTCCGTTGCTGCTGTGGGTGCACGGCGGCCCGGTGTCGAGCTGGAACTCCTGGTCGTGGCGCTGGAACCCGTGGCTGATGGTGGCGCGCGGTTACGCGGTCCTGCTGCCCGATCCGGCGCTGTCCACTGGCTATGGCCACCACATGCTCGTCCGCGGCTGGGACAACTGGGGCGGCAATCCCTACACCGATGTGATGGCCATTACGGACGAAGTCCTGGAGCGGCCAGACGTCGACGCGGAGCGGACCGCGATGATGGGCGGCTCCTTTGGCGGTTACATGGCCAACTGGATCGCTGGTCACACCGATCGGTTCCGCGCGATCGTCAGTCACGCCGGGCTATGGGCGCTGGACCAGATGTTCGGCACGACGGATGGACCGCCGTTCTGGCGCCGGCAGTTCGGTGACTGGCACAGCCAGCCGGAGCGCTACGAGGCCAGTTCGCCGCATCTGCACATCGACAAGATCGTCACGCCGATGCTGATCATTCACGGCGACAAGGACTACCGCGTGCCGGTCGGCGAGGCACTACGGCTGTGGTGGGACCTGGTCTTCCAGTCTGTGCCGGCTCGTTTCCTGTATTTCCCGGATGAGAACCACTGGATTCTCAAGCCCGGAGACGCCGAGGTCTGGTACGAGACAGTGCTGGCGTTCCTCGCCGAGCACGTGCTCGGCGAGCCGTGGCAGCAACCTGAGTTGCTGTAGCGGGTCGGCGTCCGGCGGCCCTAACTCCATGTACATAGAGTTAGGGCCGCCGTTCGGTTATTGTCGAGGGCGTGCCACGGAACCGGGCTCTGTCGCCCCAGGCAACCAGGGTGCTGCGCGCGCTGGCTGCCGGGCCTGCGCGCTGGCGCTACGGATACGAGCTCGGCACAGAGACCGGCCTCCAGGCCGGGTCGCTGTACCCGATCCTGGTCCGGCTCGCCGGTCGCGGGCTGCTGGAAGCCAAGTGGGAGGAGTCGCCGCCACAAGGTCGGCCTGCACGGCACCTGTACCGCATCACCGCGCCCGGCCTGGAACTGGCGGCTATCGCTCCAGTTGCCCCACTCCCCGCTGCCGCAGGCCGGTCCGCTCGCACATCCGCGGCGGCACGAAGGGCGGTCCCGGCCGAAGAAGGTGCGTCGGCTCGCAGGCCGCGGACGCGCCGCACGGATGCGCTGCCGGATGGTGCGTGATGGCGAGTGACGCGCCGGCGGGTGTCGCCGGGCGGCTGCTGGCGCTGGCGACGGCTGCGATGCCCCCGTCCCGCCGCGATTGGGGCCGCGCCATGTCCGCCGAACTGCCGTACGCGCGGACCGGTGGCGAGCGTGCACGCTTGGTCCTTGGCGCCGCGCGCGTGGCACTGCTGCCGCCGGTCGCGATAGCGGACTACCGCCGCACCATTGGCCGTTCAGCTGCCCTGGCCGTGATCGCGTACGTTCCGCTGGGCATCGGCCTCTATGCCAGCAACGTGGTTTTCCAGCCGTCGCAGGACTCGACCGCCGCGGTGCTCGTCATGAGCGCCTACCTGGTCATCACGCTGATGGCGGCGGGTGCGCTGGCCCGGCGCGCGTCGCCGCGGCGCGGTGCGGCCGTCCTGGCCGGTATTGCGGTCGGGCTCGTCCTGGCCATCCTCGGCATGGCGACCTTCGCAGCGATCGACAACTCGTTCCTGTCTATCGTGAGCCACCGGCCAGGCTCGATGGCCGCTTTCCGGGCCAGTGGCCTCGGCTCCATGCGTGCGTACGTCAATGCCGGCCTGGAGGCAACCGCCCCGGGTGTGACTGCGGAACTGACGGTCCTGGGCGTGATCTTCGCCCCCATCGGTGCTGCCCTGGCGGACCGGGTGACTTTCGTCCGGCCCGGCACGCTCTCCAACCAGGGACGCTGACCGTGCTTGGGGCCTGTGCAGGCACGGGCGGTGCTCCGGATGCGCGGATCCCTATCCGGCGGAGACAAGCACACAGAAGGGATGCCCGGCGGGATCAGCGAGCACATACAGCGGCTCGGTGTCGTCGTCGGTGCGGTCAAACAGGAGGGTGGCGCCGAGTTCTTCGGCGCGCCGCCGCTGACGATCCAGTTCCGCCATGTCGGGCACGCGGAAGTCGTGATGCATCTGCATCGGCACGTCGTGCGCGGGCCACGTCGATCGCGCGAGCGTCGGTACCTGCTGGAAGGCCAGCACGCGGCGATCGGCTGCGTCCAGCAGGACGAGCCAGTCCGAATCGTCCTTGCCCTCGGCGGGGATCTCGTCGCCAGGGCGGTAGTGCAAGCCGAGAAACTGCCGGTAGAACTCGGCGAGGGCGCGGCAATCGACGGCGTCGAGAGCGGTGTGCATCAGAACGGGATAGCCAGGCACCTGGAACCTCCTGTCCCTTGTTATTGAGCAGTCTCAGCTAAGCACCGGCATCTGACAGATAGGCACTGCCTGATCCGCTGACGGAGCGCCGTGCCGGTCGTGCCTACTCGGAGCTGATCGGGCCGTCGACGAGCTCGGCACCTCTTGGCCACCTGGCGCCGGGCCGTGGGCGTCGCCCGCGCCTCCCGCGTGCGGAACCGGCAGCATTGACCGGCGCGGTCCGAAATCCCGCCAGCGAGAGAAGACCCTGACGCGGCCGTGTCGATCTCAGGGTTAGGCCCGGGCTGATCCCGATCGATTTCCGCACCCCGCGGCGGCAACCTTGAGACATCCGCACCAGCCATAGCGACCCGAATGGAGACCCATCACCATGCTTGCGATCCTGGCGGTTGTCCTTATCGCCATCATTGCCCTGTCCGTCATCGGCTTCGCCCTGCACCTCTTGTTTTCGCCCTGGCTGCTCCTGGCGGGTATCGGGATCCTGGCCTGGATCAAATTCCGCCCGCGCCGCGCCCGATAACTGCTCCGTGGGTACTGCGCCAGGTCGCTGGGCAGCAGGATCCGTCGTAACGTTCGCTCCGGTTGCGGCCCGGAGGCTGGGGCTCGCTCGGCCGCACCTGACTGAAACAGTGCGGCCGAGCGATAGCCAACCGGTAGACGTTCGCGACAGGGGATCTACCGGTTCGGAGAGTACGCGAGTCGCTGTTTCGTGCTGGGCGGTGCCGCGGGCGACTTCGTCCTGGCCCTGGCCAGGGCCGGACTACTTCTGGATCGCTAACGTCGTCCACCTCGGGTTCTGAGCGATCGCCGGGTGAGGTGGGACGCGGCGGTCAGGGCGGCCAGCTCGCCCGGAGTAGCGCAGGCCGGCGAGTAGATGCCGCCGCAAGCTGTCTGGCATGTTTCTCACGGCGTGGCTGCGGTAGACCGACCATGAGCCGGTCGCCATGTGATCCCCCCTGGCCACTGCGGGTATGCCCGCGTCAACGGCTGCTCGCTAAGCAAATAAGGAGGGGGACCATGCAACAGCAATCGCGCCCGATCCTGGTTACTGGCGCGACCGGCAACACGGGAGCCGCGGTCGTAGACGCCTTGGTCGCGCGCGGGGCGCCCGTGCGAGCCATGGTGCGAACCGAGGCCGACCGGGGCAAGCTGTCGGCCGGAGCCGACGTGGTCGTCGCCGACTTCAACCAGACCGAGGCGCTCGCAGCCGCGCTCGACGGTGCCGACCGGGCCTACCTGGTCACGCCGTCCTCAGAGCGCGCCGAGGAACAGCAGCAGCGCTTTGTCGACCTGGCCGCCAAAGCTGGCACCCGCCACGTGGTCGTGCTCTCACAACTTGGTGCGCGGAGCCCTTCACCAGACCGGTTCCTCCAGTATCACGGTGCTGTCGAAGAGCACGTCCGCACCATCGGCATCGGATACACGTTCCTGCGACCGAACCTCTATTTCCAGGGCCTGCTGACGTTCGCCGGCTCGATCTCGACGGCGGGGCAGTTCTTTGCGCCCATCGGTGCTGCCACGGTGAGCGCGGTCGATGTGCGGGACATCGCAGCCGTAGCCGCGGTCGCGCTCACCGAGGCCGGTCACGAGGGTGCCACGTACACCCTGACCGGGCCCGAAGCGATCACGCACGCGCAGATCGCCGCTGCGCTGACGGATGTTCTCGGCCGGACGGTGAGCTTCGTTGACGTACCGCCGCAAGCGTTTGCGGACAGCATCCAGGGATTGCTGCCGCCCTGGCAGGTGGACGGCCTCCTGGAGGACTACGCGCACTATCGGCGCGGCGAGGCCGCAGCGGTCTCGCCCGCCATCGCCGACATCACCGGCGAAGCGCCGCGCAGCATCCATCAGTTCGCACGCGACTACGCCTCCGCATTTGCTGCCGCAGGGTCCGGGTAATAGTCACCGGCGGCAGGCAGGCGGGCACCGGACGCTGGCAAAGGCTGCCTTGGCACCGCCGGGCAGCTGGACGTGCCAGCGGACAGTCCGAGGTAGCCGTCGGCAGCGCGCGCCGCAGACGGCAGGTAGTCGATCAGTGACCTCGGCCGGGTGCGTCAGCCGAAGGTGAAGTCGTAGACCTGGACGCCGGGCGAAACTTGCAGCCCGAGCTGGCCCGGGCTGGTGGAGCTTGTGTCATACAGGGTGTACAACCGCGGCACTCCCGTGACGCTGATCGTCTTGGTTTGACGGCCATTGATGCTGACGCTGACTGTCCCGTTGCCACCAAGCACCAGGTAGACGTCCTTGGCCAGGAAACCAAGCTCGAGTTTGGCGCTGGAGTCCGCGGTGGCATCCTGAGCGTGCACCGTCCAGACTCCCGACAGCCCAAACGCGCCAAGCGACAACGTCTTCGGCAAGTGGTAGGCGGCTGGCTTGTTCTGGGTGACGGTGGTGGTCCCCGTCAGGTACTGCAGGCGCTCGTAGCCGACGTAGGTCTCCGGGCTCATCTCCCCGGTAGGCGTCAGATTCGGCACGTCCGTGGGCGGTGGCAGCCCGACACCGGGGTGAGCAGCCGTCAGCAGCTGCCGGATGAGCTTCTCAGTGGTCGAGTAATCACCCTCGCCGAAATGCACGTGCCGGACGTTGCCCCGCGCATCGATCAGGTAGTCCGCTGGCCAGTACTCGTTGTTGTAGGCATTCCAGGTGTCGTAATCGTCGTCGATCGCGACTGGGTAGTGGACGCCGAAGGAAGCGGACTCGGTCCGGACGTTGGACACGACATGCTCGAAGGCGAACTCGGGAGTGTGGACGCCGACCACGACGAGTCCGTCCTTGGCGTAGTCGCGGTACCAGGCCTCGACGTGCGGCAGCGTGCGCTGGCAGTTAATGCAGGAGTACGTCCAGAAGTCGACCAGGACTACCTTGCCGCGCAGTTGCGACATTGTCAGTGGCTTCCCGCCCGGGGTGTTCAGCCACGCGGTGATGCCCTTGAAGGTCGGCGCAGGCCCGCAGTCCACAAGCGTGGTGGCGCTCGAATTGCATTTGGTCAGCGGTATGACGGGAACCTTGGTCAGGCCATTGAGCTGACTGCGCACCTTGGCGGAGCTCTGCAGCGCAGTGGAGTAGCTCGGCACGACGCGCTGGAGTCCCTGAAAGGCGTTGAACGCGATCGCTACGGCCATCACGATCAATACCGCGCCGCCGATGAGGCGCACCTTGGGTGCCTGTCGCCGTAGGGTGCCGACCCGCCGGGAGAGTTGTCCGCCGGCCAGCGCCACTGCCAGCAGCGGCACGACCGTCCCGACTGCGAAAGCGGCGGTGACGAAAACGGCAGTCAGCCCGACCCGGTGCGTCGCGCCGACAACAGTGATGGCGGCCAGTACTGGTCCGGCGCACGGGACATAGAGCAGCCCGAGCGCGAGCCCGAGGACGAAGCCGCCGCCGCGGCCGCTCGGCCGACGGGCCCTGACCCTGGCGAAGGGTCGTTCCAGCAACGCACCGAGTGGCGGGATGAGGTAGCCGAGCCCAACGATGATCAGCACTGCGATCCCGGCGTCGCGCAGGAAGTCCGGTGGCAAATGGAACAGCGAGATGATCTCTGATCCGGCCAGGACCAGCACGCTGAAGCTCAGGGCCAAACCCACTACGACGGCCACCGATCGCGCGATCCCCGCAGTCCGCGGCTGATCTGTCGAACTGCCCGCTATCGGGGTTCCCTGCGGGGTCGCGTCTGTGCCCGTCGCGCCTGCCACCAAGATGACCGGCAAGACGGGCAGGATGCACGGCGAGACGCCGGCCAGGAAGCCCGCAATCAGACCGATGAAAACGAGCCCGATCATGGGGCCACCGTCGCATTTGCTGCTTGCACGTCAGTCATTCGTCGCCGAGAGCGAG
>DASXMP010000031.1:0-70448 GCA_036495585.1 Streptosporangiaceae bacterium
ACTCCCGGGGAACGCTTTGCTTGCTTGTCCCTCGAGGACTGAGATGAGACGGCGTCCCCGGGAGTGACCGGCGGAGGCCAGAAGCCATCGAGGGTGTTGTCCTGTGAGGACTGGTCCATCAGCACGGCGCTGTGCCTCCACTGTCTGTGACCGGCATCGGTGAGAGGAGAGTGCGTGCTTGGCGTGGGGATTGACTGGGCTGAGTCGTTTCACGACGTGGCGATTGGCCGGCCGGGCGAGGGGGTGATCGAGCAGTTCCGCATCGAGCACGGCCCGGTCGGCGTGGCCCGGCTGGTGGCCCGGTGCCTGGAGCTGGAACCCGACCCGGCCGGGGTGCGGGTGGTACTGGAAACCCGGCACGGCCTGCTGGTCGAGGTGCTGGCGGATGCGGGGTTCACGGTGCTGCCGGTGAACCCGGGCCTGGTAGCGCGGCGACGCGGCCCGGCGAAGAAGAAAGACGACGCCGAGGACGCGCGGATCTGCTGCCTGCTGGCCCTGGATGAGTACCTGCAGCTGCGGCGGCTGATCCCGCACGGCGAGATCGGCGCCGAGTTGCGGGCGATCGCCCGCGACGATGAGCGCGCCGCTCGTGACGAGCGGCGGATCGGCAACCGGCTGCGTGCTGACCTGCTGGCGGTGTTCCCCGCCGCGATCGACATCGCCGCCGGCGACCTGGGCGCGGCGGTGTTCTTGCAGCTGCTGGAACGCTGGCCCTCCGCCAGCGAACTGGCCCAGGCCAGCCCGGACGATCTGGAAGCCCTGGCCCGCTCGGCCCGCCACGGCTGGCCCGGCCGGTTCGCCGGCAAGGTCACCGCAGCCATGACCGAGCCGCGGCTGCCGGTGCGCCCCGAACTGGCCCGCGCCAAAGCCGGATCCATCCGCCTGGCCGCCGCCCAGCTGCTGGCCATCCGCGCCCAGCGCAGGGCCTGGGAGAAGCGGATGGGCGAGCTGCTGCTCGGCGCGCCCCGCTACGGCCGGGACAAGACACCCAGGGACCCCAGCCCGGGGAAGGCGTTCCCGGGCGGTGAGATCTACCTGAGCATGCCTGGCCTGGGTGATCGTCTCGCCGCCCGGGTCGCCGGCGAGATCGGCGAGCACTACGAGCAATTCACCACGCCGAACGCCCTGCAATGCTACGCAGGCCGCGCCCCGGTCACCAGAAGGTCCGGGCGCAGCGAGTTCGTCGTCGCCCGCCGCCTGGCCTGCAACCATCACCTCGGAGAAGCTGTCCAGCAATGGGCCTTCTGCAGCCTGATCCGCTCGGCCTGGGCCCGCGAGTTCTACGACGGCAAGATCACCGCCGGCGACACCCACCACGCCGCACTGCGCAAACTCGGCAACCGCTGGCTCGAAGTCCTGTGGCACTGCCTCGACAAGAACATCTGCTACGACGAAACCATCCACGCCGCCAACCGCGCACGAGGGCGCTCCCTTAAACCTGCCGCATGAGGTTGACAGAGGGTGTCTCATCCCGCCTCCTCGGGCTGACGACGGCGCATCCCGCAGGTCTGCGCACCTTCTGTCTATTAAGAACCGGGAACGTCCCGCGCGCGAGGCTGCCTGGTATTGCCGCTGCCCGGCAGCATCCGAGACTCCGGATAACGACCGTGCGATTCAGCGGGTTCCAAACTCCGCTGCCAAGCATCGAGATCGTGACAGGTACCGCGCTCGTCGGTCGTTGGCCGCTGCCGACCTGGGTAAGGGCGTCAATGCCAGCTATTGCCTAGCGACATTATAGTCTTTTGCCTGGACTCGATCTCGCACCGGAGTGGGCAGCGCAACGGCACCGGCGGCGAATGCTGCCGGGGCCGCGATCACGGCACATAATGCCGCTGAGTTCAGTCGGCTGCCGGATTTCGGCTGGCCGCCGAGATCAGTTGGCGCGGAGCCAGGTGTTGGAGAATCCGCCCGAGCTATTGATCGCGCCGGTGGAATCCTTGTCCTGTCCGCTGTTGTCGATCATGATGATTTCGGTCGGGCTATGCGACGCGAGCGAGGTGCCGTTAGCAGTCGAGGCCGAGTAATTGATCGTGCCGAAGTCGGCGAGCGGCAGCACGCCAGTATTCGACGATGGTGCCTCGGTGATGATCTCGGCCGAGGACCGGGCAAGGCCCGTCTCGTTCTTGGTAATGGTCTGCGTCCAGCCCTCCGTGTTGTCCTTCAGCACCAGCGTGAACGTCTCGGTGCCGCTGAAGGTCACCGAGGCACTCATCGAGTCGCCGGGCCGGACCGGGTTGTTGAAGTTCACCGGGGCGGCTGGGTACATCTCGTACCAGCCGTAGTAATCGGGCGTCCGTCCGGCGCAGTCCGAGTCACTGCCGGTCTGCTCCACTGAATCGCTGCTAAACCCGTCGAGCCCGACCCAGAACGCTGCGTACTGGTCGGAGTTGCGGCCGCGGCCAGAGCTGGAGCAGGTGGCTGTCGGCTGGGTCCAGCTTCCGGACACGCTGGTGAACGCGCCGTTGGACCCGGTCGCCGCGTAGCCCGACCAGTTTGTGCTTTCCGCCGTGGCTCGGCCACCGCGGCCGATGGCGCGGGCAGGACCCACTCCGGTCGGCCGGGCCATCAGGCCACCAGGCGTAAAGCTGTGGACGGCTGTCACGCCGGGGCGGGCAGCTGTCATGTGCGTTGTCGCCGCTGAGGCGTTGCCAGCCATGCCGAGCATGGTGCCGAAGGCAATGGCAATCGTCGCCAGCGGGATGCTCCACCGTCGAACCAAGGCGTCTCCTTCTGGGGGGCGGGGCAAGTTGCCGCGAACATACGATGGACAAGACTTATGGTTAAACAAAAGACATGTAAAGGTCTAGTAAATGCAGGCATGTAATTGTCGCGAATATATTGCGCAATATCGCAGAGATGAATTCGCCGGTCGTTCTGGCGGCGCTCCAGTGAACTCACGCAACCCTGATCGCAGCCGTTGCATCTGGACGCCTGTGCGGATAGCCCGACGTGCGGAGGGGAAGTCCAGGCGCGCCTCGGTCTGCAGTCGCGGGGCTCAGGCTTTGCTGGCCGGTGTCCTGGCGCGGCTGGCGGCCACTGCGAGCTCGGCTCGGATCGCCCGGTGATCTGACCCCGCCGGTGGCAGCACCTCGGCTGCGGTTGCGGCAAGGCCCTGGCTGAGCAGGATGTGATCGAGTTGAATGAGGGGCTGCCAGGCCGGCCACGTGCGGCCACGCACCGTGGGCATGAAGCCCGGAGTGAGCGCGGCGAACACCCGCGGCATGTTGAGGTCTCCGGCAATCAGCGTCGGCGGAGCCAGCTCCGTTTGCTGCCTGCGCCGTTCTCTGCGCAGCCACCAAGCCAGCGCCTGTAGTTGGACCGGGCTGACGAAACGATGTGTCAAGTGGGTGTTGACGACCCGGAGCGTGGTCCCATCGCCCAGCGTGATGTGGAGGCACTGAGCTCGGCGGGGCACGCCATCTCCCGGCGGCTGTCCGAGATCTGCAATTCGGTAGCTGGTCACCGGGAGCGTCGTGAGGATCGCGATGCAGACCTGGCCAAGACCCGGCTCCGCCGGGACGCCGATACTCGATCGGCTGCGGGCCGCCCGCAACGGCACCCGGTACAGCGCCGCGCCGAGGGCCGAGGCGGCAGCGGCGACCTGATCCTCTGCTGCCCGCGGGCCGTCGGGCAGCAGGGGGCTCTCGGCCAGCGCGACGCTCTGGCCAGACGCGGGGCTTTCAGGCAGCCAGGCTTCCTGCAGACAGATGATCGGAGCATCGAGGCCGCAGATCACCGACTTCACGTCGAACGGCTCGCCGCGAGCGCCAACGCCGCAATGCAGGTTCAGGCTTGCCACTGTCACCGTGTCGATGACCGCCAGCTTACCGAATGCCCGGTGCTCGCCCCGCGGTTGGCACGGCGTGCGGCGGCGCCCCGACCTCAGTCCTCACCGCCGGCTGCCCAACCATTGCGGCGCGGCCTGTGGGCGCGTGCGGGCTGTGGACATTCGGTGGATAACGCCAAGCCGGCGGGGGATAACACCCGTTCTACTGTGGACGCGCAAAAGAATCTTGAAGAGTGCGGCGAAAAGCCTTGCGCGGCCGATGGCGAACGCAGTAGAAATTCACTCATCGCTTTACGCGGCAGGCCACCTCGGGGGGAACTCCGGGGATAGCGCGAAGTTCGGGTGACCGGACGATGTGTTAGGCAAGCGGTGAAGTGGTGTGGTCTGCGCAGACGCGGGACGGCCGAGGAATCGGCAGGTCAGCGGCCGGTGCGGACCCGTGAGGCCCCTGCATCTCATACATGCGGGGGCCTCATGCATTGCTGCCTTGAGGCATTCGTGCATTCTCCGCTCGGCGGGCCAGATCTGCCGTGCGCTAATCGGGCGGCCGTCAATCCAGAGTCAGTCTCGCCCGTTTGAGGCGAGATTAATCGGCATTCTCCTAGTATCGGATCGGTCCTCGCAAAAGAATCTTGAAGTGCTTTGGCCAAACCCCTTGCAGGGCAAGCCTTCGAGGCGATAGAAATTCCATCACAGCACAGGCGGATACCGGCTCCGGAGCAATCCGGGGACAGGCGGAGATCGGGCAACTGGGACCTGCCGCAGGGATCGGCTCTGAGTTGTGCAGGCCGTACCGAGCAAGCGTGCCGGGCAACCAGCAGGCAGATTCGCCGGGCAACCGGTGGGTCGCTCCGGAACGGCCAGCCGAGCCCCTCCATCTCATACATGGAGGGGCTTCGGCATGTTCGGAGCCTTTCGTGTCGCCCCCGGCGAAGCGAGCGGGGCGTCGCACCCGGATTGCCACGGCGCCAGTGAGTCTGGTCGACGATGAGATGGTCGGCCAGCACGCAGACCGCCACGTCTGGCGCAAGGGCGGACAAGCCTGCGATAGTGGCGCGCGTGAAACCTTCGGCTCCATGGCCGACGCCGCCCGCGTCAAGGCCGCGGCCGCTGACACCGCAGTCATGGACCGCCGATCTGCTGCGACGACAGGGTCAGGCGTGTCGAGAGCTTGGCAGCTCGCTCTATGGCGACTTGCTCGCGCACGCCGCTGACGACCTGTCGGCTGGCGGCCCAACGGCCGACATTCTGGCTGGTCACCTCGAAGACAGCCTGGCTAGCGGTCTCGCGCTGAGACTGCTCAGCGGAGCTCACGCGCTCGCGCTGGCGGGTGCGGCGCCCGATCTCGCGGCGTACTACCCAAGCGCGGGCGGCACGCCCGAGGCCGAGCCAGGCAGCCCGAAGGCGTGGGCGGCGCTGCGGCGAGTCCTGGCCGAGCAGAGCGAGTCGGTGCGTGCATGGCTTGAGCACCCGCCCCAGACCAACGAAGCGGGAAGGTCAGCTGCACTCATCGGCGGGCTGTGCTTCGTGACCGCCGAAGACTCCCTGCCAATCCGCTTGGTCGAAGTCGGTGCCAGCGCCGGGCTGAATCTCCGCGCCGACCACTACCGGGTCACCGGTGACTCGGGCAGCTACGGCGACCCGGCTTCGCCGGTGCATCTGATCGGCGGCTGGCAAGGGGCCGCGCCCCCGGCTAGCACGCTGCATGTGATCGAGCGCGCTGGTGGCGACATCGCGCCGGTCGATCCGCTCACCGCCGCCGGCCGGCTGCGACTGACCGCCTACATCTGGCCAGACCACAGTGAGCGGCTTGCGCGATTGCGCGGCGCCTTCGCCATCGCCAGGCGGGTGCCGGTCGACTTGCGCGCTGAGTCCGCATCGACCACTGTCGCGCGCCTGCACCTGGTGCCCGGGACCTGGACGGTGCTGTGGCACTCGATATTCCGCCAGTACCTGACTGCGGCACAGCGCGCCGAGCTAGCCGACGGCCTGGTCGACATCGGCGCTGCCGCCACAGCGCAGGCACGGTTCGCCTATCTCTACCTCGAACATTCGCGCGCCGGCGGCTGCCTGGTCGTGCTGACCACCTGGCCGGGCGGGTGCCGGCGGGTGCTTGGTGCCGCCCCGGCACACGGAATGCCGGTGCGCTGGCGCGCACCGGCATAACCGGCTAACCTCCCGCACGTGCTCTCGCTCATCCTGCCGTGCGACGACCCCTACCAGACGGCGAGCTTCTGCACGGACGAGCTCGGCTGGCGGCTGGTTTTCGCCACACCGCAGGATTCTGACGACAAGCTCACCTGCGTCGCGCTCGGCGACGCCGAAGTGATGCTCGGGGTCGCCGCCGAGGAGTTCCTGCCGCGCCTGGCGCGCGACCACCGGGGCGCTGGCGTGAGCATTTACATCACCCTGCCGGGCACGGAGGACATTGCCGCGGTCCATGACCGGCATGCCCAAGCGGGCGTCGTTACCGAACCGCTGACGTTGCGCCCGTGGGGACCGATGGCGTTCAATGCCACGATTGCCGGCTACCACTTCCTGATCACCCAGGACCAGCCGCAGGACCCGGCCGCGGCAGCGAGCTGATCAGAGCGTGGGAGTTGCGGCCCGATAGCGCCAGCGCGGCCGGCGCGCAATTGCCCGGAGTTCGGCGGCCCGCCGTCAGCCGCCTCGCGCTGCCTCGATCCGGTCCAGCATCGCGCGGCGCCACTGCTCGGTCTGCCTGACCTGGTTGAAGGTACACAGGTACAGCCCGGTCACGCCGTACTCCTCGTCCGCCAGCGCGGTGGCCAGTCCGGATAGGAACCTGGCCGGACTGTACGCGCCGGGCAGGCCCAGCCGCACCCAGTCTGTGTGCGTGGCCAGGAAGCGAGCCGACTCCCCGACGCCCGCCCAGGCGGCTGTAGCGAGGAGCCGGGTCCACTCGACCGGCCCGGCAAGCCCCACCAGGAGCGGCAGTGTTACCCCGTTGGCGCGTACCTGCGCTATCCAGCGCCGCAACGGCGATGCGTCGAAGCACATGTTGCTCACCATGTAGGCGCCGAGCGGGTGCTTGTCGGACAGGGCCTGCATTGTCGCCTCGGGGGAGTCCGCCGTGTGGTGACCCATGTATCCGGTGATGCCGAGTTGCGCGAAGGGCCTGCCGATGTCGTCGAGATCCTCCAGGAGCCCGAGCACATTGCTGTAGCGACCGACAGGCGGTCGCGAGTCCCCAGTAGGCACGTAGACATCGGAGATGCCGGCGGCCGTCAGCCTGGCCGCAATGCCGGCCAGATGGAATCTGTCGCGCACCAGCCGCGCAGGCAGGTGCGGCACCACGTTGTAGCCGGCCCCGGCGAGCCGTTCGGCGAGATCAACGGTCGGCTCGATGCCCCGGCTGGGCAGCGTCGCGACGGACACTGTGAGGTAGCGCGGGACCCAGCTGAGCACCAGTTGCTCGGCGGCCGCAGTGGGCAGCACCTCATACCGCGCCGCCCGGAGCAGGTCGGCAACAGCGGGCGCACGCCACAGCGCAGTCATACCCGGCTCGCCGCCGCGGCTTGGAGCGCAGCGTGCACGGGCGCCAGCCTTCCGATCCGCTGGCCGGCCACCCGCGTGCGCGTTCGTCGGTGGTCTTGGTCGCTTGCCTGATCCCCGCTCATGGCAGGAAAGGCGGCGTGCTGCATCGCGAACCCCGGGCCGTCAGCCGCAGCCACGATGCTCGGGCCGGTAGGCGCCATGGGCAGCCGTCCCCGTGTGCGGCGGACACGGCGCTGGCCATTTGCCCTCGCATTCAGCGTGGCGCTAGGGAACGGGGTTTACTCCGTGATCTTAAAATCGGTCATTACCGCTGGTCAAACATCAGTTGTGCAAGGACCCGCAGATCTTGCATATTGTCACGATCGATCCAGTAGTGGTAACTGCCTGCTACTTGGGCCGCCGGCGGCGCTGGTTGCCGGGCTCGGCGCCGTGGCTAGCCTCGGAAGGTCGGCCATCAAGAGGGCGGGCAGGACCGCGAGCCCGGGGCAGCCGACGCATCACTGGAGGGTGGCCGGGCATTCTGGCGCGCTTACGGGCCTAACTGACCGTCGGCTCGGGCACCGCACTGCCGATGACCCGCTCCGGCACGATGCGCAGCACCACGCGGACGATCTCCGGCGGCAGATCGAGAAACTCCTGCCCAGCGCCCGGTCCCTCGTACTCCTCGGCCATGCGCACGGCAACGGCTCGCCCCGGATCGGGGCTCACGGTCGCCCGGCCGCGGATCTCCGCGTAGATCTGCGGGTCGCGCTGGTCGTACACGGTAAGGCTGGCTCGGGCGTCTCGGCGGAGATTCCGCTCCTTCCGTCGTCCGGCCGCGGTTGAGATGACGAGGTCGTCGCCGTCGCGTGCCACCCAGACAACTGATGTCTGGGGGCTGCCGTCTGGGTTAATGGTGCCAAGGACGGCCGGGTTCGGCTCATCGAGCAGACGCCGGACCAGAGCATTCAGTGTTGCTGCCACGATCGGGCACTCTAGATGATCGCGGGCCTGGTCCGCTCATTCGGTGTCTGCGTCGGTGCCGTCATCCGCGTGGTCGGCTGCCGATTCTGCGGCGGCCTGGTCGGCTTCCGCGTGGGTGCCGTCGTCCGCGTGGTCGGCTGCCGATTCTGCGGCGGCCTGGTCGGCTTCCGTGTCGGTGCCAGTCTCGGTCTCGGTCTCGGTCTCGGCCGTGACATCGGCAGTTTCGGCGGTGCCGGCGGCCGTCGCCGCGGTCGCGTCAGTGCCTGCGGTTGCCGGAGTCGCCTGGTCCGGCTGGGGCTGCGATCCGCCAGCCTCTGCTTCGCGTAGCGCCTGCTCGGTGGCCTCGATGCGCGCCGACGTCAAGCCCGCGCCTCGCGCCTGCGCCACGGCACGGCGCAGTAGCTCGACTGCCCGGTCGCGGTTCCCGGCGGCGAGTTCGGCTTCGCCCAGTGCGACGAGCCCGCTCGGGATCCGGCGCGGGTCGCCGAGTTCCTCACGCAAATCCAGCGACAACTGCAGGTGCCGGACGGCCTCGGCGGGCTGGCCGGCCTCGTAGTGGAAGTAGAAGCCGACGTGGCGGTGAACCTCCGACCGCAGGTACAGATCGGCGCCGGAGTCGGGCTTGGTGACCAGGTCCAGGGCTTGCCAGTAGTAGGGCATAGCCGTCATCCAGTCGCGATGCAGGACCTGGTAGACGAGCCCGAGCCCGAACAGTGACTGTGCGCTGTCCGCGTGGTTGCCGGTGCCCTGCCAGTGGGCCAGCGCCTGGCGGAAGAGTCGCTCCTCCGCGTCTACGTCCGCCCGGTCAGGCTCCTCACCGGTCATGAGTTTGGTGATGCTGTCGTAGTGCAGCACCATGGCACGGCTATTGGCCGCGCGGGCCGAGCCGTCCTTGTCGTCGGCCTTGCCGGCCGCCTCAGCAGCGCGTTCCAGCAGTTCACGTGCGGCGGTGAAGTCCCCAGTCCGGAATCCGGCCTCGGCGAGTGCTTCGTCGCCTGCCGCGAGCAGCTCGGTGATGTCCTGATCCGTGGTCACTGCGCTGATGCTAGTGCGAAGAGGCGCGAAGCGGCAGCCTCACGACACGCCGGGAACACCGATGGACATCAGCGACTCGGCCGCTGGCTGCGCGGCATCCGTCGGCAGCCCGGTCCGCACCACCGGCATGATCAGGGCCGATGGGTGCTGCGCGCTGTGGTGGATCTGATGGCTGGCCGGCACCATCTGCGTGCCGTTGAGAAGGTGCTCGCCGGTGCCGAGGTTGCGGGCGAACCGCGGGTGGGCGCCGCCCGAGACCTGCAGGCGGATCCGGTGCCCGGCCAGGAACACGTGCGACACATCGGTGAGCACAATCGTGACGCGGCGTACTTCGCCCGGCGCGGCATCGGCAGGAGAGCACCTGACGATCTGGTCGGTGAGGTTCAGCGAGCGGCCGGCGATGTCCACGTCACACAGCCGGGCAAAGAAGTCGCAGTGCGCGTTGTCCGAACTGACGTAGAGGTCGACGGCCGGCAGCCCGGCCACCTGGACCGGCTGCTCCAGCGGCGCGCTGGTGAAGGTCAGCACGTCGGGGCGGGTTTCAACGGCCGAGTTGTCCAGACTGCCGCCGCCCCGCAGGGAGATGATGCGCCCGCCGACCGATGGCGTGGGATCGGCCGGGTCGTAGCGGAACGTCGTGGTCAGCGCTTCGGCTGCGGGCGAAGCTTCGGCTGTGCCTTCCACCGCAGCGCTGGCGTCCATTGCGGCCGAGTCATCCAGCGCGAGCGCAGCGCCGTCCAGCGCGGGCATGGCGGTCACGGCTGCGTCTGGTCCCGGTCGGTCATCGACGGGAACAGTGCCGTCGACGCCCGCCGGAGCGCGCGCCGCATCAGCCACGGCGGGCTCATCGTGCTGCACCGGGCTGGCCAGCATCCGATCGGGTTGCAGGTGCCAGGCATGCGGTGTCGCGTCCGCTGGCGGCCAGTCCTCCAGCCGATGCCACTGGTCAGCGCCCGAGGTCCAAACGAGCGCACCGCGCGGCCGCGCGGGCGAACCTGAGCCGTTCCCGTTTCCATCGGCGAAGGTGTCCAGCCAGGTCAGCGTTTCCCGCAACGCAAAGCCCATATCCAGCGTCATATGCGTCCACGGGCCGATAATCAGGCTCGCGGGCACCCCGCGCCGCCGCAGCGCCTGATACTGCTGCCTGGTCTGCTCGACGAAAAAGTCCTGGAAGCCGCTGATGAGCAAGGTTGGTGCGGTGACACGCTCAAGCGCTTCCGCGGCGCTGTAACCCTCGTAGAAGGGATCGTCCCGGTTGGGATGCTCCATCCAGTCGCCATACCAGCTCGCGCCGGCGCGGACGAGCCTGCTAGCGGTTCCCGCGATCGGCACCTGATTGGCCATCCGGGCCAGCCGCTTGTCCGCCTTGATGATGCGCCAGAACATGCGCAGCAGGCCCCCACGCTCCTGGCTGGCCAGCAGGTCGCTCCACATCAGCAGGTTGTGGAGCTCGAACGGCCCTTGCCCGAACCCGGCCGCCGCCAGGTCGTGGGGACTGATGTAGAGCGCCAGCGCGGTCAGCTCGGGCGGGGGGTCCGTCGCGAGCGCCCACGCGGCGAAAGCCAGGTAGCTGGGCCCCACGGCAGCAAGTTCCCCGCCAAACCACGGCTGCCGCCGCAGCCAGGCCACCGTGTCCAGGCCATCGGCCGCCTCGTCCACCGCGGGCATGAACCGGCCCCCCGACCCAAATGTGCCGCGGGAACTCTGCAGCAGGACGTGGTAGCCGTGCTCGGCGATCGGCCGGGCTAGCACCGCCCACTGCATCCCCCGTCCGTAGGGGCAGCGCATCAGCACTGTGGGCCGCGGCCCCCCGGCCACCGGCGCGTAGTGGTCCGCGACCAGGATGGCGCCGTCTCGCATCGGGACCTGGACGCCTCGGTCGATTGTGATCTTGTTCCGCGCTGGCCCCGGCTGCAGCCGGCGGATCATGGTCGCGGTCATCAGGTCCGCCAGGCGATAGGGCGGTCGCGGTCCGCTGCTCACTGCGCTCCATTCGTCATGCGATGAGCACGTCAGGTAAACCTTAGAGCCCGGCCAGACGGCAGGTGCGGGCCGCCCGTGCCAGTCCGTCCGGCGCCTGCTCGGACCTGCCGGCGCGCGGCCACCGGCGTGCGCAAAACATCCGTAACCTGGCAGGATGGCTAGATGGGCGACTTGACAACCGGCATGGGCGCGGTGGTATTCGACTTCTTCGGGACGCTCACACCGGTCAGCCCGGATGCCTCCTGGGCACAGAACGCCGCCCGCCTCGCCGCTGCCATGGGCGTTTCCGCAGCTGGCCTCGTGGCCGCGCTTGACGAGTCGTTTCCGGAGCGCATCAGCGGTGCGCTCGGCGGCGTCCGGGAGACCATGCAGGCCCTGGCGGCCCGGCTCGGCACGCAGCTCACCGACGCGCAGCTGGACGAGGCCAGCCGCGTCCGCCGCGAGGTGCAGGAATCGATGTTCGCCCTGCGGCCCGAGGCGCTGGCGGTGATCGGCAAGCTGCGCGGCCTCCGCCTGCGCATCGGGCTGGTCTCGGACTGCACGTCCGAGCTGCCGGACGCCTGGCCGCGGCTACCGCTGTCCGGCCTGGTCGATGCGCCCGTCTTCTCCTGCGTGGAGCGCACCCGCAAGCCCGACGCCCGGTTGTTCCGGAAGGCAGCGACCGAGCTGGGCGCTGACCCGGCCGACTGCCTGTACGTCGGGGATGGCGGCGGCCAGGAACTGACCGGCGCCAGCGCCGTCGGCATGCGCGCGGTCCTGCTGGCCGGTCCGGACTGGCGCCTGCGTCGGTCGCCCGGCCAGGAGCTGAACTGGACCGGCCCGCGGATCGCCTCGCTCACCGAGCTGTGCCCTTAACGGCGCTAGCGGTCGCCTGGTCCAATCGGCAACATCCGTGACTCCCGCATCGGCCAACTCTGACGCAGAATGACTAGATGGTGGGTGATGTAGATAGAGCCAGTATGGACGAGCTCGACCGGGTTGGGGCGGTATACCTGGCCCACCTGACCGACGCCGATCTCGAGGCACTCGTGCACGCCGATGAGGTGCCGGCGGCAGAGGCGGAGACACGCATCAGGGCACTGCGGAGGTCGCCGGCGCTGCTGCTCGATGTGCTCGACCGGCCTTCCGTCACGGCCAGCGTGCTGAACCTGAGCTCGGCCGATCCCCGGCAGCGGTTCGCGCTCATCTCGCCATTCCTGGTGTTCGCGGCGGCGATCCACCGGGTGGCGGCCGACCTGCGCGGCAGCGGGTATGTGCCGGAGCGCACCACCCCACGCTTGCGCATTCCGGTATTTGACGGGCCGCAGCTGGCCGGGTACCTGGCGCAGGCCGAACATCGCCTGTTCCTGGCCGAGCTGCTCGCTTCCTTCGCCCGCTCGTCCAGCGGAGTGATCGTCACCCGCACCCCGCACGGTCTTCGGCGCCGCCGCTGGAACGACCTCGACCTCGGGCGCCTGGTCATGCTGCTTGATTCGCTGCCCGAGCCGGAGCGGCCGCCGGTCTGGCGTCGGCTCGGCGATCTGACGCTGTTCCTCGCCGGGGTTTACCCGGCTGCCATCGAGCGGGTCTTCGCGGGCCGGCTAGACCCGGTCCGACTGGCCAGCGTCACCGGCCTGTCCGCGCCGCCGTCCGGCAGCCTGGACGCCGCCGGGTTGTTCGAGTGGCTCGGCGCTGGGTGGTACCGGCTGGCGGCCAGCCGGGCAACGGCGGAGACCGTGGCCGGGGCATTTGCTCCGGCTGCCGTCATCGCGCCGCCGGGATCGCGCTCTCCGGCGCTGCCCGCGGCGGGATCGCCAGGATCGGCAGGCCGTCCGGGCGCAACCGCCACCAGCTCCGCGCTCAGCCGCGCGGCGGGCGGCCCGCGGTCGGCAGCCGCTACGACCACCGCCGCCCTCCGTGACAACGCCGACCACTTCCACCAGGCCCGCCGGGTGCTGAATGCCACGACGGACCGCTATCTGTTCCCGCTCACAACCGAGTGGTTCACCCCGCCCGGCTGACCGGGGCCCGCCCGACTGGGCAGGCTGGCGAGCACGGCCGCACACCACCGTGTACGTCAGGGGCCATGTGGCCAGGGTGGCGACCACAACAGAGACTCGAGATCATGGGTTAGGCGCGCCTGGCGGGCTCATAGGAGAGGTTCGGGGCGAGCCAGCGCTCGGCCTCGCCGAGCGAGATGCCCTTCCGGGTCGCGTAATCCGCTGCCTGGTCGCGACCGATGCGGCCTACCGCGAAGTACCGAGCCTCCGGGTGCCCGAACAGCAGGCCGCTGACGCTCGCGGCCGGGGTCATCGCATAGGACTCAGTTAGCGCGACACCGATCCGGCCCGCATCGAGCAGGTCCACCAGCTTGCCCTTGTCCGTGTGGTCCGGGCAGGCCGGGTACCCGAACGCCGGCCGGATGCCGCGATAACGCTCGGCGTGCAGCTCGTCCACGGTTGGCTCCGCGGTCCCAGTCTCGTACCAGGCGCGCCGTGCGGCCAGGTGCACGTACTCAGCACACGCCTCCGCCAGCCGGTCCGCAAGGGCCTTGACAGCGATCGCACGGTAGTCATCGTTCTCCCGCTCGTACCGCCGGGCCAGGTCGTCCGCGCCCTCGATGCACACCGCGAAGCCGCCGATATGATCGCTGGCCGGGGCGACGTAATCGGCCAGGCAGCGGTTCGGCCGCGAGTCGTTGCGGGAGACCTGCTGGCGCAGCATGGGGAACCGGACAGGCGCTGGGCCCTGGCCACTGGCGGACAGGACGATGTCGTCACCTTCGGCGTACGCCGGCCAGAACCCGTACACCCCGCTGGCTCGCAGCAGATCAGCCGCGACGATCTCATCGAGCAGCGCGTTGGCCTCGTCGAACAGCTCCCGTGCGGCAGGCTCCTGCAGGATGGCCGGGAACTTGCCCTTCAGCTCCCACGCGGAGAAGTAGAACTGCCAGTCGATCAGCTCCCGAAGCCGCGGCAGGTCCGGTGACACCAGCCGCGTTCCGGTGAACTGCGGCACCGCAAGGTTGTCGAAGCTGACGCGGTGCTTGTTGGCCTGCGCTTGCCACAGCGGGAACAGCGGTCGCCGCTGCTTGTCCGCGTGCTCGGCGCGCAGGCGCTCCTGGTCGGCGCGGTTTGCCTGGTCGAGTGTCGCAGCCCGATCCGGGTCCAGCAGCGAGGACACCACGCCGACCACCCGCGAGGCGTCGAGCACATGGACTGTCGGCTGGTCGTAGGCGGGCGCGATGCGCACGGCGGTGTGCTGTTTGGAGGTGGTGGCGCCGCCGATCAGCAGCGGCAGCTGCAGGCCCCGGCGCTGCATCTCCTCCGCGACTGCGACCATCTGGTCCAGCGAGGGCGTGATCAGCCCGGACACGCCGACGGCACTCGCATTCTCGGCGACCGCGGTGTCGAGGATCGTCGCCGCCGGGACCATGACACCAAGGTCGATCACTTCATAGTTGTTGCAGCCGAGCACGACTCCGACGATGTTCTTGCCGATGTCGTGCACGTCGCCCTTGACGGTGGCAAGCACGATCTTGCCTCGCGAATGGCTGTGAGCCGACGCAGACTCGGTCCCGGCATCCTTCCCCGCCTTGATGAACGGCTCGAGGTAGGCAACGGACCGCTTCATCGCGCGAGCGCTCTTGACCACCTGCGGCAGGAACATCTTGCCGGCGCCGAACAGGTCGCCGACGATCTTCATGCCGTCCATCAGCGGGCCTTCGATTACGTCGAGGGGGCGGTCGGCCACTAGCCGGGCCTCCTCGGTGTCGGCCTCGATGAAGTCGACGATTCCGTGCACGAGCGCATGGGCCAGGCGCTTTTCCACCGGGGCTTCGCGCCAGGACAGGTCGAGCTCCCGCTTGGTGCCGCTGCCCTTGACAGTCTCGGCGAAGGCGACGAGCCGGTCCGTGGCGTCCTGGCGGCGATCGAAGATCACGTCCTCGACGAGTTCCAGCAACTCCGGCTGGATGTCCTGGTACACGACAAGCTGGCCCGCGTTCACGATGCCCATGTCGAGCCCGGCCCGGATGGCGTGGAAGAGGAACGCCGAGTGCATCGCCTCACGGACGACGTCGTTGCCGCGGAAGGAGAACGACAGGTTCGAGATGCCGCCCGACGTGCGCACGCCTGGGCAGCGCGCCTTGATCAGCGGCAAGGCATCGATGAATGCCTTGGCGTAGCTGTTGTGCTCCTCGATGCCGGTCGCCACGGCGAGGACGTTCGGGTCGAAGACGATGTCGGTCGGATCGAAGCCGGCCTGCTGGATGAGCAGGTCGTAGGCGCGGCCGCAGATGGCTACCTTCCGCTCGACCGTGTCGGCCTGACCCTGCTCGTCGAACGCCATCACCACGACGCCAGCGCCGTAGGAGCGGACGGCCCTGGCGTGCTCCAGGAACTCGGCCTCGCCCTCCTTCAGGCTGATCGAGTTGACCACGGCCTTGCCCTGCACGCACTTCAGGCCGGCCTCCAGCACGCTCCACCGCGAGCTGTCGATCATCACCGGGATGCGGGCGACCTCCGGCTCGGTCGCGATGTAGTTCAGGAATGACGTCATTGCCTGCTCGCCGTCGAGCAGGTCGGCGTCCATGTTCACGTCGAGGAGGTTGGCGCCACCGCGGACCTGCTCCAGTGCGACGGCGACGGCAGCCTGGTTGTCACCCGCCTCGATCAGCCGCCGGAAGCGGGCCGAGCCGGCCACGTTAGTGCGCTCGCCGATCATCACGAAGCCGGTGTCGGGACCGATCTCGAACGGCTCGAGGCCGCTGAACTGGGAACTGGCCCCGGCGAGGCCCGAGCTGGCAGCAGCGTCGCGGGGGCGCTGCGCGGACACCGGGAGCTGGCGGCGGGCCAGGCCGCTGACCGCCGCGGCGATCTGCTCAATGTGCGCCGGGCCAGTCCCACAGCAGCCGCCCGCCACGTTCAGCAGGCCTGCCGAGGCGAACTCCCGCATGAAGGCCGCCGTGTCGTGCGGCTGCTCGTCGTAGCCGCCGAAGGCGTTGGGCAGGCCGGCGTTCGGATGACAGCTGACATAGGTGCCGGCCAGCCGGGACAGGTCCTCCACGTAGGGGCGCAGCTCCTTGGCACCGAGCGAGCAGTTGACGCCCACGATCAGCGGGCTCGCATGCGCCACCGAGGTCCAGAATGCCTCGATGGTCTGTCCGGACAGGGTTCGGCCGGACAGGTCGACGATGGTGACGGAGATCCACAGCGGCAGGTGCGGTGCAACCTGCTGGGCGGCGGAGATGGCTGCCTTGGCGTTGAGAGTGTCGAAAATAGTCTCGATCAGCAGCAGGTCGACGCCGCCCTCGTCCAGCCCGGCGATCTGCTCGGCGTAGGAGTCCCTGACCTGGTCGAACGTCACCCTCCGGTAAGCCGGGTCGTCGACCTGCGGAGACAGCGAGAGCGTGACGTTCAGCGGGCCGACGGAGCCAGCTACGAGGCGGCGGCCCGCCTCGTCGGCCGCCTGCCTGGCCAGCAGGGCGCCCTGCAGGTTCATGTCAGCGACGGCCGACTGGAGCCCGTAGTCGGCCTGGCCGATGCTGGTCGCGGTGAAGGTGTTCGTGGTCGTGATGTCAGCGCCCGCCGCGAGGTACTGGCGGTGGACGTCCAGCACAATGTCCGGCCTGGTCAGATTGAGCAGGTCGGGGTCGCCGGTCACGTCCCGTGGATGATCACGGAAGGCCCCGGCCCGGTAGTCGGCGGGGGACAGCTTAAGGTCCTGCAGCATCGTGCCCCAGGCCCCGTCCAGGATGAGGATTCGCTGGTCGAGGAGACTGCGGATGGGCTCAGCCTGGGCTGCCGCCGGGCTTGCTCCGCCCCCGGCCAAGGCTGCCCCAACGGTGCCTGCTGCTGTCGTCTTAGCTGTCACTAGCGCCCCTCCCTTTATTCGCCAGAAAGAGACGCGAACGGGGGCGCGAGACTCTTTAGGCGTTTTTGACCTGGTCGCCAAGCTGTCGTCAAATCTCTCCAGGTACTGGCAGGATAGCGCACTCGCGGGCCGCCTTTGTGGCCGGGCGCTGAAAATCCATCGCAGAACTTGGGATCAGAACACAAGTTCGCGAGACGTGAGAGCACGGCTGACTACTGCAGTGGTAAATGGGGTTCGTCAGCACCGTCAGGCCCAATGTCGGCGGTGCCGACAGGGTGATCTCGCGACTAGCCGGCCAGCGTCCAGACAGGGCAAGGTCCTACCTGGCTGGTTCCCTTACCGGGCGGGCTTGATGCCGCACGGTTCGGTGCCGCACGATTTCAGTTCGGTGCCGCACGATTTGGTGCCGGCTGGTTCGGTGCCGGCTGGTTCGGTGCCGGCCGGTTCGGTGCCGGCCGGTTACTTGAGTGGCTACCTCAGCCCTACCTCAGCCGCGCAGCGTGCGCGCCGCGGCCGCCATGGCAGCCAGCTTGCCGTTGGCCGACTCGCGCGGTAGGTACTTCATGCCGCAGTCGGGCGCCAGCACGATCTGCTCGGCCGGCACGGTGTGCAGCGCCCGGCGGACCCGGTCAGCGATGACCTTCGGTGTCTCCACTTCCTTGTCGCTGAGGTCCAGCACGCCCAGGATGATGGTCTTGCCGGCCTCGACTAGGGCCGCGAGCACCGACGGGTCCAGGCCGGACTGCGCGGTCTCGATTGAGATCTGGTGCGCCGGCGTCGCGGCCAGTTCCGGCAGGAACGAGTAGCCCGATGGCCGCTCGTGAATGATCGCGGCATAGCCGAAGCACAGGTGTATCGCGGTGGTCCCGGTGATTCCCTCCAGTGCCCGGTTCACCACGGCGACGCCGTACTTCTTCGCCTCCGCTGGCCGCGCCTGCAGGTACGGCTCATCTAGCTGCACGATGTCCGCCCCGGCCGCGAAGAGATCGGCGATCTCCGCATTGACGGCCGCCGCGTATCCGAACGCCGCCTCCTCCACGGAGGGGTAGTAATCGTTCTGCGCCTGCTGCGCCATGGTGAACGGGCCGGGCACGGTGATCTTGATGGTCTTGTCGGAGTGTGCGCGCAGGAACTCCAGGTCCGGAACCGCGGCCGGCCGCAGCCGCTTGATCGGGCCGACGATGCGCGGCACCGGATTCGGGTGGCCGCTGCGGTCCAGCGCGGTGCCGGGATTATCGATGTCAATGCCATCCAGCGCGGTGGCGAACGCATTGGAGTAACTCTCCCGCCGGATCTCACCGTCGGTGATGATGTCGAGCCCGGCGTCCTCCTGCGCCCGGATCGCAAGCAACGTTGCGTCCTGCTGCGCCTGGTCCAGGAACTCGGGCGCCACCCGCCACAGCTCCTGGGCCCGCACCCGCGGCGGGAACCGCCCGGCCAGCCGGCCCCGGTCGATCAGCCACTCCGGCTGCGGGTAACTGCCGACAAGCGAAGTGGGGAAGAGCACGGCTGCCTCCTGGTGCACTGCGGATGTTCGGCTAAGTATGCGCCAACTGTTACTCGCCGGGGGGTCTGCGGCGCACCACCGGACGGGTGCCAGTTCCGGCGCCACCAGACCGGGAACGAGCCCACCCGCTGTTGCCGCGCGTTCCCAGCTCGCGGCCAGCTGCTCGCTAACTACCCCCTACCTCAGCCAGCCGTCTGGTCAGGAACCGGCGCTCGGGGCCGGTGGCGGCCAGGCTGAGCGCCTCGCGGTAGGCCTCGGCGGCCTCGGCCAGCCTGTCCAGCCGGCGCAGCAGATCGGCGCGGGTGGCCGGGAGCAGGTAATAGCCGGCCAGCTCGCCGCCCTCCTCCAGCGACTGGACCGCCGAGAGACCGGCCTCCAGTCCCTCGGCCATCGCCACCGCGACAGCGCGGTTGAGCTCGATCACTGGCGACGGGACAAGCTGACCCAGGCGTTCGTACAGCAAAGCGATCTGCGCCCAGTCCGTGTCTGCCGGGGTCGCCGCGTCGGCGTGGCAGGCAGCGATCGCGGCCTGCAACTGGTACGGGCCGGCTTGCTGACGTCGCAGGGCGGCTTCCAGCAGGGCCCGGCCTTCGCTGATCTCGGCTTGGTCCCAGCGCGTCCGGTCCTGGTCCTCGAGGCTGATCAGGTCGCCGCGCTCGTCGAGCCGGGCGTCGCTCCTGGCGTCCTGAAGCAGCATGAGCGCAAGCAGGCCGGTCGCTTCGGGCTCATCCGGCATGAGCCGGGCGAGCAGCCGGGTGAGCCTGATGGCCTCGGCCGTCAGGTCGGGCCGCAGCAGGTCATCTCCGGCCGAGGCCGAGTAGCCCTCGTTGAAGAGCAGATACAGCACGGCCAGCACCCCGGACGTCCGCTCCGGCAGCAGGTGCGCGGGCGGTACCCGGTAGGGGATGCCGGCGTCCCGGATCTTGTGCTTTGCCCGCACGAGGCGCTTGGCCATCGTCGGTTCCGGTACCAGGAATGCTCGCGCGATCTCAGCGGTCGTCAGTCCCGCGAGCGTGCGCAGCGTCAGCGCCACCCGGGCCTCAAGGATCAGCGCGGGATGGCAGCACGTGAAGATGAGCCGCAGCCGGTCGTCGGTGACCCCGCTGTCGTCTGCTGGGGGTGCCTCGGCCGGCACATTCAACGCGGCCACCTCCTGGAGCTTCGCCGCCTCGGTCTTGGTGCGGCGCAGCCGGTCCAGCGAACGGTTGCGTGCGGTGGTAGTGAGCCAGGCACCGGGGCGGTCAGGGATTCCGTCAGGAGTCCACTTGGCCAGTGCCGTGGCAAAGGCATCCTGTGCGCACTCTTCGGCAAGGTCCCAGTCCCCGGTCATGCGGATCAGCGTGGCGACCACCCGACCCCACTCCTGCCGGAACGCCTCCGCGACCGCGGCCTCGACCTTCGGGTCGGAGGACCGCGGGACGGGTGCCCGCGAGCCGGCCTGCGGTGAGGTTACGGCGGCTTCCCCGCTCTGTCCGCCGGCCTTGGTGTCCCGGTGACCTTCGGACGGCATTAAGACCCGATGGTCAGTTCGGGCTGGGCCGGGTGATCGGGCATCTCAAGCACCGGGCGGACCTCGACCGCGCCACCATGCTGGGCGACCGGATGCCTCGACGCGACATGGATGGCCTCGTCCAGGTCGGCGCACTCGATGATGTCGAAGCCCAGGACCTGCTCCTTGGTCTCGGCGAACGGCCCGTCTGCCACCAGCACTTCGCTCCCGCTAGCCCGTACGGTCGTCGCGGTGGTGGATGGCTGGAGTCGGCCACCGCCGATGAGCATGACCGGACGGCTGCTCATCTCCCGCTGCCAGGGTGCCCAGCACGGCTCCTCGGGCTCAGCGGCGGGCACGACCTGCTCGGGTGCGCCGTTCTCGTCTCCTTCGATGCCGTACATCAGCAGCATGTAGCGCACGACCGTCTCCTCTTGCCTTTCATTCCCGAGCTTGTGCTCTGACGACGAACCAGCAGCCCGCAAATGGACAGCGGCTCGGCCGTCCATCTGAGGCTATGCCGTTCGTCGTAACTACGAACGACATCCGACCGCCCTGATGAGGGGCGCTACAAGCTAGGAGGCCCAGTGAGCCTGCCAGAAGTGACGACGAGGGAGAAGTGGCTGGCAGCCCGGAAGGAACTGCTGGTCAAGGAGAAGCAGCACACTCGCGAGCGCGACGCACTGAACGCTGAGCGGCGCCGGATGCCGATGATCGAAGTCGACAAGGACTACGTCTTCGAAGGCCCGGACGGCAAGGTCAGCCTGGCCGACCTCTTCGGCGAATGCCGCCAGCTCATCATTCAGCACGTCATGTTCGGCCCGGACTGGGAAGCGGCCTGCCCTGGCTGCACGGCGGGGCTGGACGAGCTGGCGCCTGGGGTCTTGACGCACCTGCGGAGCCGGGACACGGAATTCGCCGGTGTCTCTCGTGCACCGCTCGCGAAGCTGGCGGCCTACGGCGCCGCCCGCGGCTGGGAATTCCCCTGGTATTCCTCCTACGAGAGCGACTTCAACTACGACTTCGATGCCACTCTCGATCCGGCCGTGAAGCCGCCGATGTACAACTACAAGACTCCGGCAGAGGGCGGGCTGGCGCCCACCGAGCCCGAAGAGGTACCCGGCCTGAGCTGCTTCGTGCGCGACGGCGACCGCGTCTTCCACACGTACTCGGTCTGGGCCCGGGGCACCGATCAGCTCGGCAGCTCCTACAGCCTGCTTGACCTGACCGCGTTCGGCCGCAGCGAGGACTGGGAAGAGCCCAAAGGCCGCGCCCCGCGGCTGCACGGCGCCGACCCGACGTTCACCGACTAGGACAGGGAACCGCGATCGAAGCTCATCGGCAGGCGGAGATTCGCCTGGTCTGTCCGTCTGGCTGGTTCGCCTGGCGATCTGGCGTCTGTGGTTTCGCGTCGTGGTGGTGGCGGCGCGGACGATAGTGAACGTCCGCGCTGTCACGACCAGGCGCGCGGCGGGATCCCGGCACGCTGGAGGATGCCCGGGATCGCGCTCTCGGCACCGATCGCCATCACATGCACGCCCGCGACGCCGGGCACCTCGGTGAGCGCGGCGATGATCTCGCTGCACAACTGCTCGCCTTCGGCCTGGATCCGCTCCGGCCCGGCGGCGGTGAGGCGGTCGCGCACTGCCTCAGGAATCGACACGCCGGGGATCGATGCCAGGTGATTGAGAGCGCGCACCGATCTGATCGGTCCGACGCCCGCCAGAATGTGGCAACTCTGGTCCAGCCCGGCATCCTGAACGCGCTTCAGCCAGGCAGCGAAGGCGGCTACATCGAAGATGAACTGGGTCTGGATGAACTGTGCCCCGGCGCGGACCTTGCCGGCCAGTCGCCTCGTTGCCCGGTCGGCTGGATCCTCGTCGCTGGCCGAGCCGGGCGGCTGAGCGGCGGCGGCGGCCGGCGGGTTCTCCACGGCGCCGAGCAGCCACGTGGGCGGCGGCTTGAGCTCACCCCCCGACATCAGCCTGCCCTCGTCGCGCATCGCTGTGGCCACCCGCAACAGCTCCGTGCTGTCCAGGTCGAAGACGGCCTTGGCATCGGCGTGATCGCCCTGTCGCGGGTGGTCGCCTGTCATGATGACGACATTCGGAACACCGAGCGCAGAAGCGGACAAGAGTTCTGACTGCAGCGCGATCCGATTGCGGTCGCGGCAGGTGAGCTGCATGATCGGCTCGACTCCGGCGCGGAGCGCGGCGATGCTGCCGGCCAGGCTGGAGAGCCGGACCGCCGCGCTCTGGTTGTCGGTGATGTTGACCGCGTCGACCCAGTCGCGCAGAGCCGCTGCCTTGGTCATCACAGGATCGGTGTCGGCGCCGCGCGGCGGGCCGATTTCGGCCGTGACGGCGAACTGACCGCTCCACAGTCGCCGCTGCAGCGCGCCGGGCTCGGCCGCGGCGCCCGGACTTCCCACGGGCCGCCCCCTGCCCGAATTTTCCGGAAGCGCCACGTCACCGAGCCTAATCCCGGTATGGGGCTATGTCATCAGGCGAGGACTCCGGACGAAGCCGTGCGGGCCGTTGCGGCGTGTCCGGTGGCAGGAGCCGTTTCGTCCGTGTCCGAGGGCCCAGCGTGGCCGTTCCCGCTCGATCGGGATGTCAGGTTGCTGTCGGTTATCCCGCTGTTCCGCAGTGCCTGGCCGCTCTCGGCCAGATCGGTACTGAGCTGCCGCCTTGCCACGCTGAGGCGGCCGAGCCCCGACAGCACGGAGATGACGCGGGCAGCCAGGCCGGCCGGCACGGTGGTCGACTCGGCTAGCCCGATCGTGTGGACCGAGGCGAGCATCTCGGGCTTGATGTCGGCGACGTCGGGAATGATCTGCGCCCTTGCGCCGGCGTCCCGCGCCTGACCGCAGACCTGCCGGGCGTCGGGTGAGCGCGGGTCGCCGAGGACCAGGACGAGGTCGCTGCCGGTGGCGACGGCGTGGATGGTGCCCGCCCGGTCCGACGGCGCGTAGCAGATCTCGCCGGCTGGCGTGCTGCGCACCGCCGGGAAACGGGATCGGAGCGCGCCGGCAACCGCCGCGGTGGCCTCGACCGGGACGCCGGGCTGCATCAGATAGGAGACTGGCCGATTGTCGGTCACCCGGAGCGCGCTGGCGCCGCCTGCGGTCTCCAGGACCGTCACATGACCTGCTGCCTGGCTGGCGATCCCGGCGGCCGCAGGGTGTCCGCGCTGGCCGATCAGCACGAGGTGATGGCCTCGCTCGGCAACGCGGCGAGCGGTCTCCTGGGCGCTGGCGATGAACGGGCAGGTGGCGTCCACGGTGGTGATGCCGCGCTGGGCGGCTTCGGCGCGCATCTCCGGAGTCACGCCGTGCGCCGGCAGCACGACAACATCGCCCGGCTCGGCCTCGGCCAGGGAGTCGGAGATGACGGCGCCCATCATCGCCAGGTCGGCTAGCGCCTCGGCGGCCATTGCCTGCGGCCTGAGCACCCGCACTGTCTGGCCGGTCCCGCGATGCTGGGCCGCGGCCTGCCGCGCAACACTGGCGGCGTGCATGGCCCCGCTGCACCACGGGCTGCCGGCTGCCAGCAGGCTGCGGTTCCCGGACACGCTCGCCCACTCATCGACGACAGTCTTCGCGGCCGCCGCGCCGAGGCCGTCGCCTGGTGCGACTGCCGCGGCGATCGCAGCCGTGCTGCCATCGGCCTGCGGGCAGGTGACGAGGTAGAGCAGGGCGTCGAATACTCCGTCGTCGTCGGATCGCGGCAGTTCGACTGGGCGGATGTGGTGTCCCCTAGCCTCCAGGGAGGCTGCGACGAGTGGTGCTGCCGGGCAGCTGAGCATGCCGTGGACCGGGTCGCCAATCTTGGTGGGTACAAGCACCTCGCCGCGCTGCACGCGCACCCCGGATACCTGGATTTCCCGTGCTACTGATCGGCTCATCGGCTGCCGCCCCCTGGCGATCGATTCGCTGGCGGCGATGCGCCTGCACACCGCCTGGTCTGCCCGGTCGGCATTCCCGGGCGGGCGCCGTGCTTTTCCCTCTGCTTCGTCAAGCTTCGGTCTCGCGGCTTGATCCGCGTGCCCCGCCGCCGCGGCACCGGGCCAATATTAATTGGACTTTAACACTAGGAATAATGGACAGTGCAGCCTAGAGTGCTCGCGCTGGGGTAGGTGTGACTGCGTTTGGCTGACGCGATTACCACGCGGCTTCCTGGTGCCGCGGCGCAGCGCCGATCTGTGCAGAGGGGAGAGGACGGCCTCATGTCTAAGACCGACGAGTTCCTCGCGAACAACGCCCGGTATAGCGACCAGTTCCAGGGTCCGCTCACGATGCCGGCCTCGGCCGGGGTTGCGGTCGTTGCGTGCATGGACGCCCGGCTCAATGTGTACGCGCTTCTTGGCCTGGAGTCGGGTCAGGCGCACGTCATCCGGAACGCAGGTGGCGTGATCACGGACGACGAGATCCGCTCGCTGGCGATCAGCCAGCGCCTGCTCGGCACGACCGAGATCATTCTTATTCACCACACCGACTGCGGAATGCTCACCTTCGCCGATGACGCCTTCAAGGCCACCATCGAGAAGGAAACGGGCATCAAGCCGCCGTGGGCGGCCGAGGCGTTCACCGACCTCGACGACGACGTTCGGCAGTCGATCAAGCGGATCACGACCAGCCCGTTTATCCCGCACACCGAGTCGGTCCGCGGCTTCGTCTTCGACGTCGCCACCGGCAAGCTCCGAGAGGTCAGCTAGCCTGCCAGGCTCGCTCCCAGCAGAGCCGCATGGTGAGTCCAAGCCCAGCCCGCCGAGCATCGCGGCGCAGCCGCAGATCACAGGTCGGGGTTGTCCCCGCGCCCTTGCTGCTCCGCCAGGAACCGCTCGAACTCCGCACCTAGCTCCTCGGCCGTCGGCACATGCTCGTCGTCCCCGGTCAGCAACGTCTCCCGGTCGGCAGTGAACGCGTCGTACTGCTCCTCCAGCGCACGCACAACCTCGGCGACTTCGCTCGAACCCTCCACCTGGCGGGTGATCTCCAGGTCGGTGCGGCGCGCTGACTCACGGAGGGCGTCGCCGGGCAAGGCGAGCCCCGTGACCCGCTGCACCGATTCGAGGAGTGTCACGGCGGCTGCCGGGTAGGCGGCCTGGGCAAGGTAATGCGGCACGTGCACCGCGAATCCGACAGCAGGCAGGCCGTCCTCGCCAAGCCGGTATTCCAGCAGGGCAGCTGCGCTGCCCGGCACCTGAAGCTTGTCGACCACTGGCCGATTGCCCTCAATCAGGTCTGCCTGGGTGGCATGTACGGTAACGCCGAGCTGGCGCGTGTGCGGCACGCCCATCGGAATGCCGTGGAAGCCAACAGAGAGGCGTACTCGCAGGTCATTCGAGAGCTGGCGGACCGCCGCGGTGAAGGTTTCCCACTCGCGGTCCGGCTCCAGGCCCGCCAGCAGCAGGAACGGGGTGCCCATGCTGTCCCGCAGCACAGACAAGACCAGCTCGGGAGTGTCGTAGTCTTCCCAGTGATCTTTGGCGAAGGTCATGACCGGCCGCCGGGAGCGGTAGTCCAGCAGCGAGTCGATGTCGAACGTGGCCACCTGCTCATGGTCGAGACTGCCCATGAGGTGACTGGTCAGGAGCCGGCCGGCCGCTCCGGCGTCGATGAAGCCGTCCAGGTAATAGAGCATCACCAGGTCGCCGTCGGGCTCAGGCGCGGCTGGACCCACCTTGTACAGGTCAGCCGGATTACGCGGCACGGTTAGCCGTCCTTCGTCTCGGTGTCCACCATCAGTCTTACAAACGCGCGGGCGCGCCTGGTAATCCCGCGCCCGCCACGCCTAAGGACGCTGGCGGGATCGGCGGCCGTTGAGCTCATCCCAGCGGGCGAGCAGACCGGACATCTCCGTACTGATGAACTCAAAATAGCGGACAGTATCCGTCATCCGTGCGCCGGCCGGAGATCCCGGACCGAGCACGTCGGCGCCATGTCGCAGCTCAGCTGCCCACTGGGTGAACTGGCGATCGCGGAGTCTGACGATGTCCTGCCAGACCTCGGCAGGCATGCGGTAGTGATGCCGGCGGCTGCCTGGCTCGCCCTCGGCGACAATCAGCCCTGTCTGCAGCAGGTATTGCACGCCATTCGAGACCGAGGCTGGGCTGGTCTCGAGCAGTTCGGATAGCTCCGCCGCGGTGAGGCTGCTGGAGTCAGAGGTCAGCAGCGCGACGAATATCCGCGCGGGCGTGCGCGGGAACCCGGCCTGGGCCAGATGGCCGGTGAAGGTTTCGATAAACCGGCGCACCTCAGCCGGATCTCGATTCGCGTCAGCAGCATCTGGCTGCTGCGCGCCGCCGCCCTGACTGAGTTGCTTCGCTACCACCAGTTCGCTAAGCCTCCGCCTTCAGTGTATTCAGTATTTACTGAATTTGGTGATACCCTACCACTGTGAACGTTATCGAGGTCGCTGGCCTGCGGAAGGACTTTGGGAAGGTCGTCGCGCTTGACGGCCTCGACCTGGGTGTGGCGGCCGGAGAGGTGCACGGGTTCCTCGGACCGAACGGAGCTGGCAAGACCACAACCATTCGCATTCTGCTCGGGTTGCTGCGGGCGGACGGCGGATCCGCGCGGCTGCTCGGCGGCGACCCGTGGCGCCAGGCCGTCCCACTGCACAGGCGGCTGGCTTACGTGCCGGGCGACGTTACGCTCTGGCCCGGCCTGACCGGCGGTGAGGTGATTGACCTGCTCGGCCGTCTGCGCGGCGGTCTCGATGCTGGCCGGCGGGCCGAGCTGCTGGAGCGGTTCGACCTTGACCCGACCAAGAAGGCGCGCACGTACTCCAAGGGGAACCGCCAGAAGGTCGCGCTCATCGCGGCGCTCGCCTCAGACGCCGAGCTGCTGATCTTGGACGAGCCGACCTCGGGGCTGGACCCGCTGATGGAGGCGGCGTTCCGCGACTGCGCCGAAGAAGAGCGTCAGCAGGGCCGCACGATCCTGCTCTCCAGCCACATCCTGTCCGAGGTCGAGGCGCTGTGTGACCGCGTGACGATCATCCGGGCCGGCCGCACAGTGGAGACCGGCACACTGGCCGAATTGCGGCACCTGACCAGGACGTCGATAGCTGCCGAGATTTCCGCTCCGGCAGCCGGCCTCACTGCGCTGGCCGGGGTGCACGACCTGGTCGTCGATCCAGTCCATGACGGTGGGTCTCGCGTCCGGTGCGAAGTCGACTCCGATCAGCTGGAAACCCTGCTGCGGCTGCTTGTCGAGGCCGGCGTCCGGACACTGGTCAGCCAGCCGCCCACGCTGGAAGAACTGTTCCTCCGCCATTATGCGGCAGCGGCTGACCCTGCTAGCGCGGCTGAGCGAGTGCGGCCATGACGAGTGCGACGGGCGCGCCGGGGCCGGTCGCCGCTGAGCCGCTGACCACAGGCCAGCCCGATACAGACGCTGCCGCTGCGCCGGCCGGAGCCTCAGGCGACGGGCTGGCACCGGGAAGTTCCGTCCGCGCCGGGCGCCTGCCGACGGTGGCGGGGACCCGCGAGCTCACGATGCTGGCGTTCCGGCGTGACCGGATCATGCTGGTGGCCTGGATCTACTTCCTGATCATCATCAGCGTGTCTGGCGGCTACGGGCTGAAGCTCGTCTACAAGACGGCGGCGAGCCGGGCTTCGCTTGCCGCTAGCGTCCGGGCCGATGCTGCGTTGTCGTTCATCTACGGGCAGCTGAACGGAACTTCGCTTGGCGCCATTGCAGCCTGGCGGTACCTGCCGTACGCGGCCGCCACCGCCGCCCTGATGAGCATCTTTATCGTCGTCCGGCACACCCGGGCAGATGAGGAAACCGGCCGCCTGGAGCTGATCGGCGCAACCGCGGTTGGCCGCAATGCGTCCCTCGCCACCGCCCTCACGGTGGCGGCGGTCGCCAACATCGTGGTGTGCGTCTTGACGGCGACCGTCCTTGACGTCAGCGGCCTGCCGGCCGCGGGGGCGATTGCCTACGCGGTCGGCCAGGCCTGCTGCGGCCTGGCTTTCGCGGCCATTGCGGCGGTTGCGGCCCAGATGAGCAGTACCGCGCGGGGCGCCCGCGGCCTCGCGATCGCCGGTCTTGTGGTCGCCTTTCTGCTGCGCGGGATCGGTGATTCCGGCAGCAGCCACGGCCTCGCCTGGCTGACCTGGCTCTCGCCGATCGGCTGGGCTGAGCTGATGCGCCCGTTCGCCGCCGAGCGCTGGTGGGTCATCGCTGTCCCCCTCGCCGTCGCCGTCACCCTGGCTGGTGCTGCAGTTGCGCTCGCCGCTCATCGCGACCAGGGATCCGGCCTGGTGCCGCCCCGGCCGGGTCCGGCGGTGGCCGGCCTCCTGCTCGGCGGGCCGGTCGGCCTGGCCTGGCGCTTGCAGCGTGGCACGCTTGCTGGCTGGGCAGCAGGTTTCCTCGCCACCGGGCTGGCGATAGGAGCAGTGACAACCAGCATTGGCAAGATCCTCGGGTCGAATGCCACGATCGAGAAGGCGTTTACCAGGGTCGGTGGGCAGGCCGCGCTCACCAACTCCTACCTGGCCGGCTGCATGAGCCTGCTCGGCTTGATCGCGGCCGCCTATGCTGTCGCCGCCGTGCTCCGGCTGCGCGCGGATGAGACCGGTGCGCGCAGCGAGCCTCTGCTGGCCGCGCCTGTGGGCCGGCTGCGCTGGGCATGGAGCTATCTGCTCGTCGCGCTCGCTGGCACTGCGGTTGTGATGGTCGCCGGTGGCCTGGGCGTCGGGCTGGCCTACGGCCTGGCCGCCGGGGACGTGGGCACGCGAGTACTCAGCTTGATGGGCGCGGGCCTGGCGCAGGTCCCGGCGGCACTGACCGTGGCCGCTGTCGCGACGCTCGCGATCGGCCTGCGGCCGCGGTGGAGCGACGGCGTCGGCTGGGCTGTGCTCGGGATCACCGGGCTCATCGGGGTCCTTGGCCCGGCGCTGCAACTGTCGCAGCCCGTGCTGGACATCTCGCCGTTCACGCACGTGCCACGATTGCCCGGCGGAGTGTTTAGCGCAACGCCGCTGATCTGGCTGGGCGCAGCGGTGGTGGCTATCGGCGCCGTCTCGCTGGCTGGACTGCGCCACCGGGATATCGGCTGATACCGGCTCTCGGCCGGACCAGCGCCAGTGCCCGTGCGCCATGGATCGTGCCAGGTCTGCCGGGCAGCGGCGGGCACAAGGTCCCGGCCCGACGAGACCGTTACTTCGGCCCGCCGGAACGAGCCTGCGGGTGGATGGTCCTCCGCTCGGCGAGCATCTGCACGAACTCGTTTATCTTGCGAGTGCGGGTCTCGGGGCGCTTGACCGCGCCGATCCGGTAGATGATCGCGTACCGGTTGGCGCCACTGATTGTCTCGAAGAACGCGGCCGCCGCCGGATTCGCCGCGAGCGCCTCGCGCAGGTCGTCGGGAACGCTGGCGCTGGCCTGGCCGGCGTAGGCCCGCTCCCAGCGGCCGTCTGCCTTGGCTCGTTCGACCTCGGCGAGTCCGGCCGGGTGCATCCGGCCGGCGGCGATCAGTGCCTCAGCCCTGACGGTGTTGATCTTCGACCACTTGCTGCCTGGCTTGCGCGGCGAGAACCGCTGCAGCCAGAAGTCGTCGTCCAGGGGACGCTTCTGGCCATCGATCCAGCCGAAGCAGAGCGCCGATTCGAGCGCCTCCGCGTAGGTGACCGTTGGCCTCATCGGGCTGCCGCCCTTGGCGATCTGCAGCCAGACACCTGCGGAGCGGGCATGCTCATCTTCCAGCCACGCATGCCACTCAGCGGCGGTGGCAAAGGCTCGCACAGGTAGTTTGTCGGCCGGCATGCGGACGAGTCTAGGAAGCGGCACCGACAGCCGGGGAGCTAATGCCTTTCCTCGGCAGGTGCCAGCGCCTTGACCCGTCCGGCCCAGATTGCCAGCGGCGCATCAGCCGAAGGCGTCACTGCGGCTTGGCCAAGCCCTCGAGAAACTCGCGGATCCGGACGCGGGCCTCGCTGCCGTCGGCGCCCGCTTCGGCGAGCACGCGGGCGGCGAGACTGTCCGGGTCCCGGTACAGCCCTAGCAAGAGGTGCTCGGTGCCGATGTAGTTGTGGCCGAGCTCCAGGGCGATGGTGACGGCGTTCAGGAGCACGCTGCGCCCGGCAGAGGACATCGGCGGGCGGATCGGAGCGTCGGCCGCTGCCGCGGACTTATCGCGGTCGGGGCCACCGGTGGCCGGGGCATCGGCCGCTCGGGCGCCACTTGTCGCGTCGGCCGGCCGGGCCGGTTCGTCGCGCGCGGTCACCGCGTTGGCCCAGGCCCGATCGAGCGCGGACTGCACCTGCTCCTTCGTGACATGCATGGCCAGCAGGGTCCGGGCGGCGATGCCCGCAGGCTCGGCGTAGAGGCCGAGGAGCAGGTGACCCGTGCCGATTTCCCGATGCCCGCTGGTACGTGCCGCGCTGGCGGCCGCAGCCAGCGTGGCCC
The DNA here is from genome assembly GCA_036495585.1 of Streptosporangiaceae bacterium. GTDB lineage: Bacteria > Actinomycetota > Actinomycetes > Streptosporangiales > Streptosporangiaceae > JAJYUU01. Next base: position 30,557 of record DASXMP010000031.1, read on the forward strand.
GGGCCCGGTCGGTGAACCGCTCGAACGAGGGCCGGCCGGCAACGGCGAGGCGCTCGGCGATCGGGCCGGCGAATCGCTTGTGCACCGCTTGCTTAGTGACACCGAGCGCGGCGCTGATGTCGGACCAGGAGCTGCCAGTTCGCCGGCAGCGGTCGACGAAGTGCCCGAGCAGGGCGTCGGTGGTCTCCTCCAGGTTGGCCGCGGTGGTGGCGGCGACGCTGAGCTGGCCGATGGGATCGTCTGTGCCTGCGTCCTGAATCACGGTGTCGATGAGAGCCTGAAGGCTGGGTGGTGGCGTCATGAGTCAACCCTAGGTTGACGCGGCCGCGCCGTCAACTTCGGGTTGACAAAACATTAGCGCGGCATACTAATCCGAATGGGTCCGAGTGAACTGAGTCCGCGCCGGCGGATGCTGGTACTGGCGATTTGCTGTATGAGCCTCTTCATCGTGGGGCTCGACACCACGATCGTTAACGTCGCCCTGCCTTCGATCGGCCGGGAGTTGCACGCGGGCGTGTCCGGCCTGCAGTGGACGATCGACGCGTACTCACTGGTCCTTGCCAGCTTGCTGATGCTGTCGGGGTCGACGGCTGACCGGATCGGGCGGCGCAGGACATTTCAGACTGGCCTCGCCATCTTTGCGGCAGGTTCGCTGGCGTGCAGCCTGGCGCCGGGGCTCGGCTGGCTGATCGCTTTCCGGATGCTGCAAGCCATCGGCGGCTCGATGCTGAACCCGGTGGCGATGTCGATCATTACCAATACGTTCCTGGAACCACGGCAGCGGGCTCGGGCGATCGGCATCTGGGGCGGCGTCGTCGGCCTGAGCATGGCGCTCGGCCCACTGGTCGGCGGCCTGCTGGTAGAGACCGTTGGCTGGCGCGGCATCTTCTGGGTGAACGTCCCGATCGGGATCGCGGCGATCGTGCTGACGGCGTTGTTCGTGCCGGAGTCGAGGGCACCGCGATCCAGGCGGATCGATCCGGTGGGACAGGTACTTGTCATCATCCTGCTGGCCGGGCTGGTCTACGCGCTGATCGAGGGGCCCGGCTCCGGCTGGACATCCGCGAAGATACTCGGCTGCTTCGGGGTTGCGCTGGCTGCACTGCTGGCGCTGATCTGGTACGAGCCGCGGCGCCCCGAGCCCCTGATCGACCTGCGGTTCTTCCGCAGCGCACCGTTCTCCGGGGCGGTGGGCATCGCTGTCTGTGCCTTCGCGACGCTGGGCGGGTTCCTGCTCGTTAACACCTTGTATCTGCAGGACGTCAGGGGCTACTCGCCCATTCTGGCCGGGGTGTTCACGCTGCCGATGGCCGCGATGACGGCCGTCTGCTCGCCGCTGTCAGGTCGTCTGGTCGGGTCGCGAGGCACCCGGCCATCGCTGATCACGGCCGCGGTGGGCATCATCGCGGCCGGGCTGATCCTGGTCCACCTGACCGCCACCACGCCGGTGGCCGTGCTGGTGCTCACGTATGTGTTGTTCGGCCTGGGCTTCGGCATGGTGAACGCGCCGATTACGAACAGCACCGTGTCGGGCATGCCGACCTCGCAGGCGGGCGTGGCTGGCGGCGTGGCATCCACGAGCCGCCAGATCGGCTCGGCTCTCGGCGTCGCGGTGATCGGCTCCATTGCCGTCTCAGCCCTGCACGGGCCGTTCAAGACGGGCTTCGCCGAAGCCTCACGCTCCGGCTGGTGGATCATGGTCGGCTGTGGCCTGGCGCTCCTGCTCCTGGGCTTCCTCGTCAGCGGAAAGTGGGCACGGCAGACCGCTCAGCGCACCGCGACGCTGCTCCTGGCGCCAGGCGATGCTAGCGCCCGGGACGCCAGCATCGCCCTCCCCCTGGACTCTGGGGAACTATCGGGTCAAGCCCAGACGGCCCGCACGCAGGACCGCGAGCAGCAGCCAGACCAGGCGAAACGGTCCGGCCGCCGCGCTGCGGTGCCGCGCTCACGGTAGTGCCGGGCGCAGGCGCGCCGGATCAGCTGCCCTCGCCGGAGCTCACCGACATGATTGCGAACTCGGCTCCCTGGTCGTCGGCCACCACTGCCATCCGGCCATAGGGGCTATCCCACGCGGGCGCGATCACGCTGCCGCCCAGCTCCGTGACCCTGGCGATCGCCGCATCGGTGTCGGCTACGCCAAAGTACGTACCCCAGCCAGCGGGTCGGGAGGCGAGCTGCTCCGGTCCGATCTCGCCGATGCCGCCGACCATGCCACCAGGCAGGTCGAGTGTTGCGTATTTCATGTCAGGTGCGCCGATGTCGCCGAATTTGTAGCCGAACACCGAGCCGTAGAAGGCCTTGTTGCCTTCGTAGTCGCGGCTCATGTTTTCATTCCAGGTGACCGAGCCGACCTCATTGGCCAGTTGCATACCGGTATGCGCGCCAGCCTGCCAGACGCCGAAGATGGCGCCGCCCGGATCGGTAGCGACGAACATCCGGCCGGCGTCCATGACATCGAACGGCTCTGCCAGCACATGCCCGCCCGCGGCCGTGGCCTTCGCCGCGGTCGCATCCGCGTTGTCTGACGCGAGGTAGGTGGTCCACACGGTGCCGGCGGCCGGCTCCGACTGGGGACTGATCGCCGCCACCTGCCGGCCGCGAAGCTCACACATCGAGTAGCCGCCGACCTCGGGCGGACCGTACTTGACGTCCCAGCCGAACAAGGCGGAGTAGAAGGCACCTGCTCGCTGGATGTCTGCCACGCTGAGATCAACCCAGCACGGGGTGCCCGCCGGCCAGGCGGTATCACGAGTAACCATTGGCCCGTCCCTTCAGCGCCGTCGGCTCAAGGACGGCGCGGAGATTCTAGGTCCTGATGCGACACCAGCGTAGTGAGGCCCGGTGACATCGATGCGGCCATCGGCCTGACGCGGAGCCGGCGCTTGGTTACTACCCGCACGACAGAATGAAGTCCCGGCCCGTGGCGTTGAAGACGACATGCAGACATGGGATGCCATCACCTCGCGCCGTAACGTCAGGGCGTTCACCGACCAGCCGGTCAGCGCCGAGCAACTGGACCAGATCCTGGAGGCCGGGCGTCGCGCCCCGTCCTCACGCAACACGCAACCCTGGGACTTCGTGCTGGTCACCGACCGTGGCCAGTTGCAGCAACTGTCGAAGGTCTGGGTGGGCGGCGGCCACGTCGCGACCTCGGCGGCGACGATCGCGCTGGTCACCGGCGACGATGGGCAGCCTGGTCGACGGCCACAGTTCGACCTCGGCCAGGTGACGATGAGCATCATGCTTGCCGCCGCCGACCTCGGCATCGGCAGCGGGCACTCGGCCGTCGGCGACCAGGACCTCGCTCGCCAAGTCCTCGGGCTTCCGCCCGACCGGACATGTGAGTTCCTCATCAGCCTCGGGTACCCGGCGGATCGGCCGCTGGCACCGATCGCCAGGCCAGACCGGCGTCCATTCGACGAGGTCGTGCACCGCGGTCACTGGTGAACCCAACCTGAAGCGAACCCGCTACTGATCGGCCGGGGCTGGCCTACGGGTAGCTGCGCGACTACCATCACCGGCATGCGGCGAGTTGCGTGGATCGGCCTGGTCGCGGCCGGTGTTGCGGGCCTGGCCGGGTGTAGCGCGAGCCAGCCAAGCAGCGGCAGCTTAGGTGCAGCCCCATCACCCTCGCTCAGGCCAGTCCATCTGGTCTCGAGGTGCAGCCCAGTGGCCAGCACAGCCTCGGCTGCCTACACCCTGACGCTGACGAACTCGCCGCAGAACCGCGACGTCGTGGTGACCTACGTTCAAGTGGCCTTCTACCGCGACGGCAACCTTTTCGGGCACCAGGAGATCCCAGGCGGCCTGATCAAGCCTGGACAGACGATCAGTCTCGGCCAGTTCGAGAGCACCAGCGTCAGCGGCCACGGTTGGAGCTGCAAGATGGCCAGCTACGCAGGCGGGGAGCGCTGACCGGTCCGACTGCGCTCGAGCGCCAGTCGGCCTGACCGCTGGTGGGACCCGCCGCGAGCAATCGGGGCGCTTTCGGACGAGCTAGTCCATCGGTCGTGGGTCGCCTTCGTCCGGTGCGTACGGACCAAGGCGACGTATCAATCTCCAGCGCTGGTACGCCTTGATGGGATGTCTGAGTGACCCGAGCTGAGACCCGTCAGTCGAGCCGAACCAGTCCACCGGTACGCCGAGGACCAGTTTGGGTTCTTCATCTTGTCTGGCATGCGAACCTAGGTCGCGGCGAGCCATTCCGAAGACCTTGTTTCCATCATCGTCGTCACGTGACACTGGGCACGCTCCTGCGCCTACATCGGCGAGACCGCCGCCGACCATGCTAAAACCGCGATGGCAGGCTCGACCACTCGGAGTTCCCGAAGCCCCAGGTGCGGCCCACCGCAACTACTCGGCTGCGCAGAAGTACTCAGGCGCGCACGCCATCAGGCTGGGTAGCAGTAGGAGTCGCTGGAGGCGTCGCCGCCCTGCAGGCGCACTTGATGCGGCCGGCGGCCGCGGAAGGCGTCGCCGTGGACGAAGAACCTCTCGTCGATGGTGATACCGCCATCCTCGGCGATGTCGAGCTTGGTCATCCAGGCCCCTACGCCGTCCGGGTAGAACTGGTCGTCCCACGACCCGTAGAGCGAGTTGGTGAAGTAGACCCGCCGGGAGTCCCGGCTGACCTCGACCATCTGCGGACCGCCGGCCAGCGCCAGGTCGGGACGGGCCGGATGCGGCGCCCGGCGCACGATGCCACCCATCTTGACCGAGCCGGTCTCTCGTGGGTGGGACGGATCACTCACGTCGTACTGCTTGAGCTCGCCGGTGCCCCAGCAGGACACATAGAGCCACTTGTCATCGACTGACAGCGCGAGATCGGTAACCAGCGGCGGCACCGCGCCGAATGGCTTGAGGGCTGGCGGCAAGTCATCCGGATCGGCCGGCTCGGCCGGGATCGTGATCACCTGCTGCGCCGCCCACGTCCCGTCATCGGTCTGATGCCACAGCCAGACGGAGGCGGACAGGTCCTCGACGCTGATCACCACACCGACGAAGCCGTAGGTCCGCGTAGGGTTGTGTGCCGGCCGCAGTTCCAGCGGCATCTGGTACTGGTCGCCGAGGTCCACGGTCTGGACATTGGCCGCCGTGTTCATATCCCAGAAGTGCAGCCGGTGGCCGTATTTGCGGCCGAGGAGAAGCTCGGGATCGATCCCATCCTCGATCATTGACGGCGTCCCCCACTCGGAGGTGATCGCCACGTCGTGGTTGATGTGCCACCAGATGTCGTAAGCGAGGTACTGGTCACCGCGATCGGTCTCCCACGGGCCCGTTACCTCAAAAGTGTTGTGATCGAGCAGGGCAACCCCGCCCGGGCCATCCTCTTCGTCCCCGCCCAGGCACGAGACGAACACGCCGCCCGGACCGCAATGGACCGTATGAGGCCGCGAGTAGCCAGCCCGCTTGCCTAGTTCTTCCGGGCCGAGAGCCTTCACGATCGTCGGCTGCCGCGGGCTGTCCTTGGTGTCGAGCACGTACAGGCGGGAGGAGCGCAGGCCAGGAACGATCAGGTACCGGCGGTCGCCGTGGTCGTGGCCGCCACCGGGGCACAGGGCGCTGGAGCAGGCGTTCCAGCCGAAGTGGTGGAGTTCGTCGCCGAGACTCGGCAGTTCTGTGAAGCCAACCACGGTGCCGTAGCTGGCCGAAGCGGGGTCAACGTCCACGACCGCGAGCGCGTCAGGCTTGTCGGCCGGGCGGGCAAACGTCGCGACGTAGGCCACCTGCTCGGCTGGCGCCTGTGCTGCGTCGCGGGGCGAGCGGTAGAACGTGGGATCGATGTGGTGGTGTTCGGTCGTCATCGTGGTTGTCCTCCGCCTCAGTCAGAAGCCCATTGTCCCGCTAAGCCGTCTAGAAAACTAGGAATTAGCTTGCCTGCCTGGACGCGCCGGGCGTGGCCTGGGTGATTCTGGTCGGCAGCGGGCAAGCACTGGGGTGGATCTCGGCCAGGCCGAGCGCCAAGCGACTCTTCATTGATCCTGCGGCCATGAAAGGCGCAAATCCACCTGCCGGCCGCTGCCAAATCGATGAAAGTCGGGGAACGAAATTCGCAAACTAGAATGAAAGCCGGATCTCGTGCCCAGGATGCCGCCGACCGTGCCAGCGTCCGCGGACGGCACAAGCCGGGATAGGGCCGGCCCTAGGAGGGGACTGTGTCTACTCGTCCAGCATGCGTCACCGTGTGCGGCTGAAGAGAACGCGCGAGGTTGTGATGCGCATCCAGGAAGGGACTGACATCCCTGTGCGCTGGCGACGAGCCGTGGCCGTAGCCGCTGCGGCGGCAGTCGCCACGGTGCTGGCAGTCGCGGGTTGCAGCTCGCACTCCGGCAGCACGGGCGGCCCGGCGAACTCCCGCGGCCCGGCCGGAACCGGCACTTCCGCGCCGCGCACGCCGTCGGCGACCCAGCCGGCGTCGAGTCCGGCCGCTAGCCAGCCGAGCACCGCAGCGCAGGCAGCGGAGGCACTCCAGGGCCCGGCGGCCCAGCCAACGAGCGCCCAGCTCGCCGCCCTCCGCGCGGAGGGCAGCGTGATCGACCGGCTCTCGCCCCGCCAGCAGGCCGGCCAGCGGGTGATCTACAGCTACAACGGCCTGACCGCACCTGCGGACCTGCTCTCGCTCATTCGCCGTGGCCAGGTCGGCGGCGTCATCTTCTTCAGCTTCAACATCTCCTCGGCCGCGCAGATCCGGTCGGTTATCGCCCAGCTAGTCGCCGCGAACAACAGCGCCTCGAACCCGGCGCGCGCCTTCCCGCTGCTGCTGATGACCGACCAGGAAGGCGGTCAGGTCCGGCGCCTGCCGGGCGGCCCGGACCAGTCGCAGGCGCAGATCGGCGCGTCCGCGGACCCGGCAGCAGGAGCAGCAACCGCCGGCCTGCAGGCAGCGGCGAACCTGAGTGGCGTCGGCATGAACGTCAACCTCGCCCCGGTTCTGGACGTGTTCCGGCAGGCTGGCGATTTCGACGACCAGTTCCAGCGTTCCTACAGCATGAACCCGGCGATCGTGGCACCGGCGGGGGCGGCTTTCATCCGGGCGCAGCAGCAGCGCGGCGTCGCGGCAACCGCTAAGCATTTCCCCGGCCTGGGCGCGGCGACGGCGAGCCAGAACACCGACAACGGCCCGGTCACCATCAGCTTGCCCGCGCAGACACTGCGCAGCGTTGACGAGTCTGTCTACCGGGCCGCGATCGGGGCCGGCGTCAAGCTCGTCATGGTGTCCTGGGCGAAATACCCGGCCCTCGGCACGAGCCTGCCCGGCGGCCTTGCGCCGACAATCATCGGCGGCGAGCTTCGGGGCCGGGTTGGCTACACCGGCGCCACGATCACCGACGCGCTCGGCGCCGGCGCGCTCCAGGCCTACGGATCGCTGCAGAACAAGACGATGCTGGCGGCGCGCGCTGGGATGGAAGCGCTGCTGTGTACCGCCACTAATCCGCTGCCCGGATTCAAGTGCGTGGACGGCCTGACGAACGGCCTGGCCGACGGCGCACTCCCACGCACCGCGTTCCAGGCACAACTCGCGCAGCTACTGCAGCTACGTGCCAGCCTGTCGAGCTGATCCCGCATAGCATTGGCCGGACGGAACCTCGATTCCGGGAGGGCACAGTGCGCAGGCAGTCGCGTCTCCCCGCAGCAGGCGCGGCCATGGCCGCGCTGCTGCTCGCTGGCTGCGGGGCCGGTTCGGCTCGTATAACCGTTACCGGGAACGTCGCCCATCGGCCCTCGGCCGCGCAACTGGTCGCGGCGGCTCAGGCCGCAGACCTGGCCGCCGCCGCCCCGCTGCTCAGCACCCTTTCGGTGCGCCAGCTCGCGGGGCAGCGCATCATCTATGGCTACTCCGGCCTAACGCCGCCGGCGCAGCTGCTCACCCTGATCCGGCAGGGCGATGTTGGGGGAGTCATCTTCTTTGGCTCGAACTTCCGCAGCCGCCCACAGTTCACTGCTGCCGTGCGCCTGCTCGAGAAAGCGAACGCAAGCACATCTAACCCGGCGCGGGCCTACCCGCTACTGCTGATGACTGACCAGGAGGGCGGGCTGGTGCGGCGGCTGCCGGGTGCACCGGTGCGGTCAGAGAAGGCGATCGGCTCGATCAGGCCGATCTCGGCGGCCATTACCGCGGCCCGGCAGGCGGGCGGCGGCGCGGCGCAGAATCTGCGCAGTTTCGGGCTGAACGTCAACCTGGCGCCCGTGCTCGATGTGTTCCACACTGCTGGCGACTTCGACGACCAGTTCCAGCGCTCCTACAGCATGAGCGCGAGCGTGGTGTCCGCGCTCGGCGCACCGTTCGTGCGCGCTCAGCAAGGCGGGAAGGTCGCGGCTACAGCCAAGCACTTCCCCGGCCTCGGCCGCGCGGGCCGAGGCCAGAACACCGACAACGGCCCGGTGAAAATCTCCGCTTCGAAGGCCGCGCTGCAGAGCGTCGACGAGGCGCCGTATGCCGGAGTGATCAAGGCCGGGGTCAAGCTCGTGATGGTCTCCTGGGCGGTGTATCCGAACCTCGGCTCGACCCGGCCGGCCGGCTTGTCGCCGGTGATCGTCCAGGGCCAGCTCCGGGACCGGCTTGGCTTCGCCGGGGTGACAATCACCGACTCGATCGCGGCCGGAGCCCTGCGCGCCTTCGGTAGCACCGGGACGAGGGCACTCAAGGCAGCACAGGCCGGCATGGATCTCATCCTTGTCGCTTCGCTGCCGGTAGGGAGCGGAGTCGATTGCCTGAACGCGCTGGCGCACGGTTACAGCGACGGCGTGCTGAACAAGACGACCTTTAAGACGGCGGTGGCTCAGATCCTGGCCCTCCGCAAGAGCCTGCCGACCTGACGAGCGCGCCGGTCAGCCTGGTGGTGGCGGCGCGGGCGAGTAACCGACGGCAAAGAACCCGCGAACCGGCCAGGAGACGTTGACGTTGTGCGCGAACTCGCCGGCTGCGCGCGAGGCGTCCGCATGGTGCGGGGTGCTGGCCAGCTGCGCTGTGTCGAACCGGATGAAGACATCGTCGCGCGGACCGGAGTTCGGGTCGTAGACCTGGATCGTGACCAGGCTGTCCGACTGCCGGTAGGCACAGGCTAGGACCTGATGGTTGTGGCCGAGGAGCAGCGGGTTCGGGCCGGCCACGGTCACGATGCCGAGCGGCAGTGGACGGCCGCCGTCAAGGCAGTTCTTGATGCGCGGCCACTGGTCGCAGATGGTGCGACGGCGAAGGCCGCGTAGGGTGACCGTCGCGGCGGCGCCGTCCTGCTGCCCCCGGCTTCCGCCGGGCGCGAGGCCCAGCGAGCGTCCGGCAGCACGACCGTGCTGGTCGGCATCGGGCAGCAGCATCCACTGGTAATAGGTCGCGACGCCAGTCGGCAGGTGCCAGGACTCGATCAGCCGTCGGACGATGAACCGGTAGAGCGCGGTACCTGGCGCAGGCCGGGGGACCGGCGGGCGCCGCCCGGCATGCCAGTAATCAAGCGCGGCGAAGACCATGCCGCCGCAGAGGCCGCGGGCGGCATTACCGATGCCGATGGTCCCGAGGGGCGTGGGGATTCGCACCGCGGCCTGCGATGGCCAGGAGTTGTCGAACGCGAAGCCGTCGACCGACGGGATGAAGCGACCAGGCGACTGACCCACGAGCGCCATTATCGGGGCGCTTCCGGGCGGCGCCTAATCGCGCGCGCAGCCCGGAGGGGCTGTCAGCCGCGGCCGAGCGCGTCGATGCTGGCGACCTCGTCCGCCGTCAGACTGAAGCCGAACAGATCGAAGTTAGACCTGATCCGGTCTGGCTTGGCCGACTTCGGGATCACGACAATGGCGTGCTCGACGTGCCACCGGAGTACGACCTGCGCGGTCGTGGTGCCGTGTGCGGCCGCGATCTTGGCCAGCACCGGGTCATCCAGGTTGGTGTTCTTCAGCGGGCTGTAACCCTCCAGCGCAATACGGCGCTCGGCATGCCCGGCCAGGACACGGGCGTCGTAAAAGGTCGGCCCCCAGTCGATCTGGTTGACCGCAGGCGCCTCGCCCGAGGCTTCGATCAGCTCGTCGATCTGGCGCAGGCTGAAGTTGCTGACGCCGACCTCCCGCGCGAGGCCCTCGGCCCTGACTTCGAGCAGCTCAGCCCACAACTGGCGCCGGGCACTCGCACCCGACGGCGGCCAGTGCACCAGCCAGAGGTCGAGGTAGTCGGTCCGCAGCGAGCGCAGCGACTGGCTGAGCACGGCCCTGACCCGCCTGGAGTCGGATGAGCGGATCTTGGTGGTGATGAACAGCCCGCCTCGGTCCAGCCCGCTGTCGGCGATTGCCTGCCCGACCTCGTCTTCATTCGCATACATGGTCGCGGTGTCCAGGTGCCGGTATCCCGCGTCCAGGGCGGTGCGCACCGCCTCGGTGGCACGGCGGCCGCGCAACTGCCAGGTCCCGAACCCGACCAGGGGTATCGCACCGCCGTGCGGCATCCGGACGGCCGGTACGTGAGCTGGCGACGTCATGCCCGCCATTATCCCGTGACCGCGCCGGCCCGGCGGGTGCGCCCCGGTGCGCTAGCCGACCGGCGTGCCCGAGGTCGCGGTCAGCTCGGCAAACAGCTTGGTCAGCAGCCTGGTGACCGGACCGGGCTGACCTTCGCTGATCCGGCGGCCGTCGATGGCCAGGACCGGGACCAGCCCGCCCATGGTGCCGGTGACAAAGACCTCGTCGGCCGAGTAGAGCTGCGTCAGGCTGTAGTCGCCGACGGCGCACTCGATGCCCGCCTCGGCGGCCAGATTGAGGACTGCCTGCCGCGTGATGCCTTCCGGGCAGGCGGCCGTGGTGGACGTGCCCAGTACGCCGGCGGCCACCAGGAAGACATGCGTCGCGTTGGTCTCCGCGACGAAACCGCGCTGATCGAGCATGATCGCGTCGTCGGCGCCGGCCACGTTCGCCTCGATCTTGGCCAGGATCGAGGTCAGCAGGTTGTTGTGGTGGATCTTCGGGTCCAGGCTGTCTGGCGGCGTGCGACGCATACTGGCAGTAATGAGCGTGATACCGCTTGTGTCGTAGACCGGCGGCTTGTGCTCGGGGAGGATGATCAGCGTCGGCCCGGACTGGTTGAGCCGCGGGTCCATCCCGCTGGTGATCTTCACGCCGCGGGTCAGCGTCAGCCGGATATGCACGTTGTCGGTCATGCTGTTAGCGGCGAGCGTGCGCCGGAGCTGCTCGATGATCTCCGCATCCGACGGGATCTGCTCGAAGGCCAGTGCCTGCGCTGAGCGCCGCAGCCGGGCCAGGTGCTCCTCCAGCCGGAAGATCTTTCCCTGGTAGAGGCGCAGTCCTTCCCAGACTGCATCGCCGCCCTGGACGACCGAGTCGAACGGGCTCACCGCCGCCTGGTCGCGGTGGGCGAGCCGGCCGCCGACATTCACGATCAGGTCGCGGTTGCGTTCGTCGAAGGTCTGCAGCACGACATAACTCCCTGGCTCGAAACGGGCGACGCCACCATCATCCCCGGCCGCGCCGTGAGCCCGCGCGGAGCGTGGCGGGTATCACTTCTTGGCTAAACCCTTACTGTTACTCCGACCACGGGAGAAACTGATAAGGATGAGCATGGACCCGGACACGACGCTGCTCGACAGTCTCCGCAAGGCCGTCGCCGCCATGCCCGAGGATGTAACCCTCCGCTTGCACTTGGCTACGCTGCTGCTGGCGGCCGGGCGCCGGGACGAAGGCATTCGCGAGGTCGGCACGATCTTGCAGGCCGACCCCGGCAACGTCGCCGCGCTCGCCCTGATCACCGGGACCGAGCGGGCGGCTGCGCAGCCCGACGAGCCCGTTCCCGCACCAGATCGTGATCTTTCGCCTGCTGCCGATGCGGCCGCGACCGACGAGGGGTTCGACTGGCGCAGTGCGGAGGCTGAGCTTGCCGACGTGCTGCCACCCCGGTTCGTCGGCGCCGACGGCGCGGCCGAGGGGGACGGCCTCGCGGGCGACGGGGCGGGCAGCTTCGACGTGGAGGCCACTGCGCTGCTGCTCGCCGACGTCGCGGGCATGCAGGACGTTAAGCAGCGCCTGGAGGCGGCGTTCCTGGCGCCGATGCGTAACCCGGACCTGCGGCGGCTCTACGGGAAGAGCCTGCGTGGCGGCCTGCTGATGTACGGGCCGCCGGGATGCGGCAAGACATTCATCGCCCGGGCCGTAGCCGGCGAACTGGGCGCGCAGTTCATGGCGGTGTCGTTCGCTGACGTGGTGGACAGCATGCTCGGCCGCAGCGAGCGCAACATTCACGAGGTGTTCGCCATCGCGCGGCGGAATGCGCCCTGCGTGGTGTTCCTGGACGAGGTCGACGCACTCGGCCAGAAGCGCACGCAACTCCGCCACACGCCGATGCGCGGCGTGGTCAACCAGTTGTTGCTGGAGCTCGACGACGTGACGGCGGGCAACGAGGGGGTATTCCTGCTCGCCGCGACCAATCACCCCTGGGACGTGGACAGCGCGCTGCGCCGCCCCGGCCGCTTCGACCGGACGCTGCTGGTGCTGCCGCCCGACCACGCGGCCCGGGCTGCGATCTTCCGGTTCCACCTGCGGGAGCGGCCGGTCGAGCGGGTGGACCCGGAGCGGCTGGCCAAGCTGACCGACGGCTACTCCGGCGCCGATATCGCGCACGTTTGCGAGTCGGCCGCCGAGCTGGCGCTGCTCGACTCGGTCCAGCGCGGCGAGGCGCGGATGATCGGCCAGGCGGACCTGGAGACGGCGATCGGCGACGTGCGGCCATCGCTGGGCCCATGGTTTGATGCGGCGCGGAACGTCGCTCTGTTCGCCAACGAGAACGGCGCTTACGACGAGCTGGCCACGTACCTGAAGCACCGGCACATGCTGTGACCGGGGCAGGGGCCGAGCTAGACCGGGCCGAACTCATGGCCAGCGCGGACCGGTATGCCGAGGCGATCACGATCGCGGCCCAGGTCATCGCGGCTGAGCCGGACAATGGCCGGGCGTTCGCGATCCTCGCGCAGGCGCAGCTCGGCGCCGGCCACGCCGACCAGGCGCTGGCCGCGGCCAGCCGGGCAGTCGAACTAGACCCGGCCTCCGCGTGGTCGCACCGGCTGCGGAGCATCGCCCTGCGGCGCACTGGTGACGGCGGCGGGGCGATCGCGGCCGCGCTCGAGGCGTGCAAGCTTGACCCGCACCACTGGATGAACCACTTCAACCTGGCGCAGGCCGCCCTGGGCGTGCCCGGAGGGGTCGGCGTGCCGGGGACCGGCAGCCTGCCCCCCTTCGGTGCCAGGCCAGGACCCGGGGGCCGGGGCGCAGACAGTCCCGCGCCCGGCCGCGCCGGCGCGGCCCTGTCTGGACGGCTGGAGCTTGCCCGGCAGGCCGGCGCGATGGCGCGGCAGCTGGCACCGGACGAGCCGTCCGCGCACTATGTCTCTGGTCTGGTCAGCCGGGCCTGTGGGGCCGACGACGAAGCGCATGAGCACTTTCGCCGGACGCTCGCGCTTGATCCCGAGTACAGCAGCGCGATCAATGAGCTCGGCAGGCTGAAGCTGGAACGCGGCAATCACGGCGGCGCCGCCAGGGACTTCATTCAGGCCGCGCGCCTAGCGCCGGGCCAGGGCGCCTACGGCCACAACGTCGAGGTTGCGGTGGCCAGAGCGGAGCGCTCGGTCCGCATGCTGGCGAGCTGGGTGATCTACGGGTCCTGGCTGGTGTTCCTGGCCGCGTGCGTGGTGCAGCTGCCGGGCATCCCGGCGCGGCTGGCTCTGCTCGCCGCGGTGCCGGCCGCGGGCGCCGCGGTGACCGCGTCGTGGCGGATCCACCTTCGCCGGATGCCGACGCCGGCCAGGACGTTGTTTCAGGCCCGGTCCATCTTGCTCGCGATGGCGGTGGCGCTGGCCTCGGTAGCGGTCGGCGTCGCGGTCGTGGAGTTCGTGCCTGGAGCCCGCAGCGGCGACACCGAGTTGCTGATCGTGCTGGCGCTGCTCGCCGTGCGCCTCGGCGCCTTCCGCATGCTGCGGGAGTCGGCTCGACGTCGGCACCAGCAGATCGCCCGCCGTTCGGATGCGATGCGAGCCTGATCCCGGCGGTACCCGAGCCCGGCAGCTCAGGTCACGGGCGGAGCCGGTGGGCAGCTAGCTCTTCGTAGAACGGCTGGCACTGCGCGGCCAGGCCGTCCAGCCCGGCGGGCAGCTCGACACCACCCGACTCATGGTACGGGCCGAAGCCGGTCGACCTCCAAACGCTGTCGTACCAGTACGGCGCCCACACTCCGTCGCTCGGGCGCGGCCCGGCTGGCCAGGACAGCATCGCCGGATCGAAGCCGATGCCAAGCCCGTCGCACAGCGCTTGCAGGGCCGCCGGGGGGTCGCGCAGGATGTCGGCCGAGTCGATCACCGGGCCGCCGAAGGCGCGGTAGATCTCCGCCTGCTGGGCGAGTCCGAGGTCGGCTAGCTCCGGCTGCGACCGGACCCGGGCGTAGGAGGCAAGCAGCCGCCGCGGGTCGCGGATCAAGAATGCATGTCGCAGCCCGCGCAGCGCCGTCCGGTCCACCTCGGCGAGCAGATGGTGTGTCATGTGCTTCTGGTAGTACACCGAGGTGCCAGCCGGCAGCGGCGCGGACACCAGATCGTCCAGCACGCGCCGCCAGTCCGACGGCATGCTGGCGATGATCTCGTCCCGGCCGGGATGGTCGGTTCCGGAGCGCTGCAGATAGTAGGCGTACAGCGGCTCGTCGACGACCACGGTGTCGGCGCGGTTCTCGAACGACCGCATCAGCGCGGTGGAGACCGTCCGCGGGCCCGACCACATCGCGATCCGGATCACGCCAGGAGGCGGCCGAAGCTCAGCTGGCTGGGCCGCCCTGGCCGACGGCCCGGCTGCCGGAATCTGCGCCGGCTGAGTCACAGCACCACGACGGACCGCAGTACCTCCCCGCGGCCCATCTTGGCGAACGCTTCTTCCACCCCGCTGAGCGGGATCGTCTCGGACACAAACCGCTCCAGCGGCAGCCGGCCCTGCAGGTGCAGGTCCACCAGCATCGGGAAGTCTCTCGACGGTAGGCAGTCGCCATACCACGAGGACTTCAGCGCGCCGCCCCGGCCGAACACGTCGAGCAGCGGCAGTTCCAGCTTCATCTCGGGGGTGGGCACGCCGACCAGCACCACGACGCCCGCCAGGTCGCGCGCGTAAAACGCCTGCTGGTACGTCTCTGGCCGGCCGAGCGCCTCGATTACGACGTCAGCGCCGTTGCCCTCGGTCAGTTCCCGGATCTTTTCCACCGGGTCGGCGGCGAGCGAGTTGATCGTGTCGGTGGCGCCGAACTGCCGCGCCCACTCGAGCTTCCGGTCATCCACGTCGACCGCGATGATCTTCCTTGCGCCGCCCAGCGACGAGCCGAGGATGGCTCCGTCACCGACGCCGCCGCAGCCGATGACCGCGACCGAGTCGCCACGGGTGACGCCAGCGGTGTTGAGCGCCGCGCCGAGGCCGGCCATCACGCCACACCCGAGGAGCCCGGCGACTTCCGGCCGGATCTGCGCGCTGACCTTGGTGCACTGCCCGGCCGCGACCAGCGTCTTGTCCGCGAATGCTCCGATGCCGAGCGCAGCCGACAGCGGGGTGCCGTCAGCCAGCGTCATCTTCTGGGTCGCGTTGTGGGTGGCGAAGCAGTACCACGGCCGGCCACGCAGGCAGGCTCGGCACTGGCCGCACACGGCCCGCCAGTTCAGGATCACGAAGTCGCCGGGCGCGAGGCCAGTCACGTCCGGGCCGACGGCCTCGACCACGCCGGCCGCCTCATGCCCGAGCAGATAGGGGAAGTCGGATCCGATACCGCCCTCGCGGTAGTGCAGGTCGGTATGGCACACGCCGCAGGCCTGCACGACCACGAGTGCCTCACCCGGGCCGGGGTCCGGCACCAGCACGGTCGTGACGCTGACCGGAGCGCCCTGCTCGGTGGCGACGACGCCCTGCACTTCGTGTGCCATGCGGTGCTCCTCGAAAAGTCAGAACCGTTACCTTCGCCGAACGTGCCCACCGGGCGCCGGCCTGCTTCGCCCGGGCTGGTCTGGAGCACAGCGTACGGCCTCAGGCACCGGAGGCGGCAGGTAGCTCGGCCGTCAGCTTCCGATCACGATCGGCGTCTTGCGTGCCATCCGGGCGAGGCCAGAGCGCAGGTCTTTCTCGGTCACGCCGAGAAGCGGGATCCGGTAGCGGTCCGGGTTTCGCGCGGGCGTGACGACGGCCGGGATGGAGCGCTGGAGGCCAAGCGGGAGCGTGGCGAGGACCAGCTGGGCGAGCTGCCAGGCAGGGCCGTGCTGACGGACTTGCACGCCGGGTGCGGTCACGATCTCGAGCAGGACCGCACCGCGCAGCGGCTTGATCCGCAGTTCGGAGATCTCAGCCCAGGTCAGCTGGCAACTGGTGCCGCTGCCCCCGGCGCGGCCAAAGGTGAGCCCGGCGGCGCTGGCGGAGAAGGCCGGGCGCGGCGACCGGTCGAAGATCCGGGCGAAGTAGGTGGCGCCGAGCGCTAGGACCACGAAGACGACGGCCAGGAAGGCTGGCGAGAAGCCGCCGACGAAGGCGAGCGCGACGAAGACCGCCAGGAACCAGACGTAGAAGAGCCAGCGCCCGCCGCGCGGGAACGCGTACTCGGTCCCCCGCACGTACGCCGAGTAGGTTGACCCAGCAGCCATGTCCGTCCCTTTCGCGCCGTAAGTGGCGTCAGCATCTCATCATTGATACCAGCCCGGGAGGGCTTACCGGCCGGTTCTGGCTGCCGGAGAAGGACGGCTGGCGGCGCTATCGGCTACCCAGCGGCCGGCTCCTGGCTAGCGGCCGCGAAGACGTGGCAGCCAGCTGGGTCCAGGCGCAGGCCCACGGTCTCGCCGCGGTCAGTGCGGACCGGGGCGAAGACGCCCGTCAGGCGGCCGTGTCCGGCGATGTCGATGGCGTGCTCATAGCCGCGTCCGCGGAACGCCACGTCCGCGACCGTCCCGGCTAGGTGGTGCTCGCCGGCCTCCGTTCCGGTGAGGTGCACGCCGGTCGGCCGGATGAGCAGCAAGGCGTCGCCGGCCGGAACAGGCCCGCAGGGCCGTGCCCGGCAGGGCCGCAGCAGGGCCGAGCCGGCCGGATCGATCTCGACCGTCTGGTCGCGGCCGTCTCCGGCACCCGCGGGGGCGCGGGCGGCCTCGGCCGCGCGCCCGCTGACCCGGACCGGAAACTCACCGGCCAGGCCGGTGAACCTTGCGACGAACGGGGTGGCCGGCTCGGTGTAGATCTGCTCGGCACGCCCGAACTGGACCAGCCGGCCCTCCTGCAGCACGCCAATCTGGTCGGCCAGGGCGAACGCCTCGGCCTGGTCGTGGGTGATGTAGATAGCGGTTGCCCCGGCCTCGCGCACCAGCGAGGAAATCTCTACCCGCATCCGTTCGCGCAGGTCGGCGTCCAGGTTGGACAGGGGCTCGTCGCAGAGCACCAGGCCGGTGCCGGCCACCAGGGCCCTGGCCAGCGCGACGCGCTGCTGCTCGCCGCCGGACAGTTCGTTGGGGTAGCGGTCGGCCAGCTTGCCGAGGCCTACGCGGTCAAGCATGGCCTGCGTCCGCGCGGTCGCGGCGGGCTTGGCCAGCCGCTCCCGGCGTAGCGCGAACGCCACGTTGTCGCGCACCCGCAGGTGCGGCCAGAGCGCATAGTCCTGGAACACCATGGACAGGTTGCGCCGGTCCGGGGGCACGTGCACGCGGTCGTCCGCGACCATGGTGCCGCCGATCTTGATCTGGCCCGATGTGACCCGCTCGATCCCGGCCAGGCAGCGCAGCAACGTGGTCTTGCCCGAGCCGGACGGCCCGAGAAGCACGACGAAGGTGCCCGGCTCGACCTGCAGGCTGACTTCGCGCAGGGCCCGGCTTCCCGCCGCGACTCCCCGGGGGGACGACCCCCCGGCTGGGTACGTTTTGCTGACCTGCGTCAGCGTGATGCTCTCGGCGGCGCCCGCGCGCGGCGCCTGTCCTGTCGGCGGAGATCCGGCCGTCAGGGTCTCGGCCGCCGGAACGCTCGCGGCCGTAGCGGTCTGCTCAGTCATGCGCTGCTGCTCCGATCCGCCGCCAGCCGGACGGTGCGAGCAGCCGGTAGCCGCCCATCACCACCGCCAGCGCGGCCAGTGCGACGGCCACCGCCAGCACCGACTGCGCCATGCCGACGCCGAAGTGATAGTTGCTGAGATTGTCTTCAATGGCCACCGAGAGCGGCGGGTTGCTCGGCGCGTACAGCAGTTGCGAGATCGGCAGTTCCAGGAACACACCGCAGAACGTCAGCATCCAGGCGATGATCAGCGGCCGGGAGACAACGGGCAGGACGCCTCGGACCCAGGCCATGATCTCGCCCGCCCCGTGGGTCCTGGCGGCGTCCCGCAGCGATGGCTGCAACTGGGAGACCGCGCCGACCAGCACCCGGGCGTTGGTCGGCAGGCTGGACGCGGTGTAGGCGATGACCAGCAGGGTGGCGGTCTGGTAGAGGTCGACGTGCAGGGTGGACCAGATCGGCAGGTTGAAGGCGAAGATGTAGCCGGCCGCGAACACCACGCTCGGCAGCGCGACGGCGGCCAGCAGCAGGAAGTCCAGCACCTTGGAGGATCGCTGCCGGCGCTGGGCGAGCAGCCAGGCCGCGATGAAGCCGCCGGCCACGGTGATCGTCGCCGCTATCAGCCCGTAGCCGATGGAGCGCAGTAGCGGCCCGAACTGATCGGACTGGTGGAACAGCGCACGGTAGTTCGCCAGCGTGAGCGAGAACGAGCCGCCGAGCGCGGCCAGCAGGGAGGCGCTGATCGCGCCGAAGCCCGGCACGCCGAGCGCAATCGCGTAGAACACGCCAAGGCCGGAGAGGGCTGCGGCCTTGCCTTTGCGGCTCAGCGGCCGCCGCACTGCCTGCCTGGTCCGGCCGGACAGCATCTGGTAGGAGCGACCGCGCAGCGCACGAGCCTGGAACGCCAGCGGGATGGCAACGGCGGCGACCAGCAGCATGCCCATGGCCGACGCGGCTGGGAAGCTGGGCGGGAAGTTGCCGATCGCGGCGTACAGCTGGTAGGTCGCGAGCGGGAAGTCGGAGCTGTAAGCCAGCGTGGCGGCCACGCCGAAGTCGCTGATCGCCTCGGCGAACCCGATGGCCAGGGCCGACCAGATGGCGGGTGCCAGCATCGGCCAGATCAGCCGGAAGGTGGCCGCCCGGCCGGCGCCGTGCACGCGGGCGGCGTCCTCGAATTCCTGGCCGAGGCCCGCCAGGCTGGCGGTGACCGCGAGGTAGGTGAACGGCACCGAGCGCAGGCCGAGCAGGAGCACAACGCCGAACGGCCCCATGATCAGGTGTGTCACCCAGGGCCAGTGCAGGCCGAGCCGGTACATCACGCCGTCGGCTTGGACGATCCGTTCCCAGCCCAGCGCGGGTAGCCAGGACGGGAGCAGCAGGACCAGCCACATGCTCCCGCCGACGAACCGGCGGCCCGGCAGCGTGGTGCGGTTCACCAGCCAGGCGATCGGGAAGCCGAGGACGAGGCCAAGCGCCGCCGACGCGGCGCTCACCCACAGCGAGTTGGTGATGGCGACCGCGGTCGCGCCGGTGAAGGCCCCGCGCAGGTAGCTGAGCGTGAACCACTGGTCTCCCTGGTCGAAGAGTCGCGGCGAGAGCGTCAGCACCAGCGAGCTGGCGCACGGCACCAGGATGAAGAGGATCAGCAGCAGCCAGAACAGCGGCTTGCCGAGCAGCCGGCCAGCCAGGCGGTGCGGAACGGCGGCGATGAGCCGGCGGGCCAGTCCGGGGAGCGCGGGCCGACGACCCGGCCCGGCGGTAGCCGGGCCGGGCGCGCCAGCGTCCTGGGTTGTGAGGGTCACTGGAAGGGAGCCGCGGCTACTTGACGATCGTGGAGTCGAACCAGGTGTTGATGGTCGCCTCCTTCGGTCCCCAGGTATACGGGTTAATGGACTGGGTCTTGACCGACGCCAGGGACGGCAGCGCGGACAGCGGGTTCACGCCCTGCAGCACGGGGTAATACAGCGAGTCGCCGGTCGGGTCGCCCGACTGCATGACCTTCTGGCCCTGCGCCGACAGCACGAAATTGATGAACTTCTCGGCTTCCTTGCGCTCGGTTGCCGACGCCTTGGCGTCGATGCCGATCGCGCTCGGCAGCAGCGTCGCAGGATCGAGGTACTTGATCGCAAGCTGCTTGTCGCCGAGCACCGCGCCGACGCCGGCCGAGCTCTGCACCAGGGCGAGCTTGATCTGTCCGCTGGTCAGTGCCTGCAGCGTCGGGCCGTTCGTCGGGTGGATGACCAGGCCGTTCGCCTTGAGGTGGGTGTAGAAGGACTCGCCCTGGCTGATGCCGCCGAGATAATTCATCATGCCGGCAATGAACGGGTACGTCGGCCCGGACTGGGCCGGGTCGTTCATGCCGACCGCGCCCTTCCACTGCGCTGACAGCAACTGCTGCCAGGTGGTCGGGGGATTGGGCACCTTGGTCTTGTTGTAGACGACCGCGGCCATCAGCGTGACGCCGGTCGGCGTATAGCTCTTGTCCGAGGGCAGGGACTGGCGGCCCAGGCTGTTCCAGCTGACCGAGGGCTCGAAGCCCTTCTGCAACAGGCCCTGCGTGTCCAGGCCAGCGAACGCCGTGGTGCCGTCCACCCAGAGCAGGCCCCAGTTGGGGTTGTTCTTTGACGCCTCGATCTGCGTCAGCAGCGGTCCGGTCGAGTTGTCGTCAAGCTTCACGGGGATGCCGGTGGCCTTCTCGAACGCCTTCGTCATCGCCGAGTCATAGCCCTGCGCTGAGTAGACGACGAGCGGGACTTTCGCCGATCCGGAGCCAGCGGACGAGCCGTTGCCGGACGAACCGCAACCAGCGAGCGCCATGGCCCCAATGGCGATGGCACCGGCAAGCATGCGGACTTTAGCGGTAGTTGTCATGCGTGTCATGGCCCGGAGTCTGGGCGAGCCTGCCGACCAGCAGTCGTACAAGAGGTGTCCAGCAGACAAATCGGTCGTCAAGATCTGGTAATAACGAACGTCAGATCCGTGTCATGACAGCTGTTAGATCGGCCAGCTAGGACTCGATCACTGGCACCTGCTAGCGCCTAGGGGCGGATCGCGGGAGTCGGCCGGGTGGCGGGCAGCCGACGCTGCGGTGGCACCACGAACTGCAGCACGGTCCGGCGGCTCAGGCTCCGGACCGCCACCGTTTCTGGCGCCAGGGCGGACAGCGACACCTTGAGCTGAGCCGGCGTGGTCGCGCAGACCTTCACCAGGTAGCGGTGCCGATGCGCGGCCGGCATGGTCAGCGCTGGCCAGCCCCGGCCGAACATGAACGGCAGCAGCAGCGCGCCAAGCCACACGGCAGCCTGAGCGAGCGGGCTGAGGCGCGGACTGCGCCGCGCCGAGGGCGCGAGGCCAATCTCCATCAGCAGCCCGTAGCGGCGGGGAACCATGCGGATCTGCGCGACATCGGCCCAGTCCAGCCGGACCAGGCGCCGCCGCGGCCGGCGCCTGGTGGTGAGCACGCCCAGCCAGATCCCGCCGTGGTCGGCCCGGAATGCGTGCCGCCGGACTGTGGCCAGGACGCCGAGCAGGATCACGGCTGCCAGTACCAGCGAACCGATCTCGCACAGTCCGAGCCAGAGCGGCAGCCGACCGGACAGGTGCCTGCTGGCGAGCAGCACCCCCAGCGCCAGTGCGACAAACCAGATCGGAATGAGCGCGAGGTATCCGCGCGGATACCGGCTGGCAGCTCCCCGAACCAGGCACGTAACGTTCTCGGCCATCGGCCATCTCCCCGTGTGTCCCTATTAAGGATCTTCGGAAAGCCCTCATTTGTCTAGGTCAGCGGCCTGTTCGAACTGGGCCATCGCGCCTGCTCGGTGCCGCTATCGTTACCGGCCGTCGATAGCTTGGGCTCAGCAGCGAAATGGCGGCGAGCGGCCGGTGGCCGGCGGCGGAGGTGACAAGCCTTGTCCTACCCTGGTGGGCAGCCAGCGCTGGCGGACGAAACGAGGGAAAACACCTGATGCCGATTGCCGAGATCACCCGTGCTGACACGAGCCATCGGGCTGACCTGCTGCACGTCGACTCCTATGAAGTCGAGCTGGACCTGACCCGAGGCGAGAAGACCTTCCGATCCGTGTCGGTGATCAGATTCAGCTGCGCCGAGGCAGGGGCGGCCACCTATGCCGACCTGGTCGCCGAGGACGTGCTGGAGATCGTGCTGAACGGCACCCCGGTCGACGCGTCAGTCGCGTGGGCCGACGGCCGGATCGCGCTGGCGGGCCTGGTCGCCGGCCAGAACGAGCTCCGTGTCGTGGCGGACTGCGCCTATACCTTCGACTCCAAGGGCATGCACCGCGCGGTGGACTCGGCGGACGGCAAGGTGTACTGCTATACGAACTTCGAGCCGGCCGATGCCCGGTGCGTCTATGCGAACTTCGAGCAGCCGGACCTCAAGGCCACCTTTGCCTTCCGCGTCATCGCGCCGGCGCACTGGACCGTGCTGTCCAACCAGACCGCACCGGACCCCGAGCCGGCCGGAGCAGGCGCGGACGGCGCGGCCAGCGCAGTGTGGCAGTTCCCGCCGACACCGCGGATGGCCACCTACCTCACCGCGGTGGTGGCGGGCGAGTACCACGTCGTCCGGCAGGCACACACCACGCCATCGGGTCAGGTGATCCCGGTCGGGCTGGCCTGCCGCGCGTCGCTGGCGCCCTGTCTCGAGGCGTCCGACATGTTCACCGTGACCGGCCAGGGATTTGATTACTTCACGCGGGCGTTCGAGGCGCCCTATCCGTTCGCTAAGTACGACCAGGTGTTCGTGCCGGAGTTCTCCGCCGGGGCGATGGAGAACGCCGGCTGCGTGACGATCTCCGAGCGCCTGCTGTTCCGGTCCAAGGTCACCGACATGATGTACGAATTGCGCGCGACCGTGATCTTGCACGAGATGGCGCATATGTGGTTCGGCGACCTGGTCACCATGAAGTGGTGGGACGATCTGTGGCTGAACGAGTCGTTCGCCGAGTTCAGCGCGGCGCTAGCGAGCGCCGAGGGGACGAGGTTCACCGAGGCCTGGACGACATTCGCCGGATCGCGCAAGACCTGGGGCTACATGCAGGACCAGCTCCCCTCGACGCACCCGGTCGCGGCCAGCGTGCCGACGCTGAGTGAGGCCATCGCCAACTTTGACGGGATCAGCTATGCCAAGGGCGCGTCGGTGCTCAAGCAGCTCGCCGCGCACGTCGGCCGGGATGCCTTCTTTGAGGGCATCCGGGCGTACTTCGCCGAGCATGGCTGGGCCAATGCGACCCTGGCCGACCTGCTGCGGGCGCTTGAGCGCAGCTCCGGGCTGAGCCTCGGGGACTGGTCGAAAGCCTGGCTGCAGACCGCCGGGCCGAACACCTTGCGCCCGGACCTTGCCGTCGCCGCCGACGGCGTGTTCACCGGCTTCGCGGTGCTGCAGGAGGCACCGGCCGAGCACCCGACGCTGCGGCCGCACCACATCGCGATCGGGCTCTATAACCGGGACGGCGCCACGCTGGTGCGCAGCCACCGGGTCGAGGTCGACGTGACCGGGGCGCGGACCGAGGTGCCTGCGCTAACCGGGCTCGCCCAGCCCGAGTTCGTCCTGCTCAACGATGACGACCTCGGCTACGCGATCGTCCGGTTCGACGACAAGTCGCTGGCCGCGCTGCCGACTGCGATCGGGGCGTTCACCGACTCGCTGGCCCGCACCGTGTGCTGGAGCGCGGTGCTCGACATGGTGCAGCGCGCCGAGCTGTCGGTCCCCGCCTACGTGGACATTCTGACCAGCGGCATGGGTCGCGAGCCGGTCGTGGCCCAGCTGCAGATCCTGCACATGACCGCGGCCCGCGTGCTTGCGCGCACCGCCGACCCGGCCTGGGTTCCGGTCGGCAAGGAGCAGCTGGCTACTGCCGCCTTCGCACTGCTTGAGTCGGCGGAGCCGGGCAGCGATCACCAGCTCGCCTGGATACAGCTGCTTGGCTGGACCGCGACCACGACGGCTCAGCTCGAGTTCCTGGCCGCGCTGCTGGCCGGCCCGGCGGAAGTGCCCGGGCTCTCGGTCGACACCGAGCTGAGGTGGGCCCTGCTGCGGCGGCTGGTGGTCATGGGCCGGGCCGCAGATGCGGAGATCGACCGCGAACTGGGGCGGGATAATACCGACGCCGGACGACGCTATGCGGTCGGCTGCCGGGCGGCGGTCCCGGACGCCGAGCACAAGGCGGACGCGTGGCGGCTCATGGCCGAGTCCGACGAACTCGGCCATGAGGGCGTGACCGCCGTAGCGAGCGGTTTCGGCCAGCCTGAGCATGCCGCGCTGCTGGCCCCCTACGTCCGCCAGTACTTCGACGTGCTCCCGCAGCTCTGGGCGTCCCGCGGCGATCACATCAAGCGGGTGCTGGGCGATGGCCTGTTCCCCTACACCGCGGCCGCGCCGGAACTGCTGGACCGGATCGACGAGTTCCTTGCCGCCGAGGTCCGCGATCCCGCACTAGTGCGGCTCCTGATCGAGCGGCGCGACATGGTCGACCGGGCGCTGCGCTCTCGTGCGCTTGGCTGACCGGAGGCGACTGACCTTGGTCAGGCGCGAACCGACGCCGCCAACCGTCGGTACGACGCGTGGTATAACGAGTTATTACGTGACTTGATTGGGGCCCGTAGATGGCAATTGCCGAGATCACCAGGGACGAGACTGCCGAGCGCGCGGTGCTGCTGCGGGTGGAGTCCTACGACATCGAACTTGACCTCACCGGCGGCCCGGAACGGTTCCGCTCGGTGTCGGTCATCAGGTTTGACTGCACCCGGCCCGGCGCGGCCAGCTATGCCGACCTGGTGGCCGAGCAGGTGCACGAGATCACGCTCAACGGTGCTGCACTGGACCCGGCAGTGGCGTGGGCGGACGGCCGGATCGCGCTGGCCGGGCTGGCCGGGCGCAACGAACTGCGTGTGGTCGCCGACTGCGCCTACGGCGACGGCGGCGGACTGCAACGCTCCGAGGATCTGGCCGACGGGCGCATCTACGCGAACACCGACTTCGAGCCAGCCGGGGCGCGCCGCGTGTATGCGAACTTCGAGCAGCCGGACCTGAAGGCGGAATTCACCTTCCACGTCACGGTGCCGCAGGCATGGACCGTGTTCTCCAACCAGCCAGCGCCCGAGCCACAGCCGGTCGACGGCCGCTCCGGAGTTGCCGTGTGGCACTTCCCGGCCACCCCGCGCATCTCCACGTACCTGACCGTGATCGCGGCCGGGGAGTTCCACGTGGTCCGCGAGACGCACACCACGCCGTCCGGCCAGGTGATCCCGCTCGGGCTGGCGTGCCGTCAGTCGATGGTTGCCTTCCTGGAGTCGGCGGACGTACTCGGGATTACCCGGCAGGGCTTTGACTACTTCACCCAGCTGTTCGGCACGCCCTACCCGTTTGCCAAGTACGACCAGGTGTTCGTGCCCGACAGTGTCGGCGCGATGGAGAACGTCGGCTGCGTCACGATCACCGAGTCACTGATGTTCCGGTCCAAGGTGACCGATGCCGCGTACGAGACGCGAGCCATGGTGATCCTGCACGAGATGGCGCACATGTGGTTCGGCGACCTGGTGACCATGACGTGGTGGGACGACCTATGGCTGAACGAGTCGTTTGCTGAGCTCTGCGGGTTCCAGTCCTCGGCCGAAGCGACCAGGTTTACCGACTCCTGGACCACGTTCTGCGGCGGTCTCAAGGCGTCCAGCTACACCGCCGACCAGCAGCCTTCGACGCACCCGATCGCTGCCGACGTGCCGACGCTCAGCCAGGCCGAGGCGAACTTCGACAGCATCAGCTATGCCAAGGGCGCGTCGGTGCTGAAGGCGCTCGTTTCCTATGTCGGCAGGGATGCCTTCTTCGCCGGCATCCGGGCGTACCTGCAGGAGCACGGCTGGGGCAACGCGACGCTTGCCGATTTGCTGGGTGCGCTGGAGAAAAGCTCGGGCCGCAGCCTAACGGAGTGGTCGAAGGCGTGGCTGCAGACGGCCGGGCCGAACACGCTGCGGCCGGAGTTCACCGTTGACTCCGGCGGCGTGTTTACCAGCTTCACGGTGCTGCAGGAAGCGCCGCCCGAGCACCCGACGCTGCGACCGCATCACATCGCGATCGGCCTGTATACAACAGACGGCGGCGGAGCCGACGCTGGCGGCGCGCTCGTACGGCGATACCAGGTCCACGCCGAGCTGACTGGCGGACGCACTGACGTGCCCGCGCTGATCGGGCAGCCGCGGCCAGACCTGATCCTGCTGAACGACGACGACCTCAGCTACGCCATCATCCGGTTCGACGAGCGCTCGCTGGCTACCCTGACCGATTCGATCGGGCGGTTCCGGGACGGCCTGCCCCGCACGGTCTGCTGGAGTGCTGTGTTCGACATGGCTTCGCAGGCGGAGCTGTCGGTACCGGCCTTCACGGCGATCCTGGCCGCCGGCATGGGATCGGAGTCGTCCGTCTCGGTCTTGCGCGGGCTGCACGACGAAGCAAGTCAGCTGCTGAACTTCGCGTCCGACCCGGCCTGGGTCCGTGACGGCAAGCAGCGGCTGGCGGCCGAGGCCATCAGGCTGCTGCGCGCGGCCGACCCGGGCAGTGACCATCAGCTGGCCTGGGCGCAGATGCTCGGCTGGACGGCGACCGCGCCGGACCAGCTTGACTTGCTGTCCGGGCTGCTCGAGGGCAGTGAGGTGGTCGACGGCCTGGCTATCGACACTGACTTGCGCTGGCGGCTACTGCAGCGCCTGGTCGCGATGGGCCGGGCAGGCGACGCCGAGATTGCCGCCGAGCTTGCTCGCGACAACACCAACGCCGGCCAGCGGCATGCGCTCGCTTGCCGTGCGTCCGTGCCGGACGCGGCGCATAAGGCAGCGGCCTGGCAGTCGGTGGCGGAAGGCGGCGGGCTCGGAATCGAGGAAAGCGCGGCGGTCGGGTTCGCCTTCAACCAGATGGAGCACGCCGACCTGCTGGCTGCCTTTACCGAAGAGTACTTTGCGCAGCTGCCGGAAATCTGGGCCCGGTACGAGGGGTTCCTGCGTGTCTTGGTGGGCAAGCTGCTGTTCCCCTACTCCGCGGCATCACCGGAACTGATCGAGCGCGTCGACGCCTTCCTCGCCACCCCGGACCTGGACCCGGCGATGGCCAGGGTCGTCATCGAGGGCCGCGACACGGTCGAGAAGGCGCTCCGCTCCCGCGCGCTGGTGTAGTAGCCGGCCGGGCTGCCTGGGCCGGCGCGGTCCTGGTTACGGGGCGACCTGCTCGAGGCTGGTGGTGGCGAACTCCAGGCCGTGGCCGGGCGGCGTCTCTGCCCGGAGGGCGTCACCGGTCACGACGACGCCGCTCGGGCGGGCGAGCGCGCCGAGGGCAGCAAACGACCCCTGGTCGATGTCTTCGACCAGGGGTCGCAGCGGCAGGCAGAGCGCCAGCTGGCCGGAGATGTCCGGCAGCAGGTGCGGCATCACCGGGACGTCGAACAGGCGTGCCATCCGGGCAATGCGAAGGAACGGCGTGATGCCGCCAACCCGGCACACGTTCGGCTGGATGAAGTCCACCGCCCCGGCGACCAGGAAGTCCCGGAACTGTGCCTCCGAATACAGGCACTCGCCAGCGGCGAGCGGAATGTCGACGGATGCCCGCAGCCGCGCATAGCCCTGGATGTCCTCAGCGGGCAGTGGCTCCTCCAGCCAGTAGATGTCGAACGGGGCGAGTTCCTTCGCAGCGCGGCGCGCGGCCGGCACATCCCAGAACTGGTTCGCGTCCAGCATCAGCAGGCGGCCTGGGCCGATGATGCGTCGTACCGCGGCGACCCGGTGCAGATCCTCCGCCAGGCTGGGCAGCCCGACCTTGATCTTGAACCGCGTGTGCCCGGCTTCCACCCAGCGCGTCACCTGCTCGGTCAGCTCGTCCAGGGACAAGTGGCGATTGACGCCGCTGGCGTAGACCGGCACCTCGTCGCGCTGGCGGCCGATGTAGTCGGTCAGGCTGACACTGGCTGCCCGGGCCTGCAGGTCCCAGAGCGCGATGTCGACCGCGGCCATCGACAAGGTGGTGATGCCACCGCCAGATTCGCGCAGCGGCCACCACATCCGATCCCAGGCGGCCGCGGGGACGACCGGACCGCCAGTCGCGAGCCGGCTGATGTCGGCGTCGACCATGGCCTGGATGGCCTGGGCGCCCGCCTGCACCGCCCAGCTGAAGCCCTGCCCGGTGGCTCCGGAACTAGACCGCACGGTGGTGGCGATCAGGTACTGGCTGGTGACGTCCGGACCCCAGGGCACTGGCATCGGCAGCCGGTACGTTCGCGTGGTGACTGCTGACACGAGCCCGGTCCCCGCCGGTTCGCCGGTCACGGCGAGCTCCCGGGCGCGAGGTTAGCCGCGTCGAGAAGCGGCTGCGTAAATTCGCCGCCAAGGTAGGCGAGGACCGGATCGCCCGGCATTGCCTCGCCCTGCCGGGCGATCACGTCAGCTGCGAACACCTCGGCGTCGTCGCGCGGTTCGTACCCGAGCGCGCGAGCCTCGTTCAGGCTGACCCAGCCGCCTCTGGTGTTGGCCGAGACGCCGTAGGCGACGCGGAACCCGGGCCGGTCCGCGGTCAGGCACGCCTCGAACAGCCGGCCGGCATCGTCCGGGGACAGCCAGGTCGACAGGGCCCGGACCGTTATGGGGCGCTCGGCGCAGGTCAGGATCCGCAGGCAGATCGCGTCCATCCCGTACCTGTGGTGATAGAGCGCGGCCAGCGCCTCGCCAGCCGCCTTGGATACGCCGTAGTACGTGTCCGGCGCCGGGAACGCGTAGTCCGGCACCGGGAAGCTCGCCTTCGGCGTGAAGCCGACCGCGTGGTTGGAGGAGGCGAAAATTACCCGGCCGGTGCCCGCCTGGCGCGCGGCCTCGAACACGTTGTACGTGCCCTGAATGTTCACCTCGCTGATCCGCTGCCACGGCGCTTCGCCTGCCAATCCGCCGAGGTGGATGACCGCGGTCGCCCCCGCGCAGGCCCCCGTGAGCGCGGCGAAGTCGGTGACGGAACCGGGCGCGATCTCTTCGCCGGGTCCGGCCGTCAGCGGCGCCACGTCCAGCAGACGCAGTGTGCGGCCGGGGTGTGCCAGCCTCGTCCGCAGCATCGTGCCGATCTGGCCCGCCGCGCCGGTGATCAGGACTGTCGGCATGAAAGGCAGCGTGCCGCGCAATCACGGCAATGTCCAGTGACCTAGTGGCAGCGGCGGACTAGGAGTTCCGCCATAATCACGGAGGATTTTCCGGCCCAATCCCGGGGCGCGACATGGTGGACAAGGCATTGCGGGCCCGGGCCCTGCCTGACTAACCTGACGGGCTGAATCTGCCGAAACCTGCAGGCTGAGGGCCTAACGGACGGCCCGACGCGGCCGCGCCGGCCAGCGAAAACTCGATAACGCAGCGGTAACAGGCCGGCGTGCCGCATGATGTAGGAGTTCCACATCGGGAAGAGACGTCACACCAGTCACGGGAGTAGCAGACCTCATGACCACGGGATTGCCGCAGAACCAACAGGATCTGCGGTGGCCCTCCGAGGCCGACGAGACCGGGCCAGGTAGGCCGGTCGATACCGACTCCCCCCGTGGCAGGAAGCGCGCGGACCGCAATCGCGAGCGCGCCCAGGAGGAACAGGCTCGCGCTCGGGCCGAGGCAGAGTTCAGTGCGAATCACCCGAGCGGTCCGCTGCCCATCGGCTTGCCGCGGCAGCAGGAATCGCGCAGGTTCGGGCGCAGAGGGCGCGACGCGGACGGATTTGGCGACAGCGCGTCCGGCGGCGACGCGGACTATGACTGGTACAAATACCTCGGTGAGGCCGGTCCGGCACAAGAGTCGACATCCAGTTCCGGGCGCCGCGGTCGGCACAACTCCGGTCCGGCGGACGTGAGCTCACCCGCCGCCGGGGCCCGTGACGCTGGACCCCGTGACGCTGGACCCCGTGGCAATGGACTTGGTGCCGCTGGGACCCGCGACTTCGAACCCCATGACTTTGGCGGCCGAGACGCTCGGCCCGGCGACTCCCGCTCCCGCTTCGGCGGCCGGGACGAGGCTCCCACGGGCCCGCCTGTATCCCGCGACGTTCGGTCGGGCGAGTCCGGTTCGCCAGACTCCGCCTGGGGCGAGCCGAGATCACGCGATGGCGAGCGCGGCGCTGGCCGCCTGCTGCCGCGTCGCCACTCCGCGTCGGCGCCGCCGGAGGCGACGACGTCGGCTCTGGCCGGGCCATCGGCCCAGCCGGTCGTGGACGGCCGGGCTGGCGGCAGGTCCACGGAGTCGGGTGATGAGCCACGACGATCGCGATGGCGGCATTCGGGCCCGGGGGCAGCTGAGGCACCGGCCGCGGCAGCGGCAGCAGATTCGCCGACCGACGCCCGGCTGAGCGGTCGGCAAGCTTCGGCGGGCGACCGGCTTCGTGCGGACCAACGGTCCCTAGCTGACCAGCCACGTACCGACGACCGGCCGGCCGCCCGGCGGCACGCGGCCCCGCCGGCGGGCGGGCGTCGCCGGCAGACGGAGCAGTGGCCCGCGAGTTCCTGGTCCACCGGCGAGACGACGACCAGCTGGCCTTCCGCAGAGGCCGGCCCTCAGCAGCGGCCCGATTCGGCGACCAGCGACTGGTTTGCCTCACCGGGGCGGCCTGACAGTGGCTCGTTCGCACGGGGCGCAGCGACGACGGGCAGCCGAGCGCTGCCGGGTCGCGGTTCCGGACCCGAGGCAGCTCGCTCCGGTCAGACCGACCCGGCCTCATCGGCTCGGGCATCGGCTACGCCCTCTACGCCCTCCGCGCCCGAGGCCGCGGCGTCGAAACGCCACCTCTTCCGCCGCCAGGCCGACGCGTCAGTGCAAGCGCCAGCAGGACCGATACCGAGCCGGCCAGGACCGGACACACCGGGGCCAGGCCAGCCGCGGCGAACACACGGCAGCCACCGGCTCCGCGGCTCGAACGCACCGCCCGCGGGTGACGCGCGGCCGGGTCCAGCAAGCCAGGCTGGCCGGGCGATCGCCGGCCCGGACACCGATCGAGGCAGAGCCGCCGCTGAGAGCAGTGGATGGGCCGACGGGGCGAATGTGGCCGGCCGTGCCGCAGCGGGCCGTGCGGCTGCTGACGGCATCAGCTCGGATCGCCGCGGCGCCGCAGCCCCAAGCGCGGACCATCTGACGGACCCGGGCGCGACCTGGAATCGCGGCGGTCCGCAGGCAGGCTACGGGCGGTCTCGGCCCGACGAGTCCGGGCCGCACCAGTCGGGTCCCTATCATTCGGGCCCCCACCAGGCGCCACCGGCTCAGGCCGGGCCACGTCGACCAAGGCCCGATCAGTCCGGTCCGTTCCGGGTGCCGACGGCCGGACAGGCAGCACCTGGCAGGTCCCCGGACCTTCGTCCTCGCCCGAGCGTCGCGCCCGACGCTGGCCTGCTGCACCGGGATGCCAGCCAGCCAGGATTGCCGCGCCGCAGAGCTGGAGCGTCTGGGCTGGCGGTCGCCGAAATCACCGGGCCTCAGCCGGCGGTCGGCGAGATCACCGGCGGTCAGGCCGCTATCGGTGAGGTAGTCGCGGCCAAGGCAGCAGCTGGCATGGTCGTAGCTCCCGCCGCCGGTCGCGGCACCGCGGTCGCGCCGAGGACGGCCAAGAGCAAGAAGGCCAAGAGCAAGAAGGCCAAGGCCAAGACAGCAACGGCGACACGGCCTGCGCCCGCGAGCGGATCTGCCGCAACCCTGACGCAGCCCGCAACCGCAGGCGCCGCGACGGCTGGCGCGCTCGCTCCCGAACGGTGGGCCGCGAAGTCCAAGGACCAGCGAGCTAAGACTGGCCGCAAGAGACACCCGATTCTCATTGCCCTCGGCGTCGGTGTCGTGGTGGCTGGCGGTGGAGGTGCCGCTGTTGCCGTTCCGCGGCTGATGCATCCGAGTGGACCTGCGCACACGGTGACGACGCCGGAGCGGCTGCTTTCCTACGTCCAGAATCCTGCGCTGGCGAAGGGTCTCGACCTGCAGGCATTGCGCAACGACATTCTGAAGAAGGGCAACGGGGAGGCGAGTCACGTCGTCGACGCCGTCTACGAGGACAGCGTCGGTCCGGGCACAAGCTCTGGCCCGCTGATCGTGCTTTTCATCGGCGGCAACCTGTCCGGCTCTGCTAGTTCCTTTATCTCGAGCTTCACCGGCATGCTGTCCGGATCGTTCGTCACCAGCTCCGGGTCGCTCGGCGGGCAGGCCGCATGCGTGCCGGGAGTCTCCGGACATCCGGCCGAGTGTGCCTGGGCCGACAATGACAGCTTCGGGCTCATCGCCTCGCCGACGCTGAGTGCCAGGGCACTGGGCGCCCAGTTGCGCCAGATAAGGCCGCTTGTGGAGCACGACTCGAAGTAGCCTCGGGCTCGTTCCCCTTCGACGGGGAATGGTTGCCTCGCTTGGGCTGTGCGCTACCGGAGTGGACGCCAAGCGCGGCGCAAGGCATCAGCGGCGGGTCGGCTAACCCGCTGGCTTCTTGTCCTCGGCCGCCGGTGGGGCAACGGACGGTGCGGGTGAGCTGGTCGGCGCTCCATTGTCCGGGATGGCACTGCCAGCCGTCTGTGGCTTGGCAGTCCGTAGCGACAGCCTCGCGATCGCGATGGCGACGGCTCCGGCCAGCACGGCGAGGCCGACAATCTGCCCGCCGATCAGCCGGGCGTCCAGCGGCACGGTGGCAGAGGCATCGGCCGCGCGCGGCACGGTCCGCGGCTTGACTTGAGGCAAGCCGAGCGCCGGCGAGGAACTGGGACCGGGGGTCGTCGTCACGGTCGGGAACAGCCCGGAAATGTCGCCGGGCGTGGTGCCCGTGCCAGCGATCGATGGCAGTACGGAGGCCGGCAGGGTCAGTCCGGGAATAGACGACACGCCGGTACCGGGGGCGAGGACGGTGACCGTAGCGGTCGAGCTGAACGAGCGTGACTTCGTGGCGCTTGCCTTGACGGTGAGCTTGACCTGCTCGTGCGACGGTGCGGACTTGCCCACGCTGACCAGGAGCTGGAGTTCGTCTGCCTGGCCGACCGGGAGGCTGCCGACCTTGCAGGTGGCGTGATCAAAGGTGGGGCAGACGTTGTACCTCGGTGCGCCTACTCCGACTGCCGTAGCGACGCTGGCATGTACGGAAACGCCGGAACTGGCCGCCACAGTGCTCCAGACCCACACCACGAACCCGACGGTGGATCCCGGGGGGACCGCGGACGAGTTGCCGAGAGACTGGGCCCGCACGCAGAGTTCCGGAGTCTTCGGCTTCGGCGGCGATGTGCTCTTTGACGGCTTCGGGCTGGGGCTGTGGGAGGAGGTTGGCGAGCTCGGGCTGGAGCTCGGCGAGGGCGAGGTCGGCGAACTTGTGGGGCTCGAGGAGGGGCTGTCGGTCGGGCTCGGCGAGCTGCTGTCGGTCGGGCTTGGCGTGGTCGTGTCGGCCGGGCTCGGGTCAGTGGCGCTCGGCGAGGGCGGGTCGGTTGAGCTGGTGGCGCTAGGACTCGGGTCGGTGCTGTCGCTCGGAGAATCCGACGGACTTGCCACCGAAGTGGTTGCAGCCGTGAGCAAGTCCGACGGAATGGACGTGCAAGCAGGCGCGGCGGCCATGGTGGTCGCGTTGACGATCGCGGGTGAAGTCACGGCCTTGGCGCTCGCTCCGCTTGCGGCATGGGCCGCGCTGCGTGCAGGGGCCATCGCCGCGGATGCGAGCGACTGGCCGGCCAAGCTCGAGATGGCGAAGGCGAAGGTGAGCGTGCCCAGGACGGCAGATGTGCGGACGAGCCAGGTCCTCACCGGCGCGAACCTCGCTTCAGTACGTGTCGTGACCGGGACGGCGCCCGGTCCTAACGTTCATCAGACTAAGCATGGACTGAATGGATTATCCCACCTATGCCAACTGGACGTTAAGGGTTCATCGGTGCGTCACCGGCGAACGGCACTCGTGCGTGGGCCAGGCGCGTCCCTTCGCAAGCTCCGTTCGCCGGCTCCGTTCCTCGCTCCGTCGCCGCAGCGACGACGCGAAGGCCGTGAATCCGCACGAGACCGTTCCCTTTTGTCGGATGTTTGAAACGGGGTATCGGCTTGTCCTGGCGGGCTCGGTGGCGCGTGCTGGTTGCCCGCGTTGGATCGGCCAAGAGATGGTTTCGCACGGCGAGCTTGGACCGGCCGGCCGGGCCAATGGCCGACTCTGCAGGGTCGCTGGTGGCGCCCAGGGTCCGGTGAGTCAGACGCCCCAAGTCGTGTATGCTCGCTGGGCGCGGCAGTTCAGGGCTGGTGCAGCCAGCGACCTGATCGCGCTCGCCCCCTTAGCTCAGTCGGCAGAGCGTCTCCATGGTAAGGAGAAGGTCTACGGTTCGATTCCGTAAGGGGGCTCCAGCTCCGAAGCCGGATGCGATCTTGGCCGGCTAGCAAATCACGTTCTAGGATCTGCCGCGATCCCCAGTGGAAGTTGCTGAGCTGCAGCCCGGATCAGCACGGGGATGGCCACGATGCCGGCGACGGCCATCACGATGCCGCCCAGCAGGTAGGGGGCGCGGTAGCCGAAGTCCGCCGCGACCAAACCGCCGGCCACTCCGCCGACCGGGATCAGGCCCCAGCCGATCATGCGGTACGCGCTGTTCACCCGGCCGAGCAGTTCAGCGGGCACGATCCGCTGCCGGAGGGTGACCGTCACGATGTTCCACATGGTGACGAAGTAGCCAACGCAGGCGAACAGCACGCCCACCACGATCGCGTCCGGCGCGAGCCCTACTCCCACGAACACGGCGGCCACGGCCATCATCGAGATGATCAGCGATGCCAGCATGCCGAGTCGGCGGGTGAGTGCCGGGTTGGTGATCCCGCCGAGGATCGCGCCGACCGCCGATGCCGTCCAGAGTAGGCCGTAGCCCCTGCTGCCGGTGTGCAGGGTCTGCACGGCGAGCAGCACGAGCGTGGCTTGGCCCATCTGGCTGGCGAAATTCGAGATGCCGAGCAGCAGCGCGACCGTCCGAAGCAGGCGGTGGCGGAGCAGGTAGCGCAGGCCCTCGACGATCTGGGTACCCATCGGTGCATGTGCCGTCGCTGGCTCCGGCTTCTTGGCCAGGCCCGACAGCAACGCCGCCGACCCGAAGAACGTGCAAGCGTCCAGGCCGAACGGAATCACCCGCGACACCGCGAACAGGAGGCTGCCCAGCGGCGGGCCGGCGAATGTCTCGCCCACGGTCAGGCTCACCTGCAGGTTCCCGTTCGCTCTGGGCAACTCCGAGGGCGGCACGAGTTCCGGCAGCACCGACTGGGCGGCGTTGCTGAAGACCACCTCCGCGGAACCGAGCAGGAAGCCGAGCAGGATTAGCAACCCAATATCCACCGCGTGCACGAGGAGCAGGACCGCGATCATCGCCACGATCAGGCCCTGGACTAGCTGGGAACGTGACATCAGCATGCCGCGGTCGGACCGGTCTACGATTGCCCCGGCTGGCAGCGACCACACCAGCCAGGGCAGAAACGCCGACGAGGTCACGAGCGCGATCAGAATCGGGTCCCTGGTAACGGTGTAGGCGAGCAGGGGCAGCGCAGAGACGTACACGCCATCGCCGACGCTGCTGATCGTGTTGGCCCACAGCACCCGGCGGTACGCCTGCCCCAGGGAACGTCGCACCATGGCGTCAACTGTCGCCGGGGCCTGTTCCCTTGGAAACGATTTAGAGTTTTGCTAAATGGCTACGATCCTTGAGCTTGGCATAGCCGATCTGGCCGGCACTAGGTTCGCCGTCTCGCCGCTGAGCGAGACGCTGAGAGCCGTGCTGTTGCTCGGCCGTCGCGACACGCCGTCGGTGAACCGGCCATGGGCGGACTGGGCGCGGGCTCGGCTCGCCGAGAAGCCGCTGCGGATGCCGCGGCTGTGGCCCCTGGCCAACAATGGGCTTGATGTGCACCCCGAGTTCCTCACCCCGGCGCCGGCCGGCCAGCGGCCGGCCATCGAGGACGAGCTGGCCAGGATGCGCGCCACCCCCGACGATGCGGTGCGCGGCAGCCTGCGCCGAGTGTTCGGCACTGGGCCGTGGCCGGATAGCGCGACCGCGCTCTACCAGGACCCGGCCGGGTCATTGGCGCAGATCGCAGCCGAGTCCAGCGAGTTCTACCAGCGGCTGATCGCGCCGCACTGGGAGCGGATCGGTTCTGTGCTGGACGCGGATATCGCGTACCGGACCGGGTTGCTGGCCCGAGGCGGCGCGCGGGCGTTGTTCGGCGACATGCATCCCGGCCTGCGCTGGTCGGATGGCCTGCTGATCCTGGACGGCGGCTCCGACGTGGAAGTCCCGGTCCGGCTGGGGCCGAACGGGGTGGTGCTCATGCCGAGCGTCTTCAACTGGCCGGAGGTGTCCGCGGCGCTCGCGACGTCGTCACAGACGGGACTGGTGTACCCGGCGCGCGGGGCGGCGACGGCCTGGCACCTACTGTCCGGGGCGCTCACCACGAGGCTCCCTGCTCTGTCAGAGCTAATCGGTGTTACGCGAGCCCGCATGCTTGACGCGCTCCGGGCGCCGGCCACAACGTCGACGCTGGCGAGACAGTTCGCGGTCACGCCCGGAGCAGTGTCGCAGCACCTCGCCGTGCTGCACCGCGCCGGACTGCTCACCAGGCAGCGGTCCGGCCGATTTGTCTTGTACCAGGCCTCCGACCTTGGCCTGGACCTGCTCGACGCCTAGTTCTGTGGTCGAACCATCAGCCACGAAGGAGTGCGTGGACACAGCGACAACATTGCCGTGGCTACCTCGATCATGAACCGGTTCCGCCCGCGGCGAGCTAGGCGATGCCTCCAGATCCGGGCATGAGCTTATGTTCGGCCAGGAAGGCGGCGACGACCTGGTTGTACTCGGCAGCGGTCTCGTAATAGACGTTGTGCGGCGAGTCCTTGACCACGTGGAGTTTCGCTTCCGGCACCGTAGCGGCGAGCTTGCGGGCATTGGGCGCTAGCCGGTCCAGGTCACCGACGACAACCAGCATGGGGGAGCGAATCGTCGCCACCCCTTGGTCGAGGTCTTCGCGGCTGGGCTGGCTCATCGCCCGCGGCCGCGGATGACGCATGGCTTCCAGGCGGGTCGCGGTCGAGCGGATTCGCAAGTAGCGCTCGTAGAGCAGCGGGTCACGCGTCTGCAGCCCCTCGGTCAGCGAGTCGCCGACCGGGAGGAACAGCGTGTGCTCGTCAAGCGGCTCGCTGCGGCCGCGCGGGCGCGCGGCGTCGTCGGGGAACGGGCCGATGCCCATGCCAGACGGAACCATTGCGGCCGCGGCGTCCGGGTGCCGGACGGCCCACCGCAGCGCCGTCAGCGCGCCCATCGAGTTCCCGGCGATGATCGGCCTCTCCAGGCAGAGTGCCTGGAGAAGCCCCTCCAGTTCGTCGGCGCGATCAGGCTCAGGTTCCTCGCGCGGCGAGTTCGCCGAGTGGCCGTGGTTGACGCTGTCATAGGCGATCACCTGAAAGTACGGGGAAAAGGCTTCGAACTGCTGGAACCAGGCCTCAGCGCACGAGCTCATGCCGTGCAGGAACACCAGCGGCTGGCCCTCCCCGGCCTCCTGGTAGTAGATGTCGGTCGGGCCGACTTGAGCCCACGGCATGGAACCTCCTCGATCAGCTGACTTCTGCTGCGCGTCCTGCGATGGAAAGCTTGATCTCGATGGCTTCGAGCGAATGCCACAACTCGAGCGCTGGCATGGCCTGCGGTCGCACCGCCCGTACCTGGTCGCACGCCGCGCGCAGCGATGCGCCGCCAAGCATGAGGTAGGCGATCGCTACCGTTGACGTGCGCGAAAGCCCGGCCTGGCAGTACAGGCCCACCACAGTCCCCGCGCACGCGAGCGACAACACATGCCGTCCGGCGGCCAAGATCAGGTCATCCTGGCCGGGCTCCAGGTCCATGATCGGGAAGTGATCGAGCGGGACAGGCAGCCCGGGCGGGGTAGTCTCGCCGCGGAGGTCGATCAGGCGCTGCGCCCCGGCTGACACCATGGCCATCGCCAGGCCCGCGTGGGCCAGCAGCACGTAGTCGTCGAGCCTGCTGACGCCAATGACGGTGCCCTCGGGTCTCACGGGTGGTCCGCCGGGGGGAACACCGGAACTGCAGGGGTAGCTTCGGTTACGACGAGGACGTCCAGTGCCTCGACCTGGTCTCCGTCCACGCACAGTGGGTTGACCTCTAGGGCGCGCAGCCCGCCGCCCAGGGAGAGCGCCGCCGTGCAGATGGTGGCGACTGCGTCTGCGACGGCGTCCAGGTCGGCGGGGACGCCACCTCGCGCGCCCTCCAGCAACGGCAGCCCCCGCAACTCACCCAGCATCCGGCGAACCTCTCCAGCATCAACGGGCAGCACCCGCAAGCTC
This sequence comes from Streptosporangiaceae bacterium, assembly GCA_036495585.1. GTDB lineage: Bacteria > Actinomycetota > Actinomycetes > Streptosporangiales > Streptosporangiaceae > JAJYUU01. The sequence continues at coordinate 68,913 of DASXMP010000031.1, forward strand.
GTGTCCCGCAATACCTCAACCCACACCCCGCCAAGCCCCAGCGCCAGCACCGGCCCGAAGGTGGGGTCTACCGTGATGCCGGCGAGCAGTTCCGCTCCGCCCGACCGCATGGCGGTAACCAGCACGCCGTCGACGCTCGCGAACGGGACGGCGGCGGCGGCGGCGCGGACCTGCTGGTAGGCCGCCAGCACATCCGATTCGGACGACAGGCCGAGTGCCACGCCGCCGATGTCGGACTTGTGTGCGATCTGCGCGGAGCAGACCTTCAGCGCCACCGGGAACCCGACCTGGCGCGCGATCTCGACAGCTTGGTCTGCCGATGTGGCGAGTTCGCCTGGCACGACCGGAACTCCGGCTGACATCAGGAACCGTCGCGCCGCATCCTCCGACCAGGGACCAGACACCGAGGCCGGGCGCTCGGGCACTGTCGGCAGCTGGCTGACCGGCTGAACGTGCCCGCGGTTCTCCAGCCAGCGCAGCGCGTTGCCGAGCGCGTTGATCCCGATATCGAGCCCGCCGAGCACGTGCACGCCCTTGCTGGTCAGCAACTCCCGGCCGTAGCCGCTGACGTCGACGCAGGTGCTGCCGACCGGGATGACCGGTATGGGCGCGGACGCTATGCGCGCGGCGAGCCAGTCGAGTCGGCGCTCGATCGCGCTCGCCGTCACGTCGTCTGGCGGCCGCGCATCCGGCAGGTTGATGCCTGAGAAGAGCACGAAGTCGAGGTTCTCGTCGTCGACCGCAATGTCGAGTGCGTGGTCGATCGCGCTGAGCGAGCTCCGGTTCCTGGCGTTCGCGAGACCATATCCGGTCACGTCGAGCGGATTATGGGCCGCGGCGAACGGCGGCAGGTGCGCGGTGATGGCGTCGACAGTCTGCTGGGAGAAGGCAGGGATCTGCAGGCCGCGCGCGCTAGCCAGGTCCGCGATGATGTCGCAGGCACCGCCGGAAGCCGTGAGCACGCCCATCCGGCGGCCGCGTGGCCAGCGGTCGTAGCCCAGCATGGCCCCGGTGCTCAGCAGGTCCTCAATGGTCGTCACCCGGACGACGTTGAGCTGGCGCAGCGCGGCGTCGACGACCGCGTCATCGCCGGCGACCGAGCCGGTGTGCGCCAGGGCCGCCTGCTGGCCGACGGTACTCGAGCCGACCTTCAGCGCCACGATCGGCTTGCCCGCCTCGTCCGCCCGGGCAGCCGCCCTGGCGAACGCGACCGGGTCGCTGATCTCCTCTAGGAACAGGCAGATGACCTTAGTGGCGTCGTCTTCCACCAGGTAGTTGAGCACGTCGACGGTGCCCATCATGCACTCGTTGCCGAGCGAGGTCAGCGTGCTCACGCCGATGCAATGAGCGCGGGCGAAGGCCAGCACTACGCTGGCCAGCGCGCCGCTCTGCAGCGCGATGCCCACTGGCCCGGCGGTCAGCGGTGGCGGCACGTTCAGCGCGAACGGCGCCGACCCGCTGCGGGAGTTGAGGAAGCCAAGGCAGTTGGGGCCGAGCACGGTGATGCCGTTCGCGATGGCCCGGGCGACCATCGAG
>DASXMP010000032.1:0-1814 GCA_036495585.1 Streptosporangiaceae bacterium
ATCGACCTGTCGGTGTGGCGGGTGCACCGGCGGATCGGGATGAGCGGCGGGCTGTTCGTGTCGGCGCTGCTGCGCGAGACCGGCCAGTCGCTGACGGCCGGCCAGATCGCGGCGCTGCAGGCGACGCACGCCGAGCACTACCTGGCGCAGGCGGACTCGGTCACCGCGCTGCCCGGCGCGGCCGAGCTGCTTACCTCGCTGACCAAGCACGGGATCAAGTGGGCGATCGCGACCAGCGGGCTGGCGGTGACCGCGCGCCCGGCGCTGCGGCTGCTCGGCCTGCCCGACGACGCGCCGATGGTCACCAGGGACATGGTCGCCTACGCCAAGCCGGACCCGGACCTGTTCCTGGCCGCGGCCGCGCTGCTCGAGATCGACCCGCGGCACGCGATGGTGGTCGGCGACAGCGTCTGGGACCTGCTCGCCGCGCGGCGGGCGGGCTCGCTCGGCATCGGCGTGCTGTCCGGCGGTTACGGCCGCGAGGAGCTGGAGCGGGCCGGCGCCTACCGGGTGTACGCCGACCCGGCCGACCTGCTCAGCCGGATCCACGAGGTCGGCGTCCGCAGTCCGACTGAGTAAGCACGGGCCCGGCCGAACTCGTTACCGGACCTCACCCAGCCGGTGCGGGCTCGTAGAAGCGGATCCGGTTGGAGGCGGGGTCGATGAGCTGCATCTCTCTGCCATTGCCGGGGCCTGGCCCGATCCCGGGATTCAAGAACGGATAGCTGCGCGTGTGAAGCTCGGCGTGCAACGCGCCGATATTGCGGACCACCACGAGAACGGCCGTCCCTGGCGTTCCGTCATCGTGATGCGACGACAGATGGAGCCGCAGCCCGTCGCGCGAGACTTCCAGGTACACCGGCCGGTCGCCTTCGCCGTCCTGCCAGTCCAGCGAACAGCCGAGGTACTCGACGTAGAAGCGGATGGTCGCGGCAACGTCGAACATTCGCAGGATCGGGACTACGGAGATGACTTGGACGTCTTCCGAGGCGCCTGCTGATGGGCTAGGCATGGCGCGAGCCTACAACCGCCCGCGCCTGGATCGGTCCGCGCCTGCATGGGTTCTGTTAGGGGTTCCCGCCTGCCCGCATGGATGCCGCATGGGTCCGGTCTTTGGGACGTTTCCGCAGGTATCACTGGGTTGTCCGGCTGTGAAATGGGTCGGCCGGGATTCTCGTGCCTGGGAGGCGACCAGTGTCCGACGTGCTGTACATCGGCCTGACGATCGTTGTGTTCGGCGTGCTCTACCTCATCCTCAAGGGGGTCGAGCGTTTTGAGCGCTGAGAACTGGCTCGGCCTGATCGCCGGAGTCCTGCTCACCATTTACCTATTCATCGCACTCGTGCTGCCCGAAAGGTTCTGATGAACAGCAACCTCGCGGGCTGGCTCCAGTTTCTGCTGCTCGTGGCCGCGCTGGCCGCGTGCTATGTGCCGCTGGGCAACTACATGGCCCGCATCTTCACTACTGACAAGCACTTGCGCGCCGAGCGCGCCATTTTCCGGCTGACCGGAATTGACCCGGACGCGGATCAGAAGTGGAGCACCTACGTCCGCAGCCTGCTGGCGTTCTCCGCGGTCAGCGTGCTGTTCCTGTACGGCTTCGAGCGGCTGCAGCGCTGGCTGTTCCTCTCGCTGCACATGGCTAACGTGCCGCCCGCGCTGTCCTGGAATACCGCGGTCTCGTTCGTGACCAACACGAACTGGCAGAACTACTCCGGCGAGTCCACGATGGGCTACGCGGTGCAGATGGCCGGGCTGGCCGTGCAGAACTTCCTGTCGGCCGCGGTCGGCTTGTGCATCGCCATGGCCATGAT
>DASXMP010000033.1:0-129509 GCA_036495585.1 Streptosporangiaceae bacterium
CGCACCGGGCCGGATGACGCCGCTCCCGCCGCCAACGATCGCCGCCTTGGTCGCGGTGTGATGCGGAGCACAAAACGGCGGCTCGCTCACCAGCGGCCGATCCGCCGGCAGCGTCCCCGCGACCGAATGAATCGCAGTGACCTCCAGCGCGGCAGCCCGCTCCAGCGGCGGCAAGATCGTCGGAAGACGCTCCGCCACCATCGTTTTGCCGATGATGACTTCGCTGTACCTTTAGACCCTCCACCGGCAGACTAAGATGCCATAGCTCTGTAGGCCCTGGGACGGGTCCGGCGGGACCGACCACACAAGGCCCCGCGGGCGCCCCGGACAGAGTGCCCAGCATCTCATCCTCGCCCTGACCGGCTCACCGGTTCTGGCCGGCGTGGTCGGCACAGTGAGAGAGATCACCCTCATCTGCCTGCAGTTGCCCGCGGGCGCCCTGGCCGACCGGTTCGAGGTGCATCACGTCATCTCTGATCCGGACGGGACAGCTCGCAGCAGCTCGCTCGATCACGCCCATTAGCAGAAAGTCCCGAACCGTTCGCCTCACAGCTGGAAAAGCAGCTATCTGTCGAGGCAAAAATCGGGCATTGTTCTAAGCTCTTTATTTCGGCTTGGCGAAAGGATATAACCCGGACTTGCGCCAGCCTCGCTTGCCCATCGCAATTGCAAACCTCAACGTTCCCGACGCTGCGGTAGCTGCGTCTTTAAGGGTCTTGGCGTTCAGGGGGTTGTTTATCGTGTACACCGGGGTTCCATGCGTCGGCTTGAATCGGAAATCGGCAGGGTCATTCACTTCCTTCAGATCGTTAAGGTCAGTCTGAAAGACTTCCTGCTCTTTCCAAAACCAGGCGAGCCGTAGTGCCACCCCAAGCCTTGCGTCAATGATCACACGTACCTTGTCGAAAGGGAAGAACGTGCGAGATAGAACGCCACTGCCGCTTCCCTCACGCCCGTTCCTGGGCACCGCCTCGATCTGCAGGCCTGGTCTGCCTGCCACCGAAATCGCCGATTGAGTTCCGAGCAGAAAGCCGTCCAGAAGCCATGCCAAGTCAAGCAGCGGACCAAAGCCAGCCGGCAATTCCACGCCGGGCCGCCGCTCGACCCGATCGGGGTAAACGTGCCAGAGATAGGTCCCGTCACCTATTAGGACATTCCAGTCGACTGACCGCTCTGGGTCGACAGCGACGCGGAATCGTCCTGGGATTGCCATGGCCAGCCGAGCCATCAAATGCAGATTCTTCAGCTGCCCTGCCGCAAACTCGGCCATCGGAGCGGTACCGAAGCCACGGTGGGAGCCCTCTGAGCGGAATGCAGCCGCGATAGCTTCACCAGCTACTCTCTCGTGAAAGTTGGCTGAGAACTGCCGTTCCTGCAACGCAGACGTGTAGATTAGCCCGATCAGGTCGTCGCTGACATCACTGCCATGGTCTCGAGGCTCCTCTACCTTCTGATCCACCCGGTACTCCCGCCGCACCGCTTGCCCCGGGTCGCCGCCTGGGGCAGGTGCTGAAAACCAACCTGGATCGCTCGACGCTGTGTCGCTGACTGCTAGTTCGGCGAAATGCGCCATCTCCTTTCTGGTACCGGGCCCCGTCTTTGCATAGCTGAGCAGCAAACCAAGCTGGGCATCGATTACAGCCTCAAGTACTGTCACGGGCCCCGCAGCGTCTCGCGCCATGCCGCGGACGGCGTAACCAGCGCGACCAGCATGGTCAGCGTGCCCGGTGATTTCAAGCTTGTACTCCGCCAGCACCCAACTTGGGCGGACCAACTCGCCAAAGGGCAAGACAGTTCCGGCCGGGTCCAAGCTGAGGACTTGATCGTCCTCAATGAGCCATGCCCGTTCGCCATCGAAAATGTGCAGAGTGCGATCGCCGTCCTCATCCTCCATGTCCGCCCGATACCGGCCGCCAGGAGCGAGCCACAGCCGACCTCGCCGCGTAGAGTTCTCATTACGGTGGGCCTCTGAACGGCTTTCGACAATCCCAGACAGTACGTACCGTGGCCACTGGGGCCGGAACATCAGAACTGCTAGCTCCTCCAGCGTTGGCATGTATGGCACCTCTAATCGGACATCTGCGCAGTTAGATCGCGGATAACATCTAATCGAGTTGGTGTGTGGTCATCCTAAGTTTAATAGGTTTTAAGGCACGTGCGTTTCCCGGCGAAGGATGTCCTTTTATAGCTCCACCAATGAGATGCCACATAAGGAATTCCCCAATGATATTGGATTCCTATATAGCCTGCTAGGCAGTACTTGTTGTTAGCCGTTATGTACGCATTCTTGCCGCCGGCGTTCTTGACGATCTTTGCAGCTTCTGCATGCGACGACTCGATAAATTTCTTCACCGCGTCGCAGATAAATCTGTCAAACGGGTCGGGGAGATACCTACTCGCGACCCCGCAGACGAGGGTTATGGCAGCCGTGCGTATCCCTGCGTCTTCGTCTGCGACTTGGACGGTACGCTGCCAGTTGTAGTAGACGTCTATCCAGCAGCACAAGTGATACTTGACTGCGATGCCAGCCACGTCACCCGCTGGGTCCGTGAGCGACACAGGGTCATCATTAGCGTAACTGTACGGCTGCGCGGTCACAGTGATAGCGGGATCCACCGAGATGAATTGGCCTGTTGAGGGCTCGTAATATCTGTTGACGAGATAGATGAGCCCGTCAGGATCCGCGTACCCGCCCGCATACCCGAACGGCGTGAACGAACTAAGGCCGCCAGGCGTTAGGGGGCTGCCCCAGGCGTCATAGCTTGTGGTGCCCGTCAGCGCGCCCGACGAGTTGACGGTGCCACGGATGGAACCCAGGGAATCGGCGATGAGGTACGTGATGGCGCCCGTCGACAGGTTCACCTGTTCAGCAGGAGGGGCCTCGCCGTCGTAGACGTAGGCGCTATTGCCATCCATGAGAAGCTGCGGCACCTGTGGAACAGTGTCCCAGACGTAGCCTTGGGTAACTGTGGGCCCGCCGTTCTGCGTGATCGTGGTGGAGGTCCGGAGGTTGTTGCCATCGTAGGAGGCGACGCTCATGTTGGCCGCGTTGTTGGTGTAGGTGGACAGCTGCCCGGCTCCGTTCCATGTGGCGGAAGACTGGGTCGTGGAGCCTTGGGCTGAGGTGAGCTGCTCGCCGTCGGCGTTGTAGGTGTAGCTGGTGGTGGTGCCCGACAGCGTCGACGCGGTGAGTTCTCCGGCGCTGTTGTAGGTTCCGGTCGCGCCGGTGGGCATGGCGGTGAGGTTGCCGGAGGCGTCGAACCCATAGTCGTGCGGCGCGCTGGTGCCTGGCGTCATGGAGGTGAGACGGCCCTGGGCGTCGTAGGAGTATGCCGCGGGTGTTTGCGTAGTGGAGGGTGTGTCGGTCTCGGTCAGGATGGTGCCGGCTGGTGAGTCGCTGTAGGTGAAGGACTGCAGGGTCGTGCTGGTGTTCCTCAGGCTGATCGCTGATGGGCTGTCGGAGTTGTCGTAGGTGATAGTGGTGGTGTCGCCGGTGGAGCCGAGGATGATGGAGTCGGGCAGGCCGTCAGGCGTGCTGCCGATGGTGATCTGGTGGCCGTTGAAGTCGGTGACGGAGGTGAGCTGACCGGCGTTGTCGTATCCATAGGTGACGGTGTCGGTGGTGGCCCAGCTGGCGGCGGAGGGTAGCGGGTAGGTGATGCCGGTGGCCTGCCCGTCGGCGTTGTAGCCGTAGGTGGTGGTCTGGCCGGCGCCGTTCTGCGCGGAGGTGAGCTCTCCGAACGGGTCGTAGGAGCTGCCGGAGGTGCCGGTGGCGTCGGTCATGGCGGTCTGGTTGCCGCTGGCGTCGTAGGTGTAGGCGACGGAGTGCGCGGAGTTCCCGGAGTAGTTGATAGTCGCGATCTTGTTCAGCGGCGTGTAGCTCCAGGTGGTGGTGACGCCGTCCGGGTCGGTGCGGGTGAGCATGTTGCCGGAGGGGTCGTATGTCGCCGTGGTGGCGGGCGTGCTCGAGGCCGTGTTCGCCGGGGTGATGGTAGAAACCGGGTTGCCCGCGGAGTCGTAAGAATAGGTGGTCTGGTATCTAGCCTGGCTGGCTGCGGTGACGGTCCACGGCGCAGAAGTTCCACAGGCGGCGGTGCCGCTGGTGTTCCCGTCGGCGTAGACGACCGAGGTCTGGTCGCCGTCGGGGTCGTGGCAGTAGCTGATAGTGGAGGCCGCTGTCGTACCCGCCCCGGTTGTATCCGAGGCTAGCTGCCCGGCAGTGTTGTAGGCGTCGATGGTGACCTGGTCCGGGCCGTCGTTGGTGGTGGGCGGGGCGGTGGTCGTGAGCAGGTTGCCGTTGCCGTCGTAGCTGTAGGTGGTGGTCTGGAATCCGAACTGCCCGGCTGAGACCGGGGTGTAGGCCGCCGCGGTGTTGCCGTTACCGTCGTAGGCGTTGAGCGTTGCATCATCGGCCAGGGGCGCCTTGGTGGCGGGGTTGTAGTCGGCGGGGAACGAAGTCGGGCAACTCGACGGGGTCAGGCCGTTGGCAGCCACACCGGCGGCTGGGACGGTCTCAACGGTGTTGCCGTCGCCGTCATAACAGGTGAGTGTGGCGTCGCCGTCGGGGTTCGCGACGAGGGTGGCCCGGTCGTCAGCGTTGTAGCTGGTGGTGGTGGTGAAGCCCCGAGGGTCTTTCACGGTGGTCGCGTTGCCGTCGCCGTCGTAGCCGTAGCTTGTGGTGCGAGGCGTGTCGGAGAAGCCCGCGCCGTCGCCCTGGGTGACGGCGGTCTGCTGACCGTCGGCGTTATAAGCGGTGGTTGTGGTGTAGTTCCCAGCGTCGGCGCCGGAAAGGTTCCCGTCTGGGGCGACTGTGGTGAGCTGTTCGCCGTCGGCGTCGAAGGTCCCGGTGGTGGCGGCAAGCTCGCCGCCGGGGTTGCCGTCGGGCGTCGAGGAAGAGGTCTGGTCGCCCTGGGAGTTATAGGTCAGCTGGGCGACGACGCCGTCGGCGTTGATCGTGGCGCACGGCATCGACGTGCCCGGCGGTGTATGCGTGCAGGCGATGCTGGTGCCGTTCAGGGTGATGGTGTTGTTCTTGTACAGCTGGTAGGTGGTCTGGGAGTGCTCGAACACGCCTGACGGCGAGTAGACGCCAGTGGTGGCGTAGATCTCGTTGCCGAGCGTGTCGTACAGGGTGAGGGTCACGCCTGCGGGCGGCGACGAGGCTGGCGGGTTGATGACGCCGCCTGGCGCAACGACTGCCGGCGGAGTCACTCCGATGTTGCAGGTGTCCGTCGGGGAGGCCTGCGCGGTGCCGTCGCAGGTCTGCTCGTCGTTCTGGGCGGCGCTGGTGTAGGTGGCCGTGGTAGTGGCCAGGCCGTTAGCAGTGGATCCGCCGCTGGGGCTGGTGGTGGCGGTGGTGTTGCCGGCGGAGTCGTAGGTGTAGCTGGTCTGGTTGTTGTCGCCGTCGAAAGTTGCAGTGTCGAGCAGGCCCCCGTCGGTGCCGCTGCCGGTGCCGGCCACAGCGGTGTCGGGGAGGTCGGTCTCCTCTGTGGCCAGGCTGCTGCCGACGGTGCCGGTCCAGGTGTACTGGCCGGCCAGGGTGCCCTGGGCGTAGGTGTAAACGGTCTGGTTGCCGTCGGGGTCGGTGACGGTGACAGGTCCGGTACCGGTGGCGCTGTTCAGGCAGTCACCGTCGGCACGGTTGACGCAGTAGGCGAAGGTGGTCTTGTTGCCCATTGGGTCGGTCTGGGTAGTGACGCGGCCAGCGGAGTCGTAGGTGTTCACGGTGTCGTCGCCGGCGTCGGGCCCGCCCGTCTGGGCGTTCGGAGTCGTAGTGGTGAGCAGGTCGGAGGCCAGCAGCGGGTCCGGGTTGGCAGTGTCGTAGCTGTAGCTAGTCGTGTTGGTCATCGGGTCGGTGGCCCGGGTGAGAGCGCAGGCCGCGCCGGGCGTGCAGCTGCCGGTGTAGGCGTAGGACTGCTGCCGGCCCAGGGGGTCGGTGACAGTGGTGACCTGCCCGGTGGAGTCGGAGCCGATGACCAGGGCGCGGCCGGAGGCGGAGATGATGGTCTGGCAGCTAGTCGCGGTGGCGGGGCAGGTGATCGCGGTGCTGGTCGCCGGCCAGGTTCCGGCGGTAGTGCTGGTCGCTGCGCCCGGCGCAGGATAGTTGCTGGCGACGGTGATCTTGTTGCCGGCCGGGTCGGTGACGGCGGTGAGCAGCCCGGTGGTGGCCGAGTAGGTGTAGGCGTCCGATCCGGGGCTAGGAGCGAAAGTCCAGCCACTGGTGGCATTGCCGGTAAGGGTGGCACCATGGAACAGCGGCAGGACGCAGTAGCCGCCGGCAGTGACCATCGGCTGGTTGCAGATGAGGGTTCCGCCGATCACTTGAGCGGGGAAGAACGAGACCTGGCCGCCGCCGGGCTGGGTGACAGTGATAGCTGCCGGGAACGTGGTTCCGCCGATGGTTGAGCCGGGCGCCGGGTACAGGGCGCTGGTCATGCCCGGTGCTGGCGCGATGGTGGCGGCGGTACCCGCGGGGACCTCGCGCAGCTGCCCGCCTGACTGGTCGCCGATGTAGAGGTCGCCGTTGTTGTCGGTGCCGGCGGAGTTGGCGATGAAGATGGTGGCCAGGAGGGCGGGGCCGCCGTCGCCGCTGCTGCTGGCCCCGGTGCCGGTCCCGGCGACCGTGTAGATGTCGCCGGCGGTCATCAGGGTCTCCCACTGAACGCCGGCGGTGGACGCGATCTCGCGGACGCGGTTGTTGTTCCCGTCGGCGATGTACAGGTCGCCGTCGCGGTCTGTTGCGAGCCCGATCGGGGTGTGCAGCTCCGAGCCGGCCGCCGGCCCGCCGTCTCCGGCGAACCCGGCAGTACCGGCAGTGGACCCGGCGACGGTGTAGATGTCGCGGGCGGTCATCTTCTGCCCGTAGTAGGTGCCGGTGCTGACCGGCATCATGCGGACCTGCTCGTTGGCGGTGTCGGAGATCAGCAGGTCCCCGGCAGCGTCGACCGTGAGGCCTTCGGGCTCGCTGAGCAGCGCGCTGGCCGCTGCGCCGCCGTCCCCGGAGTCGCCGGCTGTTCCGGCCGTGGCCCCGGCGATGGTGTACATGTCGCCGGCGGTCATGGCCTGGCCCCAGGCCTGGCCGCCTTCGTAGACTTCCTGGATCCGGTTGTTGTCCTTGTCAGCGATGTACACATCGCCCTGGGCGTCGACGGCCAGTCCGTATGGGCGGAACAGGTCAGCGGAGGTTGCCGGGCCGCCGTCACCGGCTGTGCCGGACGCGCCGCTAGTGAGCCCGGCGATGGTGTACAGGTCGCCGGCCGCCGGGGAGGAGATCCCGTAGGCGGGCACGCCGCCCGTGGCGATCAGGGCCCGGATCTGGTCGTTGCCGAAGTCGGCGATCAGCAGGTTGCCGTGGCTGTCGAACGCCAGGCCCTGCGGGTCAGACAGCAAGGCACTGCGGGCGGCGACGCTGTTGCCGGTGTTCCCGGCGACGCCGGTCGCCGACCCGGCGATGGTGTACACCTCGCCGCCGGTCATCGCGATGCCCCACTGCGTGTGGGTGTAGGCGGCGATCTCCTGCACCCGGTTGTTGCTGGAATCGGTCACGAATACATCGCCATGGGAGTCGGCGACCTCCCCGCCCGGGCTGACCAGCTGGCCGTTCACCGCCGGGCCGGAGTTGCCGGCCGAGGCCAGGTCCTGCCCGGTGCCGGCATAGGCGGCGATGTCGAACGGGCTGGTTGCAGGCACCTCGCGGATCGTGTTGTTGCCGGTGTCAGTGATCCATAGCTTGCCGGAAGCGAACGTGCCCGCAGATGATGGCGCATCCAGCAGCGCCGACATCGCTGCGCCGCCGTTTCCGCTGTTGCCCGCGGTGCCCGCCGGCGATCCGGCAATCGTGTACATGTCATCAGCGGTCATCGGCTGGTTCCAGCCGGTACCCGCGGCCTTGGGCACAAACTGGATCCGGTTGTTGCCGGCGTCGGCGATGACCATATTGCCGGCGCTGTCCAGCGACACCGAGCCCGGCGCTCGAAGCAGGGCCGTGCTGAAGGCGCTGGCGCCGTCCCCGCTGACCCCGGCGGTGCCCGCCGCAGACCCGGCCACGTCATACACGTCCCCGGCGGTCATCGAGAAACCCCACTTGCTGCTGGCGCTCAGCGGCATCTCGACCACCCGGTTGTTGCCAGTGTCAGCGATGTACAGATCCGCTAGATTGCCGACCGCGATACCCTGCGGGTCGCTGAGCCTGCTGCTGCCCCCGGCCGTGCCATTCGCCGACCGGCCAGCCGTGCCGGCCGCCGAACCCGCCACGGTGTAAATGTCGCCGGCCTTCATCGTCTGCCCCCACGAGTCACCACCCGAGGCGAACACCTCCTGAACCCGGTTGTTAGCCGAGTCCGCGATGTAAATGTCACCGGCCGAATCCACCACCACCGCGGTCGGACCGGCCAGATCGGACGAGGTCGCCGCCACCCCGTCACCGCCCGTCCCCCGCGTCGCCGTCCCGGCGATCGTCGACAGCAACCCGGCAGGGGTGAGCTTGTCCACCTGGTTGCCCTGCACGATCAGCAAGTCGCCCGACGAATCCATCGCCAGGCCCGTCGGGCTGTGCAGCAGCGCCGCAGCTCCGGCCTTGCTGCTGAAGGTCGCCGACAAGCTCAGCTGCCCGGTATACGAACCGGCGATCGTGTAAGCCTCACCTGCCGTCATGGCGATGCCGAACTGCGTGCCAGACGCCGCAGGGACCTCGATCACCCGGTTGCCCTGAGTGTCGGCGTAAAACACATTCCCGCCCGACACCAGCACCCCGCCCGGCGCGCCCAGCGGCGCCGACCCCGGCGCCTGCCCGTTCGCCGCGTACGCGGTCAGCCCCTCACCGCTGGCCGCCGCCCCGGCCAGGCCATCGACGGCGTAAATGTCACCAGGGATCGGGGAGGAGGCTGTCACCGACGTGGCCCAGTTATCGGTCCACCCGTACCCCATCGGCCCCGGGTTCCCGGTCAGTTCTTGCTGCTGGCCAGCCTGCGCGTCATACGTCCGGTCAAAACTCAGGTCCGGGCCGAACGTCGGGATGCTGAAATCCGAGTCGCTCTGCGTCAGGTCGCCGGTCTCAGTGTTCACCCCGCCGCCCCCGTTCGCCTGCCCGCTAGCGGTGGGCTGGTTCACTCCTGGCGCGGCCGGGTTAGCGCCGCCGGTCGTGGTCTCATGAGGCACCTCCCCCGCAATCCCAGGGGACAGCGCCAGCGTCGCCGCCGACGGAGCCGGCGATCCCAGCAGCACATACGGCTGCCCGGACACCCCGTCCGCTGCAGTGAAATCAGGGTTCACGTCCGCGCTGGATGCCGGGTCGAACACCGCGCCGGTGAAGCCGGCCGGCCACGAGTCGAACGCCTCCTGCACCGGGCAGCCTGGCGACGGCCACGACCCCACAGACCCGGACGCCAGCTGGCTGTTCGTCAGGCCGCTCAGCGTCCCGGAGGCGTCGGCCGCTTGCGGGTTCACCTGACCAGAGTCGGTGCACGCCAGGCCGCCGTTGACGGTGACCGGGTTCGCCCCCACCCCGGGCAGCCCGTTCAGCAGCGGCACGCTCGTCCCAGCTGGGGCGGTCTTGTAACCGCAGTTCAGCGACACATACAGCCCGGTCCCGGTCTGGGCCGACGTGCTGTAATCCGAGGCCGCGTATTCCACCGAATCAGTAATCAGCGTCTTAGCCCCCGCCTGCCCCGAGGCAGCGCTCTGCGCGGCCAGCTCCGGCGCGGTGCCCAGCACGGCCACGTTCCCCGTGACCCACGGCTCCCACTGCGACCCCAGGCCCGAGGTCGCCGGTGCTGTCGCCGCGCAGGTGCTCGCCGACGATGAGTCGCCGATCACCACCGCGGCATACCCCGCAAACGTCGCCTGGGACATCGCGGCCAGCACAGCGGGCGTGACGGTCGTCACCGTGTACCCGGCGGCCGACACCAGCGACGCCTCCGGCGCGCTGGCCTCGCCGTTCACCAGCACGACCAGCACATCCCCGGCCGTCGAGGCCTGCGCCGCCGGAGCTGCCGCCACCGACACTGCCGCCACGCTGGCCGCCGCAGCCACGATGACTGCTGTAGCCGGGACCAGCGACGTCCCTGCGGCCACCACGGGACCAAGCACCGCAGAAACCCACCGCCGCATCGACAGCCAGTTTCGGCGCACCTTGACCCGGCGATCCAGCGCGGCCTGAACGCTCCCGCGGGCCCTCAGGACACCCTTGCCACTCGCACCCCGCAACGTCACCGCAAGCCTCCGCAGGCATCACAAGCGCCACCCACACCATGCGGCAAGACGGCGGGACAGATGGGAATCCTGTGAGACTTATATAGCTTTACTTTACTACTTGACAAGACTTGCTTTATAAGAGTCATATCGGTTATACGTAGCGCGTGACCGAGCAAAACCAGAACGGCAGGGCAAGCCGAGCCCGCGCGGCCGTCATTTGCGCTGCAGCCATTGCCATAGCGGCAGCGGTAACCACAGCCTTCCTGACGACCAACGGCAGCTCACCACCCCGGCGGCCGACCGCTGCTCAGGCCGCACGCCAGCGCGCCAAACAAACCGACCGCGCGCTGGGAATCACCCGCACCCAGCCAGCAAAGCCAGTACGCGCCCCGCAACTGCGGCTCGGCATCCTGGCCACCCCAGCCGACACCACCGGCCTAGCCGCCATCCAGCTCGGCTACATCGCGGCGAAACTCAGCCCATCCGGCACCCAGCTCACCACCACCGCCTACACCAGCGCCGACGCCGAAGCGGCAGCCCTCGCGGACGGCACCATCGACGCCGCCTACATCACCCCCGCCGCAGCCACCACTGCCTGGCAGCGCCCGGGCCACCCCGTCCGCATCATCGCGGGTGCCGACCAGGCCACAGACGGCGCGCCCGCGGTCGTCCTGGCGGTTAGCAACAGCTATCTCATGAGCCACCCGGCGCATATCACTGACTTGCTTCAGGGCCATATCCAGGCCACCACACTGCTGACCAGCTCCCCCGCCCTCGCACTCCCGGCCGCACGAGATGAGCTCCAGCAACTCACCCACCACCAGATCACCAAAACCACGTCCGCCGCATTCGGCCAGTACCGTGCCACCAACAACCCCGGCACAGTAGACAGCAGCTCATCCGAGCTGCTCGACCTGACTCTCGTCAACACCCTCCTGCGCGCATCGGGCCTCGCGCCGGCATAGGACGAGTCAGAATAAACTCGCCGCTAGCGGCGAGTCTCCTCGTGTTTCCGCGAGCCCAGCAGTTGCAGCCCACCGCGATCCCACGTGACTCAAGCTAGCCAGGGTCGAGGTCCCCCGGACGAAGAGCAGCTTGCGGATTTAGCTGGTGGCCAACGTCCAGGCTGAATGCGAAAGGCTGAAAGGTACAGTGACCGCCAGGAATGGTCTTGCCCACGCTTAGTTCGCTGTACCTTTCGGGGTCGATCAAGTGGTTAGTACTGGGGCGAGAAATACGACACCGCACCGCGGCAGCCTGTCGGGATAGAGCGGCGTCGACCTGGGCGAGTTTGCCTTCTGCTCCCGCGAGGCTCAGCTTCCTGCCTTCGGCTTCGCCGAGCCAGCCTTCGCGTTTGGCTGCGGCGATACGGTCGCTCAGGTTGGCGCGGATGTCCTCCAGGCGGACGCGCTGGGCGGGGTCCGGCCCAAGGAGTGAGCACAATCGGACAGGCCCGACGATTGGGTTGTCAATCGTCATATTGACGTATGGAATGACTAGTGTGGTGTCTCGTTTTAGCCGGTGATTGATGCGTGTGCGACCGGCCGTCGTGCAGGGGTCTGTGCGGCAGGCCAGAACCGGAAGGGCGACCAGCAGGGAACCCGCAGTTATCCGAGGCGCCGTAGCGCTGTCTCGATAGCGACCTCGACCCGGGAAGTCATGCCAGGCACATCGACGGGACGGCGCCCAGCGACCTGACCACAGATCCACTTCGGCCCGCTATCGTCATAGTGCAGCAGGGCATACAGGTCCCACCACGGATCGAGAGTCACCCCGGCGATCGACTCATACAGCGACCGAAGCTGCTCCGACCACTCGGGCGAGTAGAGCGCCGCCAAATATCGCCGACAGTGCCCAACGTCAATCGCGCGCGCGCCCCGATAGATGCCGTTCCAGTCGGTCAGCCCGGTAATCCTCCCGCGCGACCACAGCATGTTCACGGGCAGGAGATCGCCGTGCAGAAAGACGGCAGTGTCCTTTGGCGGCGGCGCCGCCATGATACCAAACGCCGCCTTCCACACAGCCGCCTTGTGTGCGCCGGCCGGCACCTGAAACCCGTCAAGAGGAGCGATCCAAGAATCCGTCCAAGGTCGGAACAGCTTCGCGGGGAGATCGAGGGAATGCAGCAATACAGCCAGCTCGGCGATCCTCGTCATCCACGACCGCGGTTCCGCCGGAGTGAGGTGAACATGCCCAGGCAACCGTGTCATCAGCAACGATGGCGCGCCCCCCGTGGAAGCACCAGCAACATTAGTAGCCAGGATGCCCGGAACCGGGAGCCCGCTTCCCGCCACCACGCCAAGGTTGGCGATCTCCTTCTCCAAGGCCCCCTGCAGGCCAAGCCCGCCCGGGTACTGTCGCAGTACGACGAACGTTCGCGTTCCACGTCGCTCGACAGTCAGCCGATTCACGGCGGAGCAGACGCCACCGGTCAATCGGCGATAGGAAACGATGCGACTGCCCCGACCCATCGACGCCGCAACCCAGGCGAGAGTCTCCACGGAGGCCGACGCTGCCTGAACCCCCCATCCCTCCAGTCGCCGTCGGTCATGAGCGCGAGCCTATGGGTCAGGGGCCTGCGGCGATAGGGGTTTCTAACCCGCCAGAGGCAGTGCCCCGCTGCTGGATGGCCGTCACCATCTGGAACGGTTCGCGATGGAGCAGGCGGGTTAGGTGGCCTACCTGATCACCTAGAGGGACGAGTTCGTCGGACGGGTGAGCCTCACACCGTGTCGTCGTGCGGGTGCGAATCGACGGTGCTTCGCATTCTCAAAGTCGCCTTCGTGCCTCCGGCTGTGCTTACAACTCCCCGCCCTCATGAAGTAGGCGATCCAGCGAGCGTGCGGCGCCCGACAGACTCACTGTCAACGCTCCTCGAAATCTAGGCCGGGAGCGCTCGCTGAAAACCAGGCCAGGCACGGCTGTCAACGGCAAGCCAACCACAATGGTGCCTGTCTGGTCAGCTTGATCTTTTGCGAGAGAGCATCATCGCTAGCGAGCCTGGTTAGTGACTGATTCGAAGCGCGGCGTGAGGGACTTGAGCCGGTGCCGGCCGCACTGGAGCAGTTCGGCGCGCTTATCCCCCTCAGCCCGCCCTAGGCGCCCAACACCCCCCTGCCATCGGGAACAATCTCGAGTTACTTGACGTGGCCGAACTGCAGGGAATTACGCAGCAAAGGTACAGTGACCCGTCCATGGTGGTCTTGCCGACGATGGGCGGACCTAACAAGAAGAGCATGTGGTGTTTGCTTGCGCACATATCGCAGCCGCGCTCATGCTCAGCTACATCCGTCAGACGCGGTAGTGCGGGTTCTCATACCGCATGTCGATGACGGCGGTGCCGATCTCGATCCGGCTTGTCCGGGCGGCGATCGCCGACAGCAGCGGAATCGGCGAGGAGAGCTGCCGCTCGAAGTGGTGCACGCGGATGAACGCTCCGTCCATCCCGATCTCCTCCGCAGCCTGGGCCAGCTCGATCGTCTGGACCAGCGCATCGGCCGCGCTGCGGGTCTGCGAGCCGGCTATGTCCCGCCAGTGCCCAAACGACAGGAAACCGATCTTCTTCATGCTGGTATCAGCACAGACCGGCCCGGCCCGATTCCCGCCATCCAAGCCGCGATCAAGGCCCATGCCGAGACCGCCGAACTAGATGCATCCGCCTACATGGTGGTGGCGGCCAACGCCTCCGCACAGCACTTGATGTACACTAATATGTACATCTGGAGGTGGGTCGTGAAGGTCATGTCGATGTCGGAGTCCAGAGCCAACTATGCCGCCACGCTGGATTCGGTGATCAACGATCAGGAAGAGGTCATCATCACCCGGCCCGGCGGCGAGAACGTCGTCATGCTTCCTCAGCACGAGTACGAGTCCATGCGAGAGACCCTTTATCTCATGACCAGCCCGGCGAACCGGCGGCGGATCTCACGCTCCATCGAGCAGCTGAACGAGGGCCGCGGCCAGGTACACGACCTGACTGACGGCGACGAGGACGACGGGTGAAGGTCACCTTCTCCACTGACGGCTGGGACGATTACCTGTATTGGCAAACCCAGGATCGCAAGATCCTCAAGCGGATCAACCAGCTCATCGATGACATCGCCAGGAACGACAACACCGGGATCGGGAAGCCCGAACCGCTGCGGCACGAGTGGGCTGGATGGTGGTCCCGCAGGATCACCCAGGAGCACCGCCTCGTCTACCGGTTAGGCCGCGACCAGGTAGAGATCGCGGTCTGCAGGTTTCATTACGGCAAATAGGACCGCCACCGATGCCTTTCCCGCAGGCCACTGGTGTCCCGGCTCACCAGACCGGTGGTCAGTGATGACGGGCTGGCTTCCTGCACTTGATGGCCCGGCAGGGGCGCGTCGGGCATGGCTCAGCAGGCTTCAAGCCGCAAGCAGATTCGGACGACATCTCTTGCTGACGCCGGGAGGACGTAAGAAAGCGTGACAGGTTCCCGGGCCCGGGCTGCCCGCACCGAATGAGAGGCTGGAGGCAGTCGTCTCGTGTATCGGTGATCTCGGCTTGGTGAGGAGCTCGCACGAATGAAGATTGGCCTGCATATCTCGGATTTCACCTGGGAGGGCGGCCCGGCGGCGCTGCGAAGCCGCCTCGGCCAGGTCGCGGAGCGAGCCGATCAGGCTGGCGTAGACCGGATCAGCGTAATGGACCACGTCTGGCAGATCGGGCATATCGGTCCACCCGAGCATGAGATGCTCGAGGCCTACACAACCCTGGGTTTCCTGGCCGGGCGCACCGAGCGCGTGAAGCTCCTCACGGTCGTGACGGCCGTGGTGTACCGCGAGCCCGGGCTGCTGGCCAAGGCGGTCACCACGGTGGATGTGCTCTCCGGCGGCCGCGCCATGCTCGGCATTGGCGCCGCCTGGAACGAGGACGAGGCACGCGGGCTCGGCTTGCTCTTTCCGCCGCTGGCCGAGCGCTACGAGCGGCTGGAGGAAGCGCTGCGCATCTGCCAGCAGATGTGGAGCGGGGACGACAGCCCGTTCGACGGGAAGCACTACCACCTGGCCCGCACCCTGAACTCGCCGCAGTCGCTGACCCGGCCGCATCCCCCGATCCTCATCGGCGGGGCAGGCGAGCGGAAGACCTTGCGGCTGGTCGCCCGGTACGCGGACGCGTGCAACATCTACGACTCGCCCGAGGTCGGGCACAAGCTGGCCGTGCTGCGCGAGCATTGCGCCGCCGAAGGACGGGACTACGACGCAATCGAG
This sequence comes from Streptosporangiaceae bacterium, assembly GCA_036495585.1. Lineage (GTDB taxonomy): Bacteria > Actinomycetota > Actinomycetes > Streptosporangiales > Streptosporangiaceae > JAJYUU01. The sequence continues at coordinate 15,426 of DASXMP010000033.1, forward strand.
AAGACCGTGCAGGTCCGATTCGACCTCGGGCCAAACGGCGAGCGAGTGGAGCAGACGATCGAGCACCTGCACGGGCTGGCCAAGCTCGGCTTCACGGTTGCGCATGGCAGCGTGCTGGGCGTGGGTTCACTGCGGCCACTCGACCTGATGGCCGAGCGGATCATCCCGGCCATCGAGAAGTTCTGACGCGCCGATCACCTGGTAAGGGCGCCAATTCTCGCTGTGTTCGCGGCCGCCGCGGCGCCGGCAGATGCTTCTGGCCCGTTGCGGCTCATCGCCCCTTGGCGCGATCATGGCAGTCGACTGCGCCTGCGAGCCGACCGCGACCCCGCACGAGGAGCCTGCTTTGTATCGCGTGAGACCACTGGACCGCACTGAGCTAGCTCGCCCCCCAGAAGCGTCCTGACGTGGTGTTCATCGCGTCAACGGCCGCCGAGGCGGTCGCGGGCATTGCCGACGGCGCGACGGTGCTGGTCGGCGGATTCGGCCTGGCGGGCATGCCGTTCGATCTGGTCGACGCGCTGATCGAGCAGGGCGCCAGCGATTTGACGATCGTAAGCAACAACGCGGGCAACGGGGAGGTCGGCCTGGCCGCGTTGCTGAAGGCAGGCCGGGTCCGGAAGGTGATCTGCTCATTTCCGCGGCAGACCGACTCCTATGTCTTCGACGGCTTGTACCAGGCCGGGCAGGTACAGCTCGAGCTGGTGCCCCAGGGGACCCTGGCCGAGCGAATGCGAGCCGCGGGCGCCGGCATCGGCGGGTTCTACTGCGCGACCGGAGCCGGCACCCCCCTAGCCGAGGGCAAGGAGACACGCGTCATCGACGGGCGCAGCTACGTCCTTGAGTATCCGCTCAAGGGCGATGTCGCGCTGATCTCGGCATACAAATCCGATCGGCTCGGCAACCTGGTCTACCGCAAGACCGCGCGCAACTTCGGTCCGGTCATGGCGACCGCCGCGACGACCGTCATCGCCCAGGTCGCCGAGATCGTGCCGGTCGGTGAACTCGACCCGGAATCCGTGATCACGCCGAACATTTTCGTTGACCGCATTGTGCGAGTCCCAAACCGCCAGCTCACCGTCCAAGGAGCGCGATAATGACCGCCGCCACCTCCGACGCGCCGGAGACGGCCGAGTACGCCGACCGCGGCCCGCTGTCCACCGAGGAACTCGCGGCGCGCATCGCTCGCGACATCGCGCCTGGCTCCTACGTCAATCTCGGCATCGGCCAGCCGACGCGGATCGCCGACCACCTGGACCCCGCTGCCGGGATCATCTTGCACACCGAGAACGGCATGCTGGGCATGGGCCCAGCGGCGGCCGACGACCGGATCGACCCCGACCTCACCAACGCTGGCAAGATCCCGGTCACCGAGCTGCCGGGCGCCGCGTACTTCCATCACGCGGACAGCTTCGCCATGATGCGCGGCGGGCACCTGGACGTCTGCGTCCTTGGCGCGTTTCAGGTGTCGGCGGGCGGCGACCTAGCCAACTGGCACACCGGCAGGCCGGACGACATTCCCGCCGTCGGCGGCGCAATGGACCTGGCCATCGGAGCCAGGCAGGTGCTGGTGATGATGAGCCTGTTTGCCCGCGACGGCACGCCTAAGCTCGTACCCGCCTGCACCTACCCGCTGACCGGCCTGGCCTGCGTCTCCCGCGTCTACACCGGCCACGCCAAGTTCACCATCATGCCGGGCGGCGTGGTGGTCGAGGAGACCTACGGCATCACGGTCGCGCAGTTGCAGGAGCGGCTGGACGTCCCGATTGAAGCTCGATGAGCGCGTCAGCGAGCCGCTCGTAGTCCCGCAGCGTGTTGTACAACTGCGCGGATACCCGGAGCCAGGACGAGCCGGAGTGGGCGGTGACCGGCACCACCACGCCGTGCTCGGCGTACAGCCGGCGCTCCAGCGCCCGGGCATCCTCGGGCAACAGCGGCTCCGGCAGCCGCACGAGCCGCATCGCCGCGGCGAGACCGCCGACATCCGGCACGGCGGCACCGATCCGTGCAGCGACAAGCTCGGCCCCCTGGCCCGCCAGGACATTGTTGCGCGCCCGGACGGCTGACCAGCCTGCCGCGGCGAAGAAGTCGAGCGCCGCCGGCACGGCGAGCAGAGCGGTCGGGTCATGCGTGCCAGTCCAGTCGAACGCCTGCTGATAGCCCTCCGCCAGCCCGTGCGATGCCACCAGTGGCTGGAGCCCGCCTCGCCACCGCGGGGCCGCATACAGGACCCCTGCGGCCTTCGGGGCGCACACCCACTTGTGCAGGTTGCCGACCCAGAAGTCGGCGCCGATCCGGCCGACGTCGACGGGCAGCATGCCCGCGGCATGCGCGCCGTCCACCAGTACCGGCACCCCGCGCTCCCGGCACCCAGCCGCGATCGCCTCGACCGGGAAGACTAGCCCGCTGCAGGATGCAACATGGTCGACGACCAGCAGCCGGGTCCGGCCGCTGAGCTGCGCCAGCACGGCGGCGGCCAGTTCTCCGGCGCCGCCGGCCGGCAGCGGCAGCGGCACAAGCCGCAGTGCCGCGCCGGTAGCCTCGACCGCCCGCCGCAGCTGCATCAGCACCGCCGGATAGCCGTGATCGGTGGCCAGCACCTCGTCGCCCGGCGCAAGGCCAGCCTGGGATATGACGGTCTGCGTGCCGGCCGTCGCATTGGCGACGAAGACCAGGCCATCCTCGTCCGCGTGCAGAAACGTGGCCAGCTGGCGGCGGACCCCGGCCAGCAGGTCAGGCAGCTGCCGGGTAAGGAAGACCGTCGGGTTGCGCTCAAGCTCGTGCCGCCACCGCTGCTGCTCGGCCAGCACCCGAACCGGAGTGGCACCGAAACCGCCATGATTCAGGTAGGCCAGCGCCGGGTCGAGTGACCAGGCCGAGCGATCCGGCAGGGAGTCGTCAGCAGCCTGGCGCCCAGCCGGGACGGCGCCGGCCGCGACTGCACTCGCCATTGGCCCGGTGCTTGCTGGCCCGGTGCTTGCTGGCCCCGTGCTTGCTGACCCTGCGCTCGGCGGCACTGCGCTAGGCCGCACTGCGACTATCGGCGGCCGACCAGTCCAGGGTCACGGCCGCTGTCCAGGACTGCTGCGGCGAGCCGAGCGGCGCCCCGCTGAACGGATCGAAGTATTCGGCGAACTTTCCGGTCGAGGCTAGCTGCTCGAGGCAGGCCTGCCGCAGGACCTCGGCGCGGTCCGCGCAGTCGAGCTGGCGCAGCGCGCGCCACAGCAGCCAGTCGATCACCGGCCAGACTGGCCCGCGCCAGTAGTTGTCTGGCTGGAACGCGGGCTCGGCCGGGCTGGTGCTTGGCAGCAGGGGCCAGCGCAGCCGCGGGTCGCCGCAGAAGTCAGCGGAGTCAAGCTGCCGAAGCTGGGCCGTCAGCTGATCGCCGCCGGCCGTTGCGGCGAAGAGCGGCGCGAAGGACGCGAATGTCCTCAGCTGGATGGTGTCCCCGGATCGCACGTCGTAGTCGCGACACAGGCCGGACTCCGGGTCGAGCTGCCGGGCCAGCGCCTGGCGTCCCCGCTCCAGCCAGCCGGCCAGACGGGCCCGCTCGTCGGCGCTCGCGCCCGCTACGTCGGCGAGGTCCAGAAGTGCGGCGTTGGCCGCGACGAAGACGGCGCTGAAGAACACGTCCTTAATGAGGAACGGGTATTCGCGATAGATCTCCGCGTCGTCGTACCGGTACGTGCGCAGCAGTTCCACCAGCCACAGATAGCGGTCGTAGTCCCAGTTGGAGGGACGCTGGGACGCCGCGACCTGACTGACGTCCAGCCGGGTGTACGGACCAGGCTTCGCCACCTTGATCCTGGCCAGCGCCTTATCCCAGCGCGGGGAGTTGTCTGTGCCTTCCCAGGGATGGTAGGTGGTGACCAGCCCCGATCCCTCTGGGTCGCGCTCGGTGGCCAGGTAATGGTGCCACGCCAGCACGCGCGGGTAGAGCGCCCGCACCCGGGCCTGGATGTGGGGGCGGTCCGCCTCCGGCGTTAGCTGCCAGACCCGCTGCAGCGCCAGGGCGTGCACCGGCGGCTGACAGATGCCAGTGGTCTGGAGAGGCAGGGCAGGCGCGGCCGGCACGCTCGCACAGTCCCACCACTCGGGGCCCGGAAAATAGGGCTGGTCCGGCCCTGCTCGGAACACGATGTGCGGGACCATGCCAGTCGCCCACTGCGCCGTGAAAAGCTGCTCGAGCTCGACCATCGCCCGGCTGACGTCTACGTGCGCCCATCCGATCGCGATAAACGCGCTGTCCCAGCTCCACTGGTGGGGATAGAGGTGAGGCGAGGCCTTGGTCCATTTGCCTGCGTCGTTGTCCCGAAGCACCGCGACGGCCTGCTCGCGCAGCGCCGCGCGAGTGTCGAGGGACACGGTCAAGGCACATCTCCTCCCCGGGCTCAGGGTCTCTGGTTTACCAGAGGGCCGCCAACACCCAGGTGATGCCCCCGGGTTCCTCGAAGCCGACTGCGGGTCGGCCACGTAATGCGCGCAGCGAGCCGTCGGCCGAGCGCAGGCCGTAGCCGGCGGCCCGGTCCAGCGCGATGTGCGCCAGCCAGCCCAGCAGGGCGGCGAACACCGGCGCCCAGAACCACGGCATCACCGTGCACACCACCAGGAGGACCAGCGGTACCCAGGCCCGGTGCAGCGCGTTGTAATACGGCACCGCGCGCGGCGCCGGTCTGGCCCGCTCGCGACGCCGACGCGTGCCCATCATCAGCGTCAGATCGGGCAGGGCGAAGAAGAGCACCGCGCCGACCAAGGCTGGCCAGCCATGCTTGATTGCTTCCACGACGGCAAATGCGGCCAGTAGCAGGAACAGCACGGCCCACACCACCCGGACGGCGGGCGGCCGCGGCCGTGCGAAGCTGCGGCTGGTCTGAACGTCCACGTTTCCCCCTGTGCAGAGTTACTCAGGCACCCGCCAGCTCATCTGGCCGACCCGCAGCCCCGCTGCCGGCCGGCTGGAGATCGCGTGCGGGCACCGCCCCTTACTGCCTCAGCTGAGCGCCAGTACGGCGTAGGCCGCGAGCCAGTGCTCCACCATGTAGTCGTCGCCGATCACGTGCGGCAGCGCGGCAGCCAGGTGCGTACCGGCTGCTGCCAGTGCTGGGCCGGTCCTGGCATCGTCCGCGGGCAAGCTTTCGGCGATGCGCCGCCAGCAGTAGGCCCGGCTCGCGTTCAGGCCATGCAAGTGCGCGATCTGCCCATCGTGCGCGTCCGTGACGGTGACGGGCGCGAAGAGGGTGGCTGGCTCGCCGCCCGCAATGCCCGGGAGGAACTCCGCCAACCAGTCGGCGAACTCCGGCCGGGCCAGTAGCCTGCTCATCAGCTCCGCCTCGGTCAGCGCCGGCGAGAGGAAGTCGTGCCCGGACGGCTCGTACTCGCCTGGATAGTCGGCATCCGCCTCGAACCACGCTAGGGCCTTAGCCTCGATCGCTGCCGCCAGCTCGGGCCGGCCGGCCTGCGCCTGCTGGGCCGCGAACGGAAGTGCCGTGGCGAAGGCGAACGCGGTATTGGCGTGCATCCCGTACCGGACCGGATAGGACTCCTTCGGCAGCCAGTCCAGGAAGCCGCTCGTCAGAGCGTCGGTCAGCGGCTCGAAGGCGGCGAGCCAGCGATCAGCCTGCGCGCCGCCCAGGCTGGCGATCTCATGCACGAGCGCGAGCGCCCAGGCCCAGCCGTAGGGTCGCTCGCTTCGGCCGTCTCTGCTGGCCACGAACCGCGCCTCGGCGGCCAGCTTGGCTGGCGTGAACTGGGCGTCGAGCGCAGCTGTGATCTCGTCGACGGGCACGGCGCCGGCAGTCAGCCGCAGCAGCCGGACCAGTAGCCAGTGCATCTCCACGCAGGAGTGCCAGTCGAGGCTGCCGTAAAAGACCGGCGTCCGCTCAGACGGCCGAGCCGGGATGTCGCCCGGCCCGGTCATCAGGTAGATCTGCAGCGTAGGGAATTCCCGGCCGATGTTGGCGAGCGCGAGCTGCGCGTACGCGGCTGCCTGCTCCTGCAGGATGCCGCGGCACGCCGCCACGGTCGCTGCGGCATCCTCGCTAGCCGACACTCCGCCAGCCTAACCGCAGCCCTCTGGCCGGCCGAGGCCGCCGGTAGGGTCGAGGCGCCGAAGCCGTCACAAGGAGGTTTGCCGTGACCAGCCAGCAGTCGTCCCGGCCCAGGGTCGGGGTCGTGTTCCGGCCCCAGTTGTCGCCCGAGCAACTGGCGGGGTTCGCGGCACTCGCCGAGCAGAGCGGCCTGGACGACCTGTGGGTGTGGGAGGACTGCTTCCTCGAAGGTGGCCTGACTACCGCGACCGCCGCGCTGGCCTGGACGACGTCGGTTCGGATCGGCCTTGGCCTCATGCCGGCACCGCTGCGCAATCCGGCACTGGCCGCCATGGAGATTGCCACCTTGGCCCGGCTGTTCCCTGGCCGGTTCGTGCCCGCAACCGGACATGGGGTGCAGTCCTGGATGAAGCAGACCGGCGCTGCAGTTGCTTCCCCGCTCACGCTGCTGCGCGAGTGGAGCACGGCGACGCGCTCCCTGCTGCACGGGCAGACGGTCACGGTAGCCGGTCAGTACATCCAGCTCACCGACGTGGCGCTGGACTGGCCGCCGCAGGTCGTCCCGCCGCTGCTCATCGGCGCCAGCGGACCGAGGTCCCTCGCGCTGGCCGGCGAGATCTCCGACGGGGTGGTGCTGCACTCGGGCTACACGCCGGAAGGCATCCGTACCGCAGTGCAGTCCGCCGCCATCCGGCCGGAGCAGGAGGTGGTGGTCTACGCCGCGCCGCCTCCGGAGGCGACAGCCGCTGATGTAGCCGGGGACATTCGCGCTCTCGCCGATGCGGGGGCAAGCGCCGTCATCATCCAGGCACCGCAGGCCGACCAGCGAAATGCTGAGACGATCGTCACACTCGCCGCCGACGCCCGCGGGCTCCTGGCCTAAGCGGGCAGCGCCAGGACGCCAGGCGGGCCGCTGCTACCCCTTGTGGTTGAGGTCCGGCCCGCGCGGCCGGCGGGTGGTGCGCTCCTGTATATCCGGCATGATCAGCTCGCCTGTCCTGCCCGGCGCGGGGTGCGCGGCGGCGCTGCGGAGGTAGTGCGCGAACGCACGCGTGACGCCGTCCTCATCGCCGGTGGCCAGAAGATCAAGCAGCAGCCCGCGAGTGACGGCAAGGCCGAGCCTGGCTTGAACCCGAGCCTCCTCGGGCTTGGTCCCCGCGTCCACCAGCTGCGCGGTGAGGGCCGACAGCCAGGCCTCGACGCTGGCCTCGAAGAAGCCCTCGCTACCGGGCCGGGCATAGAGGGCGTTCGCATACAACTCAAAGAACAGCCGCTCGCGCGATCGCAACTCCGGGTCGCTGTAATGCGCCCAGAGCGCCCACGGATCGCGCCACCGGGCCAGCGTCGCGGCCTCTGCCTCGTTGACCGTGTTCGAAATGGCGACAAGCAGGCCCTCGCGGGAACCGAAGTGGTACAGCAGCATGCGGTGGCTGGTGCCGACGGCCGCCGCGATCTCCCGCAAGCTCTGCCCCGTGATCCCGCCGCTGAGCGCGTGCTCGACGGCGGCCGCCAGAAGCCGCTCGCGGGCCCCTGAGGACGGCTGTGCTTGCGAGGGAGCCATGAGCAACTGTACCATCTGGTTCATGTACCAAGTGGTACATGAACCAGGCGACCGGGAGGCTCGCGATGGCACAGTTGCAGGTGGAGGCGGAGCAGACGGCGTGCGCGACGCCCGAGGCGATCTGGGCGCTGGTCTCCGACGTGACTCGCTACCCGGAATGGGGACCGTGGAGCGCGACCGGCTACCGGCAGCCCGGCCACGCGTCGCCGCGCGGGCCCGGCGCTGTGCAATGGCTGCGATCCTCGCGACGCGCCTACGGCCGCTACGTGACCTCCATTGAGCAGATCCTGGTGGCCGAGGAAGGACGTCACCTCGCCTACACGGTGAGCGGCGGGATCCCCGTCCGCAATTACCGTGCAGACCTGACGCTCGCCCCCGCGGGCGAGGGCACGCACGTCCGCTGGACGGCGAGCTGGGACGCGACACCGCGCGGCCGCCTCGTCCTGCGCGGACTGCGCAGGTTCTATCCGGAGATCGTCGCCGGGCTGGTGGCTGCGGCGGAGCGGCGGGGCTAACGTGCGAAGGCTCGCTGCACCCAGGTGGCGAACGGCGTGCGCGATCGCGGCGGCAGCGACGCGCATGGCGGCGGCGAGTCCGGCCACGCCGGTGAAGTCAGCGGACGCAAGCGGCCGTGGCCAGTTAGTGCGCCGCCGTTGATTGCGGTTCGCGCACCAGTGCCCGCACCGCCGGCCGGCTGCCGCAGCGACGGACGCTCCCCGCCACCCTGCACGACGAAGCCTCAGGGCACGATCCGGACGCCACTCACCGAGCGTGCCACGCCCGGCGCTCCGCGAAACACCAGCCGGAATGCCGCGCCGACGATCACGTGCACGCGGAAGACGACGTTCCCGCTGGCGCCGGTCACGTGCGCCCGGAACAGCACCCAGTCTCCGGTGCCAAGGCGCTCCAGCCAGACGACGCGCCCGGCAAGCGGCTGTCCGCCATCGGCGGGCTCGGCCAGGTGCCCGATCACCAGCGCGGTGCGCTGATAGGGATGCGGGATCGGCAGCGTCATGCGGATGGAGAGGACGGTGCCGGCTGAACTTCCCGGGCTCGCGGTCGGCGGCGGGGCCGCGGAGCTCGCATTGACGGTCCCGGCGACGCCCGGCTGGGGACTTCCGCCGGAAACGGCCTGCTGCTGGCTGACCGCAGCCGCAGCCCCGCCCGCAGGCGTGTTCGCGGCAACGGTGGCACCTGCATCGCTTGCCGCGGCGCCGCTGGCGGCTGGGCCGCAGCCCGCGATTGCCACCGCGGCGGCGGCGGCAGTGCAGGCGATCACGGTCTTGACTGCGAGGGTTCTGGATGGCAGGCGCACTGGATCTCCGTAGGGTCGGGCCCGGTCCGGGCGCATTGTCGGCGACACCAACGCCAGCGCTGACGTGGCGGCCGGCGTTACTGGGCCAGATCAGGACGGCCGGCGCAGCTCAGGTCCGCGGCGAAAATGACCTAGGCTGCGACCTAGATGCCCTCCTCAGCCACCACTGCGCCACCCGCCGGCGCGCTGCACCGCGGCCCGATCCTCGCCGCGCTGATGGCCACGATGGCCCTGTCGGCCATGGACAACACGATCGTGGCGACCGCGATCCCGCAGGTCGTCCGTGACCTCGGCGGCTTCTCGCTGTTCAGCTGGGTGTTCTCGGCCTACCTGCTGACGCAGACGGTCTCGATTCCGGTGTACGGCAAGCTCGCAGACCAGTGGGGGCGCAAGCCACTTCTGATCGCAGGCACGATCGTCTTCCTGACCTGCTCCGGTCTTTGCGCGCTGTCCTGGAACATGGTTAGCCTGATCGCTTTCCGCGGCCTGCAGGGGATCGGCGCTGGCGCGATCATGGCCACCGTCAACACCCTGGCCGGTGACCTGTACGACCTCCGCGAGCGCGGCCGCGTCCAGGGCTGGCTGTCCAGCATGTGGGGCGTCTCAGCGGTACTCGGCCCGGCACTCGGCGGGTCGCTGGCGCAATACGCGTCCTGGCGCTGGATCTTCATCATCAACCTGCCGGTCGGCGCCGTGGCATTGACTCTTATCGGCCGGTTCCTGCACGAGCGCGTTGTCCCGGCACGACACCGGGTCGACGTGGCTGGGGGGCTGCTGATCCTGATCGCGGCGGCCGCGCTGGTGTTCGGCTTGCTGCAGGGTGGCGCCGCGTGGGCCTGGCTGTCGGTGCCGAGCGTTGCCGTGTTCGCCGTCGCCGCCGCGGCCACGGCGCTGGCGGTCGTGGTGGAGCGAACGGCACCCGAACCGATCATGCCCCCCTGGGTCTGGCGCCGGCCCGTGCTGGCTGGCTTCGGCATCGGGGCCGGCGGTCTTGGCTTGCTGGTCATCGGGCCCAGCACATTCCTGCCTACCTACGGGCAGGAGGTCCTTGGCCTCGGCGCGATCGCGGCCGGAGGCGTCCTCGCGGTCATGAGCTTCGGCTGGCCGCTCGCCTCGTCTCAGTCCGGCCGGCTGTTCCTGCGCATCGGCTTCCGGGACACCGCGGTCATCGGCGCGGCAGTGAGCCTCTGCGGGGTGCTGTGCTTCCTGCTCGCCCCGCAGCCAGTCAGCGTGTGGCTAGCACTCGCCAGCACCTTCGTGCTTGGCTTCGGCCTCGGCCTGCTCTCGGTCTGCACGGTTGTCGGGCCGCAGTCGACAGTTGCCTGGGATCAGCGCGGCGTGGTGACCGGCGCCGTCATGTTCTGCCGGTACCTGGGGCAGAGTCTCGGTGCGGCGATCTTCGGCGCGGTATTCAACGCGACCATCCTGCGCCGCCTGCAGTCCGCCCCAGCTGAGCTGCGTGGTCGCCTGCCCCGGCAGGTGAACGCGGTCAGCTCAGCGCTCAGCCAGCCCGGCCACCGCAGTAACGCGGCGGTCGTCAGCTACCTGCGTCGGGCGATCTCGGCTGGCACCCACGACGTCTACCTTGGCCTGGCCGGCGTGGCCGTCGTCACGCTTCTGGTCGTGCTCGCGATTGTCCCCCGCCGGTTCGAGACCACCGCGGGAGCCGATGCCGATCATCCCGGCGGCTAGCGGTGACGCCGGAACTGCGCTGCCAAGACGGCAGCCCACCCGGCCAGTGAGGTAACGGCCGACGCTCAGCGATCGGCGAAGGAGTAGGGCGGCCATGGCCCGGTGAGCTCGGCTCGCAGTGCCACGTGCTCGGCCGGCACGGACTCCACAATGCTGGCGAATTCCCGCGCGCGGTCAGCATCCAGCAGGTAGGCGCCGTCGAAAAGCACCTGAGGTGCGGTGCCGGGCAGCGGTGCCGAGACGGGGCGTCGCCTGGTAGCCAGGGCGAGAGCGCTGAGCGCGGCTGCGATCCGCTCGGCCCGGTCCTCGGCGAGCGACAGACGCGGCCCGGAGCCCGGCCAGCTGAGGCCGTCGGCGGGCACCTCGGACCACTCCTGGTCGCCGGGTCCGGCCCAGGGCGCCAGGTAGATCTTGACGTCCCATTCCTGGCTGTCCCCGAACGCGTCGAGCATCAAGCCGAGCTGAGTACGGCGGCGGTCCAGCAAGGCTGCGACCGTGGTGTCGTCTGGGTACACGGTGGCCAGCCGGATGGGAACGACCGGCCCGGCTTCGGCCAGGTGCGTGACTACCCGGTGATGGGCGCGCCCCGCGGCCGCCGTCGCGGCCAGGTCGGCGAGCAGCGTCGCTGGCGGCTCGCCGACAGTGCTCACGGCGGCCGACAGACCAGCCTCGGTGACGGATCTGACCGGGGCGCCGGCCACGCCGATCAGTCCGGCGAGCCGCCTGGCCGGCGCCGCTGCGGTCACTGCGTAGACCCAGACGCCGCCCTGGGCGGCCGATACCGGCCCGGGCTCTGCGGCCACAGTGCTCCGTTCTGCTACCACGTCACTCCCCTCTGCTGACCGTCCAGCCGGCGCGCGAGGGTGCGCAGACCTCGATAGGCCGCCGTCCGCACGGCCCCGGGTCGCTTGCCGAGCACCGCCGCGGCTCCGGCCGCATCCAGGCCCACCACCACCCGGAGCAGGACCGCTTCGGCCTGATCCCGCGGCAGGCTGGCGATCAGCTCGATCGCAGCCTGCGTCGCCACCGCATCGAGCGCGCCTTCCTCGGTGTCATCGCCCGATGGCAGCCACGCCAGATCCTCGGCAGGCACAGGCACCGAGGGCGGACGCCGCGACTGCCGCCGCAGGTGGTCCAGAGCGCGATGCCGCGCGATCGTCGCAGCCCAGCCACGGAACTGCTCCAGGCCGCCGCTAAACCCCGCCAGATCCCTGCTGATTTGCAGCCACGCCTCTGATGCCACGTCCTCGGCGTCGCCGCCCGCCAGCACCCGCAGGTACCGCAGCAGGCGTGGCTGCACGTCCCGGTACAGAAGGCTGAACGCCGCACCATCCCCTTGCTGCGCGCGCTCGATCAGTCCTGCCGTATCCGTCGCATCGGCCGAGTCCGCTGTCATGACCGGAGCGCCTGCCCCCACCGCTCCGCCAGCGTCAGATGTCTTCCAGACCATGAATAACCCGCAGCAGCAATTCAGGACTGGGGGGCGGGCCGGCCCGCCCCCCTGGCGTAACCATGCGGGGAACCCGGCGCGGCAGTTCATGCCTGCCTGGTGGCGGTGAGGGGCGGTGAGCTCCGGGCCGCGGCGGCTCGCGCAGCAGCGCCCACCATTGCCGGGCTTCGTCGGCGCGGCGCTGACCCTCGTCCAGCGGCACCTCGGCCAGGCCACACTGCTGCGTAAGACGGCGGTGCTCGGTCATAGGTGCTGCCTCCAAGGCTGCCGGGGGACGGACGCGCGGGCCGCGGGCAGCACTGCCCGCGGCCCGCCGCCTGGGCGGGACGGCAACCCCGAAATCCGGCCCGCCCAGGGCACGTGGCCTAGCCAAGGCCGGAGAGCAGCGATACGGGGAGCTTGGTCAGGATCGGGGCGGGCAATTCCGCGATGATCTTTACCGCCACCGAGGCCGGCAGTGACGAGATGACCTTGCTGAGCGTCGCGGTGGGCAGCTGACCGAGAACCTGCGCGAGATAGGTGGCCGGGAGCGCGGTCAGCACCTGCGACAGACCTGCGACCGGCAGCGTGGTCAGCACCTGCCCAGCCGCGCCGGCCGGCAGCGCGGTCAGCAGCTGCGACAGCGTGCTGGTCGGCAGTTCCGTGAGGACCTGTGACAGGCCGCCCGCCGGCAAGGTCGTCAGCACCTGCGCGAGGGCTCCGGTCGGCAGCGCGGTCAGCAGCTGCGTCAAGACCCCCGTCGGCAGCTCAGTGAGCACCTCCGACAGGCCGCTCGCCGGCAGCGCCGTCAGCACCTGCGCCAGCGAGCTGGTGGGCAGCTCAGTGAGCACCTGCGACAGCGCGCCTGCCGGCAACGCGGTCAGCACCTGCGACAGCCCGCCCGCTGGCAGCGTCGTCAGCAACTGCGACAGCATCCCGGCCGGCAGCTCGGTGAGCACCTCCGGTAGCGCGCCAGCCGGCAAGGTCGTCAGCACCTGCGACAACGCGGCAGGCGGAAGCTCCGACAGCAGCTGCGCCACCGGGCCGGCTGGCAGCATCGTCACCAGCGGAGACAGCGCTCCGGCTGGCAGGGTCGTCAGCAGGGACGCGAGTGTCGATGGCGGCAGGCCGGACAGCAGCTGCGTGAGAAGCGAGACGGGCAGCTGGGACAGGCCTGCCGGATCGGGCACCTGCGGCAGCCCGAGCAGCAAAGCACAGTAGTCCGGCACCGAGCTGGCACTTCCCGCGGTGGCGAGCAGCGGCGCGAACGCCGGGTTATCCAGCACCTGGGTTACTCGCGAACTGGCCAGCGCCTGCTCGATGCCGCTCTGGCCGAGTACCTGGCCCGCGGCATTGTTGGCATCTCCGCCCGCGGCGACCACCCGGGACGCCAGCCGGTGGCACAGCAGTGCCGGGTTAAGGGCGACAGTACTCGATGCCGGGCTGGCGGCGGCCGGGCCGAGGGACGAGACGACGGGCTGGCTCGCGCGGCCGTGCCCGTGGGCGGACGGGGAACTGCTCAGGACGCCGGTGCTGGCGGCTGCCGCCACGCCACCGGTTACGCAGACAGCCGTGGCCAGGGCGACGGCCTTCGCAGTCAGAAGCTTGGCAAGCGGGGACTTGATCATCGGTCCTCTCCGGGGAATGGCAACGGAAGCGAGATGATGTGTCTCGAACCCGGCCACCGCGGTTGACTCGCCGGCCAGCTCGGCTGCGTGCGCGGGTGCCGCGGCGGCGGCAAGCACGCTGGCCAGCTGGTCAGAGCCGGGCCCGCTCGAGCCGCTGAGCAAGTCCTCGGCGGCTCTCCGGCTCATCCGGCGGGAGCTGTGGTTGGTAGTCATCTCATGTGCTTCAGCGTCAGGGCCGCCGTGGGTGTCACTCCGCTGGCGGGCGCCTCATCGTCATTCGCTCGCTGGTGCTCGCATGTGCACCTGCCGAGCCCGAGGGATTCGCCCATCTTGTCCCATCATGCGGGACAGACGCCGCCCAGCAATGCCGAACGCGCCGAATCGCGGCGGTCGAGGGCGGCTCCCGACCAGCGGCGATGACAGCCAGGCCAGGTATTCTGCGAGGCAAAAATGGCAACGGCGATTGCGGCGCATCGGGCGAAGGGCGGTTAGTGGCAGGCAGCGAATCCGGGCCGGTCCGCGCCTCGACTGGCGATGGGACCCGGTAGGGCCCGGGACCGGCTGAGCCTCCGGCAGCGCGCGCCGGCCGCCCGGGCATCCGGGTCAGGACCCGAGGGCGTCAAGGCGATCGCCGCGGCCGTCCCCTTCCTGGTCATGGCGGCGGTAGCGGCTGCCGACCTCGGCACCGGACCTGGGCTCGGCTTCCTCCCCCTGCTGTCGCTCGGCCCCGCGCTCGCTGCGGTGTGGCTCACGCCGCGCGGCACCGTGCTCGTGGGCGCACTCGCTGTCGCGCTGTGTCTGCCTCTGTCGCTCTACGACGGGGTTTTCGGCTCGCGCCGGACGGCGGTCGCCATTGCCGCGGTTGTCGGCGTTACCTGTGCCAGCGTGGTCGCCAGCGTCGGCCGACTCCGCCGTGAGCGCGACCTGGCCGAGGTCAAGGCCGTGGCTGACACGATGCAGCGAGTGCTGCTGCGGCCAGTGCGCAGCCCGCTCGGCGGCCTTGACATCGGCATCCGCTACACCTCGGCCAGCACCTCCGCGCAGGTCGGCGGGGACTTGTATGAGGTGGCCAGGACCAGCGGGGCGGTCCGCCTGATCGTCGCCGACGTACAAGGCCAGGGACTGGCCGCGGTCGGCACCGCGGCGATCGTCCTGGGCGCCTTCCGGGAGTCCGCCTATGATGCCGCCAATCTGGCCGCCATCGCGGCGCGGATCGAATCGAGCCTGGCGCGGCACGAGACGGACGAGGAGTTCGTCACCGCCATTCTGGCCGAGTTCCCGGACGACGGACTCGCCATGGAATTGCTGAACTGCGGGCACCCGCCGCCCCTGCTGCTCTCCGGCGGCACCGGCAAGTTCCTCGAGCCCGCCGACCCCGGCCTGCCGCTCGGCCTGGCCCAGTTGCAGACCTGCGTCCGGGAGCCGGCCACCTTCGGCCTGGCCGCGGGCGACCGCGTGCTCTTCTACACCGACGGCATCAGCGAGGCGCGCAGCAGGTCAGGTGCCTTCTATCCGCTCGACCTCAGCGCCGGACTTCTCCGTAACGGTGACGTCGGCTCGGCGCTCGACCGCCTCGGCGCGGATCTGGCCAGCCACGTAGGCCATCCGCTGCGTGACGACGCCACCGCCGTCCTGATCGCGCGCCGGCCGTTGCTGCCTGGCAGTAGCCGGACTGCCACCCTCGCTGCGTCGTTGGATTAGGCCCGCCGAACCCGGTGCGGCGAGCGGTGCTCAGCTGAGCGGACCTGCGCGAGCTTGCCGCCATCCGGGCCTGCCAGAGGAGACTGGGTCGTGCGGGCAACTGCCCGCAGACGCCGAGCGAGAGGCGGCGCGTGGTGGATTCATTTACCGGCAAACTGGCAGTAGTGACCGGAGCGGGCTCGGGCATGGGCCGCGAGCTGACGCGCCAGCTGGCGGCAGACGGCTGCTCGGTCGCGGCCTGCGACTGGCACGCCGACGAGGTCGCGAGGGCCGCGGCGCAGGCGCAGGCGGAAGCTCCGGCTGGCGTTCGCGTCACCAGCCATGTCTGTGATGTCTCCGCCGAGGAACAGGTGCTGCGATTCAGGGACGACGTGCTGCGCCAGCACGCGACCGGCCATGTCGATCTGGTCTTCAGCAACGCCGGCCTCGGCGGCGCGGCCAGCTTCGTGCGCGATTCACGGGAGGACTGGGAGCGCATCTTCGCCACGAACTGGTGGAGCGTCTATCACTGCGCCCGGGCGTTCCTGCCGCTCCTGACCGCCAGCGGGGACGGAGTTCTCGTCAACACCAGCAGTCTCAATGGCCTGTGGGCCGCACTCGGCCCGGGGATGCCCAACACCGCCTACAGCACGGCCAAGTTCGCCATCAGGGGCTTCACCGAGGCCCTGATCGAGGACCTGCGGACCAACGCGCCGCAGGTCCGCGTGGCGCTGGTGCTGCCCGGACATGTGGGCACCGACATCATGGCGAATTCACGCCGTGCCCAGGGCCTGCCGGACCCGCAGGACATGAGCGAGGCTCAGGCCGAGGAACTGATCCCGCCGCGGGCCCGGGCCGGCCTGGCCGAGGCTGGCCTGCTGCCTGCGGACCCCTCCCCCAGTGACCTGCGCGCGCTGCTGGCGCGGATCGAAACCGACTTCCGCGACAAGGCTCCGCTCAGCGCGGCCGACGCCGCCACGATCATCCTGGACGGAGTTCGGGCGGGCGCGTGGCGGATCCTCGTTGGCCAGGACGCTGCCACGGTAGATGCGGCCATCCGGGCCAAGCCCGAGGCGGCCTACGACTACGCCGAGCTGGCCGCCGCGGCGCGGGCAGCTGGCGGCTGACCGCGCCGGTCATCGCGACCGGGACAGCGAATCGGGCACGTTCCCCTTCAACCTTGAAGGCAAAGGGAACGTGCCCGATGTCGGTCGCGGCCACCCCAGCGCGCGCGGTCGTCAGGCCGCCTGACCAGCCAGGGCCGGCAGCCGCGAGGCGCGGGCGCGGAGCCCGCCGGTGCGGACCAGGATCATCACGATGGCCATGAAGATCAGCCCGTCGGTGATGGCTGCCTCTGACACCTGGTGAGCGACGGCCCAGGTCACCAGCGGGGTGGTGAACCAGTGCGCGGCGCCGTAGGAGAACGCGGCCCGGGCGCCGATGATCACGGTCCAGAAGGCCGCGTACGGCCAGCCGGCCGCGCTGACCGGGCGCCCGGTCTCCCGGCTGCGGTAGACGCGCATCAGGGCCGCCGCGACCAGGCCGCCGAGCAGGCCAGCCAGAACCCCCGCCACTTCAACCACCAGGCCGTTGCCGTGGGTGACCGGGTGCTGCACGAAGAGCGGGATGATCACGGCGGCGGCGATGACCGGGCGCAGCAGTCGCCCCGCGCCGATCTTGCGAGCCGGACCGAGGTCGGTGGCCAGCACGGTGGCCAGGACGATGCCGTTGACGATCATCGCCTCAGTGAGTTCAGACATCTTGTGCTCCTTGGGATCCGGGTTCGGGTTAGTGACTCAAACCTCGCCCCTGGAGGCGTTTTAGGGATCGGAGCGCGGGCTGGTTCGCGGCATGAGCTGGCCGGGCGAGGGGTGGTACCAGGCGGTACTACGTCCAGATCAGACCAGGGGTCAGCCCCTGGTCTGATCCGCGCCGCCCGGCCAGCCGGTAGCGTCGAAAGGGTCGGAGCGGTCGCGTCATGCGTACTACTAGAGGCGCGATGCCCCGGTGGTGCAGGAAGCGCTATCAGGTGCGGCGAACGGGAGCACGGATGACGGAGTCCCGGTTGCCTGGCTCGCCGGGCAACACTGGAACCGTGCTGCTGCGCTGGTTCAACCCGCTGTCCCGGAGCCTGGGCTTTGCCTGGCTCGGGGTGCTGATGTTCGCCATCGATCCGCCGCGGCCAGGCGCTCTGGTGGCGCAAGTGGTGTGTTACGCCGTGACCGGCATCGGGCTGGCTGGCTGGATCCTGCTGCTGGACGTCCGCGCGACGGCTGTGCCGCACCGCTCCAGCTGGCTTGCAGTGTCGCTCGGCCTGATGGCCGTGGCAGCCGGATATGTTGCCACCACCGGGGGCGGCGCGCCTTTCCTGGTGATTTACGCCGGGCTGGCAGCGATGGCGGCGGCCGGCGATCTCGCCCTCGGGCCGGCGCTGGCGGTCGCCGGTGCGGGCGTGCTGGCCGCCGCGATTGGCAGCCTGTTCTCCAGTAGCGGCTACGGTGCCTTTCTCGACCTGTCGCTGATCATCGCGGGCGGCTTGATAGTCGGCCGCAATCGCGCGGCTTACCGGATCCAGGCGGAGCAGTCGGCGGCGCTGCTGGCGCAGCGCGAGCAACTGTCCGCTGCCGACCGCCGGGCCGACCTGCTCGATGAGCGAGCGCGCATCGCCCGGGAGATCCACGACGTGCTCGCGCATTCGCTCGGCGCGCTCGCTATCCAGATCCAGGCGGCTCGCTCGGTGCTGACGGACCGCGGGGACGTCGAGCAGGCTGCCGAACTGCTGTCGGCGGCGCAGCGGATGGCCGCCGAAGGCCTCACCGATACCCGGCGGGCCCTGCATGCGCTGCGCGCCGACACCCTGCCCGTCGACGAAGAACTAGCCAGGGCAACAGACACTTACGCGGAGCGCTACCACGTCACCGCCACCTTCGCCCAGAGCGGCGAGACGCGACCCGTGCCGCCCGAGGCTACGGTGGCGCTACTGCGGATCGCCCAGGAAGCCCTGATCAATGCCGCCAAGCACGCGCCGGGCGAGGCCGTGACCCTGGAACTCGAGTATCGGCAGGCCGACGTCATGCTCAGGGTCAGCAACGACCTCACCTCGTTCGACCGGGCCGATGCGAACGGGGGCGGCCACCGGCGGCCGGGCCTCCAGACGGCTAACGCCGGATACGGCCTGACGGGCATGCAGGAGCGGCTGCGACTGCTGGGCGGGACCCTGAACGCCGGCCGTCAGGACGGCAGCTGGATCGTGACGGCGCTCGTACCGGTGCCAGCAGCTGAGAGCATGACTCATGAGCACAGCGAACAGGGTGGCATGAGTGCAGCCAGGGCCGGCCGAGCAGCGGCTGGGCGATGAGCGGCGGCCTGGACGGCGGCAGTCCGCTGCGCATCGTGGTCGCCGACGATCAGGCAAGCGTCCGCGAGGGCCTGGTGCTGCTCCTGGACGGGCTGCCCCACATCGAGGTGGTCGGCTCGGCCGCCGACGGCGCGCAGGCGCTCGAGCTCGTGGCGAGTCTGCACCCTGATGCGATCCTGCTCGACATGCATATGCCGGTCCTCGACGGCATCGCGGCCACTCGCCGGCTGACCGCCGAGCATCCAGGCGTCGCCGTCGTCGTGCTCACCACCTTTGCCGACGACAGCTCGGTCCTGGACGCGCTGCGGGCCGGGGCAAAGAGCTATCTCACCAAGGACGCGGACCGCACGGATATCGCCAGAGCCCTGCATGCGGCGGCGGGCGGGCTGACGGTGCTGGATCCCCGGGTGCAGGCCGCGCTGCTGACCGCCGCGAGCCCACCTGCGGCGAGCGCGACCGGCCGGCCGGAGCCGGGTGGCCGTCCGGCGCCAGCTGGCCCGCTGGCGCCGGACGGCCTCACGCAGCGCGAGGCCGAGATCCTGGCCCTGATCGCGCGCGGGCTGACCAACCCGGAGATCGCGGCGCAGCTGTTCCTCAGCAATCACACCGTCAAGACGCACATCAGCCGGATCTTCGCCAAGACCGGATCCAGGGATCGAGCTGCGGCCATCGGCTACGCCCACCGGCACAACATCGGCTAGGGAAAGCCGCAGCCAACTTTCCCCGCCGCTGGCAGCCCCACCGGTGCCCAGCCGATGGCGGCCGCCGACAGCCCGCTGCTATGGCGCGTGCTCAGTTCGGCCGGGCTAGCTCCACCTCGGTGGTGCCGTTGCTAAACGGTGTGCTCGAGACCAGCTCGAACGGCTGCCCGCCATCAAGCCCGTCCAGCAGGCGGCGGCCGCGGCCGACCAGGTACGGAAACACCGTCAGGCGGTATCCGTCGACCAGCCCCAGGCTAATCAGCGACCGCCAGAACGTGATGCCGCCGTGACCGACGATGTAGCCGTCGCCGTCGTGCTTCAGCTTCTCGACCTCGGTGGCGAGGTCACCGCTGGCGATGGTCGTGTTGGCCCAGGCAGCGTCCTGCAGGGTCGAGCTGAAGACCACCTTGGGTGCTGCGTTGAAGACCTCGGCGTAGGGGTGGTCGACAGGGGCGGCGAAGTACGCCGCCGCTCCCTCGTAGTGCTTGCGACCCAGGATGTGCAGGTCGGCGCGCGAGTAGAAGCTGTTGGTGCGCGCGAGCTGCGCCGGATCGTCGGGCAGTTCACGGCAGTAGTCGAAGAATGCAGTGTCCTCCTCGGCGATTACTCCGTCGATCGAGCAGTCGAAGATCCGCAGCACGAGCTTTCGCATGGCATGAGTCCTTAGCTGAGGGTTCGCCGGTGACGAGCCTGACGTTCGTTAAGTGTGTGCTTGAGTATCGCTACGAGCCAGGCTCATAGTCAAGTGATTTCTTGAGTATGAGCGCGATGCCGAGCTGTTCCCGCGCCGAGCGCATCATGGTGCCGGCGCCTGTCCTCGCCGCGCGGGGTCGCAGTCTTAAGCGTCGATCCTCGCCCCGCGCAGCCCAGGTGCGAGCAGGAGCAGCAGCCCCGAGGCCTCGACGCCCGCGCAGATCGCGAACCCGGCGACGAGCCCCACCGCGCCAATCAGCACGCCGGTCCCGGACATGGCCAGCAGCACCACACCGTAGGTCGACATGGTCATGAATGCGCTCACCCGGCCGCGCAGCTCCTCTGGCGTCGCTGCTTGCGCCAGCACGCTGGCCGTCACGCCGGCCGGCCCGCTGCAGAGGCCGACGCAGGTCGCGGCGAGGACGGCTAGCCATAGTCCCGGCGCGATGCCCATGGCCAAGATCGCCGAGCCCTGGACAGCGCAGAGCACCGCGACCGCGATACCAGCGCCACGCCGGATGTGCCACCAGTTGGTCAGTACCGCGCCACCCGCCGCGCCGAGGCCGAACCCGGTCAGCAGCACGCCGATTCCGGTCGCATGCCAGCCGCGCTGTGCCGCGAGCTCGGCCAGGCCGATATTCATCGGCCCGACGAACGCCAGGTTGCTGAGCAGGCCGAGCACGGTGAGCGGGCCCAGCAGCGGGTGCCGGACCAGGAACGCAACACCGCCGCGCAGGTCGGCCCAGTAGCCGCTCAGCCGAGGCGGAGTGCCGGGCATCTCAGCTGAGCTGGCCCTGGAAGCCTCGTCGCCACCCGGCGAACTGCCGCCTCGGTCCTGGCCTACCGTCAGCGAGGTGACATCGCTGCCGTTTACCGCCCTCTCGACTGGCCGCGGCCGCACCGTCGCGAGCGTCAGCACTGAGATCGCGAACGTAGCGGCATCGACAACCAGCGCCAGCGGGAGGCCACCGAAGGCGACCAGCACACCACCGAGCGGGGCGCCGACCGACAGGGCGAGCCGGCCGAGGGTCTCGGCTGCGGCCGCGCCACTGGCGAACTGCGCGGGACGCAGTAGCCGGGGCTGCATCGCACCGGCGGCAGGCATGAAGACCGCGTCCACGACCCCGAATGTCAGCGCGAGCACCGCCAGCAGCGGGATGCCGGGCCGGAGAAGCGTGATCCCGGCCGCACCGAACACCACGACGGTCCGCACGATGTCGCTGCCCATCATCAACCGCCGGATGTCGAACCGGTCGGCAATGACGCCGCCGAACAACATCAGCGCCAGGCGCGGCACCGAGGACAGCGTGAGCAGCACGCCCGCGATGGCGGGTGAGCCGACGTGCACCGCGGTCCACGACAGCGCCACGTACCAGACCTGGTCGCCCAGTCCGGAGATCGTCTGACCAATCAGGTACCGCAGGAACTGCGGATCGCGCCACGCAGAGCGGACGCCGGACGCGACCGTCGGCTGGGCATCCTCGCCTGTTTGGGCAACGCTCGAGGCAGCGGTCATGGCTGCTCTGGAAACGCGTGAAAGAACAGGAACACCGGGGTCCGGCCGTCGTCTGGCCGGTCTTCCGGCCTGCTCGCCTGGTCGATCCGGCCAACGTCAGCCGACCAGCGCCGCAAGGTCGCGTTGAGCTCCTCGCATAGCTCGGTCAGCTCGGCAGGGGTGAGCCGCAAGTTTGTGGTCGATGAGTGGGCGGCGGCGACCCAGTCGTGGCCGAACTGCGCCCGGTTCGACTCGTAGTCGCGCAGCCGCTGGAACTCCTCGCTGACGCCCAGCTGATACAGCGACTCACCGACGGCCTGCGCTGCTGGATCGCCCAGCTCGGAGGTCGTCCAGCCCCAGGTCTCATCGACGGCGCGCCACCAGCGCTCGCGCCCGTCCCGCGCCAACTCGGGGACTTCCTCGATGAACTCCCGCCTGGCGAGCTCGCGCAGGTGATAGCTGAGCCGGCCGGGATCGGCGCCGGTCCGCTCGCTCAGCATCCGTACATTGGCCGGACCCAGCTGGCTGAGCAGCCGGTACAGCCGGCGCCGTAGCGGGTGGGTCAAGGCCTTGAGTACGTCCGGGTCGGTCACCGTGCGCTGCCGCATAGCGGTCAGAGTACATTACAGAAGAAATCTTCCGCAATTTTTCTACTGTAACTGGCCGGCGGGTGCGCAGGCCGCTCGCGCATGGTCGGTCAACCTGACCCCGCCGAGCACGCGAGTTTCCTAAAGTTGTAGTGTTCGTTCTATTGGCTTGTTCGTGTTAGGGGTAGATTCGGTTCGTGACCGCATCAGAAGCCGCAGACACCGCGGCGGAACTGCGCGGAGCGGGGCTGCGAGTGACTGCCGCCCGGGTCGCGCTACTCCACACCATCCGGGAGGGCAACCACCTCGGCATCGAAGCGATCGCGGCCGGAGTCCGCGGCCGAGTGGGCCATATCTCCCTGCAGGCGGTGTACGAGGCGCTGCATGCGCTGACCGCGGCGGGGCTGATCCGCCGCATCGAACCGGCCGGCGGCACGCCCCGGTTTGAGGGGCGGGTAGAGGACAATCATCACCACATCGTGTGCCGGTCCTGCGGTGTGGTCGCAGACGTTGACTGTGCGGTCGGCGAGGCACCCTGCCTGACCGCGTCCAACGACCACGGCTTCGCCATCGACGAGGCCGAAGTCATCTACTGGGGCCTGTGCCCCGACTGCGCGGCGGCCGGGGTTGCCGGGCAAACTCTGTGATTCCGGAAGGATTGCTCATGTCTGAGAACCACGATCCCGTTGTCGTCGAGAACGCGACGCCGGAGAGCGACGGCGGCGGCTGCCCCGTCGCGCATACCGGGCGCGTCAATCCAACGATGGGCGATGCCAACCGCGAATGGTGGCCGAGCCGGCTGAACCTGAAGATCCTGGCCAAGAACCCTGCCGTGGCCAACCCCATGGGCGAGGAGTTCAACTACGCCGAGGAGTTCAAGACCCTCGACCTCCCGGCGGTGAAGCAGGACATCGCGGCGGTGCTGAAGGACTCCAAGGACTGGTGGCCGGCCGACTTCGGCAACTACGGCCCGCTGATGATCCGGATGTCGTGGCACCTGGCGGGCACCTATCGCATCGGCGACGGCCGCGGCGGTGCCGGCACCGGCCAGCAGCGCTTCGCGCCACTCAACAGCTGGCCCGACAATGTCAGCCTGGACAAGGCGCGCCGCCTGCTTTGGCCAGTGAAGCAGAAGTACGGCAGGAAGCTCTCGTGGGGCGACCTGATGGTCCTCACCGGCAACGTGGCCCTGGAGACGATGGGGTTCAAGACATTCGGTTTCGGCGGTGGCCGGCCCGACGTCTGGGAGCCGGATGACGACGTCTACTGGGGCCCGGAGACCACCTGGCTCGACGACGAGCGCTACAGCGGCGACCGCGAGCTGGCTGACCCCTTCGCCGCGGTCCAGATGGGCCTCATCTACGTCAACCCGGAAGGCCCGAACGGGACGCCAGACCCGCTCGCCGCAGCCCGTGACATTCGCGAGACGTTCCGCCGGATGGCTATGAACGACGAAGAGACTGTCGCGCTGATCGCTGGCGGGCACACCTTCGGCAAGACCCACGGCGCCGGCCCGGCGGACTCGGTCGGCCCCGATCCCGAGGCCGCTCCGATCGAGCAGCAAGGCCTGGGCTGGAAGAGCACGTACGCCACCGGCGTCGGCGCCGACGCGATCACCAGCGGGCTCGAGGTGACGTGGACGGCGACGCCGACCACGTGGGACAACAGTTTCCTGGAGACCCTCTACGGCTACGAGTGGGAACTCACCAGCAGCCCGGCCGGTGCCCATCAGTGGCAGCCCAAGGATGGTGCGGGGGCAGGCACGGTGCCAGGACCGCAGGACGGGTCCGATCGGCGGCCGCCGACGATGCTGACAACCGACCTCTCGCTCCGGGTAGACCCGATCTACGAGCAGATCACCCGCCGATTCCTCGCGAACCCAGCCGAGTTCGCTGATGCCTTCGCCCGGGCGTGGTTCAAGCTGACCCACCGGGACATGGGCCCGGTCGTTCGCTATCTCGGCCCCGAGGTCCCCAGCGAGACCCTGATCTGGCAGGACCCGGTCCCGGCAGTGGACCACCCGCTGGTCGACGCCGCAGACGTCGCCACCCTCAAGGCTCAGGTCCTCGCTTCCGACCTCACGGTCGCGCAGCTCGTGTCCACGGCATGGGCGGCGGCCTCGTCATTCCGGGGCAGCGACAAGCGCGGCGGCGCCAACGGCGGGCGCATCCGGCTGCAGCCGCAAAGCGGCTGGGAGGTCAACAGCCCCGACGAGCTGGCGACGGTGCTGCGGACCCTAGACGGGATCAAGGACTCGTTCAACGCTACCCAGGCTGGCGGGAAGAAGATCTCGCTCGCCGACCTGATCGTGCTGGCCGGCGGCGCAGGTGTCGAGCAGGCCGCCAAGGCGGCCGGCTTCGATGTCGAGGTCCCATTCAATCCTGGGCGCACTGACGCTTCGCAAGAGGAGACGGATGTCGAGTCCCTCACCAACCTCGAGCCGCGGGCCGACGGATTCCGCAACTACCTCGGGAAGGGCATCCGGCTGCCCGCCGAGTACCTGCTCATCGACCGGGCGAACCTGCTCACCCTCAGCGCTCCCGAGATGACAGTCCTGGTCGGCGGCCTGCGGGTCCTCGGCGCTAACTACCAGCAGTCCGCGCTCGGTGTCCTGACCTCCAGGCCCGGCAGTCTGACCAACGACTTCTTCGTCAACCTGCTCGACATGGGTACGACATGGCAGCCGGCGGCAGAGGATGCGCAGACGTTCGAGGGCCGGGACGCTGCCACGGGCGAGGCGAAGTGGACCGGCAGCCGCGTCGACCTGGTCTTCGGTGCGAACTCCGAGCTGCGAGCGCTCGCCGAGGTCTACGCGAGCGACGACGCCAGGGAGAAGTTCGTCAGGGACTTCGTCGCGGCGTGGCACAAGGTGATGAACTTGGACCGGTTCGACCTGGTCTGATTCGGTGTCCGGGCCGGCCCGTTCGGCCGGCCCGGAGCCGCGTCAGCGTCTGGGCCGCGCTCGCTAGGAGACTTCCGCAACCAGCTCCCTCGGCGCGAATCCGTCAAGATAATCGGCCACCAGCGGGACGAACTCCGCGAACGCGCGACTGATGGCGGCGCTCAGCTCGCGACCCGGCCAGTCGGCCGGAAGCAGCTCGGCAGGCAGATCCGGATCGGCCGACGCCGCCTGGTACAACGACAGCGCAGCGACTGCGAAGGCCCGCAGCGCGGCCGCGCCGGCCGGCGGTTCGCGCCGCGCTTGCGCCACTCGCTCTTCGAATTCGGCGATCGCCTGCCGGTAGCAGGCGGCCACCACATCCAGGTCCCACAAGTCGGCGACGATCCTGCTGGTGTCTTCAGCGGAGAACGTCAGCATAGAGCGCAGCAACTGGCTGCCCGCGGGCCTCGGCGGTAGCACCGCGACGAGCTCGTCGTACCGATCAGTGGTCGCCACCAGCAGGCCCGGGCGCAGGCTGACATAGCCGAGCAGCAGGGCCGTGCGGCGCAGCCGGTCGCGGTAGAAACGGAAGCGCTCTGGGACCGAGTAGAGCACTCCGCTCAGGGATCCGTGCCAGGCTGGCCGGTCGCCGCGCAACTGCCGTTCCACGCGTTCCTGGCCGGCGAACACGAGCGGTGCGAGCCGATAGTGAGCGTTCCGCCCGACGTGCTCGGAAGTCAGCCAGCCCTCTCGCCGCATGCGCAGCAGCAGCGACCTAGCTGCCGAACCAGAGACGCCGAGGTCAGCCAGGAGCCGCAGTAGCACCGGCCCTGCCACCGCCTGGCCCGGCGGCACCTGCGCCGCGCCAACAGCGAAGCACACCAGCCCGAACTGCGGCGATATCTCCGATGGACGAGCGTGTCCCATGTGACTCTCAAGGTTGCGCACTGTTCTTCACGATCGTGAGCTAGTATGCACCATGTGGTGCCGCCTCCCGCTCGGGCTCCAGCCGGCCGCGCCGACCGCAACCGGCTGCACTCGCTGGCGATCCTCGTGGTCTTCGACATTGCCGGGCCGCTGGCGGCTTACGCCCTGCTGCGCAAGGCTGGCTTAAGCGCCGTCATCTCGCTCGTCCTGAGCGGCATCTTCCCGGCATTCGGCGTGGGGATCAGCTTCGTGCGAGCACGCCGTCTCGATGCGGTCGGGATCCTGGTCCTGGCGGGCATCGTGGTCGGCACCGTCCTCGGGCTGCTGAGCGGCAACCCCCGGCTGGTACTCCTCGAGGGATCAGTACCGACAGCGGTGTTCGGCCTGCTCTGTCTTTTCTCGCTCCTCTCGCCTCGTCCGCTGATGTACCGGTTCGCGATCGAGTTCATCGGACCAGACACCGAGCGGGGACATGAGTTCGTGTCGCTGTGGCGGTTCGCAGAGTTTCGTCATCTGTTCCGGGTGCTGAGCATCGTCTGGGGCCTCGGCTTTGTCGCCGAGGCCGCCGTCCGGGTCGTCATCGTCGAACTGACGTCCACCGGCACGGCCCTGGCCATCTCCAAGGTGCTGCCCTTTGTCGTGGCGGGCCTGCTGGCAGCGTGGACGTTCGGCTACGGCAACTTGTCACGGCGCCGCGGTGAGCGACGGGCCGCGCAAGCCGCCACCGGGACGGCACAGGCCACGGCGGGGCAACCAGGAACGGGGCAGGCTGACGCCGACGAGCACACTGGTCCCTAGCCGGATGCGGGTAACTCGAATTCGGGCGCCGGACTGGTGGCGTCCGGTTCCCTGCGGGCGATCACATGCACATCGATGCCGGTGTCGCCGGCCGCCTTGATAATCCTGGCCGCATTCGATCCGCCGCTGGTGAGCTGGCGCCACCGGCTGCGGCGGCTCGAGCCGATCACGATCTGCGTGATCCGGTGCTCCGCGGCGAAGCGCGCAATGGCGCGCACCGGATCGTCGTCTTCGACTTCAGTCCAGCGCCCGCCAACTTTGACCGCGAGATCCTCGAGGCTGCGGACGCTTGCCTCGTCAGGAACACCGTCGGCGCCTGCGACGTGCACCACGTCGATCTCGGCGCGCACTCTGGCAGCGATGCGAGCCGCCCGCCGCACCAGGGCGTCGTCATCCGGCGCCCCGGTGACCGCGACCATGATCCGCTCGGTCGTCTCCCACCGGCCGGCCGCGTGCTGCCGGCGCAGGTGATCCTGCAGCTCTTCGTCGGTCTCGTCGGCGACGAAACGAAGCGCGAGCTCGCGCAGCGCAATGAGGTTATCGGTGCGGAAGAAGTGGGTCAGCGCCCGCTGAACCTGCTCGGGCGGGTAGATATTGCCGTGCAGCATCCGGCGCCTCAGCTGCTCGGGCGAGGAGTCGACAAGCTCCGTCTGGTTAGCCCGGCGCACGACCCAGTCGGGTACCCGTTCGCGGACTGGGGCGCCGGTCATCAGCTCGACATTGTCGGCGATGCTCTCCAGGTGCTGGATGTTCAAGGTGGTGATCACGTCAATCCCCGCCGCCAGGATCTCAAGCACGTCCTCCCAGCGCTTGGCGTGCGGTCCAGAACCGGGGACGTTGGTGTGCGCCAGCTCGTCGATCAGTGCGATCTCGGGCCGCCTGCGCAGCACGGCGTCGACGTCCATCTCCGGTATGACGCTGCCTCGGTAGTCGATGACCTGCCGCGGCACCACCTCGAAGCCAGCAAGCAGCTCATCAGTCAGCCGACGGCCGTGACTCTCCACGAAACCGACCACGACCTCGGCGCCGCGGGCAAGGCGCCGATGGCCCTCGCTGAGCATCGCGTAGGTCTTGCCGACCCCCGCCGCCGCGCCGAGGTAGATCCGGAAATGGCCGGCCGCCTCGACCACGTCATCGTTTTGTTCGCCCACCTCGTCTGCGGCGCGGGCGAGGCTTTCCTCACCCTGCTGATCGCTGATGCCTGCCCCCCGCCTCATCAGGTCCTCGACACGAGAGTGCCATAGCTCAGCGTTTCCGGCTTGACGCGGCTGGCGGTTCAGTGCCGACGATTCAGGCGTCGCGGCGGCCGAGCGACCAGGCTCCTGCCGCGAGCGCCGCGGCCCCGTACCCGCACAGCAGGCCGAGCGCGGGGACGGGCGGCAGGGCATGCACGACGGGCTTGACGGCGGTCAGCGACAGCGTCGCTATCTGCTCGGGCAGAAATCTCACGACTGCGTCCTTGGTCGCGGTGCCCAGCGGCGTGACCAGGAGTGGCACGACGAACAAGACAGCAACCACTGCGCAGATGGCACCGGCAGTGTGCCGGATGATCGCGCCGAGGCCGAGGCCGATCAGCGCGACCAGAGCCGGGTACGCACCCGCCATCAGCACCGCGCGCAGCACTCCGGCCTGACCGAGCGTCGCGGGCGGGACCGGCCCCCGCACTGCCGCCTGGCCAGCGAAGAAAGCGGCGAACGCGCACAACTCGCCCACCGCCAGGGCGACGCCCCCGAGCACTGCCGCTTTGGCGCCGAGCACGAGCGAGCGCCTCGGCACCGCGGCGAACGTCGCGCGGATCATCCCGGAGGAGAACTCGGTCGTTACCGTGACCACGCCGAGCAGGCCAAGCAGCAGCTGGCCAAGCAGCAGTCCGCTAAAGCCGTTCCTGGTCGGGTCGAAGGACCCGCGGGCGGCCGCAGAGATCGATGCGGAGTGCTGCTGGGATGCCGCGACAATAGCCACGCCGACCATTCCGGCCGCGAAGATGCCAACGATGCACCAGGTGGAGCGGACGGTACGAAGCTTGCGCCACTCCATCCGCGCAACCGTGCCGAAGCCATAGCCGCCGCGCGCCCTTTCGCTGCGCCTTCGGTGACTCTGGCGCGAGGTGGCGCGGCTGGCCGACGTTGCTGGCACTACAGGCTCCCTGAGTAGTCGGATACGCCGCCGGTCAGCCGGAAGAATGCGTCTTCCAGCGTGCCGGCGCTAGCGGCCAGCCGCGCGACCGTGGTCTGCGCGAGCAGCCGGCCTCGTCCGATCACGATGAGCGCGTCTGCGGTCTGCGCCATCTCGCTGATCAAGTGGCTGGAGATCAGTACTGCCCGGCCCTCCGCCGCAAAGTGCTGCAGCAGGTTGCGGATCCAGCGGACGCCCTCCGGATCCAGGCCATTGACGGGCTCGTCGAGCACCAGCACACCTGGGTCGCCGAGCAGCGCAGCCGCGATGCCGAGCCGCTGGGACATGCCGAGCGACAGGTTGCCGGCCCGGCGGCCCGCCGCTTTCTCGATGCCCGTCATTTCGAGCACCTCGATTACCCGTGATCCGCTGATCGCGTTGCTCGCGGCCAGCGCAGCCAGGTGGGCACGCACGGTGCGGCCGGGGTGGAATGCCTTGGCTTCGAGCAGCGCGCCAACCTCGCGAAGTGGCCAGCGCAGGTCGGCGTAACGCTTCCCGCTGATCCTGACCTCGCCGGTATCCGGCCGGTCCAGGCCCACGATCATCCGCATCGTGGTGGACTTGCCGGCGCCGTTCGGGCCAAGGAATCCGGTCACGCGGCCGGGACGGACATCGAAGCTCAGGTTGTCCACCGCAAGCGTGGACCGGTATCGCTTGACGAGGCCGCGTGCCTCGATCATCGGACCTCCAGCGGAGGTGCTGCCGTTGTCATGTGAACCATCGTTCGGCAGCCGCGCCGCAGGATCACCGGAGCAGGCCGGACACTTGCAGGTGTGGCCAGCCCTACCCCGCCTGTGCCACGACCGCTGCTCGCGGCCGGCCGGAGCGCGGGCCCGCTGTCAGGTGCGCAGCCGACCTCGGGCCACGTCGACAGCCCTCAGGTCTGGAGGTAGGCAAGGACGGCCAGCACGCGCCGGTGCTGGGCATCGTCGGGTGGCAGGCCGAGCTTGGCGAAGATATTGCCGATGTGCTTCTCCACGGCGCTGGCGGAGAGCACCAGCCGGCGGGCAATGGCCGTGTTGGAGTGGCCTTCGGCCATCATGGCCAGGAGCTCGCGCTCCCGCGGCGTCAGCGTGTCCAACGTCGCCGCGCGGCGCTGCCCGGCCAGTAGCTGAGCCACAACCTGGGGATCGAGTACCGTCCCGCCGCTGGCCACCCGGCGCAGGGCGTCGAGGAATTCCTCGACGCGCGCCACCCGGTCCTTCAGCAGGTAGCCGACCGCGCCAGCGCCGTCCGCGAGCAGGTCGGCCGCGTACGAGGCCTCGACGTACTGGCTGAGCACCAGCACAGGAGCGCCGGGCAACTGCGAGCGGACGGTGATCGCGGCTCGCAGGCCCTCGTCCGTATGGGTCGGCGGCATCCGCACATCGATGACCGCCACGTCCGGGTGGTAGCTGAGCACGGCATCCACCAGGGCCGGACCATCTCCCACGGCGGCAACCACCTGGTGACCCTCTTCGGCCAGCAGCCGGACCAGGCCCTCGCGCAAGAGCACCGCGTCGTCGGCCAGGACGATCCGCAGCGAGCGGTGCTCGCCGGGGCCTGCTGGCGGCTCAGGCACAGGCTCGTGCCGGGTCAGCAGCACGGTAGCTCGGCGGTGATCGTCGTCGGGCCGCCGACCGGGCTAACGACCTGCAGCCGGCCGCCAGCCGCCTGCATCCGGTCGTCCAGTCCCCGCAGTCCGTGACCCTTATGCAAGGACGCGCCGCCCACGCCGCTGTCGGTTACCCAGACTCGCAACGTTCCCTGACCGTGCCGCAGCCCGATCACGCATCCGCCCGCGCGGCTGTGCTTCGCCACGTTGGTGAGGGCCTCGGCGATCACAAAGTAGGCGGCTGTCTCGAGGCTCGCATCCAGACGGCGGTCCAGTCTGTCGGCATCAAGCTCGGCGGGCACGCTCGAGCGGCCGGCCAGGGCGGTCAGCGCCTCGTGCAGGCCGCGGTCGACCAGAATCGGCGGCGCGATGCCGCGCGAGAGTGCCCGCAGCTCGTCTAGCGCCTCCTGGGTCTGAACGAGCGCGTCGGCGAGCGCCGCCCGGGCCGCTTCCGGGCGGCTGTCAAAGTTGTGCTGGGCCCGGCCAAGCTCCAAGGCGAGGCGGACCAGCCGTTGTTGCGGCCCGTCATGGATGTCCCGCTCCAGACGGCGCAGCGCCGCCGCCTCCGCGGTGACCGCCGCAACGGTCTGGGCCCGGGCAGCGTCCCGCTCCTGTTCCAGCCCGCTGATCCGGCGGTGCAAAGCGGACGCATCCGAGAGCAGCGCCTGGCCCACGCCGCTCTGCGCGGCAACGCACGCCCTGGTCACCAGCGGCAGGGACGCCAGAACCAGCAGGCCGATCACGGTACCGAAGGCGAGCCGCTCGGCCGGCACGGTCAGGCCAAGGCTGATGTCAATATGGGACTGCGTACTGCCGACGTAGAAGATCATCGGCGGTATCCGGCCGGCCGGCATGCCGAGGTTGCGCAGGGCCGTCGTAGAGGCGCCAATGCCGACGAACCACCAGAACACGGTCAGCACAAAGGTGACCAAAACGACCGGGACGACTGCCAGTGCGTGCGCTACGTCCAGCCACAGGCCCGGATCAGAAACGGCCGCCGCGCCTGTCGGCCTCGGCCCCTGACTTGCCAGGCCGGCTCCGCCCGCCAGGGAGCGCACCCTGGATATCCGCCACCGCTCCAGGTCCGCGACCCACCTGGCTGGCCGCAGCACGCCGACGGCGAGGCGTGCCCCGCCGGGCACGACCAGGCCAGCCGGCGCAGCGCACAGGCCTCCGAGTGCCGCGAGCAGGCCAGCCGCGGCGAGCGCGGGCGCCGTCAGCAAGTACAGCGACTCCACCAGCGTGCGACGCCCCGTGCGCAAAAGGAAGCCGACGATCGGCCACCGCCGGAGCCCAGGCGCAGCGGGCAGCGACTCGGTCATGTGCTCAGCCTAGTCATGATCTTGGGCTGCCCCCCGCGGTCCTGGCCACAGCAGTCAGGACTTCGTCGCCGCTGCCGCTGCCCGCCTCAGCGCCCCCCGCCGGCGCCGACGACCACCGAGATCAGCCCACTGCGCGATGAGCTGGGTTTCGGCTTGTGCTCGGTCATCATTGCCGAGACCGGTGACTACGCCGACTGGGTCGCGCTGGCGGTCCCCGCCTTCCTGGCCGCCGGCCCCATCGCCGCGGTCTGTTCCAGCCTTCGATGAGAGCAGC
This sequence comes from Streptosporangiaceae bacterium, assembly GCA_036495585.1. Lineage (GTDB taxonomy): Bacteria > Actinomycetota > Actinomycetes > Streptosporangiales > Streptosporangiaceae > JAJYUU01. The sequence goes on from DASXMP010000033.1 coordinate 47,583, forward strand.
TCTCGCATCAGGGCCAGGCGATATGCCTCCGGGCACATGGCGGTGATCGCCGGCGGATCAGGGCCGCTGCTGGATGCGGACCAGGTTGCCAGCGGGATCGCGGAAGGCGCAGTCCCGGATGCCATACGGCTGGTCGGTTGGCTCCTGGACCACCTCGGCCTCACTCGCCTGCAACTGCTCGAACGTCGCATTAACGTCCCCGCTGGCCAGGAGGATCCAGCCGTAGGTGCCCTTGGCCATCATCTGGGCGATGGTGCGGCGCTCATCGTCGGTGATCCCTGGGTCAGTGGCCGGGGGGGCCAGCAGGATGGACGTGTCAGGCTGACCAGGAGGACCGACCGTGATCCAGCGCATCTTGCCGGATCCGACGTCGGCGCGGACTTCGAAGCCCAGCAGGTCCCGGTAGAAGGCCAGTGAGGCATCCGGGTCGTCGTGCGGCAGCGCGCTTACGTGGATGGTGATGTCCATGACGATCACGCTAGCCGGGCCTGGTCGACGGGCGCTTCTCGATTCCTGACCGGTCGGGTCACCTGCTTGGCAACGCACGGCGGCATCCCCGATTTCAGGCTCGCTGCCTGGCTCCGGTAGTCGCTCGGGGCCATCCCGACCAGCTCCTTGAAACGCGTGCTGAAGGTGCCGAGAGACGAGCAGCCGACCGCGAAACAGACGTCGGTGACGCTCAGGTCGCCTCGACGCAGCAGTGCCATCGCTCGCTCGATCCGCCGTGTCATCAGGTAGCTGTATGGCGATTCGCCGTAGGCGAGCCGGAACTCGCGACTGAGATGCCCAGCCGACATGTGCACGCCGCGTGCCAGCGCCTCGACGTCCAGCGGCTGGGCGTACTCCCGGTCGATCCGGTCGCGGACCTGCCGCAGCCGCGCAAGGTCGCGCAGGTGCTGCTCATCGGCCTGCCTGCTGGTCATGTAAATGATCGTACGTCGGGCCGCAGCCGCGCGAGCTTGATCGGGCTCCGGGGCCAGCTCCCTCGGCATCGCGACGGTTAGCAGGACGGCGGCGGCGTCGAGTGCGATCAGGCGGTGCCGCTCGGCCGGAATCGTCACTTGATCGCCGACGGCCCCGTCCCACCATCAGCCCTGGCGATGAGCCGCACCCGACCCGGCAAGATCTGGAGGGTCGCTTCGCCGGGGCTGTCATGTTCGGCGAGCTCGCGCCCGGCGGCCAGGGCGAGGATGTTCTGGCGCAGGCTACGGCCCGGACCCGCGCGTGGATCGAGTGCGTGGCTCGGCCGCTGCTGGTCTCGCGCGCCTGCGCAAGTAGGTCGCGGGCGAGCGTTGTCACGGAGATGGATTCCGTTGGAGTTCCCTGGCTTGGTGGATGGATCAGCTGGCGAGCAGCAGGATTCCGCCCACGATCAGGGCGATCACCTTGGCCGTCTCCAGGCCTAGATAGGCGTAATGCGCGTTCGAGCGGGGCGCGTCCTGTCCCGCCAGCACGGCGTTAGAGCGGCGCGTCAGGCTCGGCCGGACGAGCACTAGCTGCGCTCCAAGCATTGCCACGGCCGCCACGATGGCAACCGTGGCCCCAGCCGATGGTGAGGCAGCCACGAGCGTGGCGAGGATGGCCGCCGCCAGGATCACCTCGACAGTGTTGAGTGCCCGGAAGACCAGGCGTCCGATTCCGAGCCCGACCTGCAGGGTCACGCCCGATGCGCGGAACTTCAGCGGCGCTTCCAGGAAGGAGATGGCCGCGACCATGCCGAGCCAGACGAAGGCGATCGCGACCGTGGCCGCGGATGCTGCACTCATGCGGCAGCCCCGGCCGGTGCAAAATGCGCGACGCACAAGTCGGGCTCGGCAAACGGGTCTAGCTGGCTCACCGTCACCGGCGCAGCCCAGGCCGCCATGGCTCCTTGCATGAGGCCCAGATGAACCGGACACACCACCTGCGCTCGCGATTGCGCCAGTTCCAGGAACGGGCAATGCCGCAGCCCGATCTGGGGACGGCCGGCCGAATCCGAAAGGTCGGGATCAAACCCCAGTTCTCCGAGCAGCGACACTAGTCGCGCCACGGGGTCGGCCGGCGGGTCAGCAGGGCCATCCTCGCCTGGGTCGGCGGGCTCTGCCAGCCGGCGTCCCCAGGCGCGTCCCGCGTCGGCAGCTCGCGCGGCTGGCTCCGGATCGGCCGCCACGCTGTGCACCAGGATCTCGGCGAGCAGCTGGTAGCGCCTCGGACCGGCAGCGTCCATCCGCCGCACCGAGCGGAACAGCTGCGCGGGCCGACCCGGGCGGCCCGGGACCGGCGCGACCATCTCCGCCTGACCGCTGGCGAGCAGCGCATCCAGATGAAACCTGACCGTGTTCGGATGCACTCCAAGCTGAGCGGCGATGGCCACGATGCTCAGCGGTGCCTTGGCCCCCTTGAGCACGTGCAGCACGTCTGGCCGGCGCCCGGAAGAGCCCGGGGTCTGCCCTGGTCCCCTGGCCACGCCGATCAGGCTCCCGGCCGGCCGGCGCGTGCCGGCAGGCCAGCAACCAGAGGCGTGTCGACGCCGAGCGGACCCAGCTTCCCGGCGCCGCCTGGCGAGCCAAGTGGCGCGTCCCGGCCTGGCAGCGCCTGGGAGAAGAATGCCGCGTTATCGGCCAGGTAAGGCTGCTGGCTTTCCGGGAGGTCCTCCTCGTAGCAGATCGCCTCGACCGGGCAGACCGGCTCGCACGCGCCGCAGTCCACGCACTCGTCCGGGTGGATATACAGACTTCGGCCACCCTCGTAGATGCAGTCCACCGGGCACTCGTCCACGCATGCCCGGTCCATCACATCCACGCACTGCGCCCCGATTACATAGGTCATGGCATAGAGTTTACACAAGCCTTGATTGTAAAAACTCGCCAGACGGGGTACGGGATGGCCGGTGATGCGATGACGCAGCAGGAACTCGATGTGCGGCCCCTGCGCAAGCCGGACAAACACCCCGCGATCTTCGCCGCCTACGCGGAACTGCGCGTCGGCGGCTCGTTCGTGCTCGTCAACGACCACGACCCGAAGCACCTCAGGGAGGAGTTCGAATCCGATCACGGCGGCAGCTTCGGCTGGCAGTACCTCACCAGCGCGGGACCCGACGGGCTGCGCTATCTCACTGTCCACCGGCGCCGTCAGGCGCTCGTGCTGGACCCGAGCTGGCGGCCCGCGCCGGCAGGCTAGGGCGTCGGCCCGGCGCAGCCCCGCGCCGTCCTTGAGCAGGTCCAAGATCAGCCGTGCGGTCACCTTAAACCACCTAGGAAGGCCTAATCGGTCCGGCTGCTCGCCAAGTTGCACGCTGGCATGGACGAGCACGCCCGGATCGTCGCCGACTGCCGCATTAGAGAGTCCAGAGCGCTTGCGTGGGTGACTGGCGAGCAGCGCGGATGGCGGGCAAGAGGCCCGCGATGACACCGATCAGAATGGCCGCGCCGATCCCGCCGGCCCAGGCGTCCGGCGGGATGACAACGGCCCAGCCCTTGGTGCGGGCATAGAGGGCGGTTGCGCCCGCGCCGGCGACGACGCCGACCACGCCGCCAGACGCGGCTAGGAGGATGGCCTCGGCCAGGAACTGGACGCGGATCTGGCCGCGGGTGGCACCGAGCGCGCGGCGCAGCCCGATCTCGGAGCGGCGTTCCAAGACCGAAATGACCATGATGTTGGCCACTCCGACGGCGCCGACAAGTAGCGCGACCGCGCCCAGGCCGAGGAACAGGGTGTCGAATGCGCCCGCCGCTTCGGCCTGCGCCGTCAGTGCGTTAGACGGCTGGGAGACGTTCACCTGTCCAGGGTTGGCGGGATTTGCTTGCGCGCCCAGCAGGCCATCAACCGTGTCGGTAGTCGCCCGGCTGTCCGGGACTGTGCGGACATAGATCTCCGTCGGGTGACCATCGAAGTGCAGGTATTGCTCGGCAGCGGGAAACCCCATCAGGATCGCGGAGTCGATCTCTGGCGCGAGCGTCGCTGGGCCCAGGATGCCCGCGACGTAAAACCACTGGCCCACAGAAGGGCTGGCGCCGATCCAGATTCGCTCCCCGGGCTCGACGCGGTCGATGCCCAGGCGCTGCGCAGCGACTGCGCCGAGCACCGCAACTGGCCCGCGTGCGGTGGCGGCATTGAGGTAGCTGCCCTGGGCGACTCGGGTACCAATGATCGAGGGCAGCCGCAGGCTGGACGCGTCGACGCTGAGCGCATTGGTAATGATCGCCGGGAGGTAGGGGCTGCGGTAAGCGTTGGCGGCATTGATGGTGCCGGTGTCCTGGACGGCGGTGACGCCCGGCAGCCTTCGGATCATGCCCGGTGCGGTGCCGGGCAACTCAGTGGCGCCGCCTGTCAGGCTCTGCCCGTTGGTGACAGTGAGGAGATTGGTGCCGAGCCGGGCGATCTCGGCATTGAGGCCGGCCGCAGAAGATTGCGAGAGGCCGAGGACGGCCACAACGGCGGCAACGCCGATCGCGATGCCCAGGGCGGACAGTGCGGCGCGCAGCTTGCGGGTGCGCAGCCCGATGCTGGCCAGGCTAGCCAGATCGCTGGGGTGCAGCCGGGGAGCGCGTGGCATATTTGCGCAGCCTAGGCGCCCGGATGCGACCCTCATGACGACCCCTGGCCGACCGCCAGCACGCACCCGGTGTCAGCGACAATGCGGCCGTCGAGCATCTTGATGCGCCGCCGCGTCCGGGCGGCGACGGCCTCATCGTGAGTGATGACGATGATGGTCGTGCCCTGCACGTTGAGCTCCGCCAGGAGGTTCAAGATGGCGGCGCCAGTGACCGAGTCCAGGTTTCCGGTTGGCTCGTCGGCCAGCACCACCGGCGGCGCGCCGATCACTGCACGGGCAATGGCGACCCGCTGGCGTTCCCCGCCGGACAGCTCGACCGGCCGGGCACCCGCCCGGCGAGCTAGGCCGACGCGCTCCAGCGCGGCCGCGGCCAGCTGCTGCCGCTGCCCGTTGCGGATCCCGGCGTACAGTAGCCCGTCGGCCACATTGCCAAGCACGGTCTGATGCTCGGCGAGGAAGAACTGCTGGAACACGAACCCGATCTGGGCCGCCCGCAATGCCGATATCTGCCGGTCGGTCATCGCTGCCACGTCCAGGCCAGCGATCCGCACATGCCCGCTCGTGGCCGTGTCCAGTGTCCCCATCAGGTGCAGCAGCGTGGACTTCCCCGATCCTGACGGACCCACGATCGCGGTCAGCTCACCTGCGGTCACCGCCAGGCTGACGTGATCCAGCGCTCGCACCGGCGCCGACCCGGGATATACCTTCGACACCCGTTCCAGTTCCAGCACCGGCGCTGTTTCCTCCGCTGCTATGCGGGCCAGAGCCGTCATCCCCGCGGTCACGTCGCCGCCACTACGACGCGCTGCCCGGGCGCCAGCGGCCCGGCCACCTGCACCAGGCCCGAACTGTCGTCGAAGATTCCCACCCGCACCTGCACGTAATGCCGCGCGCCGCTGCTCTCGCCGGCAATCTCCACGACATATCCGCCCGGGCGGGCCAGCAGCGCCGTCACCGGCACCGCCAGCACGTCCAGGGCGACGTCGGTGGTGATGTACACGGTGACGGGCGCCTGGTCCAGGCCTCGCGCCGCAGCCAGGTGCGTCAGCCGCACCTGCAGCGGGACCGTCGTGACCGCGCCGCCCGACCCCAGCTGGGAGGTGGTCGCCACGGCACCCACCGATGACACCACACCAGGCGTGCTCGCCCCGTCCGGCAGCGTCACCGTCACCGCGTCGCCGACCTGCACCTCCGACTCCTGAGCGGTGTCAAGAGCGACCGTCACCACATGCTCAGTCGAGGTCGCTGCCAGCACCGGCCCGGACGCCGGGCCGCCCAGGTTCCCAGTCACCCCGGCGACCCGGATCGCCCCCGGCTCGAACACCACCTGTCCCAGGGACAGGCTCCCCAACGGGGACGGCACCCCGAGATGCTCTAGCAGCCGCTGGACGCCGTAGGCCGTCTCGGCTGAGTAGTAGTCCCAGCCAGCCACTGCGATGTCCAGCCGGTGCGCGTACCCGGAGTGCACCAGGTCGTGATTCAGCTGCGACACATCCGCACCGGCGATCCCTATCGACATGGCACGCCAGTCCGGGACTGTCCCGTACAGCAGCACCACCGGGGACCCGTTACCCGTCTCGTACACCGGCTGGCCCTGGCGGATCACCTGACCGTCCGCCGGCAACCAGGTCAGCGTCCCGCCTCCCCGCCCGGCTAGCGCGTAGGAGCCCGCGTATCCCAGCGTCCCGGCCAGCGGCGTCACCGCCGACAGATCCTCACGGACCACCCGTGCTGTGGCCGGCGCGCCTGGTCCGCCAGCGGAGGTTGCGGGTGGTGGGGCCGCGGTGGAAGCCGCTCCCACCCGCCATGCCACGATTGCGCCTGCCGCAACCGCCACCACGAGAGCTGTGGTGGCCCAGCGACCTCGGCCGTGCCGGTGCCAGCCTCGCGATGCCGTTTCGCTCATGACGTCATCCCTTGGCGTGCGCAGCTAGCGATTGGCAGGCCTGGCTCGCGGCGCCGAACTGCGGTGACTTCACGTCGATGCTGGACAGGTCAAAGCCAATCCCGCTAGGCACTCCGATGCCGCCGCTAGTGGTGTGCGGATCTGGGAAGTCCGGTATTCCGTGCGCGCGCATGCACTGGGCGTACTTCACGAGCTGGCCAAGTGCATGCTGCATCTGGGCCGGGCTGAGCTGCGTGCCGACGTCCAGCAGGTGGTTGCAGATTTGATTGGCCGTTTCTTCCTGGCTGCTGATGGAGTTCGGCTCCTGGCTGCTGCCGGCGCTTGCCGTCTTTGACCCGCCCGCTTGCTGGTTACTGCTGAGGTGGAAGTTGCCGTTGCTATCGGGGTCGGGAAAGTCCGGTACGCCATGGGCGCGCATGCATCTGGCGTAGGCGAGCGCCGCCTGCTCGCGGTTGGCTGCCCCGGTGGCCGCTGCACCGCCGCGCGATTGCCCGCCGCATGCCGTGAGCAGCAGGACAACGCAGGCGCTCGCTGCCAGGGCAACCAACCCTCCGCGACATGCTTGCTGTCTGCCACGCTCGCCGTCAGAGCCGACGTCCATCTCGATCTCCCTTGCCGGATCGGTGTCGCTTTCGATGCCAGGTTTAGGAGAAACGAGGTGACAGGCAGGTGACAGCTGTCACCTGCCTGTCACCTCAGGGCATCGCGTGCCGGACTCCTGTCATCCTGGGGATGGGTGAGCGCCAATGAAGGTTCTGATAGCCGAAGACGATGACCGGCTTGCCCGGGCGGTGGCAGCCGGGCTCCGACGCCGGCACATGGTGGTCGACGTGGCCCTCAACGGCGACGACGCCCTGGACCGGCTGGCGGCAACGGCCTATGACGTGGTGGTGCTGGACCGGGACATGCCCGGCGTGCACGGCGACGAGATATGCCGCCGCCTGGCGGCGGACCGATCGGCCAGCCGGATCCTCATGCTCACCGCCGCCCGTTCGGTCCAGGACCGGGTCGAGGGCCTCGGCCTGGGCGCCGACGACTACCTACCCAAGCCATTTGACTTCAGCGAACTCATCGCCCGGGTCCGGGCGCTGGCCCGGCGACCCGGGTTGCCACCGCCGGGGCGCCTCGGCTTCGGTGATCTGGCCGTGGATCCCGAACGCCGAGCGGTAACCCGCGCCGGACGCAAGCTGACGCTGACTCCCAAGGAATTTGCCGTGCTGGAGTATCTGCTCACCGCCGACGGGCGGCCGGTCCCGGCCGAGGAACTGCTGCTGCGGGTATGGGACGAGGCGGCTGACCCGTTCACCACCACCGTGAAGACCACTGTCGGCCGGCTGCGCGCCAAGCTTGGCGACCCGCCGGTGATCGAGACAGTCCGCGAGAGCGGCTACCGCATCGGAGGATGATGATGGCCGTCCCCATCGCGCGCAACGCGCCAGCTGGCTCGCCCCGGCTGCCGCGGCGCACGGCCCGGCTGCGACTGACCGCTCTCTACGGCGGGCTGTTCCTCGCCTGCGGAGCGGTCTTGCTCACCGTCAGTTACGTGCTGGTCCAGCAGGCCATTGCACCATCGGGCGAAGTTAACGAGGGGGGTTTCGGCCAGGTAAGAATTCCCGCCGGCCTCATTACCGTCCCCCAGGGCAGCCGCACTCTGGCGCCCAGCCAGGTTTCCCTGCTGATGCTCACGCTCGGCAAGGAGATAACCACCATCGATCTGCGGCAGGTGCTGATCGATGCGCCGATCGCGCTGGGGATCGTGACATTGGTGGCCCTCGCGCTCGGCTGGCTTGTGGCCGGACGGGTCCTGCGTCCGCTGGCGGTGATCACAGCGACCGCGCGCCGGATCTCCGCTAGCAGCCTGGACCAGCGGCTGCAAGTACGCGGCCCGGACGACGAGCTGAAGGCTCTCAGCGACACGCTCAACGAGCTGTTCGCACGCCTGCAAACCGCGTTCGAGGCGCAGCGTCACTTCGTCGCCAACGCCTCACACGAACTGCGCACACCTCTCACCCGGGAACGCGCGATGCTCCAAGTGGCGCTAGATGACCCGGCAACTACTGCCCAGGACTGGCGCTGCGTCGCAGCGGACGTACTTGCGTCGAATACCGAGCAGGAACACCTCATCGAAGCGCTGCTCACCCTGGCTGCGAGCGAGAGCGGCCTGGACCGGCACGAGTCCGTCGACCTCGCGGCCGTCACCCAGGCGGCGCTACTCTCCGTGGGTCCCGAGGTTAACCGCACAGACCTGTCGCTCGATGTCATCACCGAGCCGGCGCGGCTGTTCGGTGACAGGCTCCTAGTCGAGCGCCTCGCCGTCAACCTCGTCGGCAATGCCGTACGGCACAACATCGTCGGCGGAAAGCTTCAGATCAGGACCGCGACCAGGGACGGCAGCGCAGTGCTTGCGGTTGCGAACACGGGGCCGGTCATTGAGCCTGAAGTGGTCGGACGGCTGTTCCAGCCATTCCTGCGACTCGAGGGACGCGTGCATCGTGAGAGCGGCCACGGCCTGGGCCTCTCCATCGTCCGCGCCATCGCCATCGCGCACGGTGCCGCGATCACCGCCCGTGCTCGACGTGGTGGCGGCCTTGCCATCGAGGTTGCCTTCCCCGCGAGCGTCGGCCCGCGCCAGCCGCGGCCCTGCTGCGCTGATGACGAATTCGGTCAAGAGGGCCGATCGGGCCAGCCCGCGGCGTCGAACACAGCGATGGGGTCGAGGTAGTCGCGCCAGTGCGCCACCTTGCGATCCTTCACGGCAATGATCGACACGAAGCGATTGTTGTAGGGCCGGCCTGTCTGCACCGATTCGCCGTGCACCTCGTATTCGAGGATGACGACCGACGCGTCGAGGTCCCGATACACGCGGAGGCTGTCAGCGCTGTGCATCGTCATGAAGTCGTCATAACCGCTGTAGAGGTCGATGATGTTCTGTCGTCCTGCGACCCGCTTGGGGTAACCAGGCACCGAGATGACGTATTCGAAGACCACGTCGTCGGCGAGTAGGTCGAAGTAGTCCTCTCCGTCGGCGAGGCCGTCGAGTCCGTCCCGGATGATGCGGAAGAACAGCCCGTCAGCACCGAAGCTGGAGCCGTCGCTGATGTACTTGGTCATTCGTCCTCCGGCTGGCCAATGCTACGCGGCAGCCATCTGGGCCTGGCTCAGCGAGTGCTGGGCGCGGCTCGTAGGGGACGCGATGCGCCGTACCTGCCGGATCGGCATCATCGGAGCCACCGTCGCGATCACAAGCGCGCTGGACGCGCAGGCGCCAGAACTGGCCTCAGCGGTGGCGCATCCAAAGGTTGGTCTCCTCATACGTGCCGCGATCTTCCTCGCGATCAATGCTGACGAGGTCGAGCGCAGCCGGCACAACGTACTGGCCGGTTTCGGGAAACGCCATCTGGGTCCAGCTCTCCCACTCGCTGACAGTGCCGGTGATGATCATCGAGCGGGGGGCGGGCCCGAGGACCGTCGCTCCGAGGCGTTTATGCGTGCGAATCCAGGGGTCGAGGTGGGTGCCGTCGGCGCGGGTCCACTGCGCGAAGTTCGCCATCGGGGTCAGTGGATAGCGGTCCTTCACCGCCGGCCGCACCGGGGCGATAACTCGGTCCAGCCCTGCTGCGGTGGCTCTGTCCCGCAGCGCGGTCAGAACTTTTCCGGCCAGCCCGGCGCCCTGCCTGTCTTGCCTGACGGCGGCGGCCATGATGCTGAGCGTGTCGGGCGGCATCTTGTTCTCATGGCCAGTCATTGCGCTGATCAATGCCCCGTCATACCCGGCTGGCAAGGTACCGACTTCCGCATCCCACTGGATTGGAACTCCCCAGGCGCCCGCGACAACCTGGCCGTCTTCGAGCAGCATCACGTCGAATTGAGGGAAGTAGGTCTCAACCTTCCCGATGTGCTCCGAACTGACCGGATCATGGAAGATGAACTCAGGCCAGCCCGGGCGGAAAGCCGCCTCGGCCTCGTCGTCGAGGTCATGCCGCTCCGACGAAGTGACGATCTGTAGTTCAGGCACGACGGTGCCTCCTTTCGGCCAGTCAGGCGAGCCACCGTATCCATGATCGGCTAGCCGGTCTAACCGATTTCCGGGCGGGTATCAGCTCCTCACCCGGTGCTGCAGCGACCGCCAGCTAGGCCGGAAAGCTTTATGTGCATGTGCCCAGCGGTGGGCGGCTGCAAGTGCGCGCGCTGCCTTACGACGGGCGCCTGCCGAGTCCCAACGCGTGCTAGTCGTTTCGGCTACTTCGCCTAGTACCTGCATACTGAATTCCCGAGCATGGTCGATCGCACCGAGGTACGCAACTCACTGCTCGCCAGCTGACCAGGGGCTCCAGATGTGGCTGGATCATCCGCGCGAACGCCGCCTGGTGGTTTTGTGCGGCGTGCTAGGCCCGCTGATGCTGGCGGCATACTTCGCCGTCCCGCTGTTCGTATCGCCCCTGGGACGTCTGCTCTACGCCGCGCATCCCGGCACTGCCGCCGTTGTGGATATTGGCCGGCGCTACCACGAACTGCTCGAAGTCGGGGCGTGGCTGCAGGCCACGGGCGCCTTGCTGGCAGTCATCTTCTTCCTCGCACTGGCTGAGGGGGCCGGGCCAAGAACCCTTGCGGCAAAGCTCACGCTGGTGGGCTCGGCCGTACTACTGGCCGTGGTCTTGGCTGAGGTGGTGTTCACCCTCACCTGGGTGAGCGCCGCAGTCAACCGGCAGGAAGCCAGCGCCCGGGCCAGCTTCGACCTCATGGCCACCTTCATCCGGGTGTTCCCGATTATCCCCGCGCCTGTGATCTACCTGTCTGTCGGCGTGCTCTTGCTCGGGACAACCGTCCTGCCCCGGCTGTTCGCCTACCTTGCCCTGATCCTTAGCGTGGCCTTCGCGGTGGCCGGGCTGATCGGTGCCCTCCTGCCTGGCGCGGCCGCGGCGACAGCTGGCCTCGCAGGTCTCCAGATTCTGTGGCTGATCGCCGCGGCGATCAGCCTGCGAACCGTTCATGCACGCGGCAGCGGCGCCCACTCAGCAGAATAGTGACCGCGCCGTAGTCAGCCCCGCGACCACCATCGTGACCAGTCATGCGGCTCTTCACGCCCCTCCGTGCGGTCCATTCACCTGTGTTGAGCGAAACCGCCTTGCATATTGGCTTCGAAAGTTTCGGAATCACAGCCGCATCATGAGTTCGATCTAGCACCAAAAATCCGTTTTTGAAGGCGTGCGAGGCCTATTGACACGCCCAACCCCCGCGTTTAGTTTGCGCGTAGCCGATCAATCCGTATCGAAAACTTTCGCACAGAAGCGCAGGGTTTCGGGTGCATGGGAGAGATCTATGGAGATGACGCGATGAAATCGATGGATATGAAGCGCCGTACCGTCCTGGCGGCAGGAGCCGCTGGTGCGGCAGCCGTCTTCACGGGCGGTGCCCAGGCTATGGCGGCGGCAGCCTCGGCCCCCGCGGCGAAGACGCCCGGGCCTGCTGCGGCTGTCGCTGCCACGACTGCCGCCAGCAGTGGCGACGTGCCGTGGGCGGCTGACTCGCTGCGGGAACTGGCCAGCAAGATCGGCCTTCACATCGGTTCGGCGCTGACGCCGACGGACCTCGTCACTCCCAACCTCTCGGCCATCGCGAGCGGCCAGTTCGACGTCTACACCCCAGAAAACGAAATGAAGTGGCAGGTCGTCGAGCCCGAGCAGGGTGTCTTCAACTGGACCGGCGCCGACAACCTCGTCAACTACGCCGCGGCAAACAAGGCCCTCGTCCGGGGCCACACCCTGGTCTGGCACAACCAGCTCCCCAACTGGCTGGTCAGCAACGTGGCGGCCGGCGACTACACCCAGGCCCAGCTGCTGGACATCCTCCAGGAGCACATCTTCACCGAGGTCGGCCGGTACCGCGGCAAGATCTGGCAGTGGGACGTCTGCAACGAGTTCCTCACCGACAGCACCCCCTCGCAGGTAGACCCGACCAATTTCTGGATCGTCAACGCCGGGCCTGACGTCATCCCGCTGGCATTCAAGTGGGCGCATGAGGCCGACCCGGGCGCGCTGCTGTTCTACAACGACTACAACATCGCCGGCGAGGATGGCACGAACGCCAAGTTCGAAGCCGCCTTCGCGCTCGCGCAGTCGCTGCAGAAGAACGCCCACATCGACGGCGTCGGCATCCAGGGACACCTGGACACCCAGTTCGGCTGGGACCCGATCCGCTGGCGGCAGGACCTCGTGGCCTACGCCGGCATTGGCCTGAAGGTCGCCATCACCGAAGCCGACGTGCGCACGTTCGTCAACAATGCGACCGACCAGGTCCCGACCGACAACTTGTCGCAGTTCGCCCAGCCGTTCGAGTACGAGGAGATGCTTAAGGCCGCCCTGGCAGTGCCGGAAGTCATCTCATTCACAGTCTGGGGCTTTGACGACTCTGAGTCCTGGGTGCCTGGCACCTTCGCGGGCGAGGGGTACGCCGACCTCTACGACGTGAACCTCAACCCCAAGGCCGCCTACTTCGCTTTCCAGTCCGACCTCGCGCTCGGCGCCCTCAACGCCCCGAAGCGCGTACACACTCCCCAGCCCCGCCCGTAGCCGTTCCGTTCTGTGGCCGGCCCGCAGCGGGCCGGCCACGGCGGCGGGGGCGCCGCCGACTTCAGGCGCTGCTGCGGACCAAGTCAGTCAAGTCGGCCAAGGATGCCACCGAGGTGTCGTCTTGAGCGCGGAGTCTGGGCAAGTCGTGCGGAGCCGCCGTAGCGGAAGCCTGCTCGGCCAGGATGACCAGACCGAGACCTGCGGCTCTGGCACCCGCGAGTTCGTTGTAGCTGCCATCGCCGACGTAGGCGGCTGCGGCTGCCGGGGCCAGAAGACCACCGAGTACGTGGGCATATACCGCGACCTCCGGCTTACATGCGCCGACCTGGTAAGAGAAGGTCGCGACATCAAAGAACGGCGCCAGCGGCGCCTGCGGCCAGGACCGTACCTCCAGGGCGTGGGCGTCGCTGAGCAGGCCGAGCGTGGCGCCCGGCCCTGCCGCTCCCGCCGCGCGGCACGGACACCCCGGCCGATGATCCTGCCCAGAGGCCCGCTTCGTCCTCTCCCAGCAAGGTCATTTCCAAGCGGTAGTGCAAAGTGTCCGGCCACTTTAGGTACTCGGCAATGATGTCGCGCACAGTTCGAGGATTGCACACGCTGGGCCGGTCCTTCGTGATGTGCATGTCCTCGTCGGGCCTGTCCACCGCTCAATACCGCCGGTTCTCAATGGATCAAGCGGGCCTTCGGGCAAGTACGCGCTCAGCAAGCGCGAAGGATGCGGAAGCGGTCAGGATCTGCGGGATCACGATCAACGACCTGGGCTGGCGCCCAGGCCCATTGCCAGACGCCGATGCCCGGCATGCGAGAGAACCGGATCTGGCCGCGGGTGCCTTCGACGGTAACCCGCGGCCAGGACCCGGCGATGCGCGCCGGATCCGAGCCGTGAGAACGCAGCAGCCCGACAAGGACGGCGATCGTGTCGTAGCCCTCGAACGCGACGAAGGAAGGCGCTTCGGCTAGCCGCTCATGCAGGGCCGTTTCGACTCGGGCACCGAGTGGGCTGAGGCGCTCGGGCAGGTAGCGCAAGAACGGGATCGCGGCACCATCGTCGCCTAGCAACGCTGACCATTCGGCGAACTCGGGTTGCCCGGCAGGGGCACCCATCATGATCTCGCCAAGGCGCCGGTCGTCGCGGACGGCCCGAACGATAGACACCGCTGGGTTCGGGAAGCCAGCCAGCAGCATGAGGGCTGTCGCGCGGCTGCTGACCAATTCGTCGCACAGGGCTGTCGGGCCCAGTGCGCGCGCATCGAGTTCGATCACGCTTCCGCCGCGTGATGCGAGGCAGTCGCGCAGGATACGGGTCCCTGACGCCCAGTACACGCTCGGGTCGGCTGCCACGGCGATCTGGCTGTGGCCCGCGCCGAGGAGAAAGTCTGCGTAGATCTGCCAGCCGTGCGACTGCGCCGGTGCTAGGCGCGCGACCCATTCCGTCGGCCGTTCGGTGAGCGCGTCGAGAACCGCTGACGAGCAGAGGAACGGCAGGCCGAGGGCGTCCGCCCTGGCGGCAGCGGCGCGAGCGACGACGCTGTGATACTCCCCGGCCAGGGCAGCAACGCCAAGGTGAGCCAGTTCGTCGACGGCCGCAGCGGCCCGCTGCGGATCAGCGGCAGTGTCTCGGATCACCAGCTCAATTGGTCTTTCGCCGATCCCGCCGGCGTCATTGACTTCGCTAACGGCCAGCTCGAGTCCAGCGAGCAAGTGCCGGCCGGCCTCGACCCAGCCTGGCCGTGTTAGCGGAACGAGAGCGCCAATGCGGACGGCCGATTCATCGGTTCGCTCCGCTCTAGGTGGCGGTGGCGTATTCACGGGTTGGCGCCTCCAGCGACGACTCGGTTGCGGCACTTCGCCCGGATCGGTTAGCGCGCCTCACTTTGTATGGAGTTCCGGTCATGGTGATGGACTATCGGCCTCCGACGTGGCGGGCAGGGAAGGCATGTCAGTGCGCCGGTTGTCCCGCTCGGGTGCGCGCGCACCGGTGCGGACAGCGCCGATTCCAGCGCTGACCACGAAGACGACACCCGCGGCAGAGGCCGCTCCAGGGATCTGCCGGAGCACGAGCAGCCCGGCCAGGACCGCGATCGCTGGCTCCAGGCTCATCAGGGTGCCGAAGGCCTTCGCGGTGAGACTGCGCAGTGAGAGATACTCAAGGCTGAAGGTCAGCACGGGATGGAGCGCGGCGAGCGCCAGCATAATGAACAGGGCATGCCAGGTCACTTTGCCTAGCTCTGACGGTCCGTCGAGCAGCAGAACGACAAGCGCGGCGAAGGCGCCGGCGACAGGCATAGAGACACCCAGCCCGCTCAAGCCGGTAACCCGGTCGCCGACATGCTGCGTGAGCAGGATGTAACTGCCCCAGCAGGCGGCAGCCGCGAGTGCGAACATGAAGCCCACCGGGTCGATGCCGCCGTGCCACGGCTGCGTCAGCAATACGACCCCGGGGGCGGCCACGAGCGTCCAGAGCTTGCGGCCGCTGCCTGGGCCGTAAATAGACACAATGAACGGGCCGAGAAACTCCAGCGCACTAGCAGTGCCGAGCGGGATGCGCGCAATCGCGAGCATGAAGAACAGCAACAGGCCGGCCGTCACGACACCGAGCACGCAGCAGGCCTGGAGGTCCTGGGCGGTGAAAGCTCCCGGGCATGGCCGGATGAGAATCAGCAGGAGGAGGCCGGCCCACACCAGCCTCAGGCCACCCACACCCAGGGGCCCGAGCTGGGCAAACATGGATACCGACAGAGCCAGCGCGAGCTGGACACACGACATTGAAGCAACTGCCATCGAAGCCCCGCCGCCTGGGCTCTTCAGCCTGTCAGCGGCGGCCTGGGCACAGTCTGCGGGCATGCTCATGACTCGCTTCTCAGCGTAGGCCGAATGAGCACACCAGCCTGCCCTGCTGCTCGGCCGACACTAGTGCGACAGGGACTTCAGCTGTCTGCCCTGATGGCTGCGCCGTCACGCCAAGTTTCGTTAGCGAGGCTGGATCTCGCCCATCGGCCCGAAGCCGTCATGGGGGTTATCGATGTAGATGATTTGCGGCTGCGTGGCCACCAAATCGGGCGCTGTGTCAAAGAACTTCTTCACATAAGGCTGCCTGACATGTGCGGCGCCTGCATCGGCGTCCTTGAAGCCCTCTATGCAGACGAACTCGTTGTCGTTGTCGAGGCTTCGGGCGAACTGGAAGAACAAGCAGCCGACCTCGGAGTTGACATCCTTGGCATAGGAGTCGGCCAGCGACAGCCACTCATCCATCTTCTCGGGCCGGACCTGCATCTTGATGTTGATCAGGATCATGGGACCCTCCCGGGCGTGCCAATCGTCGTCATAAGCGTGAATGCGATCCCCAGCGAGCGTCAACTGTAGTGACCTGCTGCCGCCAGCTCAGTCACGCGACCTGGCCGATGTGCATCACACGCACATTCACAATGCGTGGCCATCAGCTTGGCAACTGGCGGTAATTGACCCTTAGGTCAATCTCTTAGTGAGGTAGAAACACTCGTCAGCTTGTTCGCCAAGTACCTGGCCTTCATCGTCGCGCGGAGCCCAATGGTCGATCACCGTGCCATGCGGCCACAGGGCGTAGCCTAGGCGCACGTACAGACGCCGTGCCCCGTCATTCGTGACGTCGACGGCGAGACCGACGATCGGGACCGACCGCTGCCGTGCCTGCTGCTCGGCCGCCATGATCAAGGCGGTTCCAATCCCTTCGCCCTGCGGCCGCGCCTCCAGCGCATTGATCTCCGCTAACCCCGGACAGAGGGAACACACCTGGGGATACCGGGATCGCAGCAATAACGTTGCTCTGCCGACAACCGTCGGCCAGAGCGGCTGGCTGCAAAGCCGGTTCCAGATCCACCGATGCCACCGCACGATGTCTGGATATGGGCGCATTCACCACTGAGGGACGGCTATCACGGCAGGCGCACGCCATCGTGCCGGCGAATGCTGGGGGAGTCCGCTACGCGCGGCGTCAAGTGCGGCCGACCGGCTACAGCTCGTTGCTGACTTCCCGCGCCGGGCAGGCCCTGGCCGTCCCGGTCCGGGTCATGAAGTTCCGGCCCGCACCGGACGATCCGGCACCCGATTTACACCGGCATCCTGCTGGCAGCCGTCATGGCTGACGGTTGTCTGTTCCCTCGGCGCTTGTCTTGCATCAGGCGATCACCGTTAACCAAACGGGATGTGAGCTGACCGCCGCCGGAATTATGCTGACAGGCACGTTGCTTGGGCGGCGGTCTCTTCTGACCGGGGAGGAAACCGAATGAGCGGCACAGCCTTAGTTACTGGCGCAGCGAGCGGGATCGGCGAGGCGACCGCGATCAAGCTCGCCGCTAGCGGATGGACGGTGGCCGCCGTCGACATCGACCCGAACGGCTTAGCGGCGCTCGCACAGCGGGTTAGCGGAGCGCAGGCTCACGTGTGCGATGTGAGCGACGAGGGCGCGGTAGACAGCTTGCGGACGGCAGTCGGCCCAGTGGACCGGGTGGTACATGCTGCCGCGATAGCCCGGCTCGGCCGCGCGCTGGAGCAATCGCGGCAGGACTTCGACCGGATCTGGCGTGTCAACTTCGTCGGCACCGTCAATGTCGTACGCGCCTTCCTGCCCGCCATGGTGGAACGTGGCCAGGGCGAGCTGGTGCTCTACTCTTCACTCGACGGCTGGGTGCCCGCCCGGAGCTTGTCCGCCTACGCGGCCTCCAAGGCCGCGGTTAACGCCTATGCCGAGGTGCTGGCCGCGGAATACCGGGGTACCGGGGTCAAGATCCGCTGCGTCTGCCCCGGTCGCGTGGACACGCCGCAATACCGCCAGCTGGCCGCCGAGGACCCGGCCGCGGTTGCTCACCATCGCCGCACCATGCCGACGTCCGAGGTAGTCGACGCCGTGGAGCGCTCGCTTGCTGACGAAAACCTGTTCGTCTTCCCCGGCCGCGTCGCGAAGGCCGCTATCACGCTGCGGCGTCACTTTCCCAGGCTGCTTCGCCGCTTCGTGGACTACGACACCAGCACGGCGCGGATCGCCACACGATGACTTGCTGACGGTTGCCGAGGTCCTGGCCGAGCTGAACGTTGCCCGCGCCACTCGGCGGCTGCTTGGATCGGCGCCTGAGCGGCCGGCCTTGGGGCCTTGACCTGGCATTTCAGGATTGCCGCTCGATCATCGTCTCCCTCGTCGCCGGTCGCGGACTCGGTGGCCCACAGAGCCGGGACTCGTACGCTCCACTCGATCCGGCGCAACAGCCCTGCTTTCTGGTGAGACGGCCCGTCGAGCGCATCATCGTCGAACGGGAATCATTCCTGCTGAAGCTGCCGAGATGTCTGGCTCTTGCGTGGTTACAACCGACCGGTGCGCGCGATCACCTGGCTGGCGAAGTCAAGCATCTGCTCAAGGTTCCGGAACAGTGCGAAGGCGTCCACGAACGCCTCGTCCGCACCCGACTCGGCGATGCGCTTGAGCTTGTCGGCCAGCGAGTCGACGGACGTGCCCGGTTCGAGGTTGATCCGGATGGCCGTCTTCAGCGCGTCGGGATCGCGGCCGGCGTCCTGCGCGGCCTGGCGCGCGATCGACCACAAGTGGTCGGCGACCTCGTCCGGCAGCCCTTCGAACCCGAGCCAGCCGGCGGCGCTGCGGCCGACCCGGCGCATCGCGGCCTCGCTGGCGCCGCCGACCCAGATGGGCGGCCCGCCCGCTTGGACCGGCCGCAGGTCGGCGTGGACCGGCGGCATGGAGAAGAACTCGCTGCCCCAGGACACCGGGGTGGTCGTCCACCATTCGTGCAGGAACGCCAGCAGGTCATCGAGCATCCGCCCGCGCCGGTGCCAGTCCGCGCTGCGGGAGATGTCGTGCTCGTCCTTCATCCAGCCGAGTCCCACGCCGACGTCGAGGCGGCCGTCGCTGAGCACGTCGAGCGTGGTCAGCAGGCGGGCCAGGTGCGGCGGCTCGTAGTAGAAGGTGCTGAGCGTGCTGGCGTTCAGCCGCACCCGGCTGGTCGCCGTCGCGGCGACGGTCAACAACAGCACCGGGTCGAGGTAACGCTTCATCTGCGGTGGGTACGGCTGCTCTTTGCCCGGATAGGTGCTATGCATATCGACCGGCTGGACCAGTCGGTCGCCGACCCACAGCGTGTCGTAGCCGAGGTCCTCGAGTCCGCGGCAGAACGCGCTCAGGCCAGCGGCGCCGTTGACAGCGGGCCCGACTATGGGAAGAGCGAAACCAAGCTTCATTGGCGAGTCCTTTCGGTGATCCGTCAACCGTCTGCTCAGACGGGAAGTTCGCTGATGCTGAGGGCGAAGTCCCAGTTCCCCACCCCCTGGTTGGCGAGGCCCATCGTGATCAGGCCCGCTCCTTCCAGCCAGTGCGCCATTTTCAGGCCGCCGACGTCCAGCGGGCGCAGCCCGAGGCTCTCGATAAACGCCTCCACACTTGCCTTGGCTTGCGCGTTGTCGCCAGCGATAAAGACGTCGGGCCGGCCCTTGTCCAGGACATGACGGAAGATGGTGTTGAACGCCTTCACCACGCTGGCGCTGGCCGGGGCCGCCTTGGCGACTTCCTGCGCGATCGAGCTCTCCTCGCGGGTAGCCAGCCCGTCGAACGTGGAATTGAAGGGATTGCTGATGTCGATGATGACCTTGCCCGCGAGCGCGTCTCCGTACTGGGCCACGACCGGAACGACACTTTCGTACAACAGGGCCGCGATGACGATGTCCCCGGCCGGGGCGGTGCCCCATTCTCCCGTCGTGGCGCCGCCGCCGAGAGCCTTGGCCAGGTCAGCGGCCTTGGACTGATCGCGGCCCATGACCTCGACGGTGCTGCCGCCCGCTACCGCCAGCGCGCCGATGGTGCGCGCCATGTTCCCGGTGCCGATGATGCTGATGCTGCTCATAAGATGTCCTGCCCTGGTTGTGGGTCATGTGGTTTAGATGGCAGTGGTGCCGCCGTCGGCGCCGAGTTCCGTGCCGTTGACGTAGCTGGAGTCGTCGCACGCGAGGAAGAAGGCCGCGGTGGCGGTTGCTCGAGCCAGGGAAGGCGCCGACGGAGGCATGGAGCCGGTCATGAGGGCTTGCCCATGGTCGCTCCCTTGGGTCGGTGGCACGGTGCGCACCTGGAGTGACAGTGTTATGTAAACCGCCCTGTGTGCTTACAGTACTGAGCGGTCGGCCGGGAGGCAAGTTATGTACACCGACCGTTACTCAGCTGGGGTACCATGGGTCGATGACGGAGTTGGAGAAGGGCCCCCAAGGCCGGCGCCGCGGCCGGGGCGCCCGCGAGCGCATCCTCAGCGCCTCCCAGCAGCTGTTCCGCGAGCAGGGCATCAACCGCACCGGCATGGACCAGCTCTGCGCGGCGGCCCAGGTGTCCAAGCGCACTGCGTACCAGCACTTCACCGGCAAGGACGAACTCGTCGCCGAGTACCTGCGCCGGTTCGACCCTTCCGTCCTGCCCGGCGTGTTCGACCGCGCCGACCTCACGCCCCGCGAACGGCTCCTCGCCGCCTTCGACATCCCCGCCGCCACCCCCATGTGCCCGTACATCGCCGCCGCCGTCGAACTCCACGACCCCCAGCACCCCGCATCCCAGTACGCACGCGACTACAAGAAAGCCGTCGCCGCGCGGCTCGCCGACACCGCCCGCGAAGCCGGCGCCGCCGACCCCGAACAACTCGGCGAGCAGCTCGCGCTGCTCCTCGACGGCGCCGCGGCCCGCACCCGGGTCCTCAACGCCGACTCCTTCCCCACCGCCGCCGCCCTCGCCGCCGTCCTCATCGACAACGCCATCCCCGCCACACCCAGCGATGACCGGCGACGGGAGGAAGTGTCAAGTTAACTTGGCACTCCGCGGCCGGGCTGGACGCGCAGCCGGTCCTGCGGCTGCCCCCGCAGGTACCACCTCAGTCCTGATAAGTGCCGCCGAACTGTTGGGGAACCACGTCGGCCCGGTCGGCACAGCTGCGGATCAGGTCGATGATCGCGTCGGCTGCAAGTTCTGGCGGCTGCGCCTTGAGCCCGCCGTCGGACATCATCTGCGCCGCCGCCTCCTTGCCCGCCTTGATGGAGTCGATGAACTCGGTGCTGGTGACAAACGGGTAGAAGGTCGAGACGACGATGCCAGCGTCGGCAAGTTCGAGCCGAGCGGTTGCTGACAACATCGCCAGACCCTGCTTGGACGCCGCATACGCACCCGAGAGCGGAAGCACCGAGAAGACAGTCCCCGAACTCACGTTCACGATCGCACCGCCACCCTGCGCCCGCATGACCGGCAGCACCGCCTGCATCGTGATCAATGGCGCGGTCAGGTTCAGGTCCAGGATGGCGCGGAAATCGGCCGGGTCGGTTTCTTCGATCGAAGCGGTGAGTCCCTGTCCGGCGTCGTTGACCAGCACGTCGAGCCGGCCGAACTTGTCCATGGTCGCCCGGACCGCGTCCGCGACTTGGCCTGCGTCAGTGACGTCGCACCCCACTGGGAGGGCATCACCCAGGTCGGTGGCGAGCTGGCGAATGCGGTCCTCTCGTCGGGCGACGAGCACCACCCGGGCGCCGGCCCGCGACGCCGCTTGGGCCGTGGCGGCACCGATACCGGACGATGCGCCGGTCACGACTACGACCGAGTTGCTGAGGTCCATGAGGTCATCTCCTCGACAGTCGGGATCGGCCCGCGCCGGGCGGCGCTAGCCTGAGCGGCGGTACCGCCAGGGGAACCAGGGCGCGATGCGGAATCTGAGCCGCGTGCTCACAGGCACAATCAACGGCGCCTCGGAAGTTCCGGATCCTGGCGTCAGACTGACCCGCGGCCTCGGCCGGCCACAGGGATACGACGTCACGGGTGGTACCACCGGCATTTTTCACGCCGCTACGGCGCCGCGCAGCGGCATCAGGGACTGACCAGCAAGATGGCCACATCTTCGCACGGGTGCCCGGAGCCGAATACCTCCGAGACGAACGCGCGGGCGGCACGCGCCCGCTCCGCCCGCCCGGCAAGCGTCACACTCTCCCGGACCGCCACCCTGGCCATCACCGCACCCGGCCTTCCCGGCCGCCCCTCCCGGGAAACCGGCCGGGCAGCGGGCGCGCAGCGGCGACATGCGCGCTCAGCTCCGCCCCCGAACGTCAAGCCGGCACAACAGGCCGTCGCTGACCATTGTCCCTGGCCCGTCCGTAGTCGCGCCCCGGTCCGTGGCCGTCCGTGCAAAGCCGACGGTCCCCCGAACCGCTCCCTGGCCCCGATTCCCGTCCGCTATGCGTCCGCGGACACCGCAACACAACGCCCTACAGCGACCCAGGGTGACACACACTGGGACAGCGAAAAAACGCCACGCCAGCGCGAGAAATCGCAGCTAGCGGGGCGTTTCCGTAGCGTGTGGCAGGTGATAGATCCGGAATCCGGACACGACCGCGAGCAGCCAACTATCGCGGAACGCGGTCCTGGCGCCGTAGCTTGGGAGCGTGCCAGGCGGCCCTGTGGGAGGCACCCGATGTTCGAAGGCTGCGTGTTCTGTGATCAAAGCTGGATGAGGGCAGCTGAGATCTTCATCGAGACCCCCCACTGCATATTCGTCTCGAGCCGCGACCCGGCCATCCGGGCCCAGGCCGGACTGGCGGAAGGCGTCCTGCCCGGCTCCGGGGCAATCGTGCCCATCGTTCACCGGGCTTCTCTATTCGACCTGACCGCTGAGGAGTGGGCAGCAACGCGCGAACTTCTGCTTCTCGTTCGAGCAGAACTGCACAAGCGGCTCGCTCCGGACAGCTACACGCTCGGTTGGAACGATAACGGGCTGCACCCTCACCTGCATGTCATTCCGCGCTTCGATGACGAGCCAATGTCAGACCAAGGCGTCCGATCGGGAATCAAAGATCCCGCCAATCGGCGACCTGATCCGTGGCGACCTGGAACCGGTAGGCACATGATCGGATCATGAAGTTCCGGCTCTAGCTTGCTCTGCTGCGTCATCGTGGCAGCTGCCAAGTCCCTGGCGAGCAGGCGGCTGCGTCCAGGCTTGGCGGAGACCAGAACCCATGCTCACCGAACCAGAGGCCAGTGCCCTGGCCTGGCCGCGGATCACTCGCTCCCGGTGGCTGCCCTGGACGATTCCCAGCAACGCTCGGAACTGATCCGCCGGGCATTGAACGCGCTGTCGGTAACGATGGACGGCAACCCGGCCGCAGCAACCACGATCGCGCGCAAGCGCGCCGTCTTTTACGGCGCTCTCAGCTATGCCGTCGAACGGGACATCCTGCCCGCCAATCCAATCGGCAAAGTCTCCTGGAAGGCACCCGAGGTCGCCGACGAGGTTGACCGGCGGGTAGTCGCCCGCCCGCGCCAGGCCCGCGCACTGCTCGCCGCCGTAGAGAAGGCCCACCCGGAACCGACGGCCTTCTTCGGCTGCCTCTACTACGCGTGCATGCGCCCCGGCGAGGCGGTGTCCCTGCGCGAGGACGACTGCGCCATCCTCCCGGAAACCGGCTGGGGCCTGCTCCTGCTGACCGGCAACGCTCCCCGCGTCGGCTCCGCGTGGACGGACTCCGGCACCAACCATGACGAAAGACATCTCAAGCACCGGGCCAGGAAAGCTACCCGTCCCGTGCCGATCCCGCCGGAACTGGTGACGATGATCCGCTCGCACGTCACCCGGTTCGGCACGGCCCCGGACGGCCGCCTGTTCCGCGCCACACGGGGAGCCATGCTCAGCGAGAACACCTACGGCCGCGCCTGGCAGAAAGCCCGGCAAGAAGCCCTCACCCCCGCCCGGGCGCGCTCGCCGCTGGCCGGACGGCCCTACGACCTGCGGCACAGCGGCATCACCCTCCAGCTCAACGCGGGCGTGCCCGCCCCCGAGATCGCCCGCCGCGCCGGACACGGCGTCGCCGTCCTCCTGCGCGTCTACGCGGGATGCATCGATGGCCAGGAACAGCTCTGGAACGGCCGGATCGACGACGCCCTGCGCGACGACGACACCCCGTAACGCGTTTCGCCGTGGTTGCGCCAGCAGCCGTGAACCGCCGGGAACGTCGGGCCGCAACCGGGCATCCAAAGATGAGCCCCTGACCGCATTCGCACAGGTCAGGGGTTATCGTGGCTGCTGGTGGCAGGTGTTGGGTTCGAACCAACGTAGGCTGAGCCGACGGTTTTACAGACCGCTCCCTTTGGCCACTCGGGCAACCTGCCGTGCGCCGTCCCGCAGAACGGGCACTGTGAAGGATAGCGGAACGCGGCCGGCACTTCACCACCCTGGTCCAACGGGTGCTGCACGGCCTGTGCCCAGCACCATCCGCGGCCGAGCCAGCACCACCCGCGGCCGAGCCAGCCACCTTGACGACGCAAAGGCGCTGTCAGGACGCTAACCTGGGCCGGTGGCTGGCGACTCTTCCTTCGACATCGTCTCGAAGATCAACCATCAGGAAGTCGACAACGCGGTGAACCAGGCCATCAAGGAGATTGGCAGCAGGTTCGACTTCCGCGGCGTCGGCGCCTCCATCGCCTGGTCAGGCAAGGAGGCAGTGGAAATCAAAGCGAACAGCGAGGAACGCGCCAACGCGGTCCTCGACGTGTTCAAAGACAAGCTGATCAAGCGCTCGGTCTCGCTGAAGGTCCTGGACGCTGGTGAGCCGAGGCCGTCGGGCAAGGAGTACCACCTCCATGTCGGCCTCAAGGAAGGCATCTCCCAGGACGAGGCCAGGAAGATCTCTAAGATCGTCCGGGATGAGGGGCCGAAGGGCGTCCGCGCTCAGATCCAGGGCGACGAACTGCGGGTCTCTTCGAAGAAGAAGGACGAACTGCAGGCTGTCCAGGCCCTCCTGAAGGGCAAGGACCTGGACATAGCCGTCCAGTTCGTGAATTACCGCTAGCTGGGAAACGCCGCCACGACTGCCTGCCGCAGCCGAAGCTCAGCAGAGCCACTGCGCTGGGCCTATCCAAAAAGGCAGGTCCCGCGCCGGGCGGGGGCTCCAGTTACCGCCCGGCACGGGACCAGTCTGTGGGTGGAGCGGCGGCCTTACAGGCTCGCCGCTACTTCGTGCCAGAGGCCGCCGTTGAGATTCAGGTTGTTGCCGTGCGCCTGGCCGGGGCCCGAGTCGCCGATATAGGTATAGAGCGGATGGCCGTTATAGGTTTCCTCGGTCGATCCGTCGGAACGCATGATCGTGCCAAGCTTCCCGGTGACGCCCGGACCGGCGGTGACCGGCCCCTTGACCGGCGGCCAGTAGGCAGCACAGGAGCCGTTACAGACCGATTTGGTGGGCGTGTCCGGTGCGAACCAGTAGAGCGTCCGGCCCTGGCTATTCGTCAGGACCGTCACCCCGTTGATCTGAGTGGTCCGCAACTGGGCCCCGCTGACCGATCCGCCGCTCCCGCCGGCCGAACCAGACACTCCTGCGGCGGCGAGGGCCGCGGCGAACAACCCGAGCGCAACAAGCGAGACGACGCCAGCCGCTGCGGTTGCCTGGCCCGTGCTCAGGCTAGGCACACGCGCGTGCGATTGCCGGCCCGCCTCTGCACTCGGTCCTGCGTGGTTCAGACCGCCCTGGACTTTGGCCCATGCCGCAGCCAGCACCCCACCGCGCGGTGTCAGTGCGTAGATGGCCAGCGCAGTGAAGGCCAGCACGTCCAGGATGCCGGCCACAATGCCTGGCGTAGTCCGTACCTCGCGGAATCCGAACAAGCTGAACTGCAAGGACAGCAGGTAGCCGCCCAGCGTGCTGAGGGCGAACAGCGCGCCGACCGCGGCGATCAGCCGGCTGGGCGTCACCAGGATCAGCAAGCCCAGCAGGAGCCCGACGATCACCTGAAGCAGGAAGAGCGGGCCGATTGTCGGAATGGTCCGGTAACCGGTGAGATAGAGGTCAAGGTGAATACCGGCGCTGGCCCACAGCAGTCCCGCCCCCGCCGCCTTCAGCAAGGTCTCGCTCCGCCGCTGGCCAGCCAACTGCCGCCGGCCCTGTCTGCTCCGCAACTCGGCATCCATGCCTACTAAGAACGCGGTTAGTTTTCCGCGGGTTCACCGGGCCGGGCACCACCACCCGGGCCAGTCATGCTGGGATAGACCTGGTGAGCTCGCCCGCTCCAGCTTGAGTCAGCCGATGGTCATCGGCGCGACAGTTTCTTTCTTTCGCCACTGCGCCTGTCATCCCATGAAGGAGACGCGACATGACCGACGTCCCGCCGCTCCGCGAGCGCAAGGCCTGGCATGCGCTGGAACGGCACTACGCCGAGATCGGCGGCCGCCACCTGCGGGAAATCTTCGACGACGACCCGAGCCGCGGCGACCGGCTGACCGCCGAGGCCGCCGGCCTTTACCTGGACTACTCCAAGAACCGCGTCACTGACGAGACCATGCGGCTGCTGGTGGAGCTGGCCGAGGAGTCAGGAGTGCCGCAGCGGCGGGATGCGATGTTCGCCGGCCAGCACATCAACGTCTCCGAAGACCGCGCGGTGCTGCATGTCGCGCTCCGGATGCCGGCCACCACGTCGCTCGTCGTGGACGGGGAGGACGTGGTCGCACAGGTCCATGAGGTGCTCAGCCGGATGCGTGACTTCGCAGACCGCGTTCGCTCGGGGGCATGGACTGGCTACACCGGCAAGCGGATCCGCACTGTGATCAACGTGGGCATCGGCGGCTCGGACCTCGGCCCGGTCATGGCCTATGAGGCCTTGCGGCACTACTCGGCCCGGGACCTGACGTTCCGGTTCGTCTCCAACGTCGACTCGACCGACTTCGCCGAGGCGACCAGGGACCTGCGCGCGGACGAGACGCTGTTCATCATCTCGTCCAAGACATTCGGCACGCTGGAGACTCTCACCAACGCGACGTCTGCCCGCGACTGGGTGGTCAGCGAGCTTGGCACGCAGGATGCCGTCGCCAAGCACTTCGTCGCGGTGTCGACAGCGGCAGAGAAGGTCGCCGCCTTCGGCATCGACACCCAGAACATGTTCGGTTTCTGGGACTGGGTCGGTGGCCGGTACTCGATGGACTCGGCCATCGGGCTGTCCACGATGATCGCAATCGGGCCAGACAACTTCGACCAGATGCTGGCCGGGTTCCACGCGATGGACGAGCACTTCCGCACGGCCCCGCTGGAGCGGAATCTGCCAGTCCTCATGGGCCTGCTCTGCGTCTGGTACAACGAGTTCTTCGGCGCGCAGACCGTCGGGGTCATGCCCTACGACCAGTACCTCAAGCGGTTCCCCGCCTACCTGCAGCAGCTCACCATGGAGTCCAACGGCAAGCACGTCACGCTCGGCGGACGCCAGGTGGACTACACAACCGGCGCGGTGTTCTGGGGTGAGCCGGGCACCAACGGCCAGCACAGCTTCTACCAGCTCCTGCACCAGGGCACGTGGCTCATCCCGGTGGACCTGATCGGGTTCGGCAAGTCGCTGAACCCGATCCGCAACCACCACGACATCCTGTCCTCGAACGTGTTCGCTCAGGCCCAGGCGCTCGCTTTCGGCAAGACCGAGACGCAGGTGCGCGCGGAGGGCACGCCCGAGCACGTGGTGCCGCATCGGGTGATGGAGGGCAACCGGCCGACCAACGTGCTGCTGGCCGAGGTACTGACGCCGCGGCTGCTTGGCACGCTGGTCGCGCTCT
Source organism: Streptosporangiaceae bacterium (assembly GCA_036495585.1). GTDB lineage: Bacteria > Actinomycetota > Actinomycetes > Streptosporangiales > Streptosporangiaceae > JAJYUU01. Next base: position 75,171 of record DASXMP010000033.1, read on the forward strand.
ACGAGCACAGCGTATTTACCCAGGGCGCGATCTGGGAGATCGATTCCTTCGACCAGTGGGGCGTTGAGCTCGGCAAGGCGCTGGCCAACCAGATCGCGCCGGAACTGGAGAACGCCACCGAACCGGAGCTGAGCCACGACTCGTCGACCAATGCGCTGATCCGGAAGTATCGCGCGCTCAAGGCAGCGCGCTGACGAGCGGCCGCGGATCCAGTCGGCGACGTTCCCGAAAAGAAGAATGGAAGGCTAGCTATGCCAACAGACACGCCGATGCAGCTCGGCATGATCGGCCTCGGCCGGATGGGTGCCAACCTGGTGCGCCGGCTGATGCACGACGGCCATCACTGCGTCGTCTACGACCGGACCCCCACCGCGGTCACCCAGCTGGCGGACGAGGGCGCGGACGGCGCGTCCACCATCACCGAGTTTGTCGGCAAGCTCGAGCAGCCGCGAGCCATCTGGATCATGGTCCCGGCGGCGGTCGTCGAGTCGACCATCGACCAGCTACGGCCCTTGCTCGACGAGGGCGACATCATCATCGACGGCGGCAACTCGTACTACCGCGATGACATCGACCGGGCCAGGCAGCTGAGCGTTGACGGCATTCACTATGTCGACTGCGGGACCAGCGGCGGCGTGTGGGGCCTGGACCGGGGCTACTGCCTGATGATCGGCGGCGAACCGGGCCCGGTGGAGCACCTGGACCCGATCTTCAAGACCATCGCGCCGGGTGAGGGCAGCGCGGAGCCGACACCAGGCCGAACGCTCGCGGACAGCACAGCGCCGCACGGCTACCTGCACTGCGGGCCGAACGGAGCCGGCCACTTCGTCAAGATGGTCCATAACGGCATCGAGTACGGCATGATGGCCGCGATCGGCGAGGGCTTGTCCATCATCAAGCACGCCGACGCCGGCTTGCACCAGCAGGAAGCCGACGCGGAGACCGCACCACTGCGGGACCCAGAGGCCTACCAGTACAGCATCGATGTCAGCGAGGTGGCCGAGGTGTGGCGGCGCGGCTCGGTGATCAGCTCGTGGCTGATCGACCTCATCGCCGCCGCGTTCGCGAAGGATCCCGACCTGAGCGACTTCGCCGGCCGCGTCTCGGACTCCGGCGAGGGCCGATGGACAGTCGTAGCAGCCATCGAGGAAGGCGTGCCTGCCCCGGTGATCACCGAGTCCCTGTATGAGCGCTTCGAGTCGCGTGGCCTCGGTGACTTCACTGGCAAGATCCTTTCCGCGATGCGGTCTGAGTTCGGCGGCCATGCCGAGAAGAAGGCCTGACGACCGTGCAGCACACGCTGGAGGTCGCACCGGACGCCCGCGCAGTCGCCGTGAAGGCCGCCACGTATGTGGCCGAGATGGCGCGGACCGCGGTCGCAGCGAGGGGCTCGTTCACGTTCGCGGTGAGCGGCGGGCACACGCCGTGGGCGATGTTCGCCGAGCTAGCCGGCGAGGACATGCCGTGGGCTCAGACCGAGCTCTTCCAGGTGGACGAGCGGGTTGCGCCCGACGGCGACCCGGACCGGAACCTCACGCACCTGCGCGCAAGCATTGGCGCGGCGCCCGCGCAGGTGCACCCGATGCCGGTAACCGACAGCAACCTTGAGGCAGCCGCGGCGCGGTACGGCGCCGGGCTGCCCGCCCGGTTCGACCTCATGCATCTCGGGCTCGGCCCGGACGGCCACACGGCGTCGCTCGTGCCCGGCGACCCGGTGCTCGACGTCACCGACGCACTCGTCGCCCTCACAGAGCCCTACCAGGGGCGGCAGCGCATGACCCTGACCTATCCGGCGATCAGCCGGGCCGGGCAGCTGCTGTGGCTGGTGACCGGGGCGGACAAGAAGGACCCGCTCGCCCGGCTGCTGGCGGGTGATGCATCGATACCCGCCGGTCGGGTACTGGCGGACAGGTCGCTGGTGCTGGCCGACCAGCCTGCCGCCGGTTAAAGCATTCCGAAATCACGAGGTTCCCCCCATGACTGCAAACTCTGTCAATAACCGAGGCGCCCGATCCGCGGTCGCAGCGGCCAAGCGTCCCGAGGATCACGTGATCGTGCTGTTCGGGGCGACGGGTGATCTGGCCAGGCGCAAGCTGCTGCCCGGCCTGTTCCACCTGGCCGCGGCCGGGCTGCTGCCCGACAACTTCCGGATCATCGGCACGTCGCCGGCCAGCTTCTCGGTCAGCACCGACGAGTTCCGCGCACACGCCCGGCAGGCGGCGCTGGACTTCTGCGCTAGCAAGCCGACCGCGCAGACCTGGCCAGCATTCGCCGAGCGACTGTCCTTTGCCAGCGCCGATCCGGACAATTACGCCCCGCTCACTGCTGAAGTCGAGCGGGCCGAGAAGGAGATCGGCGGCTCCCCGCGCCGGCTGTTCCACCTGGCGGTGCCACCCAGCGCCTTCGCCTCGATGGTGGGCCTGCTCGGCGATTCGGGGCTGGCCAGCGACCGGTCCAGGGTGATCGTCGAGAAGCCGTTCGGCACCGACCTGAAGTCGGCCACCGAGCTGGGCAACGCCCTGCACGCGGTCTTCAGCGAGTCGCAGATCTTCCGCATCGACCACTTCCTGGGCAAGGAGTCCGTCGACAACATCCTGGCGCTGCGCTTCGCCAATGGCCTGTTCGAGCCGGTCTGGAACCGCGCGCATATCTGCTACGTGCAGATCGACGTCCCGGAGACCTTGTCGATCGCGGGACGCGCTGACTTCTACGACAAGACCGGCGCCTACCGGGACATGGTTGTGACGCACCTGTTCCAGGTTCTCGGCTTCGTCGCCATGGAACCGCCGACGGCGCTGACGGCAGCCCAGCTGCGAGCGGAGAAGCTGAAGGTTTTCGACGCCATGCGGCCCATCGACGTCCGCCATGTGGTCCGCGGCCAGTACCAGGGCTACCGCGAGACCCAGGGAGTCGCGGCTGACTCGCAGACCGAGACGATGGTCGCGGTGAAGGCCGAGGTAGATAACTGGCGGTGGAAGGGCGTGCCGTTCTACCTCCGGTCTGGCAAGAGCATGGGCGCTGGGCGGCAGGTCATCACGCTGGGCTTCCACGAGCCGCCACTGCGGATGTTCAAGGCCAATCGCAAGGACATCCCCGACGGCCGCAAGAACGAGATCGTGATCGACTTCGCCGACCCCGGATCCATCACCACGCGGTTCCTGGCTAAGGAGCCGGGAGCGCAGATGACTCTCGGCGCGGCCAAGATGGTCTTCACCTATGAAGATTCCTTCGCCGCCGCGAACGCCCTCGAGGGCTATGAGCGACTGATCCTGGACGCGATGACCGGCGACCAGTCCTTGTTCACCAGTTCCGACGGCATCTTGCGCCTCTGGGAGATCTCGCAGCCGCTGCTCGACGACCCGCCCCCGGTCCAGTCGTATGACCAGGGATCGTGGGGACCAGATGCCGTCAGCAAGCTGATCGCGCCCTACCACTGGCACCTGCCGAACTCCGGCTGAGCACGATCACACGGGAGGCTCCGATGACGCTCGGCTACGACAAGCCGCTGTACCTGCTTGCCTTCGACCACCGGGGCTCCTTCGAGCAGGGGCTCTTCGGTGCCAAGGAGCCGGTGTCCGAGCAGGTGCACCAGGGCATCGCCGCGGCCAAGGAGATCATCTTCGACGCGCACCGCAAGGCTCTGGCTGACGGCGCGCCTCCGGCCGCGTGCGGCGTCCTGGTCGACGAGGAATTCGGCACGCAGGTGGCGCGCCGGGCACAGGCGGAGGGCGTGCCGCTCGCCATGCCGGTCGAGCGCTCCGGTCAGGAGGAGTTCGAGTTCCAGTACGGCGCCGAATTCGGCGCGCACATCGAGGCGTTCGACCCCACGTTCGCCAAGGTGCTGGTCCGGTACAACCCCGAAGGCGATGCCGCCATGAACAAGCGCCAGACGGCGCGGCTCGCCGAGCTGAGCAGCTGGCTGCGCCAGCGCGAACGGCGGTTCCTGTTCGAGTTGCTGGTGCCTGCCACGACGGCGCAGCTGGACCGATTCGAAGGTCATCAGCGCGACTACGACCGGCAATTGCGACCGCGACTGGTGGTCGAGACGCTCGCGGCCCTGCAGGCAGGTGGAGTCGAGCCAGACATCTGGAAGATCGAGGGGCTGGATAGCGAGGCGGACTGCGCTGCCGTGGTGGCACAGGCTCAGGCCAGCGGGCGCGGCCACGTCAAGTGCATCGTGCTCGGCCGCGGCGCGGACGAGCCGCAGGTTCTGGAGTGGGTGCGGATCGGAGCGCGGGTGGCCGGCTTCGACGGGTTCGCCGTCGGCCGGACCCTCTGGCAGCTCGCCCTGCAGGACTACCTGGCCGGCCAGGCGAGCCGCGACGAGGCCGTCGACCGCATTGCCAGCCGGTACCGCGATGTCATCGATGCCTACCGCGGCGCTCAGGCAGGTGCCCGATGACCGATCCTGCGGTCCGGCTGCTGCTGGCCGACGTCGACGGCACGCTGGTCACCCAGGACAAGGTCCTTACTGACCGGGCCATCGCCGCGGTGCGCCAGCTGCACGAGGCCGGGGTCATCTTCGCCATCACCAGCGGCCGTCCGCCACGCGGCATGGCGATGCTGATCGAGCCGCTGGACCTCCAGACGCCCATCGCCGCCTTCAACGGCGGGCTGCTCGTCGACCGGGACATGAACGTGATCGAGCAGCGCGTGCTGCCCGAGGACCTCGTCGTCCCGGTCGCTCAGATAATGCAGTCGCACTCGCTCGACGTCTGGCTGTATAGCGGCGCGGACTGGTGGGTGCCCAAGGCAGACGGCCCGCATGTGGCCAGGGAGAGCTGGACAGTCAAGTTCGAGCCGAAGGTCATGACGGCTGGCCTGCAGGGACTGACCGGAAGCGTGGCCAAGCTCGTTGGCGTCAGCGACGACACCGCAGCGGTGGACCGGGCGACCTCGGCCGTGCACGACCAGTTCGGCGACCATGTCACCGCCGCCACGTCACAGCCGTACTACCTGGATGTAACGCATCCGCAGGCCAACAAGGGCGCGGTCGTGCAGTACCTGGCCACCAGGTACCAGATCGGGCCCGCTGACATCGCGACCATCGGCGACATGCCCAACGACGTACTGATGTTCGCGCACTCGGGGCTCAGCATCGCGATGGGCAACGCCAGCAGCGAGGTCAAGCGCGCGGCCCGGCGGGTGACGACGTCGAACCAGGACGAGGGATTCGCGAACGCCGTCGAGCGGTTCGTGCTGCGGCACCGGCCCTAAGCGACCGGAGCCCGCTGACGAACCAAGGCAGCGACCGGGGCGGGCCGGGCGCTGCATGTGATGGAACTCAGCTGGCGCGCTGGCCACGCCGACGGCTCAGCCATGGCCACTATAGACGCGCCGGAGTGTGCGCCAGTTCACAGGGCGCGTGCGAGCGCCAGCTGGCCAGCGGGCCGGCCAGCGGGACGCTGATCAGCGGGTCCGGCTGGCCGCGGGCGCGTCGCTGCGGTCCGGTTGGTAAAGGCGTGAACTTATCGGCCCGGGCGGCACGTTTACATGTATTACAATTGCTCGTTAGCCGCTGGCAGGCGGCCCCCACGTAGTCATGCCTGCCGTAACGATTGTGACCACGTAGGATGTGCACCGCCCTGGTAGCTGTGCAAGCTGGCGACCAGGGCTGCGAAAGCTCTAACAGCACACGCCGTCACCGCGTCAATTCGCCCGGCCTCGGCGCGTGAAGGAGGCCGGGACTGTGACCAAGCAGGTCCAGCAACTCGATCGTGTCATCATCAGGTTCGCCGGGGACTCCGGCGACGGCATGCAGCTCGCCGGAGACAGGTTCACCCAGGAGACTGCGAGCTTCGGCAACGACCTGTCCACGTTGCCGAACTTCCCGGCGGAGATTCGCGCTCCAGCTGGCACGCTCCCCGGCGTCTCCAGCTTCCAGCTGCACTTCGCCGACCACGACATCCTGACTCCGGGCGACGCGCCCGACGTGCTGGTCGCGATGAACCCGGCGGCGCTCAAGGCCAATCTGGTTGATCTGCCGCGCGGGGCCGACATCATCGCGAACACCGACGAGTTCACCAAGCGCAACCTGGCCAAGGTCGGGTACCAGACCAGCCCGCTGGAGGACGGCTCGCTGGACGCCTACCAGGTCCATGCGATCCCGCTCACCTCGGTCACTGTGCGCGCACTCGAGGACTTCGACATCACCCGGAAGGACGCCGAGCGGGCCAAGAACATGTTCGCCCTCGGCCTGCTGTCCTGGCTCTACAACCGGCCGGTCGAAGGCACCATCAAGTTCCTGGACGGCAAGTTCGGCAATAAGCCGGACATCCTCGCCGCCAACAAGGCTGCCTTCCAGGCCGGCTGGAACTACGGCGAGACGACCGAGGCCTTCTCCGTTCAGTACGAGGTCAAGCCGGCCACGCTGGAGCGGGGCACTTACCGCAATATCACTGGCAACACCGCCCTGTCCTACGGCCTGGTGGCCGCCTCGCGCCGGTCGGGCCTGCCGCTGTTCCTCGGCAGCTACCCCATCACGCCGGCCTCTGACATCCTGCACGAGCTGTCCCGGCTCAAGCGCTTCGGTGTGCGGACCATGCAGGCCGAAGACGAGATCAGCGGCGTCGGCGCCGCGCTCGGGGCCTCCTTTGGCGGCGGCCTCGGGGTGACCAGCACCTCGGGCCCTGGCATGTGCCTGAAGGCGGAGACCATCGGCCTCGCGGTCTCCGTCGAGCTGCCGCTGATCATCTGCGACATCCAGCGAGCCGGCCCGTCCACCGGCATGCCTACCAAGACCGAGCAGGCCGACCTGCTCATGGCGCTGTTCGGCCGCAACGGCGAGTCCCCGGTCGCAGTCGTCGCCCCGGCCACCCCGGCCGACTGCTTCGACACCGCCCTGGAGGCGGTGCGGATCGCGGTCAAGTACCGCACGCCCGTCGTGATCCTCTCCGACGGTTACCTTGCCAACGGATCGGAGCCGTGGCGCATCCCGGCCGTTGATAAGTTGCCGCGCCTTCGGGACGACTTTAAATTCGCGAGCGGGAACGTCGCCGTGGACGGCTCGGCCGGGGCTCCGTTCCTGCCGTTCCAGCGTGATCCGCAGACGCTCGCGCGGCCGTGGGCCGTGCCCGGCACGCCCGGGCTCGAACACCGGATCGGTGGCATCGAGAAGGCCGACGGCTCTGGCTCCATCTCCTATGACCCCGACAACCACGACACGATGGTCCGGCTGCGCCAGGCGAAGATCGATGGCATCGCCGCCGACATCCCGCCGCTGGAAGTCGACGATCCAGACGGTGACGCGCGCGTGCTCGTGCTCGGCTGGGGATCGACCTACGGCTCGATCGGTGCCGCGGTCCGGCGGGTGCGGCTGGCCGGCGGCGCGATAGCGCAGGCACACCTGCGGCACCTGTCGCCTTTCCCCTCCAACCTGGGCGACGTGCTGCGGTCGTACGACAAGGTACTGGTGCCGGAGATCAACCTCGGCCAGCTTGCACTCCTGCTGCGCGGGCGCTACCTGGTTGACGTGCTCTCCTACAACCGGGTCCGCGGCCTGCCGTTCCGCGCTGCCGAGCTCGCCGACGTCATCCAGGATGTGATCTCCAATGTCTGATGCCGAGTTCCCCGAGCCAACCCACCGGTTCGCGTCGCTGACGCTGGTGCCGAAGGCCGATACCAAGCTCGCCACCAAGGACTTCAAGTCCGACCAGGAGGTGCGCTGGTGCCCAGGCTGCGGCGACTACGCCATCCTGGCGGCCTTCCAGTCGTTCCTGCCGGAGCTTGAGGTCCCGCGGGAGAACCTCGTGGTGATCTCCGGCATCGGCTGCTCGTCCCGGCTCCCGTACTACGTGAACAGCTACGGGATGCACTCGATCCACGGCCGGGCCCCGGCCATCGCGTCCGGTCTGGCTGCCTCCCGGCCCGACCTGTCGGTCTGGATGATCACCGGTGACGGCGATGCACTGTCGATCGGCGGTAACCACCTCATCCACGCACTGCGGCGCAACGTGAACATCAAGATCCTGCTATTCAACAACCGGATCTACGGGCTCACCAAGGGCCAGTACTCGCCGACCTCCGAGCAGGGCAAGGTCACCAAGTCGACGCCGTTCGGCTCGCTGGACACCCCTTTCAACCCGGTTTCCCTGGCCATCGGCGCCGAGGCCAGCTTCGTGGCCCGGACGATCGACTCCGACCGCAAGCACCTGACCAGCGTGCTGCGCGCGGCTGCCGACCACAAGGGCACCGCGCTCGTGGAGATCTACCAGAACTGCCCGATCTTCAACGACGACGCCTTCCTGCCGGTCACCGAGCCCGGCCAGCGGGAGCAGCGGGTCATCCGCCTAGAGCACGGGGAGCCCATCAGGTTCGGCGCAGATGGCAGCCTCGGTTTGCGGTCCGGCCAGTACGGCGGTCTCGAGGTGGCGCCGGTCGCTGACACAGACCCAGCCTCGCTGCTCGTGCATGATGCACACGCCGCCGACCCGTCCTACGCCTTTGCGCTGTCCCGGCTGGACAGCACCGACTTCGCGCACACACCGATCGGCGTGTTCCGCAATGTCGAGCGGCCGAGCTACGACGAGGGCATGTCCGAGCAGATCGACGCTGCTCGCCAGCGGCAGGGCGACGGCGACCTCGCCGAACTGCTGGCCGGCGGCGACACCTGGCAGGTCAATTAAGGTGCCGCCGGTCCGGGTGGAGCGGTCCGGGCCGGTGACGACCGTCATCCTGGACCGCGCGAGCGTACGGAACGCGGTAGACGCCCCGACCGCCGCGGCCCTGGCCGAGGCATTCGCCGATTTTGACGCCGACCCGGATGCCTCGGTCGCCGTTCTGTTCGGCGCGGGCGGGAACTTCTGCGCTGGCGCGGACCTCAAGGCCATCGGCACCGAGCGCGGCAACCGCGCCGAGACTTCCGGCAACGGCCCGATGGGACCAACTCGGATGCGGCTGTCCAAGCCGGTTATCGCGGCAGTTTCCGGCTACGCGGTGGCCGGCGGCCTCGAACTTGCCCTCTGGTGCGACTTGCGAGTCGCCGACGAAGACGCCGTGTTCGGCGTCTTCTGCCGCCGCTGGGGCGTGCCCCTGATCGACGGCGGCACAGTCCGGCTGCCGCAGGTCATCGGCCTCGGCCGGGCGCTCGACCTGATCCTGACCGGGCGCGCCGTACCAGCGGCTGAGGCGTACCAGATGGGCCTGGTCAGTCGGCTGGTGAAGCCGGGCACGGCCCGCGAGCAGGCCGAACGGCTCGCGCTCGAGGTCGCGGCGTTCCCGCAGATCTGCATGCGCAGCGACCGGGCGTCGGCGCTCGAGGCCGCGGGTTTCGGCTTCGCCGACGCGATGGCGAACGAGTTCGCGCACGGGATGACGGCGCTCGCCGACCCGGATGTGCGGGCGGGCGTAGCCCGCTTCCGCGGCGGGGCCGGCCGCGGCGGCGCTCCCGCCTGACAGCGCAGCGACGACACCGATGCATGCGCCGGATTGGGCCGCCACATGCGGGTGCTGATCGCGCCGGACAAATTCAAGGGGTCGCTGTCCGCCGAGGCAGTCGCGCTGGCGGTGGGGAACGGCGTCCGGCACGTCCGCCCGGACGTGGAGCTGGATCTCTGCCCCGTCGCCGACGGCGGCGAGGGCACGCTCGACGCCGCGATCTCGGCCGGCTTTCGCCGGATACGAGTCCTGGTCGAAGGGCCGGTCGGTGAGCCCGTCCATGCCGCCTACGGGGAGCGCGACGGCGTCGCCCTGATCGAATTGGCCGAGGCAGCCGGGCTTCGCCGGCTCGAAGGGGCTGCCCTCGCACCGCTGACCGCCTCCACGTTCGGCACCGGACAGCTGATCGACGCGGCGATCCGGGCTGGCAACCAGACCATCGTCCTGGCCATCGGCGGCAGCGCCACCACGGACGGCGGCGCCGGCATCGTGCAAGCGCTCGGCGCCTGCCTGACCGACGCCGAGGGCAGACAGCTCGGCCGGGGCGGCGGCGCGCTGTCCCGCGTCGCTGGTCTGGACCTGACCGGCCTGCAGCGCAAACTGGTGGGCCGGACCATCGTCATCGCCTCTGACGTGCAGAACCCGCTGCTCGGCCGGGGCGGTGCGGCCCAGGTCTTCGGGCCGCAGAAGGGCGCCTCCGCCAGTGACGTGCAGACTCTCGAGGCCAGCCTCACCAGGTGGGCAGCCCTCGTGGCCGACGCGACCGGAATCGACGCGTCCGGCCGCCCCGGTGCCGGGGCGGCCGGCGGCGTCGGCTTCGGCGCGATGGCACTGCTCGGCGCGACCATGACGAGCGGGGCGGACCTGGTGCTCGACATGGTGGGATTCCCTGGCCGGGTGCGGCAGGCCCGTCTGGTGATTACCGGCGAGGGCTCGCTCGACGAGCAGTCGCTGGCCGGCAAGGCGCCGGTGCGGGTAGCCGCCGCGGCCGCGGCAGCCGGCGTGCGGACCGTTGCCGTGGCTGGCCGCTGTACGGTTCCGCCGGACATTCTCAGCGCCGCTGGCATCGCCTCGGCTTACGCCCTCGCGTCGCTGGAACCCGACCTGGCCACCTCCATGGCCGAGGCAGGATCGCTGCTGGCGCGGCTCGGTGCGCAGCTCGCCGCCGCCGAGCTCGGTCCCGCTCCGCTCAGTCGGCCACCGGCCTGACCTCGATGGTGATCAGGCCCCGGTCCACACCCGGCCACGTCCTGGCTAGCTCCACCGCCTCGTCGATGGTCTCGGCCGCCACCAGGGAGAACCCGCCGAGCACCTCCTTGGCCTCCATGAACGGCCCATCGGTGACGCCACCGGCGCGGATCGTCTTGGCGGTCTTGGCGGACTGGAGCCGCTCACCGCCGGGCACGAGTCTGCCGGAGCCCTGCAGGTTGTCATACCAGGCCATGATCTCGGCGTACCACGCCTTGTCCTGCTCCTCGGTCAAGGTGAAGGCGGCCTCGGTGTCCATGATCAACAGTGCGTACTTCACGTTGTCTCCCTGCTGTCCGGGCGCCCTGCTCAGGCACCTCTCGCTGATGCCACGAACAACGCGCTCGGTATCTGACCGAACGGGCCGGCCAATAGGCCCAGCGTGCCAGGTTGGCCCACTCGCGGGCTCGCCCTGCCGACTGCATGTGCCGGCCCGGCCGCATTTTTGCAAGACTGCAGCGATGGACGCGGAAGCGCTAGAGCGGACCTACCGGTCCGAGGCCACCAAGCTGCGCGCCGCCCTGGCCAGGCGCCTCGGCGATGTCGGCCTGGCCGAGGAGCTCGTGCAGGACGCGTTCGTTGCGGCGCTTGAGCACTGGAAAGCAGGCGGTGTGCCGCCAAATCCGGGCGGCTGGCTGATGACCACGGCCTGGCGCAAGGCCATCGACCGGCAGCGTCGCGCGAGCGCCGGCCAGGAGAAGCTCGCGCTGCTCGCAGTGACGCAGGAGCGGTCGCAGCCGGGCCCAGCCGGGCCGGAAGGCGGCGACCAGGACGACGAGATGCTCAGCCTGATCTTCGCCTGCTGCCACCCCGCGCTGCCCGATGACGCTCAGGTCGCGTTGACCCTGCGCGCCGTGTGCGGACTAACGACCGCGGAGATCGCGGCGTCGTTCCTGGTCAGTGAACAGGCGATGGGACAGCGGCTGTCGCGGGCCCGGCGGAGGCTGAGCGACGCGGGCGTCGCCGTCCGCGTGCCCGAGCCGGACGAGCTCGGCGAGCGGCTCGCCGCGGTCCTGGCCGTGGTCTATCTGGTGTTCAACGAGGGATATCTGGCCAGCGCCGGGCGGACGCCGGCCAGGCGGGATCTGGCCGCGCAGGCGCTCTCGCTGGCCCGGCTGCTGCACCGGCTGATGCCGCGGGAGCCGGAAGCCGCCGGCCTGCTCGCGCTGCTGATGCTGCACGAGTCCCGGGCCGCAGCCAGGTTCGACGGATGGGGCCGGCTGATCCGGCTGGCCGAGCAGGATCGCCGCCAGTGGGACAGCCCGCTCGCTACGGAAGCGAGCGCGCTGCTGGACCGGGCCATCCGGCTGCGCCAGCCTGGTCCCTACCAGATCCAGGCCGCGATCGCGGCGCTGCACTCCTCGGCACCCGCCTACGAAGAGACCGACTGGCCTCAGATCCGCCTGCTGTATGACCGGCTGCAGTCGATGACGCCATCCCCGGTCGTGCTGCTCAACCGCGCGGTCGCGACGCGATTTGCCCTCGGGCCGCAGGCGGCGCTGGACGAGGTGGACCTGCTTGCCGGTGAGCTCGCCGCCTATCGGCTCTTTCACGCGGTCCGGGCCGAGCTGCTGGCGGCTCTCGGCCGGGACGACGAGGCACGCGCAGCCAACGAGCGAGCGCTCGCGCTCGCCGCCAATCCGGCCGAGCGCGAGCTGATCGCCCGCCGGCTGCAGACCTCGCCCTAGAAGACGACCACTGGCCTCAGCTCGATGGTGTAGAGGCCACTCGCTACCCCGGGCCAGGACTTAGCCAGCTCGACCGCCTCCGCCGCCGTGTCGGCCTCGATCACGGAGTATCCGCCGAGGACCTCCTTCGACTCGATGAACGGTCCATCGGTGACCACACCTCCCCGGATCGTCTTCGCCGTGTTCGTTGGCTGCAGCTGGTAGCCCGTGTCCGGCAGGGCCGCGGTGCCGGCGTGCTTCTCATACCAGCCCATGACCTCGGCGCTGAACGCCTTGCCCTCCTCCGGGGTCATGGCGTCGGACTTCTCGGTCTGAACGATCAGCATCACGTACTTCATGACAGTTCCTCCTGGCTTCCAGGCACCGCTCGGCGCCCTTCACTGTGGTCTACGAACAGCGCAGTGCCTTTCTGACAACCGCGGTACGCAAGCTCCCGAGTAAGATCGCCGCCGTGGCGGGGTTCGGTGGGTGGGCGGCCCGCACCGGCGGCGCCGCCAGCCGGAATCCGGCCGAGGGCGCCACTGCGACGTTCCCGGACTGGAGATTTGCGCCGAACATCGGTGGCCATCCAGACAGCTACCAGCTCGAGAACCAGGCCGTGGACCGGGCCGGGCACGTGCTGGCCGCGATGCGTGCGCTCGCGCCCTGGGCTGGCCAGACCATTATCGACCTCGGCTGCGGCACTGGCTACTGGCTGCCCCGGTATGGGGCGGAAGCGGCCAGGGTCATTGGCATCGAGCCGGATCCGGCGCTGCGAGCGGCCGCCATCCAGGCAGCGGGCCAGGTTCCTGAAGCCGGATGCGCCGTCGAAGTGCTGGCAGGCTCGGCCGAGCACCTGCCGCTGCCGGACGCGAGCGCTGATGTTGTCCATGCCAGGTTCGCTTACTTCTTCCCGCCGGGCGCTGATGCGGGCCTGGCCGAGGCCCTGCGGGTGCTGCGCCCTGGCGGGTGCCTGGTCGTCGTGGACAACGACTACCGGTGGGGTGAGTTTTCCAGCCTCCTCGCGGCGTCGGCCACCAGGCCGCCAGCCCACACCGCAGCCGCGGTGGATGCCTGGTGGCTGGAGCGCGGGGCCACCCGGCACGAGGTCCGCTCCGAGCTGAGCTTCGCCAGCCGCGGCGATCTGGCCGCCGTGCTGCGGATCGAGTTCCCGGCCGAGGTGGCCGGCGCGTGGCTGCGCCGCAACCCGGTAGCGACCGGGCTGTCGTATGGTTACGTGCTGTTCGCCGTGCGCACGCCCGGCAGCTCTGAGCCTGCGGCGTCTGACGCCCTCTCGTCCGCAGCAGGCTCGTCTGGCGCGGGCCCGTCTGGCGCAGGCGCGTCCGGCGCAGGCGCTCCGCTCCAGGTGGCCGCCAGCACGCCCGAACAGACCAGGACCGCGCCGACCACCGCCAGTCCACTCGGCCGCTCGCCCAGGATCACGTAGGCCAAGACCATCGCCGACGCTGGCTGCAGGAGCAGGAGCAGTGAGGACACCGCCGCCGGCAGCCGCGGCAGCGATGACGTGATGAACAGCCAGCCGGTCGTCTGGCTGACCAGCGCCAGGAGCAGCAGCCAGCCGAGCGAGCGCCATGGCAGCGCCAGCTGGAGGCCGCCAAAAAGCAGGCCGATCACCAGCGCGCCGGCCGCTGCGCCTGCGGTCGCATCCAGCAGCGGCCCGGCGACATGGCGCTGCTGACCCGGGGTGGTCCGCAGGATCAGCAGGAAGCAGGCGTAGGCGGCGGAGGTGCCGAGGCCATAGGCGACGCCGGCCACTGGATGCAGGCCGGCCGAGTGGCCGCCCACGATGCCGGACACCAGCACCACGCCGGCCAGCACGACCGGGAGCATGACCAGGTAGCGCGGATTCGGCCGTTCCCGTAGCACGAGCCAGGCAACGATCGCCACGAACAGGACCTGGAGATTGCCGAGGACTGTCGCTACGCCGGCGCCGACATCGGCGATGGAGTGGTTCCACAGCACCAGGTCGACCGCCAGAAAGATGCCGGCCGTGACCGCCAGCAGGCTGCTGCGCAGTGGCCGCCGGCCGAGCCGTCGTCGCTCCAGCATCGCGAGCGGCGCCAGGGCTGGCAGTGCCAGCAAACACCGGTAGAAAGCTGCGGTTGTCGGCCCGGTGTGCGCGAGCGTCACCAGGATGGCGGAACAAGAGATGAGGCCAGCGCCAGCCGCAGCAGTAAGCATCGGCCGACGCCCGGAACCCGGGGTGAGCTCGGAAGCAGCGGCTCGGTTCGAGACCCGCGCCGAGTTGGCGCCGGGAACTTGCGCCCGGCCTGGCGCCGCCTCAGCGGCACCAGTAGTAGTCATGACCGTCTTGTCGTACGGTACTGACATGGGCGCCACTGTAGGACGTGCACGTGACAGGAGTCAAAGTCATTTCGATGCTGACCAGCTCGAGGCGATGGCAGGCTGCTGCGAGCTCATCAACACCGGCAGGTCGGCAGCGGGCGAGGAACTCCGCAGCCTTGGCGACCTGCAGACCATGGCCGGTCGCTATGCCTTTCACGGCTCTAGGGGCCGGGTGGATGACCTAAAGCGGGCACGCGAGCATCGCGCCCGCCTGGACGCGGTTGTCAGCTGCTGCGAGACAGGCGACCTGGACGCTGCGGTCGCACGACTGAACGCCCTTTTGTCGGCGACCGGCGCCAGCCCGCAGATCGCGTCGCACGACGGCCGTGGCCCGCACCTGCACGTGTCCAGACCCGATGCGCCGCTGGCCGACCGGATGGCGGCGCATTTCGCGATGGGACTGGCCTGGCTCGTGGTGGCCGGCGAGGCGGCGCGAGTGCGGACCTGCGCCTCGCCGGATTGCCGGGACGTCTTCGTGGACCTGTCGCGGAATCGCTCCCGGCGCTACTGCGACAGCCGGACCTGCGGGAACCGTCAGCATGTCGCCGCCTACCGAGCTCGCAAGCAGGCCGGCCTGGCCGCCAGCTAGCACGGCCAGGCCGAAGTGCCCGGTACTCACGGCGTGCCCGGTGACCACGGCCCGGTCGCGCCGAACTGTTACTGGTCGGGCTCCGCGCGGACCGACAACGGTGTGGCCACCTCCTCCAGTGGCTTGCGCTCGGCGTTTACACCGAGGAAGACTGCGACCAGACCGCCCACGATCATGGCTCCGGCGCCCAGCAGATAGCCCCAGTACAGGCTGTTCGGGTCCTTGCCCGTGCCGATGAGGTGGCCGTACAGGTGCGTGCCCAGGAAGCCGAAGCACTGGGCGATCGCGAAGAACACTGCGATCGCCTTCGCCCGGACCTCCAGCGGGAAGACCTCGCTGACGGTCAGGTAACCGGCACTCGCGCCGGCCGAGGCGAAGAAGAAGATCACGCCCCAGGCGATCGTCTGCGTGGTCGCGTTCAGCAGCCCCGCCTTGAACAGTTGCGCGCTGACGACCAGCAGGATGCCGGAGAGCAGGTAGGTTCCGGCGATCATCTTGCGCCGGCCGAGCGTGTCGAACAGGCGGCCCAGGGTGAGCGGCCCGGCCAGGTTCCCGATGGCAAACACCAGGAAGTACCAGCCGGTGTCGTTCGGGTTCACATTGAAGAAGAACTCGAGCACCAGGCCGTAGGTGAAGAAGATCGCGTTGTAGAGGAACGACTGCGTGATCATCAGCGCCGCGCCGAGCACGGAGCGTCCTGGATAGTGCGAGAACAGGACCCGCAGCAGCGGCAGATAGCCGATCCGCTCGGTTGGCCGGATCTCGATGACCCGGTCCTCCGGCACTGGCGGCAGCTCGCCCTTGGTTGCGGCGACCTCCTCCTCAATCTGGCTGATCGATGCTTCCGCCGCTCGCTCACGGCCGTGCATGATCTGCCATCGCGGGCTCTCGGGCAGATTCCGCCGGACATAGATGATCACCAGCGCCAGTACCGGGCCCACCACGTAGGCGACCCGCCAGCTGGTATCCGGCGCCAGGTGATTGAGCAGCAATAGGGTGACCAGGGTGCCAATGAGCGCGCCGGCCCAGTAGGTCCCGTTGACCGCCAGGTCTACCCGGCCCCGGTGTCTGGCCGGGATCATCTCGTCAATGGCTGAGTTGATCGCCGCGTACTCGCCGCCGATACCCATGCCGGCCACGACCCGCGTCCCGTACAGGAACAGGAACCAGGCGCCGCCCTTGGGTGTGGCAGCAGTCAGCCCGCTGCCGACGAGATAGACGCCCAGCGTCACCATGAACAGGTTCCGCCGCCCCAGTCTGTCCGACAGCTGGCCGAAGATCAGCGCTCCGATGACCTCGCCGATCAGGTACCAGGTCGCGACGTCCGCGACCGCGCTCGCCGACATGTGCAGCGAGCTTGCCTTGGTCAGGTCCGGCCCGACGTTGCTGGCAATGGTGATTTCGAGGCCGTCGAGCACCCAGGCCACGCCGAGGGCGACCACCATCCGGGTATGGAATTTCGACCACGGCAGGCGGTCTAGACGCACCGGAATGAGGCTGCGGATGCCACGTTCGGCAGACGCCGCCGGCGCCGCCGTCATCGCACGTCCTTAATCATTCGGCCGCCACTACCCGGCTAGGTCACAGGTATGCAACGAACGTTTGCTCCCTAGCCGGTCAGGGGCATGCTCATCTCAATGCCCGATTAGCCGACTCGTGGATTTCAGTCCAGCACTCCCAATATTGTCCCTGTATGCCTAAGACCAAATCACTTCGCGCTGCGACGGGGAAGCTCCTGTGCGCCGGCCTGGGGGGCTGTGCAGCCCTCGTGCTGGCAGCCGGCTGCTCATCCAGCCCGAGCAGCCCTCATTCGTCGACTGTGGCCGGTCCGCAGTCGCCGGATCCTAAAGCGACGCCTTCGCTGCCGCCGGAAACCCCCGCCAAGGTGCTCCACTGGGGTTCGTTCTTTGGCAGGCCGAATGGCAATTTCGACGTCGAGACCAAGCCGGTCGCCATCACGCTGCCCGGCCCCGTCGCGGAGGTTGGCAGTTCCAACTCCAGCGAATACGCACTGCTCAAGGACGGCCGGCTCTACGCATGGGGTCTGGGCAACGACGGCCAGCTGGGCAATGGCAAGCAGCGGGATTCATTCCGGCAGGCAGTTCAGGTGTCGTTCCCGGCTGGAGTCAGGATCGCCTGGATCCCGACCGATGCGATGCCGTATAACACCGGTCTGGCCGTCGACACCAAGGGCAACGTGTGGGGCTGGGGCAAGAACAACTTCGGCCAGCTCTGCACCAGGCGGACCGAGATTCTCACGCCGACCCGGCTACCGGTCGGGGCGGTGTCGGCCCTGGCCGGTGCCAGCAACCACGTCCTCTATGACTCGCACGGCACCGTCTACACCTGTGGCCAGAACATCGACGGCGACCTCGGCGACGGCAAGTGGGTCAACAGCGCCAAGCCACGGAAGGTAGCCGGGCTCAGTGGTACGACGGCCGTCGGCGTGTACGCCTCGTTCGCGAACTCGGGCGTGCTGCTCTCCACTGGCCAGTACTACGACTGGGGCTACAACGACGCTGGCCAGCTCGGCAACGGCAAGACCAAGCGGTCGAACGTGCCGGTGCTCGTCCACCTCCCCAGTCCGGTCACGTCCGTCGCGCTGGGCGGGTCGATCTGGGACAACGGGCAGACGATTGTCAAGCTGTCCGATGGCAGCATGTGGGCGTGGGGCAACGACAAGGCGGGCCAGCTCGGCGATGCCCGGATGATCCGATCGCTGGTTCCGACCCGGTTCACCCCGCCCAAGGGCGTGACCTACGCCATGCTGGCCACGGGGTCGGCCACTTCGTATGCGATCACCAGAGCGGGTCTCGTCTACGCCTGGGGCATCAGCCACGTCGGTCAAGTTGGCAACGCCAGCACGGACGGGACCTTCGTTCCGGTGCTGGTCGCCAGGGGTGCCACCGGGATCTCGTCCACCGCCAACAATGTGGTCATCAACACCCCGGACGACTGAGCACGGCCGGATGCCGGAATCCCGCCTGGAGCGGCGTTCCTAGCGGTGCTGCCTGACCCTGGCCGCTTTCATGGTCAGGTAGCGCTGCTCCGGCAGGCTCATGGTGGCGCTGGCGGCGGCCTGATACTGCTCGGCGGCAGCTTCGGCATCGCCCTGCATGTCCAGGAGATGCCCGCGCACCGCGGCGAGCCGATGGTGACCTGCCAGCCGCTGGTCCAATGACTCCAGCAGAGTCAGGCCCGCCGGTGGCCCCTGCACCATGGCGACCGCCACCGCGCGGTTCAGCGTCACCACCGGATTCCCGGTCAGCCGCTCGAGGATCTCGTAGAGACCCAGGATTTGCGGCCAGTCGGTATCAGCCGCAGCGGCCGCTTCGTCGTGCAGGGCCGCGATCGCGGCCTGCAGCTGGTAGTCGCCCGGCGGACCCTGCGACCAGGCCAGCACGGCCAGGCTGACGCCTTCGGCAATCAGCTGCTGGTCCCACCGGCTGCGGTCTTGCTCAGCCAGCGGGATCAGGTCGCCATCCGGCCCGGTTCTGGCCGGCCGGCGCGCCTCGGTCAGCAGCATGAGCGCCAGCAAGCCGGTGACCTCGCCGGCTGCTGGCAGCAGGGCGTGCACCAGCCGGGCGAGCCGGATCGCCTCGCTGGCAAGTTCGTGGCGATGCAAGTGCGGCCCTGCGCTGCTCGCATACCCCTCGCTGAAGATGAGATAGAGCACATGCAGCACCGAGCTGAGCCGGGTGGCCTGCTCGCCCGGAGCTGGCAGCTGGAACGGCACGCCCGACGACCTGATCCGCTGCTTGGCGCGGCTGATGCGCTGCGCCATGGTCGCCTCCGGCACCAGGAACGCCTTGGCGATCTCCGCTGTCGTCAGTCCGCCTACCGCGCGCAGGGTCAGGGCGATCGCCGAGGCGGGCGGCAGGACCGGGTGACAGCACATGAACAGCAGCGTCAGCGAGTCATCCTGGTCGGCCACCTCAGCCGGCGGCGGCTGCCAGGCGGTCGCGAGCACCTCCCGGCGCCGTCTGGCCTGGTCGCTGCGCACCTGGTCGGTCAGCCGCCGAGTGGCGGTCTGGAGCAGCCAGCCGCGCGGATTAGCAGGCACCCCCTCCTCCGGCCAGTGGCGCGACGCGGCTATAAGCGCCTCCTGCACGGCGTCCTCGGCCTCGTCCAGGCCACCGAACCGCCGCATCATGATGCCGAGGACCTGCGGCGCGAGGCCGCGCAACAGGTCCCCGAGATCGGCTTGCCCGGTCATCCGCGTGTGCTCCGCGATTGTCTGCGCCCCGCTGCCCCGCAGCGGCCGCTTCGGCGGATCACAGGTCGACGCCGAGGTCCTCGTCACCCTGCATCACCGGGCGGACCTCAATCGGCTGCTGCAGCGGGACCCCGCCGGGACCCGGCACTGCCGAGACCAGGGCAGCGATCTCGACGGCGCGCTCGATGGAGTCCACGTCCACGATCTGAAAGCCGGCGAGCATTTCCTTGGCCTCGGCGTAGGGGCCGTCGGTGACCACCGGCGCCGCCTGGCCGTTCGATCTGACCACCTTCGTGTGCTCGGGCCAGGCGAGCGCCTCGCCGCTGACATATTCGCCGGACTCCACCAGCTTTTTGTTCAGTGCCTCGTAGTACGCCAGGTGGGCCCGGATGTCCGCCGGATCCCAGCTCAGCATCGGCTCGGTGATGACGCCACCGTTGTCGTAGTTCACGATCAGCAAGAACCTGGTCACTGCAGCTCCTCTGGTGCCTGGCCGCCCTGGTGGCAGCCTCTCGTCCCAAGAACGGAGCCGCAACCGCGTTCTCGACAGCGTGCGCACGGCGGCGGCCGCTTTTCTCAGTGTTGCTGACGCGAGAAGCCGCCGGGCGGCGTTCTGGGCCGGCCGGGACCAGCGTCGTACTAGCTGCGCAAGAGTCGTACTAGCTCGCTGAGGCACTGCCGGCAAGTGCGATGCCGGCGGCACCGATCGTGTATTGATGGACGCCAGGATCGTGATGACTCGCCCGGGACTTAATGACTGTCATGGTCCGGTTGATCAAGTTTTCTTCGCGGAGATAGCTGAGCAGCACCACGTTGCCGGACAGGTGCGATATTGCGGAGTCCGAGAGGCGCCTGGCCTGGAAAAGGTCTGCTATTTCAAGCGTCATCAGCAGGCTGACACCCTGGCGCGAAAAGCGCTGCAGCAGCGAGTAGGCGAATTCCTGGAACCGGGTTTCGTCGGTTGTGGCGAGCCTGAGGTCGGACAGGCTGTCGATGAGTACCCGCCTGGCCCCGGTCCGCTCCACCGCCTGGATGAGCTCATAGGCCCATTCGTCGATGTAGATGTCGACTGGTGACCGGTACATCATCTGCACGTTCGGCTGGTCCAGGGACCAGCCGAAGCCCGCTGCCACCTGCTGGAGCTGGGTCCTGTTTTCCTGCAGGGAGGCGATCACGCCGGGTTCTCCCTGGCGGGCGCCGTTGATGATGAAGTGCAGGCCCATCAGCGTCTTCCCCGCTCCCGACGGACCGGCGATCAGGGTGGAGGCGCCGGGCCAGTACCCAGAGCCGAGCAGGTCATCCAGCGCCGGGATACCCGATGAGGCCCGGGTACCTCCCAGGTCGTATGGCGCCTGAATCGGCGTATCAGCGATCCGAGGGAAGAGATGAAGACCGCTGCTGCTCAGCCGGTATGCGTGCTGACCGGACAGGAATCCACTCCCCCGCAGCTTCCGTACGGTCAGGAACCGGATCTCACGCTGGCCGACCCTGGAGGTGGCGAGGTGCAGGATGGCATCCGCGACGGCAAACTCCGCGAGCAGTCCATCCTCGGCTTCCTCGTATTCCCCGACCCACAAGGACGAGACTGCGAGCGCGCTGAGCATGCCGGCGATGTCATGCAGAAATGCCCGGAAATGGCGGTTATTCTCCGCGAACTCACGCAGCCCCTTGAAGCTGTCTATCACTACCAGCCCCGGACGGCGCTCCTTGATCACCGTGGCGATCCGCTCGGCAACGCCGCCTAGGCCGCCGCTGCCGACCACGGACCCGAGATCCTCAAAGAAAACGGACTTGCCAACCGCGGACTGGTCGAAGAAATCCAGGCCCTGGCCGAAGCGCACGATCTTCTCGAGCGGTTCCGAGACTGTCGAAAAATAGACCGCGGGACGCTCCGGCCGCGCGTTATGGAAGACATATTGCTGCGCGATGATCGTCTTGCCGGTCCCGGGCAGTCCCGTGATGAGGCTGATCGCATTCGCAGGCAGGCCGCCTCGAAGGACGGTGTCGAGGGGCGCATTCCCGCTTGATAGCCGGTCGCTCATGGTCCAGCCGTTGCTAGCGGGCCGAGGAATGCGCTCGAACCGAGCAGGTCCCTGACGGTCGAGACCAGCTGCAAGGGCTCCAGCGGTTTCAGCAGGAAGGCATCGGCACCGGCTTCGAACGCCAGGTCACGAGATTCCAGTACCGACACCGCGACTATCTGCACAGTGTTCTGCGCCTTGAAGAAGCGGCACAGCTCCAGCCCAGCTCCGCCGGAGATGAGCAGCTCGACGACCGCCAGCGAGGGAGACTTCTCGCTGAAAGACTCCACCGCTGCCTCCTGGGTCAGCGCGACTTCGACCTCGAATCCCTCGGTCCGCAGAAAGTACTCCTGAAACTCGGCCGCGTAGGGGTCGCGGTCGGCCAGCAGGATGACCAGCCGCCGGCGCGCGCCGGGCTCCCCCGCCAGCGCCGACCCGGCGTCAGCCCGTTCGGCGAGCAGGCGATGAGCATCAGCCGCACTGGCGCCCTCAGCCATGCACGTCCGTACGAATCTGAGCTGCTCGACCTGATCGCGCCGGAAGATTCGGTGCCCGCTGGCACTGCGGTCGGGAACCACCAGGGCATACCGGTCCTCCCAGGTCCGGATCGTGGCAACAGGCACGCCGACCATCTGGGACACCGCGCTGATGCTGTAGACGGCCCGTCCGGTTCCGCTCATCGGGCGCACGCTCCAGGTTCGCGCGCCTCGGGACCGGGCACTCCCCACAGCATCTACTCACATCCTCTTCAACTAGGTGGCATACTCTTCAGATCCTCTTCACAGGCTCAGCATACGCCGGTACGCTGGCAGTGTTCCGCTTGGTTTGCGAGATATTGAAGAGGTACACAGGGTGGAGACGCTCCAATCGCCCCGTGGTCAGGATTTGCTACCCGGGTCCGCGAGTCAAAGGCATCAAGGGCCTCTGCATGCCGACGACGCGGAGGCTACTGCGGACAGGCTGCGCGACATCCAGTCGATCACTGATGCGGCCCTGTCTCATCTGGATGATCAGAATCTGCTTGCTGAGCTGCTGGACCGCACTCGGGCCATCTTGCACGCCGATACCGCAGCGCTGCTGCTTGTGGACTTCTCAGCGGGCGAGCTGGTCGCCACCGCAGCAGCCGGGCTGGAGGAGGAGGTGCGCCAGGGGGTGCGAATCCCGGTGGGACGGGGATTCGCCGGGCGCATCGCAGCCAGGCACGAGCCAGTGGTCCTCGACCACGTGGATCACACCACGGTGCTGAATCCGATCTTGTGGGCGAAGGGAATCCGCGCCCTGATGGGCGTCCCGCTGATCGCCGGCGGCAAAGTGATCGGCGTGCTGCATGTCGGCTCGCTGACCTCCCGCAAGTTCACCAGTGACGAGGTCCAGCTGCTGCAGCTGGCCGCCGACCGGGCGGCCACCGCCGTGCAATCGCTCATCATGCGCGATACCCAGGTCGCGGCGACGGCGCTGCAGCGGAGCCTGCTTCCCTCCTCGCTCCCGGTCGTCGACGGGGCCAAGTTGGCTGCCCGCTATGTCCCCGGCAGCGGCGCGGTGGGAGGTGACTGGTACGACGTGTTCACCCTCCCGTCGGGACAGCTGTGCGTAGCGATCGGCGATGTGACCGGCTCTGGCCTTCCGGCGGCGGTGATCATGGGCCGCGTGCGCAGCGCGCTGCGCGCCTACGCCCTGGAGACCTCTGACCCGGCCGAGGTCCTTGCCAGGCTGGACCGCCAGATGCAGCACTTCGAGCCTGGCTGCCTGGCCACGGTGGCCTACGCGGTGTTCAACCCGGGCCTGGACCGGATGCACATTTGCCTGGCTGGGCACCACCCGCCGGTCATCGCGTCGCCCGGGCACCCTGCCAAGGTGGCTGACCTGCCGGCAGGCCTGCTCATCGGCGCGGCCGCCGGGGCGCGGCGGCAGGTAACCAGCGTCGAAATCAGCCCCGGCACGCTGGTGTGTTTTTACACCGACGGCCTGATCGAGCGGCGCGACCATTCGATTGATCACGGCCTGGCCCGGTTGTGCCAGGTGGTGAAGGCTCAGCCGCCAGATGCCGCCTGTGCCGCGGTGATGGCTGCCCTGGTCGGCAGCGAGGCGGCCCACGACGACATTGCCCTGCTCATGTTCCGGCGACAGCCTGCTAACACACGGCCATGAGTCACTGCGTTCGCCGGGCGGTGGGCGGGCAGGCCGTGCTTACCCTGCCCGCCGAGATCGATATCACCACCATCGATGAGATCCGCCGGGCTTTGCTCGCGGCGGTCCGCGATAGTCCGGCCGTGCTGATCATTGACATGGGCGGGACGAGGTTCTGCGACTCCTCCGGGGTGCAAGCGATCATCGACTGTCACCGCCGGGCCGAGGCGACACGCACGCAGCTTCGGCTGGTAGCGACGGCGGTGACGCGCATACTCACGCTCACCGGGGTCGACCAGCTCATTCCTATTTACCCGACGCTGGAAGCAGCGCTGGCCGGGACAGCTGGCGCGCAGAGCCCGGGTGAGCTCGAGGACGATCCCGGGTGAGCTCGGGGACGATCCCGGCAGCGCCGCTGCTAGCAGCTAGCAGCTACCAGCTACCAGCTACCAGCTACCAGCTACCAGCTACCAGCGATGCTACCTGACGAGCTGCGTCAGCGGGGCGTAGCGCCGCGGGTGTGCTCAGGAACTCAGCTGCATGTGCAGGCGAATAGTGGTGCCTTCCGCGCTGGTCCGGATTTCGACCAGCTCGCAGACTTGCTGTGCGACCCATAGCCCGCGACCGCCCCCGGCCGCGGCTGCATCCCGTTGGACGCGTCCCGCCAGCGGGTCGGTGATCTGGCCCGTGTCGTCAACCTGGCAGATGACCTCGCTGCCAGTGGTCCACAGGGTCAGCGTGCCCGGCCCGCTGGTGTGTCGCAGGGTGTTAGCGGCCAGCTCACCGACCGCTATGACCAGATCATCCACTCGCCGCAGCGGCAAGTTCGTCCGCCGCGCGCGGCTGGCTGTAAAGTCGCGCACGCCAGCCAGGTCGCGGCGGTACCGCAGGGTCTCGGCAGCTGCCGGCGGGGCGCTCAGCGGCCGGTCGCACTCAGCCGGAATCGCGCGGGCCGCGTAGGAGGCACTGGGCCAGCGCAGACCGTCCTTTCTCAGTTCAGGGTGGGTGTGTGCCACGCTGGCAAGCAGCTCAGGGCCCAGCTGGACGTTGTAGGGACATAGCAGGCGCACAGGCAACTCGGCCAGGGCGAGGTTGAGCAGCGCCTCATGCCGGATTACCTCCCGCAGTTCCGCCGCCGTTCGCGCAGGCCAGGCTGGTTCATGCACGCACCAGACCGCGCGGCCGTGGTGCTGGCGGGCGAACAGGCTGATCCTGTCCAGCAGCCGGGCCGGATTGACGCCGATGCTGCGCATGTCTGCCCAGATGACTCGCCCGCCATGGCCATTAAGCCGCGGGCGCAGCACATCCAGGCCGGGCCGCGCGCACGCCACGAGCACCGGATCACCGGCGTGCACCGCCGTTTCTACAAACCCGGCCACACCCACGGCGAACTCGCCGGGCCCGGCATACAGCAGCGCAGCGTGGCGGAGCCCGGACGCTGTGACCTGTGCCAGCTCAGCCGTCATGACCCTAACTTCCTGCCAGTATCCTTGCCGCTTGCCCAGCCAGGCCAGGCTAAACACGAATACCGCCGGCAATATCCTCCCGGCACGCACGCGGGGTGCGTCGGACGCGCGCCGAACAATACGCTGGGTTAGTCCCTCGGCGAGACCGTCACCAGTCCGGCGTCGCCTGCGGCCCGACCCAGCCGGTCCTCGTAAGTGACGAGCGCGTCCAGCTCCGCACGAGAAGGCAAGGAGCAGGTCCTGCGCGTCCGCGAGCCAACGCCGATCTTGGCGCGTCTCCTGGCAATGAGCCGCCCGTGCTCTGTGACGTCGATTGTCTCGCCATGCCTGACTCGTGCCAGCACCTCGCTGGTGCGGTGGCGCAGTTCCCTCAGCCCGACGGCATGAGCTTCCGCAGGCATGAGCCTGGATGTATCACAATTTTGTGGATACATTCAGGCTCAACCCTGCTGGAGGCGAAGACCCAGTGAGGCAGGCCGCGAGGCCGCGCCCCGCTCAGTGCTCTCGCTGTACGCCCTCGACCGGACCGCTAGCGGTGACCACGCCGATCGGGCAGGACACGCCCGTGCCGTGGTCCGGGCAGTACCCGTGCGGGTTCTTGCCCTCCGATAGGTACTGCTGGTGGTAGTCCTCGGCGAAGTAGAACTCCCCGGCGGGCACGATCTCCGTAGTGATCTCGCCATAGCCGGCCTCGGTGAGCCGCTGCTGGTAGGCCGCCCGCGACTCTTCCGCGACCTGCTGCTGTTCCGGCGAGCGGTAGAAGATCGCGGACCGGTACTGGGAGCCGACGTCGTTGCCCTGCCGCATGCCCTGCGTCGGGTTATGCGACTCCCAGAAGATGCGCAGCAGCTCCATGTAACTGACCTTGGCCGGGTCGAATACCACCCGGACGGCCTCGGCGTGCCCGGTGCGGCCGCTGCAGACCTCCTCGTAAGTCGGGTTCGGCGTGAACCCGCCCTCATAGCCGACTGCCGTCGACACCACGCCCGGCGTCTGCCAGAACGTCTTCTCCGCACCCCAGAAGCAACCGAGCGCGAACTCCGCCACCTGCGTCCCGTCCGGATATGGCGGCTGCAGCCGGGAACCCAGCACCTCGTGCAGCTGCGGCACCGGCATGGCCGTCGACCGGCCTGGCAGTGCGGTCTCGGCCGTGGGCATCTCCGCCTTGCGGAATCCAAAGAAGCTCATATTTCCTCCTTGAGACGGGAACGTCCTTAGGTCCGGTCAGGCCCAGCTTCGCATTCCGCTCGGCCGTGTCCGGCGGCATCCCCGCTCCCAGCCAAACCAGCCAGGCAGGCACCGTGTTCCCGGCGCCGCACTACCAGGCTGCGAGCGCTCAGCCGGTCCGCGCGACGACGAATTCGCAGAGGCTCTCGAAGGCCGCCCGGGCTGGCACGTCCGGCAGACCGAGGATCTCCGCGCGAGCCTGTTCCGCCCACCGCTTGGTCTCTGCCCGGGCCTCAGCCATGGCCGGGTGCGCCCTCAGCAGGGTCAGCGCCTCGGCGTGCAGGCCCGGGTCCGTCAGATCAGGCAGTGCCAGCAGTTCCAGCAGCCGGGCATCGTCCGGCTCGGCCTTGCGCAGCGCGTACAGCATGGGCAGCGTTCGCACGCCCTCGCGCAGGTCCGTGCCAGGAGTCTTGCCTGACTGGGCCGACTCGCTGGTCAGGTCGAGGATGTCGTCGGAGAGCTGAAACGCGACGCCGAGGGCGGAGCAGGCCGCCGTGATCCGGGTCACGACGTCGGCCGGGGCGTCGGAGAACATCGCGCCGAACTGGCCGGCGGTCGCGATCAGCGACGCCGACTTCTCCGTCACCACGAACATGTAGTGCTCGACCGGGTCGGCGCCGGGCTGCGGGCCGACAGTCTCGGCGATCTGGCCCGTTACCAGCCGGGCAAACGTGTCGGCCTGAATCCGGATCGCATCCGTCCCGAGGTCGGACAGGAGCCGGGAAGCCCGGGCGAAGAGGAAGTCACCGGTCAGGATGGCGATCGCGTTGTCCCAGCGGGAGTTCGCGCTCTGGCTGCCCCGCCGGGTATCCGCCTCGTCCATCACGTCGTCGTGGTACAGCGTCGCCTGATGCGTCAGCTCAATCGCCACGGCCGCAGGTACCAGCCGCTCGTCGCGGCAGTTGCCGAACTGTGCGGCCAGGAGCAGCAGCATGGGCCGGAACCGCTTGCCGCCCGCCTCGATGAGATGCACCGAGGCATCGGTCAGCACCTCGTGCTGCGCGCGGGCAGCATCGTGCAGGCCCGCCTCGACCAGGGCGAGGCCCTCTTCAACGTCGGAGGCAAGCGCGGCATCCGTCAGTTCCATCACAGCCGCGTGCACCACTGAGCCCTCCCGAAGCCCGCCAGTAAGCTCTCCCCGCAAGAGTCCATGGCAGGCTACCAATACCACGACGTGCCGATGGCAGCGTAATACGCGCCGCGCAGCAGGCAGCCGCTAGCGGACGAATAGCTGGCTAGCCGCATGACCGGCCAGAGTGAGCAGCGGCTCCGGGGCGATTCCCAGCACGATCGTGGCCACCGCGCCCAGCGCCACCGCGGCACCGGTGTAGGCGCTTGGCCTGATCACCACCGGGCCGTCGGCGGCCGGCTCGCTGAAGAACATCAGCACGATCACGCGCACGTACGGGAACGCCAGGATCGCGCTGCTGATCACGCCGATGATCACCAGCGGCAGCGCACCGCCTGAGATCGCGGCCCGGAACACGGCGAACTTGCCGGTGAAGCCGCTGGTCAGCGGGATGCCGGCGAACGCGATGAGGAACAATGCGAACACGCCTGCCACCAGCGGCGAGCGCCGCCCGAGCCCAGCCCAGCTGGACAGGTGCCCGGCCTCGCCGCCGCGGTCGCGCACGAGCGTGACGATCGCGAACGCGCCGATCGTCGCGAAGCCATATGCGGCCAGGTAGAACAGGCTGCCAGACAGGCCAGCAGCGTTGGCCGCGACCACCCCGGTGAGGATGTAACCGGTCTGCGCGATCGAGGAATAGGCGAGCAGGCGCTTCACGTCCGTCTGCGTGATCGCGATGATCGAGCCGACCAGCATGGTCAGGATCGCGACCGCCCACAGCGCTGGCCGCCAGTCCCACGTCAGCTGGCCGAATGCGACGAAGAACACCCGCAGCAGCGCGCCGAAGCCGGCCACCAGCGTGCAGGAGGCCATGAGCGCGGTCACCGGGGTCGGCGAGCCCTGGTAGACGTCCGGCTTCCAGGCGTGGAACGGCACGGCGCCGACCTTGAACAGCAGGCCGAGGCCGAGCAGCCCGATGCCGGCAAAGAGCAGCGTCGACGATGCAGTGCCCGACTGAGCCGCGTTCGCTATCGCGGCGAGCTGGACCGAGCCGGCGTAGCCGTACAGCATGGCCACGCCGAACAGGAAGAACGCCGAGGAGAACGCGCCCAGCAGGAAGTACTTCATCGCGGCTTCCTGCGACAGCAGGCGCCGCCGCCGGGCCAGGCCGCAGAGCAGGTACAGCGGCAGCGAGAGCACCTCGAGGGCGATGAACATGGTCAGCAGGTCGTTCGCGGCGGGGAACAGGAGCATGCCGCCCACCGCAAACAGCGTCAGCGGATAGACCTCGGTATGCGACAGCCCGGCGAGCAGGCCCTCGCGCTCCTCGGGGCTGCCCGGCACGGCAGCGGCCTGCGGGGTGAAGGCGCTGACCTCGTGCGAGGACTCAGCGATCAGCAGCACGCTGACGAAGGCCAGGACCAGGATCGTCGCCTGGATGAACAGCGTGGGCTTGTCCACGCCGACCGCGCCGACGGCGACCACGGCGCCGACCTTGCCGTGGCTGAATATCGAGCTGCTCGCCGCGAGCACCACGCTGAGCACAAACGCGGCCGCGAGGCTGCCGAGCGTCAGCACGATATGCAGCTGGCGACGCACCGGCCGGGCGGCGAACGCCTCGATCAGCACGCCGACGAGCGCGGCCGCGAACACCAGCAGCATCGGGGAGAGCAGGCTCCACTCGATGTGCGGCGCGGCGATCACGCGCGCGAGGGCAACGTCGGTCCCGGTCACGCCGAGCTCCCTTGCTTATAGAGCACCTCGGCCAGAACGGGCCTGGCAGAGGAGATTTCCGGCACCCGTGGTTGCCGCACTGGTGTGTGCAGCACTGATGTGTGCAGTGCTGATGTGTGCAGTGCTGTCGTCTGCCAGGCCGGCGAAGTGCCGTGCCGGTGCACGATGCTCGTGGTACTCGCCGTGCCTGACGATGGTGCGGCAGCCGGATGCGGCGGCACCGGATCCTTACTGTGCACCTGAGTCAGCGTCGTGCGCACCGCGGGATTGATGATGTTGAGAATGGGCTTGGGGTAGACGCCCAGCACGACAATCAGCGCGATCAGCGGCCCGACTGCCCACAGTTCCCTGGCCCGCAGGTCCGGCATCGACGCGACTTCCGGATTCACCGGCCCCGTCATCGTCCGCTGGTACATCCACAGGATGTAGACAGCGGCGAGGATGATGCCGAGCGTGGCCAGGACGGCGGCCACCTCGTACCGGGTGAACGTGCCGACCAGCACGAGGAACTCGCTGACGAACGTGGACAGGCCAGGCAGCGACAGGCCCGCCAGGCCCGCGATCAGGAAGAGCCCGGCGAGCACCGGTGCCACCTTCTGCACGCCGCCGTAGTCGGCGATCAGGTGCGAGCGGCGCCTGGCCACCAGGAACCCGGCCAGCAGGAACAGCGCGCCGGTGGCGAACCCGTGGTTGACCATGTACAGCGTCGCGCCAGCCTGGCCCTGGCTGGTCATCGCGAAGATCCCGAGCGTGATCAGCCCCATGTGCGACACCGAGGTGTAGGCGATCAGGCGCTTCATGTCCCGCTGGCCGATCGCCACCACAGCGCCGTACAGGATCCCGATCACCGACAGCGCCAGCACCAGCGGCGTGAAGTAGTGCGCGCCGGCCGGGAACAGGTCGAGGCAGTAACGGATCATCCCGAACGTGCCGACCTTGTCCAGCACGCCCACCAGCAGTACCGCCGCGCCGGGCTGCGCCGACGTGGCCGCGTCCGGCAGCCAGGTGTGGAATGGCCAGAGCGGCGCTTTGATGGCGAAGGCCACGAAGAAGCCGAGGAACAGCCACTTCTGCACGGTCGCGCTCAGCGCCAGATGGGTCAGCGGCAGGAACAGGAACGTGCCGGCGTGACCGCCGTGCGTGGAGTAGACATACAGCGCGATGACCGCGACCAGCATGATCAGGCCGCCGAGCAGGCTGTAGAGCAGGAACTTGACGGCTGCGTACTGCCGCTGGCCGACCCCGAAGCTGCCGATCATGAAGTACATCGGGATCAGCATGGCCTCGAAGAAGACGTAGAACAGGAAGACGTCGGTGGCAGCGAACACCATGATCATCATGGTCTCGAGCACCAGCATCAGCGCGAAGTAGGTCTTGGCGCTCCGCGCCCGCGGCGTGGCAGCCCGGCCGCCGGCCGCCCTGCTCGCGGCGTCCTGCTCACCGCCGGCCGGCGGCAGGCTCTCGGTGTCGTTCCAGGACGCCAGCACCACGAGTGGCATCAGCACTACCGACATGAGGATCAGCACCAGCGCGATACCGTCCACGCCGACCGCGTAGTGGACGCCGAACTGCGGGATCCACTGGTAGGTCTGCGTGAACTGGAAAGCGGGGCCGCCGGTCTTGAACTGGGTCGCCATCACCGCGGTGACGACCAGCGTCAGCAGCGAGAACGCCAGCGCGATCCACTTGACGAGGCGGTCGCGGGCACGCTGGTCAGCGGCGCTGCCGGGGGCCGACCGGCCAGGGGTGAGTGCGATCGCGATCGCGCCCACCAGTGGGATCGCAGCCGCGACCGTCAGCCAGGGAAAGTTGCTCATCAGATCCGCAGCCTCACCGCTCTAGAGCCTTACCAGCAGGAACGCGCCGACCAGCAGCACCGCTCCGGCCAGCATGGACAGCGCATAGGAGCGGACGAAGCCCGACTGCAGCTTGCGCATCCGCCCCGACGATCCGCCGAAGGTCGCCGCGACCGTGTTGACCAGCCCGTCCACGCCCCGGTTGTCGAAGTACACCGACAGCCTGGTCAGCCACTGCCCGGGCCGCATCAGCAGGCCCTCGTTGATCGTGTCGCCGTACAGGTCCTTGCGGGCGGCGACGGTGACCAGGTTGCCGGCTGGTGCGGTGACCGCCACCTCGCGGCGCCCGTACATGGCCCACGCGATGACGATGCCGACGGCCACCAGAGCCAGCGCGATCAGGCCCCACGACGTGAAGACGCCATGCGACTGCGGCGGCACGCCGGTCACCGGGCCGAGGAAGTTCAGCAGGCGGTTGCTCAGGATCAGGAAGCCGCCGGCCGCCGCCGAGCCGATCGCCAGCACGATCATCGGCGAGGTCATCACCCGCGGTGCCTCGTGCGGATGCGCGCCCTCATCCCAGCGCCGCTCGCCGGAGAACGTCATGAACATGACCCGGGTCATGTAGAACGCGGTGATGCCGGCGCCGATGAGGGCCGCGGTCCCGAGCAGTGCGCCCGAGGTGCCGCCCTTGGCGTAGGCCGCGTCGATGATCGGGTCCTTGGTGTAGAAGCCGGAGAACGGCGGCACTCCGATAATCGCCAGGTAGCCGATCCCGAAGGTGACCCAGGTGATCGGCATGATCTTCCACAGGCCGCCGAAGCGGCGCATGTCGACCTCGTCGTTCATCTCGTGCTTCACCGAGCCGGCCCCAAGGAACATGCCGGCCTTGAAGAACCCGTGGGCGAGCAGATGCGCGATCGCGAACACGTACCCGGCCGGGCCGAGGCCCGCGGCCAGCATCATGTAGCCGATCTGGCTCATGGTGGAGCCCGCCAGTGCCTTCTTGATGTCGTCCTTCGCGCAACCGATGATCGCGCCGAACAGCAGCGTCACCGCGCCGACGATCGCGACCGCGAGCCGCGCCCCGGCGGACAGGTCGAAAATCGGAGCCGATCGGACGATCAGATAGACGCCAGCGGTCACCATGGTGGCCGCGTGAATCAGCGCAGACACCGGCGTCGGGCCCTCCATGGCGTCCAGCAGCCAGGACTGCAGCGGCACCTGCGCCGACTTGCCACAGGCGCCGAGCAGCAGCAGCAGCCCGATGGCGAGGACCACACCGTGGCTGGCGCGGCCGATCGCGCTGTCCACGCCGGTGAACGTGACGGTGCCGAACTGGGCGAACATCAGCATGATCGCTAGCGACAGGCCGACGTCACCGACGCGGTTGGCGATGAAGGCCTTCTTGGCCGCGGTCGCCGCGGTCGGCTTGTACTGCCAGAAGCCGATCAGCAGGTAGGAGGCCAGGCCCACGCCCTCCCAGCCCGCGTACAGGCCGAGGTAGTTGCTCGACAGCACCAGCAGCAGCATGGCGGCGAGGAACAGGTTCATGTAGCCGAAGAACCTGCGCCGCTCCGGGTCGTGGCTCATGTAGCCGACCGCGAAGATGTGAATCAGCGAGCCGACACCGGTGATCAGCAGCACGAAGCAGATAGACAGCTGATCCAGCCGCAGTCCCATCGGGATCTGGAACCGGCCGACGTCGATCCACTGGAAGATGACCAGCTCGCGGGAGCGCTCCACCGCGGGATAGCCGAGCATCTGGGCGAAGGCGATCACACCGTAGACGAACGCGAGCACCGGCATGGCAACGCCGAGCAGGTGGCCCCAGGAGTTCGTGCGCTTGCCGCCAAGCAACAGCACGGCGGCGCCGAACAACGGGAGCGCCAGCAGCAGCCACGCGGCGTCCTGGACGCCGGTTGCGTGCATGCTCGCTACTGCTAGTGAGCCGGACATGGCTCCCTTTCGCTCAGTACTTCATCAGGTTCGCGTCGTCGACAGACGCGGACCTGCGGGCGCGGAATATGGCGGTGAGGATGGCCAGGCCGACGACCACCTCCGCGGCGGCGACGACCATCACGAAGAACGCGATCACCTGGCCGTCCAGCTGGTTGTGCAGCCGGGCGAACGCGACGAAAGCGAGGTTGCACGCGTTGAGCATCAGCTCCACGGACATGAACACGACGATCGCGTTGCGGCGGACCAGCACCCCGACGGCACCGATCACGAACAAGATGACCGCCAGGGCGATGTAGTGACCCGGAGATACCACTAGTGGTCACCTGCTTCCTGTCCGCCGGGCAGGGCGGCACCCGCAGGCGCGCCCACTGGCCCGGGCAGTTCCTCGGGCCGTCGCTGATCGACGCCCGTGTCGGGCTCGTCGGCGCCGGACAGCACGGGATTGACCGACAGCGACGACTGGCTGCCATCTGGCAGCAGCGCGGGCATATGCACCCCGTTGTGCTGGGCGTAGGTGCCGGGCCCCGGCAGCGGTGTGGGGTGGGGGCCGGCGATCCGCAGCCTGGCCAGCTCGGCCTGCGTCGGCTTCGGCCGCGTGCGCTCGCGGTGTGCGAGCACCATGGCCCCGAGTGCGGCCGTGATCAGCAGGGCGCTGGTGATCTCGAACGGGTACAGGTACTTGGTGAAGATCAGGTTCGCCAGCGCGCTCACGTTCGAGTTGGCGAACTTGCTGCTGTTCGGCGCGGCCGGGCCGATGGCCGCGTGCCCGACGGTCAGGGACAGGAGCACCAGCATCGCGATGCCCGCGATCGTGGCCCACAGCCGCTGGCCCCGGATCGTCTCGATGATCGAGTCAGCGGCGGTGATGCCGACGATCATCAAGACGAACAGGAACAGCATGAGGACCGCGCCGGTGTAGACGATCACCTGCACGAACGCCAGGAACGGCGCGCCGAGCATGACGTAAAAGCCGGCCAGGCACAGCATGACGACCGCGAGCAGGACCGCGCAGTGCACGGCCCGGCGGGTCAGCACCATAGCGAGCGCGGCGGCCACCGAGACGATGGCGAGGATCCAGAAGGCCGTTTCCCGTGTGTTGTCAGCGGCTCCGCCGGCCAGCACGAAGCCGTGGCTCACTGCGTGCGTCACTGGGCGTCTCCCGGCTCAGCCGACCTCGCCAGCATGGCGCCCAGCTGGTAGTAGTCTTCCTCGGTCTCACCGAGCCGCATGGGATGTGGCGGCGCCTCCATGCCCGACTGGAGCGGAGCGACAAGCTGCTCCTTGGTCCAGATCAGGTTCTCCCGGCTGTCGTCGGCGATCTCGTACTCGTTGGTCATGGTCAGCGCCCGCGTCGGGCACGCCTCGATGCACAGCCCGCACAGGATGCAGCGCAAGTAGTTGATCTGGTAGACGCGCCCGTATCGCTCGCCGGGCGAGTACCGCTCCTCCGGCGTGTTGTCGGCGCCTTCCACGTAGATGGCGTCCGCCGGGCAGGCCCACGCGCACAGCTCGCAGCCGATGCACTTCTCCAGCCCGTCCGGCCACCGGTTGAGCTGGTGACGGCCATGGAACCGGGGCGCTGTCGGCAGCTTCTCCTCGGGGTACTGGACAGTGTCAACCTTCTTGAACATCTGGCGGAAGGTGACGCCAAACCCCTTGACTGAGCCGAAAAACTCAGGCACCGGTCACCTCCTTTGAACTGTTGGCTGCCGGGTCCTGCTCGCTGGCCACGCCAGCGAGCACCGGCTTGCTGGTCCCCGCGAGCCCGATGCCGTGGTAGTGCGGCAGGTCCAGCGGCGGGGTCGGGAACGGCGCCGCGTGGCCGCCGGGCCGGCCGCCCGCAGCGCCGCCGGCCTGGCCAGCGGCCGCGGCCTGCTCGGCCAGCCGTTCCCTCTTCTGACTTGATATCTCCCAGCCCCACAGCAGCGCCAGGATGACGGCAATGATCAGCCCGGCGACCAGGTAGACGCCCGCGCTCGCGCCCTGGCTGCGATAGACGCGGGCGGTGGCCACGACCAGGGTCCAGCCGAGCGAGACGGGGATCAGTACCTTCCAGCCGAGCTTCATCAGCTGGTCATAGCGGATCCGGGGAAGCGAACCGCGCAGCCAGATGAAAAAGAACTCGAAGATCGCGACCTTGGCCAGGAACCACAGCACTGGCCACCAGCCGTTGTTGAACGTCGCCCAGGCCGACAGTGGCCAGGGTGCCCGCCAGCCGCCGAGGAACATGGTGGTGGCGAGCGCCGCCACCGTGGTCATGTTCACGTACTCGGCCAGGTAGAACAGCGCGAACTTGAGCGAGGAGTACTCGGTCATGTGGCCGGCCACGATCTCGCCCTCGCCCTCGGGCAGGTCGAAGGGCAGCCGGTTCGTCTCACCGACCATCGTGATGATGTAGATCAGGAATGACGGCAGCAGCAAGATCGCGAACCACGACGGCCAGTGCCAGACGTAGCCGAAGAAGTGGAACTTCGGGCCGTAGATCTGCTTCTCCACGATCTGCGACGTGGACAGCGAACCCGAGTACAGGAACACCGGCACGAACGCCAGGCCCATCGCGATCTCGTAGCTGATCACCTGCGCCGAGCTGCGCAGCGCGCCGAGCAGCGAGTACGGCGAGTTGGAGGACCAGCCCGCCAGCACGATTCCGTACACGCCCATCGAGCTCATGGCGAGGATCAGCAGCACCGCCACCGGCAGGTCGGTGAGCTGCAGCGGGGTGCGGTGCCCGAAGACGGACACGATCGGGCCCCAGGGGATGACGGCAAAGCCGATGAACGCCGGAATGGAGGCCACGGCCGGCGCGATGACGAACAGCAGCTTGTCCACGCCGCGCGGGATGATGTCTTCCTTCAGCGGCAGCTTGATGCCGTCCATCAGGGACTGCAGCAGGCCGAACGGGCCAGCCCGGTTCGGCCCTGGCCGCTGCTGCATCCGGCCGATCACCTTCCGCTCGGCCCAGATCATGAACAGGGTGCTGAGCATCAGGAACAGGAAGATGATGACGACCTTGACGAGCACGATCCACCACGGGTCGTGCCCGAAGCTGGTCAGCGTGGGTATGTTGCTGGTCGGCTTGCTGGCAGCTAGGCCCTTCATCGCCAGCACAGTCATTCCGCGCTCCTCACGGTCACAACGCTGCCGTGGCCGGCTCGAAGGTCACGCCTTATCCGGGAGCCCGCCGAGTTGGCCGGCAGCCAGACAACCCGATCGGGCATGTCTGCGATCTCCACGGGAAGAGTTATCTCGCCGGTGCCGGTCGCCACGGTGACCTTACCGCCGTCGGCGGTGCCTGCCTCCGTCGCCGTCGCCGCCGACATCCGCGCCACGGCCGCCCGAGCGGTCGCCGCCAGGTTCGGCTCGCCATCGGACATCCGGCCGGCGTCGAGCAGAGTATGCCAGGTGGCCAGCAGTGCACTGCCCTTGGCAGGCTGGTGCGGCGCCCGGCTATGCCGTCGGCTGGCGGGCGCCGCACTGGCCGTGGCGGTCGTTCCCGCGGTCAGCTCAGTCAGCTCGCGCCGGGCGGTGTCGATGTCCGGCAGGCCGAGGTGCACGTCCATCTCGTCCGCGATCGCGGCGAGCACATGCAAGTCGGTGCGCACCGTCGGCACCGCCAGCGCGGCCGTGAAGGAGCCCGGGCGGCCCTCCCAGTTCACGAACGTGCCAGCCTTCTCGGCCACGGCCGCGACCGGGAAGACCACGTCGGCCCGGTCGGTAACCGCGCTGACGCGCAGTTCCAGGCTGACCACGAAGCCCGCCGACTCGATCGCCGTGAGCGCGGCCGCTGGGTCCGGGAGGTCGTCCGGGTCCACTGCGCCGATCAGCAGTGCCTCAATGTCGCCGCGCGTCGTTGCCGCGAGGATCTCGCTGGTGTCATGCCCAGGGTCGGCCGGCAACGACGCCACGCCCCAGGCGCGTGCGACGTCCGTGTTCGCCTGCCCGGAACCGACGTGCCGCCCGCCGGGCAGCAAGTTCGGCAGCGCGCCGGCCTCGATCGCGCCGCGCTCGCCGGCCCGCCGCGGGATCCACGCCAGCCTGGCGCCCGTCTGCTCGGCCAGCTGCGCGGCGGCGGTGAGCGCCCCCGGCACCTCGGCGAGGCGCTCGCCGGCCAGGATCACCGCACCGGGCTGTCGCAACGCGGCAGCCGCGTCACCCTGACCGTCCGTCAGCGCGGCCAGGGCAGCGGCCTCGGCGCCGGGCGCGGTCGGCAGCAAGGTGCCGGACACCTTCTCCAGCCCGCGGGTGGCGAGCGCGGCCAGCGAGTAAACCCGCAGCCCCGTCTTCCGCGCCGCCTTGCGCAGCCGGAGGAACACGATCGGGCTCTCGTCCTCTGGCTCGAAGCCGGCCAGCAGCACCGCGGGCGCCTGCGCGAGGGCGGCGTACGTCACGTCCGTGCGCCCGGCCACGTGCCCGGCCAGGAACTCCAGTTCCTCGGCAGAATGGGGCCTGGCCCGCATGTCGATGTCGTTACTGCCCAGGGCGACGCGCGCGAATTTGGCATAGCCGTAGGCGTCCTCGACAGTGAGCCGGCCGCCGGGCAGCACGCCGGCCCGGCCGCGGGCAGCCAGCAGGCCGCGGGCGGCGGCGGCGATCGCCTCCGGCCAGGATGCAGGCTGCAGCACGCCGTCCGCGTCGCGCACCAGCGGCGAGACCAGCCGGTCCGGCAGGGTGGCATAAGTGAACGCCCACCGGCCCTTGTCGCAGTTCCACTCCTCGTTCACCGCCGGGTCGTTGCCGGCCAGGCGCCGGGTTACCGCGCCGCGGCGGTGGTCGGTGCGCTGCCGGCAGCCGGCCGCGCAGTGCTCGCACACGCTCGGCGTCGACACCAGGTCATACGGCCGCGCCCGGAACCGGTAGGACGCGCCGGTGAGCGCGCCGACCGGGCAGATCTGCACGGTGTTGCCGGAGAAGTAGGAGTCGAACGGGACGCCCTCGGCGACGCCAACCTGCTCGGCCGGACCGCGTTCGAGCAGCTCGATCAGCGGGTCCCCGGCGACCTGGTCAGCGAATCGGGTGCACCGCGCGCACTGGATGCAGCGCTCGCGGTCCAGCAGCACCTGGGCGGACAGCGCGATCGGCTTCTCGAACGTCCGCTTGACCATGTTGAAGCGGGTCTCGCCCTGGCCAGTGGACATGGCCTGGTTCTGCAGGGGGCACTCGCCGCCCTTGTCGCACATCGGGCAGTCGAGGGGGTGGTTGACCAGCAGCAGCTCCATCATGCCGCGCTGGGCCTTCTCCGCTACCGCGGACGTGAGCTGGGTACGGACCACCATCCCGTCGGTGACGGTCGTTGTGCACGAGGCAGGTGGCTTCGGCTGGCCCTCCACCTCGACCAGGCACTGCCGGCAGGCGCCGACCGGGTCGAGCAGCGGATGGTCGCAAAACCGAGGGATCTGGATGCCCAGCATCTCGGCGGCGCGAATGACCAGCGTGCCCTTGGGCACCGTGATCTCAAAGCCGTCGATCGTCACCCGGACGCCGTCGGCCAGCCGCGCCACCGCGCCGGGACCGTCGGTCGCTTGCACTGTCATAGAGCCGGCTCCAAGGCAAAGAGTGTCGATGCGGCCGGGTCGAACGGGCAGCCGCCGAGCCGCTGGTGCTCGAGGTACTCGTCTCGGAAGAACTTGATCGAGGACGCTACCGACGGCTGGATCGAATCGCCGAGGGCGCAGAACGCCCGGCCGGTGATGTTGCTGCAGATGTCGAGCAGCTTGTCCAGGTCCTCCGCGGCGCCCTGGCCTTGCTCCAGCCGCTGCAGGAGCTGGACGACCCACCAGCTGCCCTCCCGGCAGGGGGTGCACTTGCCGCACGACTCATGCCGGTAGAACTCCGCCCACCGGAGCACGACCCGGACGACGCAGGTGCTGTCGTCGAACAGCTGGATCGACCTGGTGCCGAGCATCGACCCGGCGGCCTGCACGGACTCGTAGTCCAGTGGCACGTCCAGGTGCTCGTCGGTGAATAGCGGCGTGGACGACCCGCCCGGGGTCCAGAACTTCAGCTGACGGCCGGACCGGATGCCGCCCGCGAGGTCGAGCAGCTCGCGCAGCGTGGTGCCGAGCGGCGCCTCGTACTGACCGGGCGTGGTCACGTGGCCGGAGAGGGAGAACAGGCCGAAGCCCTTGGACCGCTCGGTGCCGTAGGACGCGAACTGGGCCGCGCCCTGCTCGATGATGTAGGGCACCGTGGCGATGGACTCGACGTTGTTGACGACCGTCGGGCACGCGTACAGGCCGGCCACCGCGGGGAACGGCGGCTTCAGCCGAGGCTGGCCGCGGTAGCCCTCCAGCGAGTCCAGCAGCGCCGTCTCCTCGCCGCAGATGTAGGCGCCGGCCCCGGCGTGCACCACCACGTCGAGGTTCAGCCCTGAGCCGAGGATGCTCTCGCCCAGGTAGCCGGCCTGCCGTGCTTCATCGACGGCGTGCTGCAGCCGCCGGATCACGTGCAGCACCTCACCACGGACGTAGATGAAGGCCTTCTGCGACCTGATGCCGTGGGCCGCGATGATGATGCCCTCAATCAGCGCGTGCGGGTTGGCCAGCAGCGTGGGCATGTCCTTGCACGCGCCAGGCTCCGACTCGTCCGCGTTCACCACCAGGTAGTGCGGCTTGCTGTCGCCTTGC
Organism: Streptosporangiaceae bacterium; assembly: GCA_036495585.1. Classification (GTDB taxonomy): domain Bacteria; phylum Actinomycetota; class Actinomycetes; order Streptosporangiales; family Streptosporangiaceae; genus JAJYUU01. The sequence continues at coordinate 114,658 of DASXMP010000033.1, forward strand.
GGGATGAAGGCCCACTTGTTGCCCGTGGGGAACCCGGCGCCGCCTCGACCGCGCAGCGCCGACTCCTTGAGGGTCTGGATGACCTGGTCGGGCTCCATCGCCAGGGCCTTGCGCAGGGCCTGGTAGCCGCCGCTGCGCTCGTAGGCCGCCAGGGTGTAGGAGTCGGCCTCGTCCCAGTGCGCGCTCAGTGTCGGGGTCAGAATCGTTGTCACTGCGCGCCAGCCTCTCCGTTCCCGTCATCCGGGGTCCAGCCATCCCGCCGGGCGATCCGCAGCCCCGCCAGGGTCGGCGCGCCAGCGGTGTGCCCGCCGGTCGCCTGCCCGTCGGGGTAGCCGGCCAGGATCTTGCTCGCCTGCTTCCAGCTGCACAGCTTTGGCGCGCCGCGCGTCGGGCTCACGTCAGCGCCAGCGCGCAGCCCGTCCACCAGCTCGCGAGCCTTGGCCGGGGTCATGTTGTCGAAGAATTCCCAGTTGACCATCACGACGGGCGCGTAGTCGCAGGCCGCGTTGCACTCCACGTGCTCGACGCTGACCTTGCCGTCGGAGGTCGGCTCGTCCACCGCGACGCCCAGGTGGTCCTTCAGGTCCGACAGGATCGCATCGCCGCCCATCACCGCGCACAGCGCCGTGGTGCACACGCCGACGTGGAACTCGCCGACCGGCTTGCGCTTGTACATCGTGTAGAAGGACACCACGCCGGTCACGTCCGCCTCGGTCAGGCCAAGCTGCTCGGCGCAGAACGCGATGCCGTCGTCGGACACATAGCCCTCCTCCGACTGCACCAGGTGCAGCAGCGGCAGCAGGGCCGACCGTGCCTTAGGGTACCGGCCGATGATCTCGGCAGCCTGCGGCGCAAGCCGGGCGCGTGCCTGTTCGCTCAGCGCCATTACCTGTCCACGCCTCCCATCACAGGGTCGATGCTGGCGACCGCGGCAATCACGTCGGCCACCATGCCGCCCTCGCACATCGCGGCCACGGCCTGCAGGTTGGTGAAGGACGGGTCGCGGAAGTGCGCCCGGTACGGGCGGGTGCCGCCATCGCTGACGACGTGGCAGCCCAGCTCGCCGCGGGGCGACTCGATGCCGACGTAGGTCTGGCCGGCCGGCACCCGGAAGCCCTCGGTGACCAGCTTGAAGTGGTGGATCAGGGCTTCCATCGACTGGCTCATGATGTGCGCGATGTGGTCCGGCGAGTTGCCCATGCCGTCTGGCCCGAGCGCCAGGCGGGCCGGCCAGCCGATCTTCTTGTCGGCGATCATCACCGGGTCGTCCGCCGGCCGGGGGCCAGACAGCCGCTCCAGGCACTGCTCGACGATTCGCAGCGACTGGTCGATCTCGGCCATGCGGACCAGGTAGCGGCCGTACACGTCCGCGGTCTCCTGCGTGGGCACGTCGAAGTCGTAGGTCTCATAGCCACAGTAGGGCTGGCTCTTGCGCAGGTCCCAGGGCAGTCCGGCGGCGCGCAGGATCGGACCAGTGACGCCGAGGGCCATACACCCGGTGACGTCTAGCGTCGCCACGTTCTTGGTCCTGACCAGGTAGGCCGGTGCCGCATCAAGCAGCGCCCGGATCTCACCGAGCTGTTTGGGCATCACCCGCAGGTACTCGCGCAGCCGCTCGATCGCGCCAGCGGGCAGGTCCTGCGACACGCCCCCGGGCCGGATGAACGCGTGGTTCATGCGCAGCCCGGTGATCAGCTTGAACAGGTCAAGCGTCTTTTCCCGCTCACGCAGCCCGTACAGGAAGACGGTGGTGGCGCCGAGTTCCATGCCGAACGTCCCGATCGCCATCAGGTGCGAAGAGATCCGGTTCAGCTCCATCATCAGGACCCTGATGATGTTCGCGCGCTCGGGGATCTGCGCCTCGACGCCCAGCAGCTTCTCCACCGCCAGGCAGTAGACGGTCTCGTTGAACAGCGGAGCCAGGTAGTCCATCCGGGTGCAGAACGTGGTGCCCTGTACCCAGGTGCGGAACTCCATGTTCTTCTCGATGCCGGTGTGCAGGTAGCCGATCACCGGGCGGATTTCGGTCACGGTCTCGCCGTCCAGCGTCAGCACCAGGCGCAGCACTCCGTGCGTCGAGGGGTGCTGGGGGCCCATGTTGACGACCATGCGCTCGGTGGACAAGCCGGAGCCGATGGCACCGGCCACGACCTCGTCCCAGTCGCCGCCGGCCACGTCGTAGACCTGGGCCTCGGGCTCGTCGTCGGCAGCCGCGCCGGTCTCGGCCGCGGTGTCATAGGGGTCAGAGTGACTGGCCTCGTCGTGGGCCGTCTGGTCGTCCGTGCCGGTCATGTTGGACACAGCCTCCGGGGTGACTGGCTCACCGGTGAGTGGCACCTGGTGGTCCGTTGGCGCGGTCACTGGTAAGACCTCCGCTCGTCCGGCGGCGGGATGGTCGCGCCGCGGTACTCAACCGGGATCCCGCCGAGCGGGTAGTCCTTGCGCTGCGGGTGCCCGCGCCAGTCGTCTGGCATCTCGATCCTGGTGAGCGCCGGATGACCGTCGAAAATCAGGCCAAAGAAGTCCCACGTCTCCCGCTCGTGGAAGTCGCAGGTCGGGTAGATGCTCACCAGTGACGGCACGTGGGGGTCGGCGTCGGGCGCCACCACCTCGAGCCGCACTCTGCGGTTGTGCGTGATGGACAGCAGGTGATAGACGGCGTGCAGCTCGGTGCCCGCCTCGGCCGGCAGATGCACGCCGGAGACGCCCAGGCACATCTCGAAGTAGAGGTCAGGCTCGTCCCGCAGCCGGGCGGCCACCAGCGGCAGGTGCTGACGACGCACATAGAAGGTCAGCTCGCCGGCCGCGACGACCACCTCCTCGACTGCCTCGCCGAAGCTGACGCCGGCCGGCGCCAGCGCGGTAGCGAGGGCGTCGACCACCTCGTCGAAGTACGACCCGTACGGCCGCGGGCTGGCGACCCGCGGCGGCCGGCGCACCTGCAGACCGCCATAGCCGGAGGTGTCGCCCGTGGTGGTGACGCCGAACATGCCGGTCCTGGCCACCGGCTCAGCGAGCCGCTGCTCGCCAGCCAGCACCGCCGGATCGACCGGTGCCGGCTGGTTCTGCGCTGGGGAGTCCGGGGCCGCCCCGCCCTCGCCCGCCTGGTTTTTGGGCCCGTCGCCCGGTGTGGTCACTGCGTTGCCTCCAGCAGGGGCAGCCGCCGAAGCTTCGCCTGCTCCAGCTCGGTCACCTGGTTCTCGCGGTTCACGCCGAGCTTGGCGTTCTGGATCTTGTCGTGCAGCTTGACGATGGCGTCCAGCAGCATCTCCGGCCGCGGCGGGCAGCCCGGCAGGTAGATGTCAACCGGCACCACGTGGTCCACGCCCTGCACGATGGCGTAGTTGTTGAACATGCCGCCGCTGGAGGCGCAGACGCCCATGGAGATGACCCACTTGGGGTCGGGCATCTGGTCGTAGATCTGGCGCAGTACCGGCGCCATCTTCTGGCTGACCCGCCCGGCCACGATCATCAGGTCCGCCTGCCGCGGCGTCGCCCCGGTCTTTTCCATGCCGAAGCGCGCCATGTCGTGCCGCGGTCCGCCAACCGCCATCAGCTCCATGGCGCAGCATGCCAGCCCGAAGGTGGCGGGCCAGACGGAGCTCTTGCGTGCGTACCCGACCACCTTCTCTACCGTGGTGAGCAGGACGCCGCTTGGCAGCTTTTCCTCAAGTCCCATGACTAATCCCAGTCCAGGCCGCCGCGACGCCACACGTAGGCATACGCGACCAGCACCGTGCCAATGAAGGTGACCATCTCGACCAGGCCGAAGACGCCGAGCTTGTCGAAGTAGACGGCCCACGGGTACAGGAAGATGATCTCGATGTCGAAGACGATGAACAGCATCGCCGTCAGGTAGTACTTCACGGGGAACCGGACACCGGTCGCCTGGCGGGTCGGCTCGATGCCGCACTCGTAGGCCTCCAGCTTTGCGCGGTTCCACCGCTTGGGCCCCGCGAAGGAGCCCGCTACCAGTGAGAAGACAGCGAACAAGGCCGACAGCGCAGCTAGCACAATGATCGGCACGTAGAGGCTCATCGTCCTGTCACCCCCTTATGTCTCATAGGTCCTTTTTATCAGGCCGCGGGCGTCATCTTAGACACCGCGTTGATCAGCCGGTCCACGGCGTCGCCGCCGCGGGTCTCGGTCAGGTTGCCGAGGAGCTTCATGCTGAACCGCATCAGGGCTGGCCGCTTGATGCCGTGCTTGGTGGCGAACTGCATGAACGAGGGCTTGCCGATGAGTTCCACGAAGATGCGGCCGAGCGTGTAATAACCGCCCCACGCCTCCTTGAGCCGCCGCGGGTACGTCTGCAATACCAACTCGCGGCTTGCCGCGGTCGGCCGGGCGAGCGCCTGGCTGATGGTCTCCGCAGCGATCTGCGCCGATTCGAGCGCGTAGGCGATGCCCTCGCCGTTGAATGGGTTGATCATGCCGCCGGAGTCGCCCGCGAGCAGCAATCCCCTGGTGTAGTGCGGTGTCCGGTTGAAGCCCATCGGCAGGGCAGCGCCGCGGACCGGCTGCGTCCGGTTCTCCTCGGTGAACCCCCACTCGGCAGGCATCGTGGCCAGCCAGCGCCGCAGCATCGCCCGGTAGTCGATATCGCCGAAGCCGGTCGAGGTGTTCAGGAGGCCGAGGCCGACGTTCGAGGTCCCGTCGCCCATCCCGAAGATCCAGCCGTAGCCAGGCAGCAGCGACTGCCCGTCCCACAGGTCGAGCCAGGCCTCGAGATAGTCGTCGTCGTGGCGGGGCGAGGAATAGTACGTCCGCACCGCCACCCCGAGCGGCCGGTCTGCCCGCTTGTGCAAGCCCATCGCCACCGACAGCCGGGAGGAGGTCCCGTCGGCCGCGACTACCAGCCGGCCGCGGAATTGCGTGCCCTGCTTGGTGGTAACGCCCGTGATCCGCCCGGTACGGTCGTCCAGGACCGGACCGGTGACAGTGACTCCCTCCAGCAGCCGGGCACCCGCCTTCTGCGCGTGCCTGGCCAGGATCTGATCGAAGTCGGTCCTGGTTCGCACCAGCCCGTAGCTGGGATAGCTGGACAGCTCGGGCCAGTCGAGCTCGATCCGGCCGCCGCCGCCGATGATCCGCAGCCCGCGATGCCGGTGCCAGCCCTCGCCGGTGATCTGCACGCCCATGCCGGTAAGCGCCTTGACGGCGCGCGGCGTCAGGCCGTCGCCGCAGACCTTTTCCCTGGGGAAGCTGGTCTTTTCCAGCACCACGACGTCCAGGCCTGAGCTGGCCAGGTAATAGGCCACCGCCGAGCCTGCCGGCCCGGCTCCGACGATGATCACGTCGGCCGTGGCGGCGCCGTCGGCGCTGCTGCCCTCGCCGGCCGGGATGCTGCCAGTCCTGCCGCCGGCCTGCATGTCCGAGTTTGTGCTGGATAGCCCAGCACGAACTGGCCGCGCAGCGGCCCCGCCATCGCCGGCTCGCGTCGCGCTCGCACGCGCAACGCCAGCCTGCGCGTTGGGTGGGGGCAAGTCTGGCGTGCCGGCGGGGGGTACTTGCTCGGTCACGGACCCGTCCTGACTACTCTTTGTGAAGGTCTTCACAAAGCTTCCGAAGGAAAAGTGTAGTCCTGGCGGCGGACTGCCGTTGGACCGCCCCGAGGCGCTGCCTGCTGACGCGCGCCGAGGCGCTCAGCTCGCGCCCGCTAGCCGGGCCGCTTGGCTTCGTGCAGCGCGACAATGCCCAGCGTCAGATTCCGCCAGCTCACGCCAGACCAGCCAGCCGCGGCGATCCGCCCGGCCAGCTCGTGCTGCGGCGGCCACTCCCTGATCGACTCGGCCAGGTAGTCATAGGCGTCGGCATTGCGGGCGAGCAGCCGGGCGACGGCTGGCAGCGCCCGGGTGAGGTACTCCTCGTAGAGCGCGTTCAGGCGGCGCATCGGCAGGTGACTGAACTCACAGATGACCAGGCGCCCGCCGGGCCGGGTGACGCGCAGCAACTCGGCCAGCGCCTGCCCGGTGTCGGTCACGTTGCGCAGGCCGAACGAGATCGTCACCACATCGAAAGCCTCGTCGGCGAAGGGCAGGTCGAGCGCGTCGCCAGCCACGAAGCCGAGCCCCGCCGCTGGCCGCCTAGCCCCGACCGACAGCATGCCGAGCGAGAAGTCACAGGCGACGCACCGCGCGCCGCGGCCGGTGAACGTACGGGACGAGGTGCCCGTCCCGGCGGCCAGGTCCAGGACCAGCTGCCCAGGACCGGCGCCGACGGCCCGCGCCACCCGCCTGCGCCACACCCGGTCCATGCCCAGGGACAGCGCGTCGTTTAGCAGGTCATAGCGCTCGGCCACCTTGTCGAACATCGCCGAGACCTCGGCTGGCTTCTTGTCGAGCTGAGCGCGAGTCATGCGCCCCAGCCTCGCACACGCACAGTCCCGTGCTGCCACGCCGCTCGATCAGCTGGCCTTGCGGCCAGGTTGCGCGCACGACCGGCCCTTGCCCGGAACTGCTCCGGCATGCTGGCGATCCCAGCTGCCATGCCTGGCGATGCGAACCTTGGCAGCTCAGCCCGCGTCGGTGATGACCGCCGCGCCCACCGTCGCGCCGGTGCCCTCGTCGATCAGGATCAGGCCGCCGGTCTGGCGATTGCGCTGGTAGGGGTCACAGAAGATGGGCTGGGTCAGCCGCATGGTGATCCGGCCGATCTCGTTCAGGCCCAGCTGGCTGGCGGTCTCGTCCCGGTGCAGCGTGTCGACGTCGAGCTGATACTGCAAGTCGCGGACGATCGCCTTGATGGTCCTGGTGGTGTGCTTGACCATCAGCCGGCTGCCCGGCGTGAGCGGGCGGACCTCGCTCATCCAGCAGACCATGGCCTCGATGTCCTGGGTCGCTGTCGGCTGATTGTGCGGGCGGCAGAACATGTCACCGCGGGACACGTCCAGGTCGTCGTCGAGCAGCAGCGTGACCGACATCGGGGCGAACGCCTCCGGCACCGGGCCTCTGGCCGTGTCGATCCGGCGGATGGTCGTGGTGAGCCCGGACGGCAGGTGCAGCACCTCATCGCCCGGTTTCAGCACGCCGCCCGCCACCTGCCCCGCGTAGCCGCGGTAGTCATGCAGGTCCGGGTCGGTCGCCTGGTGCGGCCTGATCACATACTGCACGGGGAAGCGGACATCGATCAGGTTCCGGTCCGACGCGATGTGCAGGTGCTCCAGGTGGTGCAGTAGCGAAGGGCCCTCGTACCACGGCATGTTGGTCGAGCGCTGCACCACGTTGTCGCCGTGCAGCGCGGAGATCGGGATAAAGGTCAGGTCGCCAACCTGCAGCTTGGTGGCAAACGCGCTGAATTCCTCGACGATCCGCTCAAACACCTCGACGCTGTAGTCGACCAGGTCCATCTTGTTGACGGCCAGCACCAGATGCGGCACGCGCAGGAGCGTAGCCAGGAACGCGTGCCGACGGCTCTGCTGGGTCAGCCCGTTGCGCGCATCCACGAGCACGACGGCCAGGTCGGCCGTAGAGGCGCCGGTCACCATGTTCCGCGTGTACTGGATGTGTCCTGGCGTGTCGGCAATGATGAACTTGCGCCGGGGCGTGGCGAAGTACCGGTAAGCGACATCGATGGTGATGCCCTGCTCGCGCTCGGCCCGCAGCCCGTCGGTCAGCAGCGCGAGGTTCGTGTAGTCCTCGCCGCGTTCCTTACTGGTGCGCTCGACGGCGGCGAGCTGATCCTCGAAGATCGACTTGGAGTCATACAGCAGGCGACCGATCAGCGTGCTATTGCCGTCGTCCACCGAGCCAGCCGTCGCCAGCCGGAGGATGTCCATGTGCCGGAGTTCCTCAGGCACTCCGGCATCTGCAGTGCTGGCGGTCATCAGAAGTAGCCCTCCCGCTTGCGGTCCTCCATGGCGGCCTCGCTGGCCCGGTCATCCGCCCGCGTCTGGCCCCGCTCGGTAATCCTGGTGGCGGCGATCTCGGTGATCACCTGCTCAATGGTCTCCGCGGTCGACTCCACCGCCCCGGTACAGGTCATGTCCCCCAGCGTGCGGTATCGCACTCGCTTCTCGAAGAGCGGCTCGTCATCGCCCCTGGTCAGGAACTGGTTGTCAGCAAGCAGGATGCCATCCCGCTCGAAGACGGTCCGAGGGTGCGCCAGGTAAATGGATGGGATCTCCAGCTTCTCCCTGGCGATGTAGTTCCAGACGTCCAGCTCCGTCCAGTCCGACAGCGGGAACACCCGGATGTGCTCGCCTCGCCGGATGCGCGTGTTGTAGACGTTCCACAGCTCCGGGCGCTGGTTCTTCGGATCCCACTGGCCGAATTCGTCCCGGAACGAGAACACTCGCTCCTTCGCCCTGGCCTTCTCCTCGTCCCGCCGGGCGCCGCCGAACACCGCGTCGAACCGGTTCTCGGCGATCGCGTCGAGCAACGTCGTGGTCTGCAGCCGGTTCCGGCTCGCCCACCTGCCGGTTTCCTCGCTCACGCGGCCGGCGTCGATGGAGTCCTGCACGGAGGCGACGATCAGCCGGACGCCGACCTCCGCCACCCGGCGGTCCCGGTATTCGAGCACTTCGGGGAAGTTGTGGCCGGTGTCCACGTGCATGACGGGGAAGGGGATCTTGGCAGGCCAGAAGGCACGCTCGGCCAGCGCGAGCGTCACGATCGAGTCCTTGCCGCCGGAGAACAGCAGCACCGGGCGCTCGAACTCGGCAGCGACCTCGCGGATGATGTGAATCGACTCCGCCTCCAGCACATCAAGCTGGGACAAGAGGTAGTCAGCGCGGGTCGGCATCAGGAGTGCTCCGGTTCGCTGGGCAGCGTCTGGCTGATGGCTTTCAACAGCAGGTTCGCAATCTCGATCGGACAAATCAGGATATCAGGGAGCGAAGGGTCAGCCTGGTTGTAACGCAACGGCGACCCGTCGATCCGGGAGGCATGCAGCCCTGCGGCCTGGGCAACGGCAACCGGCGCGGCTGAGTCCCATTCGTACTGGCCACCGCTGTGCACGTAGGCGTCCGCCTCGCCGCGGATCACCGCGGCCGCTTTGGCGCCCGCCGAGCCCATCGGCACGAGATCAGCACCCAGGCTGGCCGCCATCGCCTCGACGAACTCCGGTGGCCGGGACCGGCTGACCAGCAGCCGCAGCCTGCCTTGCTGACCAGCCGCAGGCTGGGCCGGAGGCGCGGCAGTGCTCAGCGTCACGTCCTGCGCTGGTAGGGCGACGGCGCCAGCGGCCAGTTCCCCGTGCGTCCAGAGGGCCACGTGCACGGCCCAGTCGGCCCGGCCTGGCTCACCGAACTCCCGGGTGCCATCGAGCGGATCCACGATCCAGACCCGGTCGGCAGACAGCCGTGCGCGGTCGTCCGCGCCCTCCTCGGACAAGATCGCATCAGCTGGGCGTGCGCTGGCCAGTTCCGCCATCAGAAATTCGTGCGACAACCGGTCCCCGGCCTGGCCGAGAGCCTTGCCCTGCAGGATCTGGGCACCCGGCGACGCCTGGCCTCCAGATGACTGTGCTCGCAGCGACAGCAAGCGCCGGCCAGCGTCTTCGGCCAGTCGGTGTGCGAGCTGATCATCAGCTATCGGCAACGATCTCCTACCCTCATCAGCCCGCCAGGTCCGTCGAAGTCACTCATGCTAGCCGAGGCCAACTGGCCCTGCCGCCGCAGTCGATCAGTCACTGACCGCATCCTGGGCAGCGGCTAGGCCATGCGTCAGCAGCACCCGGACCGCCGCGGCGGCACGGTCGAGGACCAGTGGCAACTCGGTCCGCTGCGCAGCGGAGAAGTCGCGCAGCACGTAGGTAGCCGGCTCCATGCGGCCCGGTGGCCGGCCAATGCCGATGCGGACGCGGAAGTACTCCTTGGTGCGCAGCGCCGCCGTCACCGACCGGAGCCCATTGTGGCCATTGTCCCCGCCGCCGAGCTTGACCCGGATCGCGCCGAACGCCAGGTCAAGCTCGTCGTGCAGGACAACGATCTGTGCGTCCGGCAGCTTGTAAAACGACCGGAGGCTGGCCACTGCCCGGCCCGATTCGTTCATGAAGCCCAGCGGCTTAACCAGCAGCGCCGCCGCGCCGTCCACGGTGGCGGAGGCGACCATCGCGCGGGACTTGTCCCGCTTGAAGCCCGCGCCCGTATCGGCCGCAAGCTCGTCGCAGCAGAGCGCGCCGACGTTGTGGCGGTTGCTCGTGTACTGCGGGCCGGAGTTACCCAGCCCGGCCACCAGCCACCGATCACCAGGCATGTCGAACAGTCCTGCCAGGAACTAGCTGGCCTCGGACCCTTCGGCCTCGCCCTGGCCGGCCTCGGCGCCACCGGCGGCCTCCGCCTCGGCACCGGCCTCCACCGCGGCTGCCTCTGGCTCGGCCTCGCCAAGATCGGCCTCGATCTCGGCGGCGGTCGGCGCGGCGATCACGTGCAGCACCAGCACGTCCGCCTCCACCGCGAGCGAGACGCCCTCGGGCAGGCGCAGGTCGCTGGCATGGACCGCCCCGCCGATGCCCATGCCCTCGACATCCACCTCGATGCCGGTCGGGATGTTCGTGGCCTCGGCATCCAGCGGAATCTGCACGAGCTGCTGGTCGAGCAGGCCGTCCGGGGCGACCTCGCCGGTGATCGTCACCGGGACCTCAACCGTCACCTTCTCGCCCTGCCGGACCATGATCAGGTCGACGTGCTCGACCCAGCCCTTGATCGGGTCACGCTGAATGGCCTTCGGCAGCGCCAACTGCGGGCCGCCAGGCAGGCCCTCAAGCCTGATCAGGACGTTCGGGGTGCGCAGGGCCATCAGCACCTGGTGGCCGGGCAGGATGACATGCTGCGGCTCGGCGTGGTGCCCGTAGAGCACGGCCGGAACCTTGCCGTCCTGCCGCACCCGGCGCGACGGGCCTTTGCCGAACGTGGTCCGCTGCTCGGCGGAAATGGCTACCTCAGGCACGGTTGGCGCTCCTTGAATGCAGAAAAGACCTTGCGAAGCTTACTCGATGTAGCTGGCGGCCTAGGACTGGCCGTCAAACAGACTTGTAACAGAGCCATCCGTGAACACCTCGCTGATGGCTTGCGCGATCAGCGGCGCGATGGACAGGACGGTCAGCTTGTCGAACAGCTTCTCGTTAGTGATCGGCAGCGTGTTGGTGACGACTACCTCGCTGACACGCGAGTTCTTCAGCATGTCGACCGCGCTCCCGGACAGCACGCCGTGCGTGGCAGCGACGATCACCTGCGCCGCACCCTGGTCGAAGAGTAGCTCGGCTGCCTTCACGATGGTCTGGCCAGTATCGATCATGTCGTCCACGACGATGCACGTGCGGCCAGCGACCTCGCCGACTACTTCGAGCACGCGTGCCTCGTTGGCGACAAGCGGGTCCCGGCGCTTGTGGATGATGGCCAGCGGACAGCCCAGCCGGTCGGTCCAGCGCTCACAGACCCTTACGCGGCCGGCGTCCGGCGCTACCACCGTGACCCGGTCTAGGTCCAGCTTCTCTTCCACGTATCCGGCCAGGATCGGCAGCGCGAACAGGTGGTCGACCGGGCCGTCGAAAAAGCCCTGGATCTGGGCCGTGTGCAGGTCCACGGCCATCAGCCGGTCCGCGCCGGCGGTCTGGAACAGGTCGGCCATCAGCCGGGCCGAGATCGGCTCGCGGCCGCGGCTCTTCTTGTCCTGCCTCGCGTAGCCAAAGAACGGCGCCACCACGGTGATGCGCTTGGCGGAAGCGCGCTTGAGCGCGTCCACCATGATGAGCTGCTCCATGATCCACTTATTGATGGGAGCGGTGTGGCTCTGCAGCACGAACGCGTCGCAGCCGCGCACGGACTCCATGAACCGCACGAAGATCTCGCCATTGGCGAACTCGTACGCCGTGGTAGGCGTGGGCTCGATGCCGAGGCACTCGGCAATCTCCTGGCCAAGCTCGGGGTAGCCGCGACCGGAGAAGAGCATCATCTTCTTCTCTGACGCGGAGGTCATGCCGCTCACTGCTAGTTCTCCTTGCCTACCACGGGACCCCAGCTCCACGAGGCCTCGCCACCTGCTCCCCGCTACCGAGCCTCTGGCCGAGTGGCCATCGGCGACGTTTCCATCTCTAATGGTTGAATCCCCTCAGCGGTCAGGTGGGCGAAGGGCCCGACGGTCGCCCCCGGCTCGACCACCACCCCTTCGCAGACCGCGTGGAGCACCCGCGCGCCCGCCCCGACGGTTGTGTCGCGCAGTAGGCAGCCCGGCCCGACGGTGGCATCGGCGCCGACCGCGGTGCTGCCCTCAAGCTGCGTGTTGGGCGCAAGCCGCGCGCCTGGCTCCAGCCGCACGTCCACATCGACCCAGGTGCTTGCCGGGTCCACTACCGTGACGCCGGCGGCCATCCAGTGCGCCAGCAGTCTGCTGTTGAGCACGCGCCGGGCGGCGGCCAGCTGGGCCTGGTTATTGACGCCCTGGACCTCGTCGAAATCCGGGCAGAGTGCGCTGCCGACCAGGTGACCGTCCGCCCGCAGGATCGCGGGCACCTCGGTGAGGTACTCCTCCCCGGTGGCCCGAGCGGCAGGCACTCGCTTGACCGCGTCAGCGAGCAACTCCCCGTCGAACGCGAACATCCCGGAGCTGACCTCGGTCAGCGCCCGCTGTTCCGGGGTGGCGTCGGCTTCCTCGACGATGCCTGCAACCCGCCCGGCTTCATCCCGGAGGATCCGGCCGTACCCGTTCGGATGCGGCGCCCGGACCGTCAGTACGGTTACCGCGGCGCCGCTGGCGTCGTGCTGCGCCGACAGCTCAGCCAGCGTTGTGGCCCGCAGCAGCGGCGTGTCCGAGAAGAGCACCATGACGGTGCCCTCGATGGCACCGACCGCCTCGATCACGGTCCGCACCGCATGGCCCGTACCCCAGGATCCGCGGCGTTCCTGAACGACGAGGTCGGCCTCCGGCGCGAAGCCGCGGACGTACTCGGCCACCTGGCCGCACGCATCGCTGACGACGACGATCAGCCGCTGTGGCCCCAGATCGCGAGCGGCCGCGATCACGTGCCCGAGCATGGGCCGACCGCAAACCTCGTTGAGCATCTTGGGAACGGCAGTCCGCATCCTCGTGCCTTCTCCCGCCGCCAAGATGATCACGGCGGCCGGACTGCTGGCAGTCACTCGGCTCGGCTCCTCCGTGTTGCCGCCGACAGCGGCGCGAACGGCTGCGCGGCTGGTGCCGGCGGCAGTGCAGGCAAGATGTCATGCTCCCGACATGTGCAGGATACCGGCCTGTTACCTACCTTCGGTCGCCCTGGGTGGTACCCGGCATCCTGCGCGGCCCTTGTCCACGATCGTGCCACAAAGACCCATACGCCCGTGGGTCGATCCGAACCCCGGCCGAGCGGCATTTCCGACATAGAACCACCGCCTCCCCAGTTGTCGCGCGTGCCCCAGCCAGCGAGTCATTCGGGTGCCGCCCGCCCGGGCGCCCGCCCGGCCGCACTCGGCCAGTGTCATCACGATCACGACCACGCCGGGAACGTCCCCGGCTCGGCCCTCAGCCGCTCAACCTGCCCGGCTGCTGCGTCCGGCAGCTACCCCCGACAGCGCTGGCATGCGGAGTGCTGTCATGCGGCAGTGCTGTCATGCCCAAGATGACTGACCCTGCCAATGGAGGCCGGACCACCTGTCCGGCCGCCAGCTGTTGCTCCCATCGCTACGGCCCCCGCCCGGGCCGCCGGCCCTCGCTGAAGGCATCCCCGCCGCCGACTCTAGCGACACCCGCAGCGCCGCCGCGGCAGCCCAGATGCCAGTAGGCTAGGTTCCGAACTTTCCCGGGTCGTCTAATGGCAGGACCTCAGGCTTTGGACTTGAGTACGGAGGTTCGAATCCTCCCCCGGGAGCCCAATTAAGGTTCGGCTCCTTCCCCGCTAGGCCGCCATCACGGCGGAGGCCCATCCCTCTATCTGACGGTAAAGATCCGTAGCCGCCAGCACTCGGACCATCAGGCAGCCGTGATATTCACCGCCGGTGTTCTTGCGGATTGTCTTGGGGTTGTGGCGCTTTAGCGTCGGGCGCCGGAACTGATCGGCGGGCAAACCGGTGACGTCCCGCCAGAACTGCTCAGCGGCGGCAACGTCGGCTCGCTCGTGAATCGAGAGTCGGCAGGTGATCCGATCACTCGTGACACCAGCGGCCGTCAGAAACTTCAGAAAGAACAAGATCATCTTCGGATCACTGTTAATAAAGGCCACGCTGTTGTCATTGCGGTAAGGCTTATTCTTCGCGCCTTCGCACCAATAGGCGATCGCGCCAGCGATGAGGAGCTCTCTGCCCGTGAGTAGACCAATCTCACGCGCAGCACCGTTGCTGATGGCTTGCCTCCGAGCCTCGCGTCGCAGCGACTCCGCTGCGTGATAGGTCGTCCGTGCATTCGCCGCGCTTCGAACCTGCTCGGGATAGCTCGACCTGCCAACGCCGGGCATATCCCGCACCCAGAGCGAGACCGAACCCTTGGAGACGCCTAGCTTGGCGGTGATCTCCGCGTAGGTCCAGCCCCTAGCACGCAGCTCGCGCGCCTTCTCATGCAGGTCGTCCTTAGCACGAGGACGACGCGTCCATGCTGGTGGAGGCTCGCCACGAAGAGCGTCACCAATCGCCCGGTTGCTCGTAATGCCAAGGATCTGCTTGATCTCACGAATCGACTTGCTGGCCCGGCGCAACGCGACTGCCTGCGCCTTTAACTCCGGAAAGCTCAGGTTATTGGTCATGCTCGAATTCTATGACGAGCCACTGACAGTTCCCCGAGGTTCATCGATCAGGATTTCGAGCAGGGACAGTCGGGCCGACGCTTTCTCAGCGGCGCTCGCATTCCACAGTCTTGAACGTGCGGAAGCCCCCGGCGATGATAATTCTCGAGCGCACGAGAGTGGTCGAACGTGGAGGCGTGGTC
>DASXMP010000034.1:0-70654 GCA_036495585.1 Streptosporangiaceae bacterium
GCTCGTGGTCGCCGCGCCACTCAACCGGCTCACCCTGGAAGCAGGAGCCCACCGCTACCGCGACGACGAACTCCAGGCCATAGCGGCCCAGGGCGTCACCACCTTCATCAGCCGCTACGGCCACGAAGACACCGAACCCCCGAAGAGAGCCCGCCAGCACGACGGCCAGCAAGCAACCTGACCTTTGCGGGCCGCTGACGACAACGGCCGGGTAGCGGGGCAGAACGGCCAGACTAAAGCCGCGCAGATCTGGCCGGCCCTCGCGCGAGGGCTGACGCCAACCCGATGTGCGCCACGAGCCCAGAAGCGGCGATCGGCGCGGAATCGCCTGCGCCAGCAAGCCCAGCCCACCACGCTGCGTGAGGAACTGGCCGGCGTGAAAACAGCTCCTGTCCCCGTCACGACTGAGCGCTGCCGTCGATCATCGACGCGTGCCCGACAATCACGACACGAGCATTCCAATCCAGCCGCCGGGGATTGCCAGATCTCGCCTAAGGCAGGGATCACCGCGCGACAAGGCCGATGCAGGAATGCGCGCCGGACCTCTATCACGACCAGGTCAGGGTCGTCAGGCAGCAGCCTGTCCCGATCTGAGTCTGAAATTCACTCAGATCAGCCGCGTGACCAGGCACGATTAAACACCCCTACATTTCTGTCTCACACCCACTCCCGCGACACCGCGCCGACTTCGAACGCCTATCATTGGCGCTCGTGACGGCACAGTACGCACGTCCGGACGCCGATCGGAATGGTCGTGCACGCACCGGCCCGCGAGGCTGAAGGTGCTGGCCGCGAGGCTGCACGGGACCTGCGATCTCCGGGTAGCCGACGAGCCGGTGCCGGCGGTGCCGGAAGGCTGCGACCTCGTCCGAGTCACCGCAGTCGGGATCTGCGGCTCGGACCTGCACTGGTGGGAGGAGGCCGCGATCGGAGACGCGCGGCTGGACCGGCCGCTCATCCTGGGTCACGAGGGCGCCGGTGAGATCGCCGCCGGCCCCCGGCGAGGTGAACGCGTCGCGATCGACCCCGCGATTGCGTGCGAAAGCTGCCGCGCATGCCGCGATGGATACCGCAACTTGTGCTACCGGATCCGGTTCGCCGGGCATGGCGAAACCGACGGCATGCTGCGCGAGCAGCTGGCCTGGCCGTCGCACCTGCTGCATCGGCTGCCCGAAGAACTGTCCGACGCGGCCGGTGCGATGCTCGAGCCCCTCGGGGTCGCGATCCAGGCGCTCGATCTCGGCCACCTGCCGTTCGCCGGAACCGCGGCCGTGGTTGGCTGCGGGCCGATCGGGCTCTTGCTCATCCAGTTGCTGCGCGTCGCCGGCGCGCGGCACGTACTGGCGGTCGAGCCGCGCGCCCACCGGGCTCGTGCGGCCGCGACCTACGGTGCGGACGACGTGGCCGACGGCTCAGCTGACCTGTCCGGCTACGGCGCTGACGTAGCGTTCGAGCTGGCCGGGAACGACACGGGCGTGGGGCTGGCACTGCAGTCCGTGCGGCCCGGCGGCAGAGCAGTGCTTGGTGGCATCCCCGCTGCTGACACCACGACGTTCAGCGCATCGCTAGCCCGGCGCAAGGGACTCACCCTGGCCATGGTCCGCCGGGCCAACGAGACATATCCGCGCGCGCTCAGCCTGGCCGCGGCCAGCATCGTTGCCCTGGACCCGCTGGTGAGTTGCCGACTGAGGCTGTCGGAGGCGGCCCGCGCTTTCACGCTGGCGCAGCAGCGGACGGGCCTGAAGGTGCTCGTCACGCCTAGCAGCGAGGGTGCGAACTGGCGTTGAGGGCTGAGCACCGGGTCGGCTGGCGAGCCTGGGAAATGTTAACCGGAATGGCATGCGAAACATCGCATTTTTACGCATCCCACTGTCACATACGTATCTTCAGCACCGCGAATGTTAAAAATCTGTAATTAAGTGACACTTAAGCTTTGCCCGGCCTTGACGAATGTGTATGCGGAGGTTTACGCATTCTTAAGGTGCCGCAAATGCATAGCCCGGGGCGTGTGTCCGGCGCTTTGCATTCTGGAGGTGCGGCCAGGCACCTAACGAAGGAGCGGAGCGGTGGCAGGGCGCGCAAGCGTTGCCGGAACTGGATCCGCAGGCCGCCGACCACTCATCTGCACTCCCGCGTTCACCGGCCGTGATCAAGAGGTCGCCGCCATCTCCCAGGCGCTAGCCGGGCCCGCGGCGGTCGTGCTGGTCGAGGGCGAGGCCGGCATCGGCAAGACCAGGCTCGTCCGCCAGGTCCTCGCCGGGCTGGGTGGCCAGCCCGGGCGCAGTCTGATCGCGGCCTGCCTGCCGCTGCGGCGGCCATCAACGCTCAGCCCGGTGGTCGACGCCCTCCGGCAGGCCACCCCCGACCCTGGCCAGCTCGGCCTCAGCGATCTGGCCGGTGCCCTGCGGCCACTGTTTCCGGAATGGACAGCGAGCCTGCCGGCCGCGCCGGAGCCGGTCGACGACGCCACCGCTGCCCGCTACCGCCTCTTCTTCGCACTGGCCGAAGTGCTGCAGCGCCTGCAGGTCACCGTGCTGGCGGTCGAGGACGTGCACTGGGCTGACGACGCGACCATGGAGTTCCTCCTGTTCCTCAGCTCGCGCCAGGGCTCGCGGCCGGGCATGATCGTCACCTACCGGCCAGAAGACCTGCCGCTCGGCTCACTGCTGCTGCGGCTCTCCTCCCGGCTGCCCGGCGGCGGAGCAGGGATCAGGCTCAGTCTCGACCCGCTCAACTCGGCGCAGACCACGCGCCTTGTCTCCTCGATGCTGGGCGGCAAGCCGCTGTCCCAGGAGTTCGCCGCGTTCTTGCACCGGCGGACCGATGGTGTCCCCCTGGCGGCCGAGGAACTGGTGCGGCTGATGCACGACCGAGCCGACCTCGCCCGGCGGGGCGACGAATGGGTCCGCCGGAGCCTGAATGAGATCATCGTCCCGGCGACAATCCGCGACGGCGTGCTTGAGCGCACCGAACGGCTCAGCCAGGATGCCCAGGCGATCCTCGCCGCCGCCGCGGTACTGGCTTACCCCGCAGAGGAACGGACACTGCGGTCGCTGGCCCGACTGAGCGCTGCCAGTGGCGGCGCGGCGCTCACCGAACTGGTGGCCTCCGGTCTGCTCGACGAGGACCGGAGCGGCGTCGTGTCGTTCCGGCACGTGCTGGCCGAGCGAGCGGTCTACGAATCGCTTGCCGCGCCGCAGCGCCGCAAGCTGCACCGGCGCGCAGGCCGGCTTCTGGAACGGCAGTCGCCGCCGCCAATCGCACAACTCACCCGGCACTACCGCGAGGCAGGCGAGCCGGAGCAGTGGTGCGCCTACGCGGAGCAGGCAGTCGACCTGGCGCTCGCAGCGGGCGATGACGCGACCGCAGCCGGCCTGATTCACGAGCTGCTGACCGGTGCCAGCCTGGCCGCCCCGGCAGCGGTGCGGCTGATCAGGAAGGTGTCGCTCGTCGCCTTCACGCCCGACATGGCAGAAGGGCTGGTCGGTGCCCTGCGCGCCACGGCGGCCGCCGCCGAGCTGGACGAGTCGACCAGCGCCGACGTGCACCTGCTGCTCGGCCGGATCCTACTGGTGCTGCAGCAGCGAGACGCGGGCCGCGCCGAGCTCGAGGAAGCGATCCCTGGCCTGACCCATGACCCAGTTGAGGCGGCGCGAGCGATGATCCTGCTGGGCTGGCCGTCAGCTACCACGTGGCCGGCGTCCCGCCACCGGCAATGGCTGCACCGGGCCGCCGAGATCACCGTGTCGCTGCCACGGGCGGACCGGATCAACTTCACCGTCGAGCGGGCGAGCGCGTTGCTGATGCTCGGCGACGCAACCGGCTGGCAGGTCGCCGAGCAAGTGCCCGACAGCGACGATCTCACACCCCGCGAGCTGGAATACCTGATGAAGGCTCACCTGAATTTCGGCCACTTCGCGATCCTGTGGGGCCGCTACCCGCAGGCGCGCCGGCAGCTCGCTGCCGGACTTGAACTGGCTCGGGCGAACAGCAGCAGGTATTACCGGGACACGATCCTCATCACCCAGACCTGCCTGGACTGGGTCGAGGGGCGCTGGGAGGGCCTCGCCGAGCGGGCTGCCGCCTTCGTCGCGGACGTCGATCTCACGCCCTTCACCCGGCACGAGGCCTTGCTGGTCCAGGGGCTGATGCAGGCAGCAGCCGGGGACCTGACAGCGGCTGGTCAGTCGCTTACGCAGGCGCTCGAGGCAAGCCGCGAGGTCGGCGCGGTCGATGCAATCATGGATCCGGCCGCTGCCCTCGGCAGGCTCGCACTGACTGCCGGGCGGCCAGCCGAAGCCGTCGCGATCACCGATGAGCCGCTCCGCATCCTGGCCGACAAGCAGATCTGGGCCTGGGCCGGCGACCTTGGCCCGACCCGGGCCGACGCGCTGGTTGCGGCCGGCCGGTGCGACGAGGCCACGGCGCTCGAAGCCATGTTCGCCACTGGGCTGGCGGATGCCGGGACACCGGTCGCGCTGACTGGGCTGACCCAAGTACAGGCGATCCTCGCCGAGGCACGCGGCGAGCAGGCTATCGCCGCCTGCCTGTTTGGCCGGGCTGCGGCACGCTGGCAGGCACTGCCGAGGCCCTACGCCGCGCTGCTCGCGAGTGAGCGTCAAGCGGGCTGCCTGCTCGCCGACGGCCAGCAGGCAGCGGCCGTGCAGTTGCTCTCGCAGCTGCTACCCGACTTGTCCGCGCTTGGCGCGCGCGGTGATGCGGTGCGGATCGCCGGGACGCTGAACAGCCTCGGCGTGACACCGCGCAAGCCCTGGCTCGGCGGCCGCCGCGGCTATGGCGACCAGCTGTCACCGCGTGAGCTTGACGTCGTCCGGCTGCTGATCCGCGGGCGCACGAATCGGCAGATCGCCCAGGTGCTCGTGCTCTCACCCAAGACGGTTGCTAACCACGTCGATTCGATCATGCGCAAACTCGGTGTCTCCTCCCGGACCGCGCTCGCCGCGCAGGTGGTCGAAGCCGGCCTGGTACCCGGCGAGCCGCCGGAGGGCTATCCCGGCCAGCACAATCTCGGCCGCGCCAACATCGTGCCGGGCTGAGCACTAGGTAACCAGCGCCCAAAGTTGGGTAATCGCGGCAGCCAGTTTGGGTGAACTGCCCGATAGCTAGGCATTCGTTTCTTCGCGACGCTCGGAAGGAAGTCAAAGGAGCGCAAGAGGAAGCGGCCGCTGTGAGTCATTCCCATCGCCGTCCGCGCAAGCGTCGTCGTACCACCCTGCCCGAAGCCGACCCGGCCGAACCCGGCCCCGTCGACCCGGCGCAACGCCCCCGGCAGCATGCGAACCCGCCTCAAGCCGGTCCCTCCGGCTCCCCGGCGGACCCCGACCAGCATGCCGCACAGACACCCGCCGGTGGCAGCGACGACGAGGGCAGCGAGTACGTGCCCCTGTGACCTCACCAGCCCGTCCGGGTCCGCCGGCCGGGCAAGTCGGCCATCCCCCGGCCGCAGCCCCGAAAGGGTACGGAGGTTAGGAAGAATGAGGAAAAGGCTCCAGCGCTGGGCCGGCTATGCCGCGCTCGCGACGGGCGTCGCCACGATGGCCGGGCTCGGGTTGCTCGCCATCGCGCCCGCCCAGGCGAGTACCGCCGGCTATAGCAGCGGCTCAAGCCTGCAGGCTGCTGCCATGCTGCCTGCAGGATCGGGCGCGGGCGGTGCGGTGTCGACGTCGCCGAAGACAGCCGAGTCGCATTACACCAATGCTCCGTGCAACACCACCAACCTGAAAGCCAACTACGCGACGTGCTTCTCCATGGTCTACACCTCGGTGAAGAACCAGATCGCGGCCAGCCCGGATCAGCCGCCGCCGACGGCTCTGGGCCCGACGCAGATCCAGCAGGCCTACAACCTGCCGGCCAGCGGGCAGGGCGAGACCGTGGGCATCGTGGACGCCTACGGCGACTCGAACGCCGAGTCCGACCTGGCGACGTTCCGGTCCTACTACGGCCTGCCACCGTGCACCACCGCCAATGGCTGCTTTACCAAGGTGGCGCAGGATGGCAGCACCAACTACCCGCCGGATGACGACGGCTGGGGACTGGAAACCTCCCTTGACCTCGATGCCATCTCTTCGGCCTGCCCGAACTGCCACATCCTGCTGGTCGAGGGCAACGACAACAGCCTCCAGAACCTCGGCGTCGCCGAGGACGAGGCCGTCAGCCTGGGCGCGAAGTTCGTGTCCAACTCGTACGGCGTCGAGGGTGAGGACCCGACCGAGACGCAGTACGACGCGTATTACGAGCACCCAGGTGTCGCGGTCGACGCGGCCACCGGTGACACCGGCGACGTGGTGAACTGGCCTGCCAGTAACCCGGACGTGGCCGCTATCGGTGGCACCACCTTGACGCAGGATCCGTCGGTGCCACGCGGCTGGGATGAGTCTGCGTGGTCAGAGGGCGGTTCCGGCTGCTCGCTGTACGAGCCACGGCCGGACTATCAGGACAACATCACCACCGACTGCCCGAACAACAAGGCAACCGCCGACATCTCCGCCGACGCCGACCCCAACAGCGGGCTGGCGACCTATGACACCCTCGGTTACGGCGGGTGGCTGCAGGTCGGCGGCACGAGCCTGGCGACGCCCCTGGTCACCGCCATGTACGCGCTGGCCGGGACGCCGGTACCCGGGACCTACCCGGTCACCTATCCGTACACCGACCCCAACCAGTCGAACGACCTCTTCGACATCACGACCGGCGACAACGGCTCCTGCGGCAACGTGCTGTGCACCGCCGGGCCGGGCTGGGACGGCCCGACCGGCCTCGGCACTCCCGATGGCGTCAACGCACTGACCACGGGCCCGCACGGCACCATCGCCGGCGAGATCACCGACAGCTCAACCGGTGCCCCACTATCCGGCGCAACCGTGACCGCCACGGGCGGATTCACCGCAACCACCGATTCCTCCGGTGACTACAGCCTGACCCTCCCGACCGGCACCTACAACGTGACCGCAACGGACTTTGGCTACAAGTCAACGGAGGTCGACGGGGTCGGGGTCGACTCCGGCGCCACGACGACCGAGAACCTCGCGCTTGCCTCAGTCCCGGACGTCACGCTGTCCGGGACCGTCACCGACGGATCGGGCGAAGGCTGGCCGTTGTACTCGAAGATCACCATCTCCGGGTACCCGGGCGGCGCGATCTATACCAACCCGTTCACCGGACACTACAGCGTGAGCCTGCCGGAGTCGGCAACGTACTCGCTGAAGATCAACCCGGTCTATCAGGGCTACACCGAGAAGGACGATTCGGTGACGCTCGGCACGGCCAACAAGGTAGCCAACGAGGACGTCGAGGTGGACGCCACCACGTGCACCGCGCCCGGCTACACCTACAACTACTCCGGCACCAGCGAGGACTTCACGGGCTGGACCGGAAACACCACGCAGGACGGCTGGACCAACGTCGACAACGAAGGCAACGGCCAGGACTGGCAGTTCAACAACCCGGGCGGACGGACCCCGCCGCCTGGTGGTGACGCCAACTTCGCGATCCTGGACTCCGACCACTACGGCATCGGCAACACGGAGAACGCGTCGCTGGTGTCGCCAGTAGTCGACCTGTCGGGCCAGACCTCCCCGGAGATCGGCTTCGACACGTACTACGACCCGTACCCGGGCCAGACCGGCGACGTGGACCTCAGCCTCGACGGCGGCCAGACCTGGCAGACCGTCTGGTCGCAGGCCGACACGCAAGTCGTGTCCGGCTTCCAGTCGATCCCGATTCCGCAGGCCGCCGGCGACGCCGACGTGCAGGTGAGGTTCCACTTCACTGGCACGTGGGGCTGGTGGTGGGCGCTTGACAATGTCTTCATCGGTACCCAGACCTGCGTGCCCACCAATGCCGGGCTAGTCGCCGGCGTGGTGAAAGATGGCAACACGGGTAACCCGATCGACGGCGTCAAGGTCGCCAGCTCCTCCGGTGACTTCGGCGTGACCGGCCCGTCGGCCGACCCCGCCTACCCAGACGGCCTGTACTGGCTGCTGTCGCACAACACCGGGAACGTCCAGTTCACCGCCAGCGACGGCAACTACACCCCCGCCACCGCTACCGTCGATGTGGCCGCCAGCTACGTGACGAAGAAGAACTTCACCCTGCAGGCCGGTCAGGTCACTCTGAGCAACAGCAGCCTGTCGGTCACCGAGCAGCTGGGCGCGGTCAAGACGAAGACCGTCACCTTCACCGACACCGGGACTGCACCGGTTCAGGTCAAGCTCTCGGAAGAGGGCGGCGGTTTCACGCCGATGGCCGGTGACACCCAGATCACCGCGAAGGGCGCCCCGCTGCAGCAGATCAAGGGCACCTATTCACCCGACTCCGCGGTGGCCGCTAAGGCAACGTCGGGGGCCAAGGCGGGCGCGAGCCAGCATGCCGCCAGCACGCCCTACGACCCGCCGTGGACCAATGTCGCCAACTACCCGACCAGCATTCAGGACAACGCCGCTGCCTACGACACCGACACCGGTGACCTGTACTCCGTCGGCGGCTACAACGGATCGGCGAACGTGGCGACCAGCTACGTCTACGCCCCGTCGAGCCAGGCATGGAGCCAGATCGCCGATGCACCGCAGGCACTGGAGAACCCAGCTGGGGCGTACCTGAACGGCAAGGTCTATGTGGTTGGCGGCTGGGACAGCAACGGCAACGCGACCAACGTGCTGTATGCCTACGACCCGTCCTCCAACTCGTGGACGCAGGAAGCAAACCTGCCGGAAGACGTCAGTGCTGCCGCCACGGCCGTGCTGAACGGGCAGCTGTATGTGATCGGTGGCTGCACCACCGGTCTCTGCTCGCCGACTTCCGACGCGGTGTACAGCTACGACCCGTCCAGTAACCGCTGGACCCAGCTCGCCAGCTACCCGTCCGTGGTCGCGTTCGCGAGCTGCGCCGGCCTGAACGGGGAAGTGGTCTGCGCTGGCGGCACGGATGCCGACACCAATCAGTCCCTCACCGCCACCTACATCTACGACCCGAGCACGGACTCCTGGTCGCAGGGCGCCAACATGCTCTTCGACGACTGGGGCGCTGCCTACAGCGGTGCAAACGGTCAGCTGCAGATAGCCGGTGGCATCACCGCTGATGGCACCGCGGCCACCAACCAGGCGGAAGAGTACGACCCGTCCAGCAACACCTGGACGGCCCTGCCGAACGCGAACACGGCAGAGTACCGCGGCAGCGGCGCTTGCGGGATGTTCAAGGTCGGCGGATCGGTTGGGCTCTTTGAGCCGATCAACACGGTCGAGCAACTGCCTGGTTATGACGAGTGCGGTACGGAGAACGTGCCCTGGCTGGCCGAGAGCCAGACGCAGTTCACCGTGCAGCCGGGCGCCTCGGTCAGCGTGACCGTGACGTTCGACTCCTCGACTGTCAGCCAGCCAGGTACCTACACGGCCAAGCTGGCAGTGCAGACGAACACGCCGTACTCGGTCCAGCCGATCGGCATCAGCCTGACGGTCAACCCGCCAGCGTCCTGGGGCAAGATCGACGGAACGGTGACCGATGCCAGCACTGGCAGCCCGATCGCCGGCGCGACTATCCAGATCTGCACGATGTACATCAGGAGCACCGGCCTGTGCGGCCCGGTGACCTACACCCTGAAGACCGACGCCAACGGCTACTACCAGCTGTGGCTGGCTTCGGGGTACAGCCCGCTGCAGATCATCGCGGCGGATAACAACTACCAGCCGGTCGCGAAGATCCTCGCATTCCAGAAGGGAACGACCACCGAACAGGACTTCACCCTGAACAAGGATCCGTCGTCCTAACGGCAGCAACCTGCAGCACCCGCTAACGCGGGCACAAGAGCGGGCGCCCGGGCTCACACCCGGGCGCCCGCGCCGTTACCTGGCCTGTTGCGACAAGGCGTCCGCTGAGCAAAGGTGGAGCGACCGAGGAGGACGCCATGACAGTACCTGCGGCATGACTACTCACCAGCTGGGTGCGGAGGCTGGCACCACAGCACATGTCTTCTGCCGGGATCAAGCCCCGGTCCTGACCATCGAGCCCGGCGACACGGTGGTCGTCCGTTCGCTGGACGCTCAGGGTTACCTGTCCAGGCAGACCAGTCCAGGCGAAGAAATGCCGACCATGTTCAGTGGCGAGTCCCGCGGGCACTGCCTGACCGGGCCGATCGCGGTCCGCGGCGCTGCGCCCGGCGACATGCTTGCGCTGCGGCTCGCCTCGATGCGGCCCGACGACTGGGGCTGGACGCTGGCCGGCGGCCGCGATACCCCGGTGAACCGCCGGCTCGGGCTCGTCGGCCAGCCAGCCACCTGGCTGCTGTGGGACCTCGACGCTGACGCCGGAAAGGGCACCACCCAGCTCGGATTCATCCGGACGCTCGCTCCCTTCCTCGGTGTGATGGGAGTAGCGCCTGCCGAGCCAGGCGAGCACTCGACTGTCCCGCCGCGAGCCACGTCCGGCGGCAACATCGACTGCCGGGAACTTGTCGCAGGCAGCACGCTCTTCCTGCCTGTTGCAGTGGACGGAGCGCTGCTCTACCTCGGCGACGGCCACGCGGCCCAGGGCGACGGCGAGGTCGGCGGCACCGCCATCGAGTGCGCAATGACCACCGAGGTCGCCGTCGACGTCGCCCGCCAGCGGCCGCTGGACACCGTGCACGCCGAAACGCCAGCGGGCCGGATCACCTTCGGCTTCTCCCCTGACCTGAATGAGGCCATGAGTGACGCCCTGGCGGCCATGGTGACGTGGCTACAGGCGATCTGGGGCGTGGACAGGGCAGCGGCGCTGGCCCTCGCGTCTGCTTGCGTGGACCTGCGGGTCACCCAGGTCGCCAACCAGACTTGGGGCGTGCACGCGGTACTGCCCAGCGACGCCGTTAGCTGAGGTCACCCAGCTCGCGGCGCCGCCGGGTCAGCTGTGGACCAGCGGCGTGTCCACCAGATGCTCGGCGAGGAACCAGGCTTGCAGTTCGCCGGTCCTGATCACGTCGGATACCAGCAGGTCGTTACTGCCGTCGTCACCCATCTCGGCCAGCCTGGACGCGGCGTCGTGCGCGTCCTCCAGGATCATCTCGTGTGCCTCGAGCAGCCGGGACAGCATCGCCGGTACCTCCTCGGCGCCATTCGGCGGCCGCGGGATCGCAGTAATCTCGGCCACGTGCCGGGGGTCACCAACCGCGACGCCACCGAGCGTTTGCACGCGCTCGGCGATCATGTCGACCAGCTCGAGCTGCTCGCCGGCGTGCTTGTCCAGCAGCAGGTGCAACTGGTAGAAGGTCACACCGCGCATCAGCCAGTGATGCTTCTTGTACAGGGCGTGCAGGATCTGGGTGTCGGCGAGGACCTGGTTCAGGCGTTCGCACGAGTACATGCGCGCGTCGTGGGACAGGCCGAGCGGGAACTGCCGGACGGTACCGAACTTCTGTACCTCCGCGCCCTTCTGATGCAGCCAGGGCTGGCTGCTCAGCTGGCGTCCGCCGCTGCCATTGGCGCTCGCGGCCGACCGCGCCGCACGGCCGCTGGCAGTGCTGCGGGTGCCGGTTCCGCGAGTCGAGGTACCGCGAGTCGAGGTGCTCCGAGTCGAGGTGCCGCGGGTGCTGGTCGAGCGGCCGCTCGACGAGCGCGTGCTGGCTGTGCGGGTGCTCGTGGACCGCGCGCGTGACCTCGTCGACGGCCGGCTGGTGCTGCTACTTGCCTTGCTTGGCACGAATTCTCCTTCCCCCGTGGCCGACGGCCCGCGGCCTTTCGCGACGCCGCCCGTGGAGGGGCAATGCCCATGCCTGGCGCGGTCAAACGACGGCGGGACGCGTGGCTCGTGATCGTGTCTGATAGCAATACGGACAGGACCGGAAGGCGAGGCGAGGCGAACCGTGACTAAGGCGACCACCAGGCAGTTCGGGCGCTGGTTCGAGCAACTGACAGTGGGCACGGTGGTGGACCATGCCACGCGGCGCACGGTCACCGAGACCGACAACGTCCTGTTCACGACCATGACAATGAACCCGCAGCCGCTGCACCTGGACGCGGAGTTCGCAGCCCAGACCGAGTTCGGCAGGCCGCTGGTCAACAGCCTGTTCACCCTCGGCCTTGTGGTCGGTCTCGCGGTTCCCGAGCTGACCATGGGCACGACCGTGGCTAACCTCGGGTTCGCCGGGATCGACTTCCCGGCACCGGTGTTCGCCGGCGATACCATCCATGTGACCACGGAAGTGGTTGAGGCTCGGGCGTCGAAGTCCCGGCCGGATACCGGCATCGTGACGTTCGAGCATCGCGGCTACAACCAGCGCGACGAGCTGGTCTGCCGGGCCCGGCGGTCCGCGATGATGCGGTGCCAGCCGGATGAGTGACCCCAAGCCCGACCACGAGGCAGTGATCGGCGGGCCGCTGACCGCGCGCAGCCTGTTCTTCGTGCCTGGCCACCGGCCGGACATGATCGCGAAGGTGCCGCGCTGGTCGCCAGACATTGCCGTGATCGACCTCGAGGACGCGGTTGCTCAGGCCGACAAGGACCGCGCCAGGCAACTAGCGGCCGAAGCGCTGCCGGACCTCGCCAGCGCAGCCGGGCCGACCACCATGATCACCGTACGCGTCAACGCGCCCGGCTCCCCGTGGTTCGGCGCCGATCTGGCGGCCGCCGCCGGCTCGCCGGCCACCGGCGTCGTCGTCCCCAAGCTGGAGAGCTCTGCCCAGGCTGCACAGGTGCGCGAGCTGCTCCGGCAGCACGGCCGAGACGACATGGCGGTGATCGCAGGCCTGGAGACGGTCCTTGGCGTGGCCGACGCCCGCGCTGTACTTGCCGCCGCCGGTGTGGCCGCTGCCTATTTCGGTGCCGAGGACTACATCGCCGACATCGGCGGCCTGCGCACGGCCGCAAGCCAGGAAGTCCTCTACGCCCGCAGCCAGGTCGTTATGGCGGCCCGGCTCGCCGGCGTCACCGCCATCGACCAAGCGGTGGTGGCAGTCCGCGACGACGAGCAGTTCATCGCCGATGCGCAGGTCGGCCGGACGCTCGGCTACCAGGGCAAGATCTGCGTGCATCCGGTCCAGGTCGAACTGGCCCACCGCGCCTTCACCCCGTCCGAGCATGAGGTCGTGCACGCCCGGGCTGTGCTCAGTGCAGCGGCGGCGGGCGTCGCCCTGGTCGACGGCGAAATGGTGGATGAAGTGCACGCCAAACTGGCCGAGGCCGTGCTGCGCCGGGCCGGTGAGCAGATTGGATCGACCTGACCAGCGCGCGGCTGAGCTGGGATGTCGGCGCCCGCAATGAGGCTCCGGCGCTGAGTTTCCCGGGCGCCTGCGTCCGCAGCGCTGCTCCGCGCCCTTACATGACGGCGCCAAGCTGCCACGGGACGAACTCCTCGTCGCCGAAGTCCTGCTCCTCGCTTTTAGTGGCCTTGCCTGAGGCGACCGCAATCAGCTCACGGAAAATAGCAGCGCCGACAGTGGCGACCGGCACGCCGTCCAGGATCACGCCGCAGTCGATGTCCATGTCTGCGGTCATCCGCTGGTACAGGCCGGTCGTGGTGGCGAGCTTGAGGCTGGGCACGGGTTTGCAGCCGAACACCGAGCCGCGGCCGGTGGTGAAGCAGACCAGGTTCGCGCCGCCGGCCACGATGCCGGTCACGCTGACCGGGTCGTAGCCCGGCGTGTCCATGAACACCAGGCCCCGCTCCGACGGCCGCTCGGCGTAGCCGATGACCTGCTTGAGCGGCGTGGTACCGCCCTTGGCCACCGCACCGAGCGACTTCTCCAGGATGGTGGTCAGGCCGCCGTCCTTGTTGCCCGGCGAGGGGTTATTGTCCATGCTGCCGCCGTGCCGGGAGGTGTAAGCGCGCCACCACGCGATCCTCGCGTCTAGGTCGGCAGCCACCTGCGGGGTCGCCGCGCGGGCGGCAAGCAGGTGCTCGGCGCCGTAGATCTCCGGGGTCTCGGCCAGGATCCCGGTGCCGCCGTGAGCCGCCAGCAAGTCCACCGCCGCACCGAGCGCCGGGTTAGCGGTCAGCCCGGAGTAGGCGTCCGATCCGCCGCAATTGGTGCCCAGCACCAAATCCGACACCGGGCAGTCGGTCCGCCGGGCCTGGCCCGCGATCGCTAGCAGTTCGCGCAGCCGTGCCACGCCGTCGGCGACCGCGGCCGCGCTGCCGCCGAGCTCTTGAATCGTCGCGGTCAGCACCGGCAGGTCCGGCCGTGTCCGGGCACCGCCGGTGAGCGCGGCGACCTGATTATCCTCACAGCCCAGGCCCAGCACGAGCACCCCGCCGACGTTCGGGTGATCCAGATACCCGGCCAGGGTCCGCCGCAGCACGTCCATGCCTTCCCCGCCTGGCTGCATCCCGCACCCGGTGCTGTGCGTCAGCGCGACCACCCCGGCCACATCCGGGTAGTCAGCCAGCTCACCAGAAGCCTCGAACCGCCGGGCAATGCGCTTGGCAACGGTGGCCGAGCAGTTGACCGTAGACACGACCGCCACATAGTTCCGCGTCCCGGCTCGCCCATCCGACCGCCGGTAGCCCTCAAACGTCAGCATCTCGCGGGCGCTGCCGCCAACTGCCCCAGCCGCCGCAGGTGGCGGGGGGGCCTTGCGCTCGAACTCGCCGAACACCAGGTTGTGCGTGTGCACGTGCTCCCCGGCTGCGATCGGCTGGCTGGCGAACCCGATCACCTGGCCGTACTTGCGCACCGGCTCACCCGCGGCAACCGCCCGCAGGGCGATCTTGTGGCCCGCTGGAACCGGGCCAGCCACCCGCACGCTCCCGGCGGCACCGGCCGCAATGTCCGCGCCTGCGGCGAGCCCGCTGGCCGCGACCGCCACGTCATCGGATTCGTGGAGGACGAGGACGTCCGTCGTTGTCGCTGCAGTACTGGTCATCGCCATTCCCTCAGCTCGGAGCGGTCGCCGGCGTGCCGGCTGCGGCAAGCACGCTGCCGACCACGGTGATGATGTTCGCCAGGACGCCGAGGCCGACCGCGCGGACTATGACCTCGTCCCTCGCGCGCAGGCTGAACGGGCTCGGCGGTACCAGGCTGGTGCCGGTCAGGAGCGCCACTCCTGCCGGGAACGAGTTCGCGGCGAACAGCCACCCGAGCAGTTCGTCAGGCGTGCGGCGCATCGTCGCCAGCTCCATCGCGTCCTGGTAAGCCGTTACGCCGCCGCGGCGGATGATCAGCTCGATGCGCAGGTCCCGCCAGGCCGGCGCCAGGCTGACCGGGACCAGGCACGGACCGATTCCGCAGCTGCGGTCGTAAACCTTGGCCTGCGGGAGGTACAGCGGGTTCTCCCCCTCGATGCTGCGGGAGGACATGTCATTGCCGAGGACAAAGGCCTGCGGTCGGCCGCGCGGATCGGCCACGATGCCGAGCTCCGGCTCGGGCACGTTCCAGTCCGAGTCAGCCCGGACGCCCAGCTCGTCCTTTGTCCCGATGGCGGCACCAGGGCCCGCCTTGACAAACAGCTCAGGGCGGACGGCGGTGTAGACGCGGTCATAGACGTCGCCGCCGTCGCTGGCCTCTTCCTGGCGGGCCTCGCGGCTGCGCTGGAACGTGACTCCAGCGGCCCAGACCGGCTGCTGGTCCAGCGGCGCCAGCGTGGTGGCCCCTCGCGGCACCTGGCCGGCCGCGGGCAGCGACTCCAGGTGCTGGAGCGGCTCGGCCGGGTCGGCCAGCAAGCCGGTGAGCGACAGTGACTCCGCGAGGAGTTCGGCCGGGCCCTCCTCGCTATCACCGCGGGCCAGCCGCACGCGTCCGTCGGCAAGCAGCCGCCACAAACCAGCGGTCATCCGCGCATATCCATCGAGTAGCGACTCCTGCGTCCGATCGGTGGTCCCATAACTTCATAGCAAGGTCGGGTGGCCCGTGTATACGGCCGAGCCGGAACACGAGCGCAGGCATCGGCCGGGCGTGAGGTCGGGCTCGTTCCCCGAAGGTGTTTCCTCAATTGCCACATAGCAGACGAGGGAATGGCCTTGCTGGCGGTGGCTGGCTCTGCCAGGCTTTCGGCGGACGTACATGTCGCATCAACGGCGCGGGGCGGGGAGCGATGAAACTTCGCGGACGTTTCTTGGTAGTCGGCACCGCGGGGGTACTGGGATTGGCCGGCGTGCTGGTAGCGGCACTGCCGGCGAGCGCGCAGCCGGAACCTCGCGGCGGCGTCCGGCTCAGCGCCGACGCACCGCCCGCGCTGCCGCGCGGCGCTGCCTCGCTTGGCATCATGGGCGCGGGCAGCCCCGTGCGGCTGGACGTGACCCTCAAGGTCCCGGATCCGGCCGCGCTCACCGCGTTCATCGCCGCCGTGTCGGACCCGCACTCGCCCGAGTTCGGGCAGTTCTTGCGGCCCGGGCAGTTCGGCACCCGGTTCGGTCCCTCCCTGTCGACCGTCGCGGCGGTGCGCACCGCGCTCGAGCAGGCGGGTCTGTCGCCGGGACAGGTCACCTCCAACCGCCTTTCTATCCCGGTCACGGTGACTGCAGCCACCGTGAAACGCGTGTTCGGCACGGGGCTGGTCCGGTACCGCCTAGCCGACGGGCGGGTCGCCTTCGCGAACTCCGCCACGCCGTCGATCCCGGCAGCAGCGGCGCCGTACGTCTCCGGCATCGTCGGTCTCAACAACCTCGACGTGCAGCACAGCATGCTGGTGCGGCCGAAAACGGGCCTGCCAGGTCCTCCTCGGGCCAGCGCTGGCGTGGCCCGCGACCAGGTCGCGAGCACAGTCGAGGGGTCGCTAGCTGCCGGGTCGGCGGCTGCCGGGCCAAAGGCGGCATGCAGCGGCGCGACGGCACAACCTGGCTTCACCGCGGACCAGCTTGCCTCTTATTACGGCATGTCCTCCCTGTATGCAATGGGAGACGGCGGCAAGGGCGTCACGATCGGGCTGCTGGAGTTCGAGCCGTACACGGGAGCCGACATCACGGCGTACAAGAAGTGCTATGGGCTCAGCACCACGGTCGCCGAGGAAAACGTGGACGGCGGCGTGACCCCGCGCACGTTGCAGTCTGGTGAGGCAGCGCTCGACATTGAGGACGCGGCTGGGCTGGCGCCGGCCAGCTCGATCAAGGTCTACGAGGGCCCCAACACCGACCAGGGAGCGTACGACACCTACGCCGCGATGATCAACGGCGACGTGGCTCAGGTCATCTCAACGTCCTGGGGCGAGTGCGAGTCCCAGGCCGCTGCCTCGGCCGACGTCAAGGTGCCAGGGCAGGCGCAGCAGGAGACTGATCTGGCTGCCGAGGGGTTGCTGTTCGAGCAGGCCGCGGCGCAGGGCCAGACGGTATTCGCCGCGGCAGGCGACGACGGCTCGACAGCCTGCGAAATTACCGAGGGCGGCAACCTCGAGCCAGAGCCGTTCCTGGCTGTCAGCGACCCGGGAAGCCAGCCCGACGTGCTTTCCGTCGGCGGCACCACGATCGGCGCGACGTCGCAGAGCGTCTGGAACGACATCTACGGTGCGGGCGGCGGCGGCATCTCCCAGTTTCAGTGCATGCCCGGATACCAGGATCAGGCCACGATCCCCGGCCTGATCAACTCGTTCTCCAAGGCGGATACGGCCGCCGGGTGCGCCAGTGGCCGCTTCCGGCAGGTGCCGGACGTCTCGGCGGACGCGGATCCTAATACCGGCTACGCCGTTTACTTTGACGGCGGGTGGGCGACCTTCGGCGGCACCAGCGCGGCGGCGCCCCTGTGGGCGGCGGTGGCCGCACTGACCGACGCCTCGCCCTTCTGCGCCAGTTACGGGTCGCGCCAGGCCGCGTTGCCGACCAGCGCCGGCGTGCCGTTCACCTCCGTGTACGACGTCGCCGCAGCCGACCACGCCACCATTTACTCGTCGAGTCCGCAGATCCTGACGGACGTCAAGGCCGGCAACAACTTCGACAGGCAGTCCGGTTACACCGGCACCCAGGTTTATCCGGCCACTGCCGGTTACGACCAGGCCAGCGGGCTTGGTACCCCCCTGGTAAACGGCCGGTCCGGCGGGAAGGCAAGTAATTACTATCCCGGGCTCGCAGCGTCCATGTGCCGGCACTACGCGACGCGCAACACGGCGACCAAGGTGACGGGTGTCACGCCGAAATACGGTCCGCTCAAGGGCGAGCGCGTCACGGTCACCGGGTCGGGTTTCCTGCCGATCGCGGGGGCGGACGTAGCTCTGGTGGCCGGCGCTCGGCTGACAGCGTCGTGCACCAGCACGACTCGTTGCACGGTGACGATGCCGGGGCGGCGGATCAGCACGACCGTCAACATCCGTATCTCGGCGGAAGACTCGGCCTTCAGCCGCGTGACCGGCGCGGACACGTTCAGGTATGTCGTGAAGCCGACGACCAGGTCGATCTCGCCGAACCATGGCCCAGCCCGCGGCGGCACGCGAGTGACCATCCGCGGTGCGAACTTCTACCGCGTGACGGCCGTGCATTTCGGCTCGCGTAAGGGGACCAGCATTAAGGTGGTCTCCTCGACCGAGATCATCGTGACCGCGCCCACGGGGTCCGGCACGGTGAAGGTTACGGTGACCGCGGCCGGCGGCACTAGTACCGGAAGCATCCGGTTCCGGTACTGAGCACGACAGCCATCGCAGCCTTCCGTCGCGAGGCTGCTCATCGGATTGCCGCGGGCTTGCCGGGCCGGGCTGCCCTGCAGGCGCGTCCGTGCCGCAGTTGCGCTAGGAGTCATCAGTGGACCTGCGACTAGCCGGGCGACGTGCGCTGGTGACGGGCGGTAGCCGCGGTATCGGCAAAGCGACAGCGGTTGCCCTGTTTGGTGAAGGCGCAGAAGTAACGATCGCCGCCCGCTCGCCAGAACGCCTCAAGCAGGCGGCAGCCGATATCGGAGCGGGCGCGCAGCGGCAGGTTTATGCCGTTGCGGCAGATACCGGTGATGATGCCTCGGTCAGGCGCCTGGTCGAGCGGGCCACAGAACTGATGGGCGGCGTTGACATCCTGGTCAACTGCGCCGCGACGCCTGGCGGGCAGGCGCCGCCGGCGGCGCTGCCGGAGATCACGTCCGAGGCGTTCTGGGCGGACATGAACGTCAAGGTGCTCGGCTACTTGCGGTGCGCCCAGGCCGTCGCGCCCGGCATGATCGCATCCGGCTGGGGGCGCATCATTAACGTCAGCGGCCTCGCTGCCCGCAGCACCGGATCGACCATCGGCTCGATCCGCAACGTATCTGTCGCTGCACTGACCAAGAACCTCGCCGACGAGCTCGGCCCGGCGGGTATCAACGTCACTGTCATCCACCCCGGACTCACCCGCACCGAAGCTACCGATGGGGTAATGGCCGCGCGAGCAGCTGCGGCCGGAGTGGACCCGGCGGAGATCGAGCGGCGGACGGCAGAGACCACAACCATCGGCCGGCTGATCGTCGCGGCCGAGATCGCCGATTTCATTGCGTTCCTGGCGTCGCCGCTGAGTGTGTCGATTAACGGCGAGGCGATCGCCTGCGGCGGCGGCGCGCCCGGAGCCATCCACTACTGACCAGGCCACCGGACGTACGCGATCAGGTTCTGGCGGCTCCGGCCGAGCCACCGGGTGCCCGCGACCAAGCCGCGCTGCGCCGCGCTGTCCAGCTGCCGGATCCGGGCGAACTGGCTGCAGGCGGGTACCCGCTCTGAGCCCTGGACACAGGGCATTCGCGGTAGGTTTTCGATGTGGCATCCAGAAAGCTGCCCAGGTTTGTCTGGATCGCAGAGGTCATCGTGAATGACGCGACGGCCGGGAAGATCCGGGCCAAGCACGAGCTCGACCCGGGCGAGATAGCCACCCTCGTCCAGTCACCGCCACCGCGGATCGGGCGCTGGGTCAGCGACGAGCACGGCGCCAGACTGTACGTGCAGGTCACCACGTCGGCAGGACAGGACGTGCTGGCTGTGCTCTATCCAGCGAGCGGCGAAATCTGGCACCTCGTCAGCGCCTATGGGCTGGCGCCGCCACAGCGGGCATGATGGGGTGAGTGGATATGTTCTACGTCGATGACGAGTCAGGCGAGGACCTGCGGCAGGCCTGGAAGACCGGCACGCGCGTGATTGTGCTGCCCTCTCGCCGACGGCATGATTTCCGTCGCCTGGCCAGCAGGATGCTGCGCCTCGTCGCCGACGGCGTCGGCCGGGCCGCCGATCAGATCGACGCTCCGGAAGGTGTCGCGGCCGCGACTAGGGCCAGCGAGCCTCGCCCCACCCGCTGACCACCACCAACGCTGCGGCTACGGCCAGCCAGCCTCGCCCCGCCGCTGACCGCACGTGCCTTACGACGTCGGCCAGCGCCGCCAGGCCGCTCCGCTTCCTGACATGCTGCTGGCTCTGTGCCCACGGCCTATTCCCGCTGGTCGTATTTCAGCGGATCGTATTTCCGCTGGTCACATTCTCCCTGGTCGCATGTCGCTGGCCCGATGCCCGCTTGCCAGCTTGCCGCGGCCGGCGAGGGCGCACGTATCAGGTCAATAACGCCGCAGGCCGCATGTCCAGAATTCTTGCGATGCGCAACTTGTGGTGGCTAGGGTCAGGGCATGCTGAACTGGACTCCTCGCCGCGCCGCGGGTGCAGCGGTTGCTTCTCTGGTTATTGCCGCGCTGGCCGCAGCTGGATGCGGCTCGTCCAGCCCCTCGGGTTCGTCCTCATCGCCGGGTACCGGAGGAACGAAGGCCTCGGGCACGGTCGACGTCGCCTACGCGTCCTCGCTGCAGTACCTCAACGAGAAGGTCGTGGCGCCCGCCTTCACCAAGGCGACTGGCTACAAGTTCTCTGGTTTCGGTGCAAGCTCCGGTGACCTGGAGACGGACATCGCGTCCGGCGAGATCCACCCGCAGGTCTTCGAGTCCGTGGGCGGCGACAACATCACGCCGCTGTTCCCGAAGTTCACCTCGTGGTACGTCCAGTACGCCGGCACGTCGATGGTGGTCGCCTACAACCCGCAGTCCAAGTACGCGTCGCAGTTCAAGGCCATCGCCAACGGGTCCAAGCCGCTGAAGGACCTGTTCACTCTGCTGCAGACACCGGGCCTGAAGCTGGGCCGAACCGACCCTGCGTCGGACCCGCAAGGCCGCGACTTCATCTACATGCTGGAGCTGGCGCAAAAGTACTACCATCTGCCGGCTGACACGGTCACCAAGATCCTCGGCGGACAGCCGGGCTCGTCTAACTCGCCCCAGATCTACGCCGAGTCTTCACTCGACTCGACGCTGGAGTCGGGCCAGCTGGATGCGTCCTCCGCCTTCATCACGCAGGCCATCGAGCTGCACCTCGCTTATATACCGCTGCCGTCGGCGATCAACCTGGGTGATTTCTCGCTGGCATCCTCGTACGCAACCGCCACGGTGACCGTCACGCCGCAGGGCGGCACAGCCACGACGAAGAAGGGCTCACCGCAGGTCATCGACATCACGATCATCGGCAAGCCGACGAAGGCGGCGATCGCCTTCGTCAAGTACACGCTCTCCCAGGCGGGCCTGGCTCAGTACAAGACGGGCGGCTTCTCGCTGTTCGCGCCGACATCGTCCGGGACCAGCGGCAACATCCCAGCCGAGATCAGCAGCGAGGTAGGCGGCTGACCCAAGCACTGACGGTAGGCGGCTGGCCAGCCGTGATCCTTCTCGATGCGGCCGCCGCTCGTCGAGCCCTGTCTCGGCGGGCGGCGCGCGTCGGGTAGGGCCAGGTCATGGCGACTGGCCAGCCTGATGCCGCGACTGCCAGAGTGGTGGGCGTGACGTCACGAGATCACTCACCCGTGCCACCAGGCCAGGGCCGCCAGTTGTCCTCAGCCGCTGCCGGTGAGCCTCCGGAGCCGACGCAGGCACATCCAGGAGGTGGCCGGGCGGGCGGGCGGCTGCGCATCGCACGGCAGGCCAGGGGCTACTCCCAGCAGCAACTGGCCGGGATGGCCGGGGTGTCGCGGCAAGCCCTGTCGGCGGTCGAGTCCGGCCTGTCGGATCCGTCGCTCCGGGTTGCGCTTGCGCTGACGCGTGCACTCGGACTCACGGTGGAAGACCTCTTCGGCCCGGCGATACCGGAGCCCACTGTCACGGTTCGTTCCGTCGCCCCTCTCGGGAAGCCGGGCGCCCGAGTCTCGCTGGCGCCCGTTGGCGACTCCTTCGTTGCCCTGCCGTTGTCTGGCGCGACAGTCACCAAGGCGGGATTTGCTCCAGCTGGTGGCAGGGTTGTCGGGCACGACGAGGTCTCACCACTCGGGCCACCGCGTCCGACGCTGGTCGTGGCCGGGTGCGACCCGGCACTTCCGCTCATCGAACTGCCCCTGAGCCTGCTCGACCCACCGGTGTCATTTTCCTGGTGGCCTTGCGGCAGCCAGGCGGCACTGAAGCTGGCCGCGGCTGGCCTGGTCCACGTGGCCGGTGCGCATCTGCGTGGTCAGTCCGGTGACTACAACACGGGGATCGCTGCTGAGTTGCTCGGCGACGGTGCGGAGGTGATCGGCTTCTGCTCCTGGCGCGAAGGCCTCGTCCTCCGGCCAGAGTTCGCGGGCAAGATAACCAGCATGGTGGACGTCGCTGCCGCCGGACTCCGGCTCGTCAACCGTGAGCCGGGCGCTGAAGCCCGGCGGGTCCTGGACCGCGAGCTGGCCAGAAACCGAATCGACAGCACGCAAGTGACCGGGTACTCCGCCGAAGCCACTGGCCATCTGGAGGTGGCCGCAGCCATCGCGGTGGGCCTGGCCGACGCCGGGATCGCGAGCGAGCCGGCTGCCCTGGCTTACGACCTGGTCTTCGTGCCGCTCACGGCCGAGCGTTTTGACCTGGTCATCCCCGCCGACCAGACCAGTTCCCGCGAGGTACAGAGCCTGCTCCGGGCGCTCACCTCGCCGTGGCTGCTCGACCAGCTAGCCAGCCTGCCGGGCTATACGGTCAGCCAGTGCGGCCAGCGCATCGACGACGTCCTGCCGGGGCTGACCCGGGCGCCTGCGCGGCCCGCCAGCCGCCGGCCGCGGCGCGATCAGCCCGATCAGCGGAAGGTCAGGTAAAGCAGGCTGCCAAGCCCGGCGACGAAGCAGTACACCGCAAACGGGGTGAGTGTGCGCGCTTGCTGAAAGTACCGGACCAGGAACCGGACCGAGAGGTACGCGCCAATGCCCGACACCAGGCTTCCGAGCAGCACCTGCCCATGGATGCCGTGGCCGAGCGGCCCGGTCAGGTCAGTCGCCTTCAGCACTCCGGCCGCCAAGATCACCGGCGCTGACAGCAAGAAGGAGAACCGGACCGCGTCCTCACGCGACAGCCCACGGAACATACCCGTCACGGTGACGACGCCATCGCGGCTGATGCCCGGTAGCAGGGCCAGGATCTGGGCTGATCCGATCAGGACGGCGCGTCCGAAGGAGTTGGCGGCGATCCGACCGTCGGCCGCGACCCCTGCTGCGGTCTCCTCGTGTCGGGCGGCGCGGTTACCCGAGGGGTGGCTGACTGGCGGCTCTGGAGGTGCATCAGATCCAGCCGAGCCCGCCACCGCGGGGCCGGGCCCGGCCGAGCCCGCCACGGTCGGGCCAACTGCGGTGTCGGCTCGCCCCGCGACATCCGCCGGTCCTCCGGCGACCGCGGCGGCCGGGATCGCGGCATCGGCCAGCCGGCCGGCTGGCAGCGTCTGCGCAGCCCCACGGGTGGCCAGGGAACGCCGCCGCAGTCGTTCGCCGCCATACAGGATCAGCCCGTTGACCATCAAGAACAGCGATGTCGGTATAGGCCGACTGAACACCACCCGGAAGGCATGTTCCAGCAGCAGCCCGGCAATTCCGACCGGGATCGTTGCCAGCACGATCATCCAGGCCAGCCGCTCATCGGCGGTCTCGATCCGCCGCCGGGAGAGAGAACTGATGAATCCCCGGACGATCCGCAGCCAGTCCCGCCAGAAGTAAATGATCATCGCCACCGCGGTCGCGACGTGCAGGCCTACGATGAACGCCAGATAGGGCGACTCCGGCTTGGAGACGTTCAGATCCTGTGCCCAGCTGCCGCCGATGAGCGCCGGAATGAGCACGTTGTGCCCGAGGCTCGACACCGGGAACATCTCCGTGACGCCCTGAATCAAGCCCACGACGAGGGCCTCGGCATAGGTCAGATGCGACATTCGGTGTGGCTTTCTGGCTCGGCCGCAGTTGCGACGGCAGTTGATACAGGGAACGTCCCGAGCCCAGCCCACCGAGTATCGCCCTCGCGAGCTGCCCGGATCGGCAGTGCAGATCAAGGCCGGAAAGTTCTACACTGATGTAGAGGGTAGCCGACTATGCGGCCGGTGTTACCAGGCGGACCTAGACTTAGCTGGCCGCGCCTGCACCGGCATGTACCCTGTCCGCCCGGGCCAACGCCGACGCCGGCCGCAGCCGTTTCCACAAGGAGGGCACACCGAGTGATCGGCGATGACACCGCGCAGGCGGGTCCTGGCTCCTCCCGGCGGGCGGCGGGCGAGCTGGAAGCAGCCGCCCTCGCAGTGCTGCAGGCAGCCGGGACGGCGCTCACGCCCAGTCAGGTCAGGGACCAGCTAGGCGGCGGCCTCGCCTACACAACGGTGGTCACGATCTTGTCGCGGTTGCATGCGAAAGGCGTGCTGACACGGCTGCGCTCGGGTCGGGCGTACAGCTATACGCCGGTTGCGGACGAGCCCGGCCTGGCCGCCCGCCGGATGCGCGGCGTGCTTGACGCCGAGGACGACCGCGAAGCCGTACTGGCCCGGTTCGTATCCGGGCTCTCCCCCGCCGACGAGGAACTGCTCCGCCGCATGCTTGGCGAGCAGGGCTCGGCAGGATGACAGGCACGGCATGCACCTGCTGATCTACCTGCCGCTAGCCATCCCGCTTCTCGCGGCGCTCGCGGCGCGGCCGCTCGCCGAGCGGCTGCCACCGCGCACGGCAACCTGGCTGCTTACTGGCAGCGCGGTAGCCCTGGCAGGCGCCAGCTGCGCCGTCCTCGGCCTACTGGCCCTCGCCGCCGCGGTTCGCATCCCGCTCGTCGACTCCGTCGGCGGCATGTCGCTGCGGGCGGTGGACCGTGGAGATCCTGCGGTCGCCCTGCCACTGGGCGTCCTAGCCGGGGCATTGCTCGGTGCCGCGGTCCTCGCGGCCCTGCGCGCCGGCTGGCTGCGCACGCTCGCCCTGGTCACAGCCCACCGGCAGACCCGACGCCTGGCCGGTGCACGCAGGCTGCCGGGAACTCGCAACGCCGTCATCGTTGCCGACGACGGGGTCGACGCCTACACGGTGCCGGGCTGGCCAAGCCAGATCGTCGTGACTTCAGGGATGCTCGCCGCGCTCAGTCCGGCCGAGCGCGAGGTGATGCTGGCGCACGAGCGAGCGCACGCTACCGCCTGCCACTACCTCTTCATGGCCGCCGCCCGGCTCGCGGCCGCCGCAAATCCGTTGCTGTCGCCCCTGGCGGGCGCGATTGGCTACAGCGTCGAGCGCTGGGCCGACGAGCAAGCCGCCACCGCGGCCGGCAGCCGTCCCCTCACCGCCAGGACGATCGCGAAGGCGGCGCTCGCCGCCTCGGCCGCTCCCGCCCGCCGGGAGAGTGCCGCGGTTCTGCTCGGAGTTCTGCCTGGCCAGGCGCTCGGCCCCAGTGCCGGGCTGGTGCCACGCCGCGTCGCCGCGCTGCTCGCACCGCCGCCCCGGCGGCAGCTGGCGCTAGTCGCGATGGCTGTTGCGCTGGTGGCCGTATCCTGCGTATCGACCGTGACAGCTGCCAGCGACCTGCATGGCCTCATCGAGTTTGCGCAGGCCGCCGCGATCAGCTGAGCTGGCAGCGGCCGGACAGTGTCAGCGGCCGCCGTATGGCAGCGTCAGCGGTGGCCGTCCGGCGGCGGAACTCGCTGCTCCGCCTGCGCCGTGTCCTTCGCCGGCTCCGGCACGCTGCGGGCCTCCTGCCGCAGCGCTCGGAGCCGGAGGAGAATCAGCCCGATGATCGCGGCGATCACGACTGCGGCGATGAGGTACCCGGCTATGGACAGGTCATGGGAGACGCGGTTCCAGGCTGGCCCGAGCGCATAGCCGATACTCGCCACCACGGCCGCGTAGACCGCCGTCCCGATCAGGCTCAGAACGCCGAAACGCGGCGCTGGCACGCGGGCAAAGCCCGCGACCACCGAGGTGAAGGACCGCACGAACGGCAGCACCCGGCCGAGCGGGATCGCCCACGCGCCCCGCCGCAGCAAGAAGCGCTCGGCCCGGTCAATGTCCGACCTGGTGACAAGCACATAGCGGCCTATCCGGTCTACGAGCGGCCGCTCACCGACGCGGCCAACGGCGTAAGAGACGTAGGACCCGGCGAGCTCGGCCAGCGTCCCGATAATGATCACGAGCGCTAGGCTCAGGTGCCCCTGGTAGGCCAGGACACCGGCGAACCCGAAGGTGACCTCGGATGAGATGGGGATGCAGCACGCCTCAAGGAAGCCGAGGACGATAAGCGCGGCGTAGCCGGCGTGGACAATAAAGGAATCCATCACTACCTTTGCGCGGCGTCAGGCGGCCAGAACTAACTTCTACATGCTTGTAGACAGAAGACTACACCAGGCAGCTGCGCCACAATCCTGGCTGGGTTCAGCCGAGTAGACAAGGCGCCGGGACTTCGGAGCCCGCATCCGGCCGAGCCGAGACTCGCGACTGCCGACATTGTCCCGGTCGGTCAGGACCTGCCAGGGTGAACCGGTAGCAGGGTGGTCAGACGGCAGCCTCGTCCCCGAACTTAGCGGCCCGCGACGATTCGCTTACCGCCGTGAGGCTGGAAAAGAACGACCCGATATCGAACCGGGAATCCACTATGATGGCTCTTTTCGGCATCGCGGCTGGCGGCGACCTTTGAGTCGGCTCGACCGAGGACCGGTCCGCCGGGTCTGCCTCCTGACAGCCCGAACGGATTGACAGGGCGAGGGGGATCTGATGAAGGGGCTGCTGCGCATATCCATTGTCCGGACGACGTATCTGAGTGCGCGTCACCGTGGCTGGATCATTGTCTTCCGCGGCACACGACTGCAGCTCGATCGCGGCTCGCACATCCGCATGACGAAGGGATCCCGGCTGTTCCTTGGCCGCAGCCATTTTATCGGCACGCCATGTTCGGTGAACATAGGGCGTAGCGGCTGCCTGAGCATCCAGGGCGACGTGACGATCTTTCGCGGGGCGCGGCTAATAATCGGCCAGGACGCCCAGCTGGAAATCGGCGACCAGTCCTATATCAACTACGACTCCGCTGTTACGTGCTTTAAGCACATCACGATCGGGTCGAACTGCGCGATTTCGTGGAGCACCAACATACTCGACGGGAACGCGCACGAGCTCGTCGTGGACGGGATACCGCGGCCCAGGGCGCAGGCCGTCCACATCGGAAACGATGTGTGGGTGGGCAGCCGGGCGATGATCCTGGCCGCCAATATCGGCGACGGTGCGGTTGTCGGTGCGGGCAGCGTGGTCACTTCCGATGTGCCGAGCAATGTGGTCGTGGCAGGAAATCCTGCCCGCATCGCCAGGGAGAACATTTCCTGGCGGATATGAAAGAGATCAAGTCGGGCCCGCTCGGCCTGACCGGCACGCAGGTGCACGCCGCTATCGGCGCGGAGCCGGCCGACGGTCCGTGCGACGAGCACGAGACCGCCGGCCGGGTAACTAGCCGAACCAGGCTTAAGACCCGAATCCGCAGGCCGCCGCTACCTCGCTCGCGGCCGTCTCGCGGTTAGATGTGGCTGGAAGCCCGGGCCGCTCGAAATACGCCATGTAGATGTACGCCGCGTCCACCGCGCTGGTCGCCGCATTGAGCATGGGGATGTACTGCGCCCACTGCTGGTTGTAGACGAGCACCGCGGCCAGCTGCGTCTGCAAGTCGGCGGCCACATTGCCGGTCACGAGTCCAGCGGGCAGTGGTGTCCAGCCGATCAGGCCGCCGCCACCGGTACCGATCGACTCAGGGTTGCCCCTGGACTCCTGGTACATGTTGCCGGCCATCCCGACGGCCGCCATTTTCGTATAGCCGTGTGCGGTCATGAAGTTGACGATCGCGGCATAGTTGGCCGGCAGGTACGCCGGGTCCGCGCTGCCAGACCCCGAGCAAACCAGGCGTGCAGCCTGTGCCTTCGCTTTCGCCTTAGCCTTCGCCTGAGCCGCGCGGGCCGCCGCGGCTTTTGCTGCGGCGGATTTGGGCGTCGCGGGCCTAGCGGCACCAGCCGATTTCTTGTGCCGCGGCAGCGTCAGGCGGGCTATCGCCGCGTTGGCGACCGACTCCGCGGCCGCGCCAAGCTGGCCAGTCGCGTCCGGAGTCACCTGGTACGAGGTGACATTGCCGGGGATAGCCGCGGCGTTGTCCGAGTGGAACTGGGTGCCGACAATCGCGCCAGCCAGAGCTAGGACGGGGACGACGACCCCGGCGACCCTCGCCGCCTTGCGTGTCGTGCTAGGCGCCGCTCGGTGGCGGCCAGTGTTCCTGGTCTTCTTACGATGCGGTGCGGATGCTGCCCTCACTACCTGCCCTACGACGCGTCCTCGCCCAGCTACGCAGCGTGCTGCAGGATGCTTCTCGCCGGGCCTGCCCAAAGCACGGGTCAGCCTGGCATGATTCGGCCGTCAATTCCCCCAAAGATTACCAAATAGCCCATCAGGGCTATCAGGTCAACAAAAGTCCCAGCAGCCCCTGCAACACCGTGCCCATAGGGGATCCGCGTTCACGGACAGCAGCGATCGGACCACGGACAGCGTCGGCCGAACCACCCGAAATGACTAGTAGTCACGGCCCATATGCGTACCGCCATCAGTGACACCCCTCGCGTCCGACGGCCAGTCAGCGCGCCAGCCTGCCCTGGGCCGGCAGAAAGCGCTCCCGGCGCCTCTCGCCCAGGGTTCGCCCGCAGGCACCCGGTTTCAGCCGACATTCGCGGAGTCGGCCGACCTGCGTCCTTTTACCCTGGGGCTACGGGTGCCCGCCCGGGACCGACGACCCCAAGGACGTGTATGAGATCGACAGCGGTGGCTCTCAGCGGCTGGGCGCACGACCTGGTGCCGACGACAGCGGACCTGGTGCTGGCTGAGCGGTCGCTAGCCGACACGATGGCGGTGACGCTCGCCGCCCGCGAGCATCCGGTGGCGGGCCTGGCCGCCGACGTGCTCGGGGAGGGCGGCCGTTGGGCGGCGACGGGCCATGTCCTCGACTTCGACGACCTGCACATGCCCTCGACCACGCACATCAGCGCAGTGTGCGTGCCGACGGCGCTGGCCACCGGCGGCGGGGCCCGGGCTTACCTGGCCGCGGCTGGGGTGATG
Organism: Streptosporangiaceae bacterium; assembly: GCA_036495585.1. GTDB lineage: Bacteria > Actinomycetota > Actinomycetes > Streptosporangiales > Streptosporangiaceae > JAJYUU01. The sequence goes on from DASXMP010000034.1 coordinate 29,204, forward strand.
GCGCGGCTCGGCACCGCTTTGGGCTGGTCCCATTACTCGGCCGGATGGCATGCCACCTGCACCGCCGGGGCACCAGCCGCCGCGGCCGGCGCCGCCGTTGCCCTCGGCCTGACCGGCGACCGGATCGCCACGGCGATGGCGCTCGCGGTGCCGGCCGCCGGCGGGGTGCAGCGAGCGTTCGGCACCGATGGCAAGTCGCTGCAGGTAGGGTTCGCGGTCGATGCGGGGATCCGGGCCGCCCGGCTGGCCGCGACCGGCGCGACCGCCGACCCGGAGGCACTCGACGACTGGCTGGCCCTGGCCGGCGGCGACCCGGGCCGGCTCGACCTGGGCGGGCCCGCCGTGCCCGGCGGTCTGGCGATCAAGATGTATCCGTGCTGCTATGCGCTGCAGCGGCCGATCGCGGCGCTGACCGCCCTCGCCGAGGAACGCAGCCTGGACCCGAGCGAGGTGAGCCAGATCGACATGCGCACCCCGGCAGGCACCGTGGTGCCGCTGATCCACCACCAGCCGTCGACGGGGCTGCAGGGCAAGTTCAGCCTCGAGTACGCAGCCGCGGCGGCACTGCTGGACCGCTACCCGGGCTTCGCCAGCTTCACCGACGCGGCCGTGCGCCGCGACGCCGCCGTCCGCCTCACCGCGCTGGTGCGCGCCGACCTGACCGAAGGCGGCGAGGACCTGCTGGACGGCGAGCTGCACGCGACCATCACGATGGCTGACGGCACCGCGTCCCGCACGGCCATGCGCTATCCGCCCGGCTCCCCCGCCCGCCCACCGACTACCGAGCAGCTCAAGGCCAAGCTCGACGACTGCATCGCCGGCCTGGACACCGACCCGGCCACCTGGGGCTTCGACACCGCCGCCGACCTGCTGCGCAGGTACCTGTGAGCGGGCTGCCGCTGGACGGCATCCTGGTGATCGCGCTGGAGCAGGCGGTGGCGGCACCGTTTGCCACCCGCCAGCTCGCCGACCTGGGTGCCCGGGTGATCAAGGTGGAACGCGCCGGCACCGGCGATTTCGCCCGCGGCTACGACACGGCGGTGCGCGGCCAGGCCAGCTACTTCGTCTGGCTGAACCGAGGCAAGGAGTCGGTCGAGCTGGATGTCAAGACTGAGGACGGCCAGCAGGTCTTGTTGGCGCTGCTGGCGCGCGCTGACGTGTTCGTGCAAAACCTCGCGCCCGGCGCGGCCGACCGCCTCGGTCTTGGCGCGCAGACACTGCGGGCCAGGCACCCACGGCTGATTTGCTGCGCGGTCTCCGGCTACGGTCGGGGCGGCCCGTACTCGACCAAGAAGGCCTATGACCTGCTGGTGCAGTGCGAGGCCGGGCTGGTATCGGTGACCGGCACCCCCGACAGTCCGGCCAAGGCAGGCATCTCCGTCGCCGACATCGCGGCGGGCATGTACGCCTACAGCGGCATCCTCACCGCCCTGTACGAGCGCGAGCGCACCGGGCAGGGCAGCGCGGTCGAGGTTGCGATGCTCGACGCGCTCGGCGAGTGGATGAGCCAGCCCGTCCTGTTCGCTGGGGAAGCCGGCCAGCAGCCGCGCCGCACCGGATCCCGGCACGCCTCAATCTCGCCCTATGGTCCCTACGCCGCCGCCGACGGCACCGTGTTCATCGGCATCCAGAACGACCGCGAATGGGCTGTGCTCTGCACCGAGATCCTCGGCCGGCCAGACCTCGCCACGGATCTCCGGTTTGCCACCAACATCGACCGGGTGACCCACGACGATCAGCTCACACCCATCATCGAGGCCGCCCTCGCTGGCCTGCCCGCCGATGAGGTCATTGCCCGGCTGGACGCAGCGGGCATCGCCACCGCCCGGCTGCGCACCCCAGCCGAATTCACCGCTCACCCGCAACTCGCCGCCCGCGACCGCTGGCGCCAGATCGACACCCCGGCCGGCCCGGTGCGCGCGCTGCTGCCACCCGTCACCGTCCCAGGCCGCGAGCCGGCCATGGGCTCGGTCCCTGCGCTCGGCCAGCACACCGCCGCCATACTTCGCGAGCTCGGCCGCGCCGGACCCGCCGGGACGGAGCCGGGCCGCTCCGACCCTGCGCACCCGGAAACCGGCCGCTAGCTGCGCCAGCAGGGTTCGGCAGGCGGGCGGGCCGCAGGCCGCTGCTGGTGGCATGACAGGCTAGGAAACGAGAGTCGTGCCATCTGCCGCTACGGGGGAGGTTGGCCTGATGCCGACTGCTTTGGTTGTACTTGACATGCTCGACGACTTCGTGACCGGCAAGCTGGCGAACTCGGCAGCCGAGTCCATCATCGAGCCGATAGCCGCTCTTGCGGAGGCTGCCCGGGGTCTCGATGACTGGCTGGTGGTGTACGGAAACGACGCCCACCAGCCGGACGACCTCGAGCTGGCGGTCTTCGGCGAGCACGCCATGGCCGGCACGCCCGGCGCGCGCGTCCGGGCGGAGCTGGCTCCCCGGCCGGGGGATGTCGTGGTCCCGAAGCGGTTCTACTCCGCCTTCACCGAGACCGACCTGGACGCAACCTGCCGGGCTCGAGGCATCGACCGGCTGGTGCTGACCGGCCAGCACACCGAGTGCTGCTGCCGCCACACCAGCTACGACGCATTCATCCGGGGCATCGAGCTGACTGTCGTCGCGGACGGCACCGCCGCTTACGAGCCGTTCACGGGCCGGAGCTATGCCGAGGCGCAGCAGTGCGCGCTGGATTACCTGCACACCTACTACGGCGCGTCCGTGACAGACAGCGCTGACCTGGTCTAGCCTCCGGCGTCCCGGGCAGGACGGTGCCCATGACCATTCGCACTCCCGACCAGCGATTGCGCGTGTTCGTGAGTTCTACTCTCGGCGAGCTGGCTGACGAGCGGCGTGCCGTCGCCCGGTCGATCTCGGCGATGCGCCTGACACCGGTGCTGTTCGAACTCGGGGCGCGTCCCCATCCGCCGCAGGAGCTGTATCGGGCGTATCTAGAACAGAGCGACATTTTCGTCGGTCTGTACTGGCAGCGCTACGGGCAGCCCCCGCCGGGCACACCGGTCTCGGGGCTGGAAGAGGAGCTCGAACTCGCCCGCGGGCTGCCGCGCCTGCTGTACGTGAAGACTCCCGCGCCGGACCGCGAGCAGCAGCTGACCGAGATGCTGGCCCGGGTCAAGGCCGAGGCAACCGAGTCCTACCGGCGGTTCCGGAGTGCGACCGAGCTCGGCCGCCTCGTCCGTGACGACCTGGCCACGCTGCTGAGCGAGAGATTCACCACCCCTGCAGGCGACACCGGGAGTGCCACCGAGGACCAGGCGCTGGCGCTGCGACCAGCAGCAGCACAGGACGCGCGGGCACCGGCCGCGCCCGACCCGCTGCCGGCCAGCATGACGCACCTCATCGGGCGCGGCCAGGCCATCGACGAGGCCGCCGGCCTGCTCATGCGCCCGGAGGTTCGCCTGCTGACTTTGACCGGACCTGGCGGCATCGGCAAGACACGGCTCGCCACGGCCATTGCCGAGAAGGTCGCCGAGCATTTCGGCTCTGGTTCGCGCGTCGTCTTCGTCCCGCTCGACTCGATGACCCGGCCGGAGCTGGTCCTGGCCGGGATCGGGCGGGCGTCCGGCGCCAACCTCTCCGAGACGGCAGCGCCCCTCCAAGCGCTCGCCGACCACTTCGGGACCGATCGATGGCTCCTCCTCCTCGACAACCTGGAGCAAGTGGTCGCTGCCGCCCCCGGCATCCAGGAGTTGCTCCAGCGCTGCCCGAGCCTCACCGTCCTGGCGACAAGTCGCGCCGCACTGGGCGTGCAGGCCGAGCGGGAGTATCCCGTTGCTACCTTGTCGCTGCCCGCAGCCGGCGCCCCGACAACAGAGGTGCCGGCCTCGCCTGCGGTCGCCCTGTTCGTCGACCGAGCGGCCGCCGTTCGTCCGGATTTCGCGCTATCCGACGACAACGCGGAGGCGGTCGCGGCGATCTGCCGTCGCCTTGAAGGCCTGCCGCTGGCGATCGAACTGGCGGCGGCGCGTACCCGGCTGCTCGACCCGAGCACGCTGCTGGATCGGCTCACCCGCTCACTCGACGCCCTCGGCAGCGGCACAAGCGAGCGGCCCAAGCGGCAGCAAACGTTGCGCGCCACGGTCGGATGGAGCATCGGTCTCCTCGATCCGGCCGAACGTTCCCTGCTCCAGGTGCTGGCCACCTTCGCCGATGGCTGGACCCTCGACGCGGTAACCAGTGTGGCGGCCATAGCCGAGGACGAGGCGCTGGAGCGGTGCGAGGCCCTGGCCCGTCACAGCCTTATCTACCTCGACAGCGCGCAGGCCGGCCCGCGAGAGCAGATGCTCGGCACCATCCGGGTCTTCGTCGCCGAGCAGCTAGCGGCGCGGCCCGACGCCGACGAGGTGGGACGCCGGCACGCAGAGTACTACCGAGAGCTCGCGCAGCAGGCGGGCCGGCTGGTGCGAGGCACCGGCTGGAACGAATGGGCGGATCGCCTCGACCTCGAAGCCGGCAACATCTCGGCTGCCGTCTGGTGGTTTCTCCACCATGACCGCAGGCCATTGCCGCATCTCTTCCGCGAGCTGCTACCGCTGTGGGCGGTCAAGAGCAACGACCTCAGCGAGGTACGTTCCTGGGTCGATGAGCTGATGCCGAGCGCGGACTCGCTCGACACCGAGTCTCGCGCCGAGCTGCTCTGGGCGGCAGCTGTCACCGCCCGGGAACTCGGCGACGACGAGGGGGCGCTGGCAGCTCGCCAAGGCCTTGCCACGCTGCTGGACTCGATCGACGACGACTACCTGCGTGCCGTCTGCGCTCTGGCGATTTCCTGGACGGATGCGATCCGGGGCGATCTCGACACGGCCCTGCGGCTGGCCACCACGAGCCTGGAGCTGCTGCGCGGCCAGGACGAGCCGCTCTGGACCACCGCCGCGCTTATCTCAGTCGCCTCCGTCGAGATCCCGGCCGGCCGCCAGCGGGACGCCGTTGCCCACCTGCGGGAGGCTAGTGAGCTCGCGCAGCGGTTCGGCAACTTGCGGCTGACCGCCAGCTCGACCGTGCAGCTTGGCTCGCTCGCCGTCATGCGCGGCCGACTCGACGAGGCCAGGGCCGCGCTGGGCGAGGGCCTGGCACTCAGCGCGGCGATTCACAGCACACGCAACCTGATCCTGACGTTCTGCGCATACGCGCAGCTGGCTCAGGCTGACGGCGACCCCGAGCGCGCTGCCACGCTGATCGGAGCCGCCGAGGGACTGCGGCAGCGCTCCGGGCTGCGCGCATGGCCGACGATCGAGCCGATCGCGGATCAGCTCAGGGCGACGCTGGGCGCCGGCCGGCATGACGAGTTCTTCACGGCGGGCACGAAGCTGAGCCTGCGCGAAGCAGCGAAACTGGCGGCCGAGCCGGCCACCTCATCCAGCTAAGGTGGCCAGCCGGCCGGCCCGGTCAGGCGGGTAGTGCGGAGTAGAAGCCCGCATCACCCTTGCGCACCGCACTGGTGTCGCCGTTAATGCCGACCGGGACCGGGCCCGCGAGCGTAATCCGGTGCAGCAGCCGCGGCAGGTCGTCGTAGTCGGCGACCGCGTAATGCTGAGTCGCCCGGTTGTCCCAGATGGCGATGTCGCCAAGGCGCCAGGTCCAGCGCACCGTGTTCTCCAGCCGCGTCACGTGCCGCTGCAGCAGCTGGAACAGGTCGGCGGAGTCGGCCGTGGCGAGGCCCGTGAACGACCGGACGAAGTGGCCGAGTACCAGCGACGGCTCGCCGGTCTCAGGATGGATCCGTACCACCGGGTGCTCGGTCTCGAATTCCAGGTGCCGGAACTCCGTGCGGTACTGCTGCTCTTTGACGTCGACGCCGCTGAAGGTGCGCTGGGCCGCGTAGTCATACAGGTTGGAGTGCACGGCGCGCAGGCTGCCGACCAGTGCCTTGAGCGCCGGGTGCAACCGCCGGTAGGCCTCGACCGTGTTGGCCCACACGGTGGTGCCGCCGTAGGGGGGCAGCTTGATCGCGCGCAGCACGCTGATCGCCGGGATCCGGTCGACGAACGTGACATCGGTGTGCCAGCTGTTCGCCTTGCCCTGTTCTGAGTCGATCGGCAGAATCGCCTTGCCATCGCCGGTCACGGTCGGATGCGGCTTCGTCGGCTCGCCGAGCAGCCGGGCGAATGCGAGCTGGTCGGCGTCGTTCGCGTGCTCCTGGTCACGCAGGAACACGACGCGGTGCCGCAGCAAGGCCGCGCGCAGTTCGGCCACCGCGGGCGACGGCACGTCACCGCCGACCCTGAAACCGCTGACGATGGCGCCGATCACGCCGCCTACCTGGGTCACCTCGATGTGGTCGAAAGGGTCGATCCGGGCCGCGGACAGCGGGCGGTCCTGTAGCTCTGTCATCTGGTCGGGCACCTCCTCGTCGGGCCGTCTCCGGCCGCACGGGCTAGTCGCTACCCAATGTGGCGAGCGCGTGATATGAATGTCAAGTATTCCGACTTTATAACTAGTCTTTATGCACTTGCCGCCGCACGCAGGCGCGCCACTCGTGCGCGGTGGCGACATGCAGGAATGGAACCGCCGGTGAGCAAGACTGAGACGAGACAGCTAGATCGGAGGCACTCGTGAGCGTCGCAGTCGTCGTTGGCAACCCGAAACCGCGGTCGCGGACCTACCAGGCGGCGCAGCTGGTAGCTGAGCGCCTAACTTGGCGGCCAGCCGACCTCAGCATCGACCTCGCCGAGCTGGGTGCTGCGCTGCTTGACTGGTCCGATGCGGGCATCGCGGAGCTGGTCGCGGCGGTTCAGGCAAGCGAACTCGTCGTGGTGGCCAGCCCGACCTACAAGGCCACCTACACGGGGTTGCTCAAACTGTTCCTCGATCGGTTCGGGGCCGGCTCGCTGACCGGCACCGCCGTGCCGGTGATGCTCGGCGGCAGCTGGAAACACTCGCTGGCGCCCGAGCTGCTGCTCAAGCCAGTACTGGTGGAGATCGGCGCGACCTGCCCGACGCCCGCGCTCTACCTGCTGGACTCCGAGTTCGAGGGCGGCGAGACACTCGACAGCTGGCTGGAGCGGTCCAGGGCGCTGGTTGCCGCGACGACTAAGGGCCTGGCGTGACCGAAGCGCTCGGCCCGGCGCAGCTGCGTGAGGTCTTCGGCGCTTATCCAACCGGTGTCGCTGCCGTAGCGGCAATGGTGGGCGAGGGGCCGGCCGGAATCGCGGCCAGTTCGTTCGTGTCGGTCTCGCTGGAACCGCCGCTCGTCTCCGTCTGCGTCGCGCACACCTCGACCACGTGGCCGATGCTGCGGACCGTGCGGCGCCTCGGGATTAGTGTGCTCGGGGCCGGCCAGGAAGCGGCCTGCCGCCAGCTCAGCTCCCGCGGCGGTGCGCGCTTCGCCGCGCTGAACTGGCGCGCTACCTGGGCGGGGGCGGTGCTGATCGGCGGCTCGAGCGCCTGGCTGGAGTGCAGCCTCGAGCAGGAGATCCCGGCCGGCGATCATGACATCGCGCTGCTGCGCGTCCACGACCTCGGGAGCACCGATGTGCTGCCGCTGGTCTTCCACGGCAGCACGTTTCGCCAGTTGCAGCCACACGGCAACGCGGCGTGACTCCTGGCGCAGCCAGCCGCCGTTCAGCCGGTGATCGCCATGACCGCCGCATAGACGCCGAAGCCCACCAGGATGGTGCCGGTGATCCGCCGCACCCAGGCCATCGGGATCACGTTGAGGCTCTTGGCTCCGACGCCGATCGCGATCGCCGCGACGGCCCACAGGCCAAGCACCGCGCCGACCAGCACGAAGACCGGGTCGTCGTAGCGGGCCGCGAGGTTGGCAACAGTGACCTGGGTGATGTCTCCCCATTCGGCCAAGAAGATGAGGCCGAAGCTGGCTGCGGCGACTCGAAGGAATCTGTCCGGCGTGCCTGCCTCGCGGGCGGCATCGTGATCGCCAACATCTTCCTCGTGCTCTTGCCGGAAGCTTGACCACCAGAGGTAGGCGGCACCGGCGAGGAAGAGCGCCGCCACCACGCTTTCGACCACCCGGTGCGGGGCCAGCGCCAGCAGCTGGCCGGCCGTGACTGCGATGGCCACGTGCACGGCGAACGCGGCTGCTACGCCCACCCAGACCCAGATCGGCCGGTAGCGGGTGCCGAGCACGAGTGAAGCGAACATCGACTTGTCCGGCAGCTCAGCCAGGAACGTGATCGCGAATGTCGTGCCGATCACTGCAAGGGAATGCACGCAGCCTCCGGTCCGGTCTGTCCGTCCGGGGGACCGTGTGCCTCTGGGGGACCCCGGCCGGAATGTTCAGCAGCCGAAGGTCTCGTCCACCACGATCGGGTGGCCCGACGGCCGGGCGCTGCGAAGCGCCGGGATTGGCGGCCAGCCGGCGAAAGGACTACTCCCCTTCGCTGCCGATCATACCGGCGGCCAGGTCATACTGCCGGGCGGGATGGCGATCGGGCTCCATGGGCTAGATCTCATTACTAGGTCGGCAGGCTGGTCGCCAAGATCCGTTCTGCCTGGTATTCGCTCTAAACATCCAGGTCGGCATCGAGGCTGGACGTGGCGGGCAGGCATCCAGAAGCGAGCCAGACAGGCGCTCTCTATTTATCCTATCGGCAAGATAGAGTAGGGTGAGCGCATGCAGAACAGGCTGACACGACCACCTGGCGCGGAACTCGACATCGCGATCGTCGGCGGGGGCGCCAGCGGCACCCTGACCGCGGTGCAGCTGTTGCGCGGCGGCACGAGCGCCGATCTCCCGCTGCATATCACGCTGCTCGATCGAGACGGCAGGCACGGCCTCGGCCAGGCATACGCCACCGAGCATCCGGCGCATCTGCTGAACGCGATGGCCGGCCAGATGAGCGCATTCCCCGATGACGCAGAGCATCTGATGCGCTGGGCTGGCGTGAGCGCGACCGCCTTCCTGCCCAGAAGGGACTATGGCAGCTATCTCCGGCATACGCTCGTCGAGGCGGCGAGGCAGGCGATCGGCGCACGGCTCACCCGGCGCACGGCCGAAGTCGTGGCGATCCGCCGGGATGGCCCCGGGTCCGCCGTCCGGCTCGTGCTGGCAGACGGCGACACCCTGCAGGCCGACGCCGTCGTGCTGGCCACCGGCAACGTGACCGGGTCGCTGCCGTTCCCGGCCCCCGCAAGCAGTCGAGTGATCGCCGACCCCTGGGCACCGGGCGCACTAGCCGCCATCTCCGACGGCGACCCGGTCGTCATCGTCGGCACCGGCTTGACCATGCTCGACCTGGCCGTCAGCGTCACGACTGCGCGCCCTGACACCGTGGTGCACGCCGTGTCCAGGCACGCGCTGCTGCCGCGGCCGCATCCCGGCACGCTGTCGGTCCGACGTCAGACCTGGCTGCCCGCGACATCGCGCAGCACCGGCCCGGTCAGGCTGGGCGAGCTGATGTGGCAGGTGCGGGCCGCAATCGCGAGCAACCCGGCCGGCTGGTTCGAAGTCGTCGACTCGCTGCGGCCGTACGTGCCGGGTCTGTGGCGCCGGATGCCTGAGCGCGACCGCCGGCTCTTCCTGCGCCATGTGGCGCGTTACTGGGAGGTTCACCGGCACCTGGTGCCCCCTGTCACCATGAGCCGCATCGCTACCTTGCGCCATACCGGCCGGCTCGCGGTGCGCAGCGGCCGGATCACACAGGTGATCGAGGACGATCGCGGCCTGCTGGTCCACTGCGAAAGTGGCGGACAGGCGAGCGAGCTTCGGGCCGGCTGGCTCATTAACGGCACCGGCGTCACCACCGACGTCACCGCCACGGCGAGCCCGCTCCTGCAGGATCTGCTGGCCAGCGGGATGACCCGCCCAGATCCGTTCCGCCTCGGCGTCGAGGCGGACTGCAATGGCGCGGTACTGGACGCCGCCGGGCGGCCAAGTGAAGTGCTCTACTCCCTCGGGCCGCCGCTGCGCGGCGTCTGGTACGAGACAACCGCGATACCGGAAATCCGGGTGCAGGCCGCCACGCTGGCGCGCCATCTCGCCGCGGAGCGTGGCCTGACTCGCCGACCCGGCAGCGCAGCGTAGCCGCCTGACAACGGCGCGATCTGGTACGTTGTCGCCACATCTGGACCGGGAGAGTCGGACCGGGGAGCGGCCGTGCGCGAGGACGAGGGTTACATCGAGGTTCCGGGCGGCCGAGTGTGGTACCGGTCGGTGGGTGCCAGCAGTGACGGCCGGGTGCCACTGCTGTGCCTGCACGGCGGCCCGGGCTTCACTCACTACTATCTCGAGGCGCTGGCGGCCCTGGCGGACCGGCGGCAGGTCGTCTTCTACGACCAGCTCGGCTGCGGCCGCGCTGACCGGCCCGAGGACCCGGCGCTGTGGACCGTCGACCGTTTCGTCGAGGAGCTCGCAACCGTCCGTGCCGCCCTCGGCCTGGACGACCTGCACCTGTTCGGCAGCTCGTGGGGCGGCATGCTGGCCATGCAGTACGTGCTGGACCGGCGCCCGCCGCTACGCAGCCTGCTCCTGTGCGGGAGCCCGGCCAGCATGATCCGCTGGGCGAGCGACTGCGAGGAACTGCTAGCGGCCGAGCCAGCGACCGTGCGCGACACGATCCGCCAGCACGAGGCGGACGGCTTCACCGCGTGCCCGGAGTATCAGGCCGCGATCCTGGGGTTCTACCGCAAGCACGTCTGTCGAATGAACCCATGGCCGGCCGGGCTGGAGCGCTCGTTCGCCGAGGCGGGCTACCAGGTCTACAACACGATGAACGGTCCGAGCGAGTTCACCGTCACCGGCACCCTGAAGACGTGGGACGTGATGGACCGTCTCGGCGAGATCGCGGTCCCGACTCTGCTCGTCGGTGGCCGGCACGACGAGTGCACCCCCGGCCACCTAGCCGCGATGCATGACCGCATTCCCGGCTCCCAGCTAGCGGTCATCGAGGACGCCTCGCACCTGTGCTTCGCCGAGCAGCCCGCGGTGTTCAACGACCTGGCGAACGCCTTCCTCGATCGCTTGGACGCCGCCGCGGCCTGACGTCAGTCAGTAACGCGATGGCCAGCATTCCGCCACCGTCTCCTCGAGCGCACGGCCGATGCCACGCGGCTGATGCTCATTACCCACAGCAGGAACATCACGATGCCGCATGGGACAGCGATGACCACCGCACCCGTGATGGCAAAGCAGACCATGATCGTGCCTACGGCCAGCATGTACATCCCGATCACCCGGGCGCTGCACAATTTCGCGGCACCGTCGATGCCGTAGTCGTCGACCACCCGCCCGGCCATGGTCCAGCGCCCGAGCTGACGGGTAATCAGCCCGCCGCACGCCAGGCGTTCAGCTGCGGTGAGTGACTGGAGCATGCCCCGGCCGTTCCGATCAGTGTCCTTGTACCTGGTCATAGAGTGCCTTGCCGAGGTCTATCTCGGTCGCGACAGCTCCCAGGACGAAGCCGCCGAGCGCCAGACCGGTGGTTTCCTGGAACGCCGGCTCCGCAATCAGTCCCATCCCCACGCCGAGGTCTGGTATCGCCATCAAGCTTCCGATGGCGCCGAGGCTCATTGCTAGGCATGGTCCATTGATTCCCGGATGATCCGCGCAGTCACCGCCGTCGAGAGCAGCCGCGCCGAGGCCTGAGACTGCTGCGACCCCGCCGAGCACGGTCCCGGCGGCGAGGCCACCCTCGACCGCGCCGACCACTATCAGCCCTGCGCCACCGGTAAGAACCGCTAGTGCCCCGAGCCCAATGCCGATGGCCACCTTGTTCCGGGAGACGAAGCCGGTGACGTTGCTCCACAGGTGACCCCAGCTGAAGCTTGGGCCACTCGGAATTTTCGGCGGTGTACAAGCACCCTCGCCACCGAGTACGTAGGCGCGCCCTGTCGTCGTGCAAGTTGGCGGGGGCCGCTGAGTTGCGGTAACGGCCCGGACCGTCCGCTTCACCACCGGCGGCGGGGCCGGTATCAGGTCACCAGTAATGATGTCCGGGACGCAGGCAGTGCTCGGGCAATAGCCGCTGCTGGATGGCGGCACGTAGCCGCGGCCGCTGGGTATGCCGTTGCTGTCGACCTGGCCGCCATTCGCCCGGTAGCTGGAATACATGCAGTAGGTGATGTTTGCCGAGCATGGCCCGTAGTTCGGACTGGCGACGCTCCCGCCGCCAAGCGAGTCGACGGAGGCCAGGGCGGCCTTGTTCGCGCTCGTGGGGTGCGTCGCAAGATAAGAGACGATCTGCGAAGCGATGGGGTCCTGGCCGGTCGGGTCGCTCAGGGTAGCCGGAGAGTCGGCGGCGTAGGCGTAGGCGTTGAGATCCTGCGGCTTATACGGCGTGATCACCGAATCGGGCGACAGGAACGCGCCATCGGCCGGGTTATATTCGCGGGCGCCCAGGTTGGTATAGCCAGTGGCAGGGTCGGCGGTACCGCCGACGAAGCCGCGGGTGCCCGGCCACGAGGCGGCGGCACCGACCGCATTGCCGTACGGGTCGTAGTAGCGGCGGCTTACCGCGAGCGTCGCGTAGTCGACCGCGAGAGTGCTGGTGCCCTGGTTGTCGCTGATGAGGTACTGGACGTCTCCGGCGCTGGTACGTGCCGCCACGGTGCTCGTGCCAAGGGTGTAGTACCGAGTGCCACTGACCGTGTTGGTCGAGGTGTCGAGCGCCAGTTGCTCGTCCGGCAGGTACAGCGTGACCGAGCCCGGGTCCGACTGCATCAGCAGGTTGCCGTTCGCGTCGTAGACGTAACTTGTTGTGCCCGCGTTGCTGCCGCCGGCGGTCTGCACCGAGCTGAGCTGGCCAGCGTCGTTCCAGCTGAGGGCCTGCGAGTAAGACGACGTCGTGACGCTGGTGGTGTCGCCGGCGGCGTTGTACCCGTAAGCGGTGGCGGTCGTGCCGGCTGGAGCAGCCACCTGCTGCGTTGTCACCGCGTGCGGCTGAGTCGATCCCGCGGCCGGATAGCTGTAGCTCGTCGTGGTCGCCGCCCCTGTCGGCGGCGTCGTGACCTGCGAGGTCAGGTCGTTCTCGTCGTTGTAGCCGTAGGACTCCCAGTAGGGGGCGGCAGCGCCCGCCTCGGCGGGCTGAGACGGACCGGACGAGCATCCGGCGCCGCCCTGGGACCAGGCCTGCGATAGGCGGCCGAGATAGTCGTACTGGAAGCACTGCACCTGGGCCGGCCCGTCGGCTGGCGTGTCGGACTCCTGCAAGACGTCGCCGACCGCGTCGTAGGAGTACGTGGTCGCGTTCACGGTGACGGGGCTGACGCCCGTCTGCACCTCGGAAGTGTGCAGCGCGCCAGTCTCTTGATCGTAGGAGTTCAGCTGCCACACGGGCTCGTTGGTGGTGCCGAAGGCGTACTCCTGCGGCTGGCCAAGCTCGGTGTAGGACAGCGCCGAAACATAGGACCAGAGCGAGGAGCCGAGGCTGACCGGCTCATTCGCGGTGTCGTAGCCGAGGTTGACGGTCTCGGCTGGCAGGCCACCGGCGGCGTAGTCGAAATACGAGGACAGCTCGTCGCCGTAGGCGTTGTAAGAGTCGGTCTGCTTGTAGGTCCCGGCGAGCGCTCCGGCCGATGACGGGATCGTCGTGTAAGTACCCGTCGGCAACTCGTAGGTGTCGTAGCCGAGCACGCCCTCGGTGTAGGCAGAGCCGCTCGTCCCGCCGACGTAGGAGGTGGACGAGCTGAACTCGCCCTTCTTGATCGTGTCGTAAGTCCAGGCGGCGAGCTCGTCACTGCCCGTCTCGGCGGCGCCCCCGGTGGTGTCGTACTCGGCCACCTTGCGTCCATCGGCGTCGTAGACGTAGGAGGTCGTCTTGCCGCGGGCATCTGTGGTGCTGAGCAGCTGGCCGACCGCGTCGTACGTGCTGCTGGTGCTGCCCACATCCGGGTCGGTAGCCGAGGTCTGGTCGCCGGCCAGGTTGAAGCCGTACATCCACCGATTCCCGGCCGGGTCGGTGATCTGCCCGAGCTGGCCAGCCGGGGTGTAGCCGTACGTGGTCTGGTCGTAGTCGGACGACGGGTCGGCCGGCGAGACCGTAACGCCAGCGTGGTACTGGTAGATTGCCGACGTCTCGCCCTCGCCGTTGGTGAACGTGGTGGTGGGCGTGCCGCCCTGCGGCAGTTTGTTCACGTTGTTGCTGACTGCCTGGTAGGACACCGTCGTGTAGTCGCCGCCGTACGCGGTATCGGTCTCCCAGGTCTCGGTGGCCAGCGAATAGGCGATCTGCCGCACGACGCGGCCAGCCCCGTCGTACACGTAGCCGGTCTGGCTCGGCACCTGGTCGTCAGGAGCGTCCACGATGGTTCCGCTCGGCGCGCCGGTCGCATAGTAGGCGTTGGAAACGAGCTGCTTCGAGCCGTCGGAGTTGTACACCGTGTCGGTAATCTTGCGGCCGCCGTCGGGGGTCTCTGCCTGCGTCTCGACCGCCCGGCCGAGCGAGTCGTAGAGCGTCTCGGCCGGGAGGTAGCCGCCGGTGTCGTTGATCGTGTTCGTGGTGATCACAGACGGGGCGGTTGCCGACACCGAGTAGCTGAACGTCTCGTCCGCCGGCGCGCTGCCCTGCGTGTGGCCTGGCTTCCAGACCGCGGTGAGCCGACCAAGCGCGTCGTAGGTCTCGCTCGTCACGTAGCCGGCCGGGTTGGTGACCGTCATGGGCAGGTCTCGCGTCGGGTCGTACGTTGTTGCGGTCGCCAGCCCCATAGGGTCGGTCACGAGCACGGATGTGGGCTCGGCACCCGTCGTCGGCGTGTAGGCGGTCGTCGTCTTCCGGTTGTCGGCGTCCGTCGACGTGAGCACGCGCCCGTACTCGTCGTAGGTCGCTGTGCTTTCCGTGGTGAACTGCGGAGTGCTGCCCGAGTAGGAGGTGGCCAGCTGGGTCATGGTCACGTTCCCGGCCGACGGCTCGGCCCCAAGCGTGGTGGATCCGTCGTAGTAGGTCCGTTTATCCGAGACGGCGTCGGCCGGCAGAGTTGCGGTCGTGCCGCATGGCACCGATACCACCGTGACCTCAGCAGTGAGGTCGAGGAGCCAGGACGAGGTGTTGGCGGCATAGCTCGTGGTGGTGCAGGTGTCCTCGGCGGGGTCAGCGGTGTCAGGCACGCTGGACTCGGAGGTAACCCGGCCATAGCTGTCGTGCGTATCGGTCACATCCGCTTCTCTGGTGCCGCCGAGTGCCAGCGGGGTGAATGTCTTGCTCACCGCCGTGCCGGTCATGAACGCTTGCAGGCTCGGCAGCGGTGATGGCTGCGACTGCTTCGCGGTGGCCGCGCTCGTCCAGGGCGCCGTGACGGTGTCGTTCACCTCAGCGCCGCCAGCGCCATCGTAGGTGATCGACTGGAAGGTCATGCCGGTGAACTGGCTAAAGTCAGTGACGGTCTCGCCGCCTTCGGTGCTCGTGAGCGACACTGACGAGCTGCCGCCGCCGGACTGGTAGTCACCGTCCATGCCCTGGAAGTAGATGTTCTTGGTCTCGGTCACCGGGTCTGGCGCAGTCCCGGTCTCGGTGACCACGCTGCGGAAGCCGCGCCACTGGTCCCACGTCCGTTGCGATGATTTGATCAGGGGGCTGTCGTCGTAGTGCCAGGCAGCGCCCGAGTAGGTGTACTGCGTCTGCACCGGCACCCCGCCGCCGACTGTGTTCTGCTGCGTGACGCTGGTCACGACATACTTGTTGAACCAATCCTCCACCGGGCTGCCGACGCCCGGCGGCGTCCAGTAGTCGGGATAGCACAAGGTCGTGTTGGCGTCCGGGACGGGGAAGTTCCCGGAGGTACACGCCGACGGCGGCGTGTCGTAGGCGACGGTCGTGGCACCGCCTGTTTCGCTGGTGATCGACGTGAGCCGCATCCTGGTGATGATCGAGTAGCCGTCGTTGAGATCCGCAGTTGTCTCCACCCGATTCGCCATCGGCTTGCCCGAGAACTTGACCGGCGGCAGTGTCACGGCCGTGCCGTCCTCGCCGGTGCGGGTGATCGACTCGAGCCACAAGGAAGGCGTGGTGGTGGAGTCGTTCGGATTCGGGTAGTCCTGCGCCAGCGCCCAGGAGTCCACGGCCTTCAGCGACGAGCCATCGAGCGTCGAGGTGGCGATGGTGGTCAGCCGGTACTTGCCCCAGAAGGTCGGCGACTGGACCTCGCAGCTGGCACCGGAGGAGCAGGCCAGGTCGCCGGAACTGCCGGTCGGGACGTCGGTGCGGTCGGTCGCTGCGGTGAAGGTAACCTCCGCGGCCGGAGTGACGCCATACACGCTGCCAGCACGCAGGCCGTACTCGATCTTCGACAGCGCTCCTGCCTGAATGTAGGAGGCGGTCCCGGTGGTGCCCTTGTCGGCGCCGTAGTAGTTGGTCTCGGTGTTGTAGAAGTCGGCCATCGCGTCACCGTTGCTGTCGGTGACGTAGTCCAGGTTCCACCGCCAGGCCTGCTCGCAATGCGAACTCGAGAAGGTCGAGCTGTAGCACGGCTGCCCGGACGCGGTCGCATACACGGGCACGGTCCATGCGCTGTTGGTCTGCGTGTCGCCGGAGGCGTAGCCCGGCAGTTCGTTTCGCCCGAAGTAGTAGCTGGTGCCGTCCGGATCGGTGACCACCCAGTACCCGCCATCGTTGGTGCCGTTGGTCGTGCCGGTCTGGTACTGGATCCGCTCGCCGTTGTCGGCCTCCGCGTGCCACCCGTTCGTCGGGTCGTCGACGAGGGTTGTGTCCATGCCGTTCAGTTCGAGTGTCGTCGTGTTGCTCGCCGACCAGCACAGGTCACCGGTCTGCTCCGACGTCGGCAGCGAGGTGTTGGCCGAGCAGGTCTGGTAGTCACGCTCAATGAATCCCGGCTGGTAGCCCCAGCCATCGCCAATCCAGGACGCCTGGTTGTTGGTCGACGACGTGAGCCCGTCCACGGACTGCGAGTTGTAATCGAGGCTGACCTCGGGGGCAAGACCGCCAGGGACCGGCGGCACGGTGATGGGGTAGGAGTAGGTGAAGGCTCCTTCCGAGCCACCCTCGGCCCACGACCCAGCTTCCGCCAGTGGTGTCGCGGAATAGGCACCGGAGGAGCCCGACGGCGCGGTCGTGGCTGCGAGTACGACCGCCGGGCTGGCTGCGGGCAGCGTGACGTTGGCGCCGAGGGTGGTGGTGGCGACGTCGTTGGCGGAGTTCACCGGAGTCTGCACGCGGCAGCGCGCGACCTGCGGCGTGGTCAGCACGCAGGCCGGAAGCTCGACCAGCCGGAGCCTGGATGCGAAGTCACCGGCGTCGGCGTCGGCAAACGACCTATAGTCCAGGCTGACGTGCAGGCCGGCGGCCGTGTGCGTGGCGCCGGCCCGGGCGACTCGGAAGATCACTCCGCTGATCCCGGCTCTGGCCGCCAGCTGGCGGCCCCTCATCGTGACGCTCACGGCGGCCGGTGCTCGCTGTGCGCCAGCCGGGCTGGCGGCCTTCCCGCTCGCCGCGGCCGAGTGCTGATCCGCCACCTCGGGACCGGCCCAGACCGGTAGCGACCCGGCCCGCACCGAGCCGGCGGAGCTCCCCGCCAGGGTCGCGGTGGCCGTGCCCATGGCCGGCCAGGTCACCGCGGGCCGGTGCCACGGCTGCAGCACCGGAACATGCACCCGGTTCGGCTTCACCGCAAAGACTGGTACCGCCTTGGCCGCAGGCATCGGGCGCAGCCGAGCCGGCGCTGGCTGCTTGCTGGCCGGACTGGGCGGCAGCATCATCGCTGTCACCAGTGGCAGGACCGCCGCCATCGCAGTGCAGGCCAGCAGGCGCGCGCTCCGGGCGCGGGTCCGGCTTGCAGCGGCGCGGGAACTCAACGAAGCCTTCGTCCAGGCCATGACGATGCCTTCCAGGCGGTGTGGGCCCCGGTCAGGGAGCAGCCGGCAGTGCGTAAGGAGAGGAGAGCGGAGACAGCGAGCAGAAGTCGCTGCCATCGAGGACCGCTGGTGCGAGCGCGGCATATCCGGCCGATGAGAGGTTCGCGTCATCGCCGGCGTTGTCGGTGGAGATCAGGGCTTCTGGACTACTGCCGTTGCTGACCGCCGCGTCGAGGTCGGCGTAGCAGAACTGAGCAGGCGTGTTGTCGATGGTGGTGGAGTTCACGTCCTGGCGGCCAGCATCCACCGACGTGGTACCGGTCGAACAGGAATCACCGGCGGACGAATTGACGTAGCCAGCGCAGGGCGTGAGCGTCGAGATGATCACGGTGATCCCAGCCGCGCTCAGCTGGTTTTCCAGCGCCTGGTACGCGTCCTCGAGGTTGCCGGCCGCCAGCGTCCCGCCAGCACCGATCAGCAGGTCCTCCAGGCCCTCGTCGATGATGACGGTGCCGACGTCAGGCTCGGCGAGGATGTCCCTGTCGAGTCGGGTCACCAGGCTGACGCCGCCTGTGCTGGTCCCGTCACTGCTCACCTGGTTTGCCTCGATGCCCGCGTCGACGACGCCGTAGCCGTTCGTGAAGCCCTGGCTCACCAGCTGCCCGGCCAGGCGGAAGCTCGGCGCTTCCGATCCGTCGGACATGGCATCCGAGTTGCCGGCATCGGTGAGGTTGTCCCCGGCGACCACGACCGTTGGTGCGCTCGGGCTCGGATTGCCGTTCAGCGTCGTCGCTGGCGTCGTCACGTCCACACCTGCCAGCACCACGGTCGCCCCGGCCCAGTACGACCCGGACCCGGTGAATGGCGTCCCGGTGGCGTCGGCCGTCTCGTTCGCCACCGTGGCCGGCGCGAACCAGGTCTGACCGCCGCTGGCCCAGGAGTTCTCCGGCAGGTCAGGCAGGAAGGAGTTCTTAAGCCAGAGGCTGATCAGCAGTTGCTTGCCCGGCGACACCGCAAATGGCAGCGAGATCGGGTCAGAGTAGATGTCACCGCCTTCAGGGATCGACACTGCGGCGCTGCCGCCAAATGTCAGCGGGGTCGGCGCCGCCGCCGGCACGGCGCCACTGGCAGCCGCGGCCAGCGACGCGGCCCCGATGGAGAGCGGCCCGGTGCCATCGGACGACAGGAAACCAGGGTTGGACAGCTTGATCCGGACAAGGGCGCCGGCCGGCGCGCTGATCCCAAGTGACACCCCCATCCGCACCGTCTGGTTGCCCCAGGTCTGGCCGGCCGGCGGGTCAAATGCGTCCTCGGCCGGCGACTCGAAGGCGCCGGTCCAGCCCTGCCCGGACGGCGAGGCCACTGCGGTACCGGTTACCGACGGAGTGGCGGTCGTCGTGTTGCGCAGCGAGACACCGAAGATGTGCAGCGCAGGCATCGTCGCGGTGACAGCTGTCGACCCGCTGCCGGCCACCGTCGCCGAGACGGCGCTGCCGACGTCTGGCAGGTCGATCGAGTTGATGGTGCAGTCACCGGGTACCGGCACGGCGAATGCGTAGATCTTTGCCGATGCGGTCGCGATCCCGCTGCCCTTGACCACCTGCGGCATGGTGAGCGCGGCTATGTCGGCAGGCCCGCTCTCCCAGTCGGGCACGGTCAGGTAATACGAGGCCTGGGTGCCGTTCGGACATCCGGCTGCATAGTGGATCGTGCCCGTCGCAGCGGCGCAGCCGGTCTGTGCGATGTCGAACGCGATCGCGTCGGTGCAGCCAGAGCCGGTGACAGCGATGCCTCCAGGCACCGCTGGCGCGGTGGAGTCATTGGCCAGCACGCCCGCATCGGGCGATGCCGTCATCAAGCCCGGGACCTGCGCATATGCGTTCGTGGAGGTGGCGAGGAAGACCACTGCGCTGGCCTGCGCGCCGCTCGGTCCGGTCCCGATCTCCTGATTCGCAGACAGCAGGTTGTCCGCGCCGCAGGTACCGAACGACGGCACGGTGAAGCTTGCGCCGTCCACGGTCACCCGGCCGCCGGCTGTCCAGCCGGCATTGGCGAGGTTGGCCGCGTCGAAGTCGGTGCCGGAGCCATCGCCGGTAGTGGCGCCGCAACTGGTGCCTGCCGTGTGCGCGATCATCTCGTTCGGGTCGACAGCAAGGGCCGCGGCGAAGTTCGCGCTCAGGCTCGCGCCACTGAGGTACTTGGCCTGCAGGTCACCCGCACCGGTAAACGTGGAGGTGAGGCTGGCCGGCGCGGCGTTTGTCATCGCCGAGTCGTTGCCGGCGGTGTCCTGCTCATACACCCAGAGATCGTGCGGCCCGGGCGAGCGGACCACGAGCGACAAGGTAGCCGACCCACTGGCGATCTTCGTGCAGGACGACGTGGCTGCCGACGTCGAGCACACCTGGGCCGCCGGCGGGCTGCTCGTCGGTGGCGGCGAGTCGATGCCCCAGACGAATTCCTTCGCCGCGTCGCTGTCGGTACCCGACTGCGTGATGGTGAAGGTGACCGTGTTGCCGACCGGTTGCGCGGTCGCCTGCGCGAAGTTCGCCGTGACCGTCGGCGGATCCGGGTCTTTCGGGAACACCGCGAAGTAGCAGGTCGGTGACCAGTTGGAGGTGTACGTGCCGTCGCTGGCATCGGCCTTCCAGCCAATCACGGTCCCGTTGGCCCGGCTGGAGGTGAAGGCCGCGGGGATCTCAGCGGCCACCGGGGTGGCCCCGGTGCTCAGATTCGCGCCAGCCGAGACCGATCCGCTAGTGGACGGAGTGGCGTACAGCCAGTAGTCGATGGTGCTCTGGACCGCGTCACCGTCTGGGTCGTTGTACGTGGCCCACAGGTACGGCCCGTGCACCGAGGCGGTTTTGCCGATGATCGGCGGCGTCGGCGAGCCCGACCCCTTGTAGCTGGTGTCGCAGGCCAGGCTCCCGGTGCCGGTCGCGGTGGCCGACTCCTTCTCGCCGCCCGGCACGGACGGCGTGTCGTTGTAGCTGACCTCCAGATCCGGATTGTCGGTGAACTGCTTGTGGTCGTCCTCGTTGCTGTCGCCGTTCTCCCACAGGCGGAAGGTGAAACTCGACGACTTCCCGCGCAAGTTGTTGATGTCCGTCAGCACATTGAACGGGGCAGCGGTGGTGACGCCGTCGCCGGTCACGTACTGGGTATTACAGCTGAAATCCGTGGAGCTGTAATAGTCAGGTCCCACGCTGTCGGTGACGTTTGCGTTCTCGCTCGTCGGCCCGGGCTTGTTCGACCAGCCGGTCCCGCTGCCGAACCCGCCGGTCCAGGTCAGCGTCACGGTCGCGGTGGTGCTGCAGCTCGACGAGTACGCCTCGGCTGCCTGGATGGACGCGGTATGCAGGTGCACCCCGGCGCCGGAAAGGATGCCTGGCACGCCGACGCGGTAATACGAGTAGTCCGTGGAGTCGAACTGGCACATCCCGGCCTGGAAGTTGTCGTAGCCGACCGGCGAGTCCGGGTAGTCACTCTTGTCGTTGTAGTGCGAGCTCGGGCAATCGGACTGTGCCGGATCAAACGCCTGCTCGCTGCCGTTCGCTGGATCCCATTCAAACGAAGGATCAATAAAGACAGGGAACGTCGTTGTCTTCGACGCCAGCAGCCTCACGTCAGGCCGCAGCGACAGGACCCGGCCGCCACCGGTCACCTGAGCGGTGACTGGCGCCGTCCGGGCGCCGCCGCCGGGTTGCGCGGAAGACGAGCGCGCGGGCGACCAGGGCGGGGCCAGGCCGGCGCCGACAGCGCGTGCCTGCACGGCGGCACGATCAGCCGCTTCGCCGTGAGCTGCCCTCGACGAATCCCACATGCGCGGCGGCGGCGCCGCGAAGCTCCCCTTCCCGGCGATCTGTGCCGCTAGTCCGCCGCCGAAGGCCGGCTCCAGGCGTGCGGCGCTCGTCCCGCTCGGGCCTTGAATGCGGACGTTCAGTGCGAGCCGGGCGAGCCCTGGATCATGCGCGGCTGCCGCGTTGTGTACCACGAGCACGTCGGAGAAGCCGCCAGAGGCAGCGGACGTCGCTGTCAGCACCAGATCAACGCCCGGCAATACGTTGCGGTAAGTTGCCGAGGACCCGGCGACGACCGGTGCGGGCAGCCGCTTCGGCCAGGACACCTCGAAGCGCCAGCCAGACGCCGTCAGCACAGCCGCCGGACCAGTCCCGCCAGCCGAGAATCGCAAGGTGTCGCCGGGCACAGCGGCCGGCGATAGGCCGCCCGCCGTCCGCGCCAGCTTCGTGCTTACCGGCACCCAGCGTCCCCGCTGCCGGACCCGGACGGGCAGCACGTATTCCCGCAGCGTGAAGCCGCCGCCAGGCTGCGCGGTGACCGTGGTGGTGGGCGTGGTCAGCCCGGCCACCGTCACCGCCTTGCCGGACCGCGCGGCTGCCGCCGCGCTGGTTTGTTCCTCCGCCAGCCCGGCAGGCCGCTGCGCCCCCCCAAGCGAGGCCAGCCCCGACTCCTTGGCCGTAGGCGGGAGCTTCCTGGCCGTGCCCGTCGCCTGCGCTGAACCGGGCCGGCTTGCGGCGCCGCCGGTTGCTGCGGACGCGGTCGCAGGCGTCAGGCACAGTGCCATCAGGGCCGCCGCGACCAGGGCCGGGGTTCCCGCGAAGCGGCGCATCGCATTCTCCTTACCTGGGCAGACCCGCGCGGTGGCGGGTGCGCCCCCGTTGGCCCGGGCTGCAGTCGCATGACGCACGCGATTAGGAGCGTGCGGCACTCCGCTATCGCGCCGCTAACGTCGCCGCGCTAGCGCGTTGACACCGCCTGCCGGCCGGCCTTTCACTGACGCTGCAACTCCAGGCTGACGCGACAACAGGAGGTTGGTGGGATGCACCGGGCTCGGTTGATGCGCACGGCCGCTGGGACGCTGGCTATCGCCATGGCCGTAGGAGGCTGGCTGTCGGCCGGACCGGCATCGCCGGCCAGCGCGGCACCGGCGGGGTACGGGCCGTTCCAGCTTCAGTCGGCCTACAACCTGCCGGCGAATGCCAGCGGGATGCTCCAGACGGTCGCGGTGGTCACGCCTTTCGACGACCCGACGGCGGCGGCCGACCTGGCCACCTACCGCACGCAGTTCAGCGAATGGCCGTGCCCGCAGACCACCTCGCTGGCCAGTCCCGCCTGCTTTACCGAGATCAACGAGTCGGGTGCGCTGATCACTCCGACCTCCGGCACCGCGCCGGCGGCAAACGCCACCTGGGCGTTGCGAACCTCGGCGCAGCTCGATGCGATCTCCGCGGTATGCCCCAACTGCCGCGTCCTCCTGGTGGAAGTTAGCTCGGCCGGCATTGCTGATGTGGGCGCCGGCGTCAACGAGGCGGTGAGCAACGGAGCCAACATCGTGACGACCGCCGTGTCCCAGCCAGAAACGAGCGAGGACCCGGCCTGGGACAGCGAGTACTTCGACCATCCCGGCGTCGCGATCACGGCGGCAGCCGGCGATACCGGCTACGGCGGCGACGGAGTCGGTTATCCGGCGGCTTCGGAATACGTCACGGCCGTGGGCGGCACTACGCTGACCCAGGCCGGTACCGGCTCGTGTCCGGCCGCTACCGCCGGCAATCGGCCCTGGTGTGAGACCGCGTGGAACGACGCGGGGGCCACCGTCTCGGGATGCTCGCTGTATGACCCGGAGCCGTCGTGGCAGCTATCGGGCATCCCGGCCGCCGATACTGCGTGCGGCAGCCTGCGCACCGTCGTTGACGTCGCGGCTGATGCCGACCCGGCCACCGGGATCGCGGTCTACGACAGCGGCGACGGGGGGTGGCAGGATGCGGGGTCGGCGGGGACCGGTGGCACGTCGGTGGCGGCGGCCATTATCGCCGGCGTGTACGCGCTAGCAGGCACGCCAGCGGCTGGGACATATCCGGCCGCCTACCCCTATCAGCACCCGACCGGGCTGAACGACGTGACCAGCGGCAGCACCGGTACCTGCACGCCGGCCTACCTGTGCACCGCGGGTAGTGGCTACGACGGGGCCACTGGACTTGGCACCCCGCGCGGTGTGGCCGCGTTCGCTAGCAGCGGCAGCACGTCTGGCGACTTCTTCAACGGCATCACGAACATGTGCCTGGACGCGAACAACAATGGCACCACCAGCGGCACCCAGGTCGTCATCTGGCACTGCGATGGCACCGCCGGCGAGACCGGCTGGGCGGTGGAGGCCAACGGCACGATCCACAAGAATGGGTTGTGCCTCGCACTCGTCACGCCCGCAACCGGCGACGGCACCAAGACGCAGCTCTGGCAGTGCCTCAGCGGCGACGGCAACCAGCAGTGGCGGCCGGTTCCGTCGGCGAGCGAGCCGACTGCTCTCGGCACCGAGCTGGTCAATCTCTCGACTGGCCTGTGCCTGGACAACAACGACACGCCCTCGAACAGCAACGGCACCGACAACGGGACGCGGATCGATCTCTGGGGCTGCGCGGGGGTGCACCCGAATCTGCTCTGGACGCTTCCCTACCCCGACCTTGGCGTCGCCGACCGGCTCATCTCCGCATATCCGTCCGGCACCGGCACCCCACTGTGCGCTGACGACTTCAACGCGGTGACGACTAACGGCAACAAGATCGATGTCTGGGCATGCGACGACAACACCGGGGCGCAGGAGTGGACGATCGCGTCCAACGGCACGCTGACGATCGACGGCAAGTGCATGGACGTTACTGGTCAGGCCACCGCCAACGGTAGCAAGGTGGGCCTCTCGACGTGCAATGGGCAGACGAATCAGCAGTGGGTCTTCCTGTCCGACGGCGCCATTCAGGGAATCGAGTCCGGCCGATGTCTGGACGAGGACAGCAATGCTACGAACGGTACGCAGCTAGAGATTTTCGACTGCCACAACCCGCCCAACGCCGCGCAGACCTGGACCGCGGTGCCATATGAAAGCGACTACCCCTGATGACAGCGCTCAGTAGATAGTTCCCTCCGGTCTACTGACCTTTCGACAATGCGCGGCTACCATTTGCAATACCGGCCGGACTGGTCGATGTTGTGATGTAGTCGGCAGCCGCGCAATGCTGTCGGGTAGCCAGCAGCGCCCGCGCGGTGGCCCTGCCGCCGAGCGCGGGAGGTTCGGTGTACTTCGCGCTGCTGGGGCCGCTGCTTGTCCGCGTCGGCGGGTCCCCGGTCCCTGTGTCTGCGGACAAACAGCGGGTGCTGCTTGCAGCCCTGTTAGTTCGGGCCAACCAGGTTGTCCCGCCCAGCTATCTGGCCGAGGCCGTCTGGGAGGGCCGACCGCCGAAGACTGCGCGCGTGACGCTGCAGAACTACGTGATGCGGCTTCGGCAGGCGCTCGGTCCGGTTGGCCACGAGTGGATCGTGACCCGCCCGACCGGGTACCTGATCCAGGCGGGCCCGGCCGATCTCGACGTGCTCAAGTTCGCCGAACTGCGCACCAGCGGACTCGCGGCAGCTCACGCCGGCGCCTGGGATGACGCCTCCCAGCAGCTCAGCGCAGCGCTGTCGCTGTGGCGCGGCCAGCCGCTACTGGATGTGCCGTCGCAGGTGCTGACGCTTGCCGAGGTGCCGCGGCTGACCGAGATGCGGTTGGACGCCATCGAGGCGAGGATCGACGCCGACCTGAACCTGGGCCGGCATCGCGAGGTCGTCGCTGAGCTCAGCACACTCGCCGCGGCCGAGCCACTGCGGGAGCGGCTGCACGAGTTGCTGATGCTCGCCCTGTACCGCTCCGGCCAGCAGGCCGCAGCGCTCGCCGTCTACCGCAAGGCTCGCCGGCACCTGCTCGACGAGCTCGGCATCGACCCTGGTCCCGGACTGCGGAAGGTCAATCACCAGATACTGAACGCCGACCCGGTGCTGTTGCCGCCGCCCAACCCGACACTGGGGCGCCGGCCGAGCACCCGCCACGGCACGGCTAACGGCATTAGTACAGATAACGGCAGTGCAGACAACCGACGTGCAGATAATGGTGCGATAAATCGCAGCGCCAGCGACGGTGGTAGCGCAAGCAAAAATGCAGTCAACGATGGCGCTGGAAACACCACTGCTGCAAGTAACCGGACCGGCCACAATGGCGGTGGCACCACAGGTGCGACAAATCGCAGCCATGCACGGGGTGATACGGCAAATGGCCGTTCCGCTAGCAGCGGTACCACGGCCAGCAGCGGTACCACGGCCAGCGGTACCGGGGCGAGCGGAACCGCAGCCGGCAGTACCGCAACCAGCAGTACCGCAACCAGCAGTACCGCAACCACCGCTGCTGCCAAGGGCGGCGGGAACAATACCGAGGCAGATAACTGCGGGGCAGCGGACGGGCCTGGAGTCAGCGCCACGGGAGCACCCGAGCATCGGCTCCATCCGGCCATGCTGCCGGTCGCGGTGCCAGGGTTCGCCGGCCGGGCCACAGATCTTGCCGCGCTGTCCAGGCTCGCCGAGCTATCCGCGCCGGTGGCGATCAGCGGAACAGCCGGGATCGGCAAGACGGCACTCGCTGTGTACTGGAGCCGGCAGCACAGCGACTGTTTCCCCGACGGGCAGTTCTATCTCAACCTGCGTGGCTTCGACCCGGCCGGCGACCCGCTAGCTCCGGGCGAGGCGCTGCGCATACTGCTCGATGCCTTCGGTGTCCCGGCCGCGGAGATGCCGGCCAGCCTCGATGGCCGCCAGTCGCTCTACCGTGCGCTGTCAACGGGCAGGCGAGCACTTGTCGTGCTCGACAATGCGCGCGACGCGGCCCAGGTGCGCCCGCTGCTCGCTGCCAGTCCTTCTGCTCTGGTTCTCATCACCAGCCGCTGCGACCTCGCGGGCCTGGTTGCCACCGATGGCGTTCGCCTGCTGCCTCTGGACGTGCTGCCGGACGGCGAGGCGCGTGATCTCCTGACCCAGCGCCTTGGGCCCGCGCGCCTTGCTGTCGAGCCGATCGCCGCCGCTGACCTGGTCAGGTTCTGCGCGGGCCTGCCGCTTGCGCTCGCCATCACCGCAGCGCGCGTGGCTGCCCGGCCAAGCTTCTCGCTCACGGTCATCGCCACGGACCTCCGCGATACCAAGTACCGCCTGTGCGCCCTGACGACAGGCGAAGAAGCGACCGACATCCGCTCCGTCTTTTCCTGGTCATACCAGCTGCTCTCCAGCACCGCTGCGCGGATGTTCCGGCTGCTTGGCTTGCATCCAGGCCCGGATGCCTCGGTGGAAGCCGCCGCCAGCATGGCTGGCCTCGGCTTGGCCCAGGCGCGCACAGCGCTGCATGAGCTGGCCAGCCGCAATCTCCTCAGCGAACCCGTGTCCGGCCGGTTCACTTGCCACGATTTGCTCCGCGCTTATGCCGCCGAGCAAGCTGAGGCAAACGAATCCGAAGCCGAGCGCGATACGGCGATCAGCCGACTGCTCCAGCACTATCTGCACTCGGCCCGCGACGCGGTGCTGCGGCTGACCATGCTGCACGGACCGGTGGTCCTGCCACCGGTGCCGCTGGGGGTTACTCCTGAGCACTTCACCAGCCAGCAGGAGGCGCTGACCTGGCTGCATGTGGAGCGGCGGGCCCTGCTGGCCGGTGCGGCGCTGGCCGCGAACTGCGAATTCGAGCCGTTCGCGTGGCAGCTGCCGTGCGTGCTGACCCCGTTCCTCGATCAGCAGGGGTACTGGCAAGAATGCGCCGCGGTCCAGCGCATCGCCTTCGCGGCGGCGGCTGGCCAGCGCGATGTCATGGGGCAGGCCATCACTCTCCGCTTGCTCGCTCGCACCTGTACCAGGCTGGGCGATTACCAGCAGGCCGAGGCCTACCTGGGACAGTCGCTGGCGCTATACCGCCAGCTCGGCGACCACTCAGGCGAAGCGCGCGTGCACCAGAATGCCTGCGTCGTCTGCGAGCGGCAGGGCCGCTACGCAGAGGCGCTGCAGCACGCCGAACAGGCGCACGCGCTGGCGAAGGTGGCGGCCGACCACGCGGGCCAGGCGAACGCGCTCAACGACATCGGCTGGTATCACGCCCTGCTCGGCAACTACCGGCAGGCCCGGACGTTCTGCGAGCAGTCGGTTCGGCTGCACCGCGACATCGGCGACAGTTACGGCCAGGCCCGCAGCTGGGACAGCCTCGGCTACGCGGAGTACAAGGCCGGACGGCTGGCCGAAGCCACGGACTGCTTCGAGCATGCCCTCGCACTCTCGGCGGAGGTGGGTGCCCGCTTCTACGAGGCCGAGGTGCTCACCCACCTCGGTGACACCAGGCAGGCCGCCGGCGACGCTGACGCCGCCCGCGCGGCCTTCGAGCGGGCCCTTGCCATCCTCACCAGCCCGCCGCATCCAGATGCAGACCAGTTGCGGGACAAGCTCGAGCGGCTTGCCGCTTTGACGCCGTCCGAGCTCTAGGGTTGCCCGGCCGGGAGCCAGTCGAGCTGTGGACCGACCGCGGCCGGATCACCCATCGACCGGTGCCTGGGGCCGAGACGTGCCGACGAATACGCCATGGGCTGGCCAGATGGCAGCAATCGAGGAACTGCCGTCACCGGCGCGGGAGTGGTTCACCGACGGCTACGCGCGGCTTGGCGAGCTGACAGTCGCAGCGCGCACAGCGGGCGTGGCAGTGCTGGCCGGGACGGACTTCCGGCCGCACGGCACGATCGCGGCCGAAGTGCGCCACCTCGCCGCCGGCGGGCTGCCGGCCGAGTCGGCCCTCGGTGCTGCGTGCTCGACAGCGCGCGACTTCCTCGGCCTGCCCGGACTCGGCGAGGGAGCACCGGCGGACTTCGTCATCTACGGCGCCGATCCGGTCGCCGACCTGAGCGTGCTGGACCGGCCGGCACACGTGGTGCTGGCCGGCAAGCGGGTCGCCGGCGCCGGAATGTGATGCAGCAGACACTCGTGCTCCGGCATAAGCGGTGCCACCCTCCGGTTTCCGCAGACGACTTTCAGAAATTGTCTCCGAGAGCCCGACGAGCCGGCTGAGCGCGCATGGGCAGCGCCCAGACCGACCCGCCGTCGGAACGCTGGCGTCCAGAAGGGGCGCCAAGGAGGTGCCCAGATGAAACTCAGTACACGGTTCCTGGCCGGCAACGCGTTCGTCACTGGCGGAGCGTTCCTGGCGGTCGCAGCAATGACGTTCGGCGCGCACCTAGCCGGCTGGGTCGGCTTTGGTGTGTTCACCGGGCTGGCCATCACTGCGTTCGCCAGCGCCGCCATCAGCCACACCGCCAGCGTCAAGGTGAGCTACAGCCTGCTCGGGCTCGTCGGCCTCTGGTCGCTGATCGCCACGCTGCTCTTCACCGGCAGCGCCCTGACCTGGCTGGTCTTCGCTGGTGGCATCGCTCTCGCCGTGGTTGCCCTCGCTGATCTCGCGGTGCACGAGGCCACGACCGAAAAGGTCGTGCATCAGCTCGTGATCAGTGACAGGCCGGCCACGAGCGAGCCGGGCGTCGATCGGATCGCTGCCTGACAGGCCTGAGTCGAGGAGCCAATGGCGGGAGGCGGGCATCATGCCCGCCTCCCGCCATTGTCCGTTTACCGAGGTCGATTCCTGGCGAGCTGGCAGCTCACAGCCAGTGCTGGCGGGCCGCCTCCCAGGCCAGCTGGGTCCGGGTACGGACGTGCGCGGCGTCCATCATGGCCCGGACCCGGCGCTCGATTGTCCGGACGCTAACCCGGAAATGGCCGGCGATGGCCTGGTCGGTCAGGCCGGCCAGCAGCAAGGAGAGCAGGTGGCGGTCCTCCGCGCTTAGCGGGGATCGGTCGGGATCACTTGGGTCATCGAGGGTCCCTGCAGGCAGCACCGTCGCGGTCGCCCAGACGTAGTCGAACAGCGCGAGGAACGAGTCAAGCACCGCGCTCTCGGTGATCAGCACTCCGACCGCGGTCTCGTCGTGCTGCTGGACGGGAAGCAGTGCCATCGACCGGTCGATGGCGAGCATCTTCACCGGCACCAGGGGGTGCACGCGAACCTCGTAGTGCCTGCCCGGTCGCTCCCTGATGGCGTCCAGGACGCCAGCGTCCCTGACCAGGTCCCGGTCGTAGACGACCCGGCCGCGCACCGTCGCAGCCGGCTCCACGTGGTCAGTCGGCTGCATGGCGATGAGCGGAGGCTTGAGCATATTCAGCGCCTCTGAGCGCGCTGATGTGACCATTTCCCTGGTGCGCTCGCGCAACGCTTCCGCGCCTCTGATCACCTCGAAGACGCCGACGGCATCGGCTTCGAGCCGCGTTGCCCGGTAGCGTGTCGCGAATTCACCGATCCACTCCTGCGCCTCGCGCAGGTCCGCGAGCTTGCGCAGGATCGCCGCATCGACGGCGGCGAGCGACATTGCCGCGTAGCGCAACGGCTGCTCGGGGACTCGACAGGCGAGCCCAGCCTGTTCGAGGCTGACCAGCGCTCGCTGCACGCTGGCCAACCGCATTCCAGTCCCCGCCTGCACGTCCTCTGCCGTGGCTGGCTTCGTGCCGAGAAGGAACCGGTAGACGTCCGCCTCTTCGACGCCCAATCCGAAGACCCCTAGCACGGTCCCTCCCTCTGCGACTGTTCGCACCATTTATCAAGGTTAGATGCATTCGGGTTGCCGGCGAGCAGCCTGTGCGGGTAGGCCTGATTCTTATCGGACTATTTACCAGGCCGGCGCAGGCGACCTGCACCGCTGGCCCGACAACCATGCGGTAGCGGACAGGCCAGCGGGCACGTTGAGCTGATCATTCGCGCGACTGCCGGACGCGGGCGAGATGACGCGGCGGCTGCCGACGGCAGCCGCCGCGTGCTGTGCAGTAGGACCCCGGCATCGTCCGCGCTGCGCTGGGTCGGCCCGTGGCCTCACCCGGCACGGCCGCGAAGGTCACCTAGTGCCCGGGGTTGGCGGACGTGTTCTTTGCCAGCCCGGTGTCCGGCGACGGCGGCCCGTGCTGACCAAGTGGAACTGTACGTCCCGCGGCAATCAGCCGACGGCAACGACAGCGCCGTGCGCTGGCCGGCGGAGCGCTCGCCGGCAGAGCGCATGCCACCGAGTTCGAGCCAAAGCTTGAGCTGGTCCGGGGGATGATCGGGGGGGTCATCCCCCGGGCCGCTAGTTCATCGCCGCTGCGGCCCGTGCGAGCCGCAGGGCGTGGATCTCAACTCAGCCTGCCACTGCCGCGAGCGCCGCGTCGATGCCGGCTCGCGGACTGCCCAGCCCGGTGATCTCGTCGTAGCCCGAGGTCGGAGTGCAGCCGACCGGACAGGACCCGTTGTCCGGGCCGGTGGTGACCGGCGCGAGCACGGAGGCGGGCAGCGAGTAGATCGCCTTCTGGACGGCATCCCCACCCGCCGTCAGCGGACCCTCCCGGTGCGCGGCACGGAGCTGGTCCGCGTCGGCGAGGATCGCCGACCAGGACGGGGCGCCGAGGCTCGTACCGGCGGCCAGCCACCAGCCGGCGTCCCCATTGAATGGAAGAGTGTCGAAGACGGCCACACCCGTGTTCGGGTCGCCGTCGAAGGAGACATCGGGCTCCTGGCGCATGCCACTGGACTGGACCCCGTCCTGGTAGGAGGGCTCCGGCTCGACCCAGCTCTGCCCGCCACCGCTTGCTGACCACGCCTGCTCGCTGGCCACCGAGTTGTCGGCGGCCAGGTTCAGCGTGGTGCCGCCGACCGACAGCACCGCGGGATTGTAGGCCGGGTAGGAGCCGGGGTTCCCGTAGTCCCCGGAGGCGACCACGCAGACGGTGCTCCGGACGGCGCAGAAGTGGTCGTAGTAGTCCTCCTCCGAGAAGTCACCGCCGCTGATACCCCAGCTCATCGACACCGCATCCGGATGGGTGGCCTCGGCGGCCGTTACCGCTGCGAACAGCGAGGCGAACGTCTGGTCCTTCGCCTCGAACAACTCGATGGTGGCGTCCGGCGCGAGCGCGTGCGCCCACTCCACGTCCATCGACGTCTCGACGCCCCAGTCTCCGTTCGAGCCCGCTGTCGCGGACTGCTGCTTGATGTCGAGGTTGAAGCAGTCACCGTTCGCGCCGCCCGCGCCGCAGACTGCTGGCAGGCCGTACTGCTGGGTGAACGCCTCGGTGTCGGACGTAATGTTCGGATCGTCGTAGGCGTCCACGATCGCGATCGTCTGGCCCTTGCCGTCGCCGGTCAGCCCGAGGTAGCCGTTCATCTGGGCCGGGGAGTAGCCCGGCGGCGTGATCGCCGAGTCCGCCCCGCTCGCGGTGAGGGTGTGTTTCACCGTCACCGGGGACGTTCCCGGCCGCACAATCCCGCCATGCCCGGGCTCGAGCACGGGCACACGCGAGCCGCGCTGCCCGACCGGCCGCAGGCCGGCGGGCACGGACGGCTTGGTTCCAGCCGGGGCGATCGCGGGAGCAGCAGGCGCCGCCACCTTGGCCGAGCGCTCCGCCGCCGGGGTGCTAGCAGCCGACGGGGCATCCTGCAGGGTGTCCACCGCCAGGCCATGCTGCGCAAGCGAGAGATTCGGGAACAGGAAGCCGCCGGTCTCCGCGAACACGATCTGGTAGGCGAGGGCGTCCGCGGGCATGGCCACAGCCTGCTGCGTGCCGTTACCGGCGAAGTCACCGGCCACCAGCGTCCCCGACAGGTACGCCCCCGCGCTGGCCTCGCCGTACGGTGACGCCGATGGCGAGGTTGGCGACGTGAAGACGTCGGTGCCGAAGGCTCGCACGCCGTTGTAAGCGGTGAGCAGTGCCTGCTGGCCCGAGGGGGTCGTGGCCAGCGCGGCCGACTCGCCCGATGGCCAGAAGCTGCCTTCCGAGCCAGTGGGCGTGATCAGCACGGCCCCGTTCTGGGAGGTCGCGATCAGGCCGAGGCTGGGCGAGGCCAGGAACCCGGAGAACGCGTTGAGATAGTAGGAGGTGTCGGTGTAGTCCAGCGCGCCTGTCGCGATGTTCCGCACGTCCACCTGGCTGCCGTAGTTGGTGTCCGACCAGGCAAATGCAACCCCGTCACCGCCCGCGCCGGCGATGTCCGGGCTGGTGAACGCGCCGTTGTACAGGTTGCCGTTCGCCACGGTGGACGGGTCAGCGGGCGCGCTCCACGCCAGGGCGCCGGTCGCCGCCTTCAGTCCGATCGCCGCCATGTTCGCTGCGGGAACGGGCCCGTTGTTGCTGGAACTGGAAGCGCTGCTGTACTCGGCGGCGACCACGCCGTCCGCGTAGGCCGCGTCGGAGAAAAAGGCGCCCGACGGAGCCGCGTAGCTCCACAGCTTCGCCCCGGTCACCAGGGAGTAGGCCGTCAGGTTGCTGCCAGGCATCACGACCGCGGGCGTTCCCCCGGCGTCGATGACCGAGGCCGTATAGGAGTACGTGCCTGGGGTTGGGATGACCCGCAGCACCGTGCCGGAGCTGGCGTCGATGACGCCGACCGCGCTGGTCGCGGCCGCCACGACCACCCGGCGTCCGCCGAGCGTCGTCGTGTCCAGAGCCTGCACCGGCCCTGGCAGGTGCGCCTGCCACAGCACGTGCTGCTTCCCAGCGGCCAGGGCCTTGCCTGCCATGGCCAGGACGTCGCCATCCTCGTTGCCCGCCACCAGGTCAGTGCTGCCCGGCGCGGAGATGCTCGCGGTCGTGCCGCTGAGGAAGTCCCCGGGTCCTGCGGTGCTCTGCGTCGCCTGGCCGCTGGCCCCGTAGGTCTCCACGACCTGATGACTGTTCACCGCACGGACCAAGCCGGGCTCGCCGCTGACCGCGCTGAGCGAAAGCGGGTCGCCGGGGTCACCGCTCTGCTGCCAGACGGTACGTCCGCTCTGGTAGCCGAGGGCAGTGACACTGTTGACCTCGGAGATCGGATCGGCGGCGGTCGGGGTCACGAATCCATACCAGGCGCCAGCGACGACCTCGCCGGCGGCGACAACCACGCCGCCCGGCAGCGGCGTCCCGACAGAGTTGGCCGGCAGCGTGGCCGACCACAGCTTGCGGCCCGTGGCCGGACTGGCGAGCGTGACGCGCCCGGCCGTGGCGCTGTACGAGATGGTGCCAGAGTTCGAGTCGGTGCTGCTGGTCGCGTCCATCGAGCCGACCGCCCAGCCGTCCGCATTCCCGCTCCCGACGGCGAGGGACAGCGGAAGTGCGCCTGCCTGCGGCACGCTGGTTACCGTGGCGCCGTTGGAGTATCGCAGACCGGTGAGGGTGTAGCCGACCGACAAGCTGGGGTCGGAGGCCTGGACCACCGCAAGCTCATCGCGCTGATCATCAGCCGCAGTCAGCACCGGGTAGCCCGGCGTGTCCACCCGCCACCGGGCAGCACCAGTCGCCGCATCCAGCAGCAGCAGGTGGCCGCCCGGCGGGCCGGGTACGCCGAGGCCGAGCGGGGTGTCACTCCAGGCGATCGCGACGCCAGGACCGCTCGCGGAGCCGCCGGTACCGCCGCCAGTGACCGTCAGATCGAGCAGGCGCCCCCATCGCACACCCGTCGAGTACTTCCAGGCCTGGTGCGCCGTGCCGGCCGAGGAGATCGACAGCGCGCGGACGGTGCTGACCGCGCCCCACTTGCCGATGCCGCCGTTGCTCTGCGGGGACCCATCCTCGTCGCCGACGATCAGCCGGCCGCCGGCGAACGCCAGCTGGGTGACGAACCCGGGGTCAAGCTCGTGATAGAGCATCTTGCCGGTCTGCGCGTCCAGGACGGTCACGAACGTGCCGACGTGGATGTCAGAACCGGGAACGTCGAATGGCCAGGTCCGGGGGCACCCGAAGCACTGGGAATTGCTGCTGATATTGATACCGGCGGTCTCGGCGACCGCCAGAACCGGCCGGCCATTGAGCACTCCCGCCGCCGCCGGGTGCACGTTGTTGACGAGCCCGGTGGCAGGCCCGGAAAGATTCAGCGGGTTGACCGGGTCAGAGCCCCACGGGACCTGCGGATACGGGGTGACCGGTTGCTCCTGCTGCCACGACAGGCCCCAGGCCTGGAACAGCTGCTGGGTGTCCACCTGCCACTGCTTCGCGCCGGACGCGCCCACCATCGAGACCTCGCCGAACGAGGTCAGTACGGCATAGCCGCCGCCTGGCACGTCGATGGTCCTGGCAGTGCCCGCCGCCGTGTCCTCCAGCGCGGACTGAGCCAGCGAGACGGTGGGCATCTGCGTGGTGGCCGCCTGCGCGGCCTGTGTCGCCGCGGGCGCGACCAGTCCGACGGTGAGCGCCGCAAGCGCGAGGGGGGTAAGGACGCGTCTCCGGCGCATGTTTCTCCTTTGGAGCCCTGTCTGTCGAGTCCGCACGTTACGCGCCTCGCTACCGTAAAAGGCCCCGGCCACCCTGCGGGTAACCGACATTGGCGCAAACTCGACAACGGGAGCTGCGGCGCCCGGACGCTTGCCCGGGCGTACCGGCGATCGATGCCAGGATGTAGCCATGGCCAGTAAGCGATTCGAAGTTCAGCGCACCATCGCGGCGAAGCCCGCAGACATCTTCGCGCTCCTGCGCGACCCGCAGGGCCACGTGCTGATCGACAGTTCCGGGATGCTGCAGTCTGCTGAGGGCCAGCCGGTCAACGGCGTCGGCGACAGCTTCGTCGTGCACATGGACCGGGAGGCCCTGAACGACTACCCCGAGCTTGGCCGCTACGACGTGACCGTCTCCATCACAGCGTACGACCAGGACCGCGAGATCGCCTGGACCATCCTCAGCCGGATGGAGCCGCCCATCGGGCACGTCTATGGCTACCAGCTTGAGCCCGCCGACACCGGCACGCTCGTCATGTCGTATTACGACTGGTCAGACATTCACCCGCAGTGGCGCGAGGCCGGCATCTTCCCGGTGATGTCCGAGGGCGCGCTCCGGGCAACGCTCGGCATCCTGGCTCGTACCGTCGCCCGCGGCAACGTCACACGCACGCCGTAAAGCGGGCCTGCTATGACCGGACGCTCAGCCACACGGCTGTGTCCGGCGGCAGCATGTCGTCATTCAGCGGGCTGCTGGCCAGCAGCACTGCCGCCCGGCCAGGCAAGCGCACGGCGCCCGCGGACAGATTGACCACGCAGCGCACGCCCAGCCCCGATGCGGCCGCGGCGGGCCGATCGAAGGCCAGTACGCCAGCTGGCGCGGGCAGCCACGCCATCGAGCCATCGCCCAGCGCCGGCTGCGCTCGGCGGATCGCCAGCGCGGCCCGGTACAGCCCGAGCATCGAGTCCGAGCTGCCGTCTTCCGCCTCGACCGTCAGCTCACGCCACTCCTTGGGCTGCGGCAGCCACGGCTCGGCCGCGGCGGAGGCGGGCGAGAATCCGAAGGGCGGCTCCGTTCCGGTCCACGGCAAGGGCACGCGACAGCCGTCGCGGCCAGGATCGGATCCTCCGGTGCGATACCAGATCGGATCCTGCCGGCACTCATCCGGGATGTCCTGCACCTCCCACAGTCCCAGTTCTTCGCCCTGGTAGACGTAGACCGACCCGGGCAGCGCCATGGTCAGCAGCGCGGCGGCCCTGGCCCGGCGCGCGCCGAGCTCCAGGTCGACCGGCAGGCTGTGGAAGTACGGGCGGCGCTGCAGGCTGAACGCCGTGTCCGGGCGGCCGTACCGGGTCACGATCCGGTCCACGTCATGGTTGGACAGCACCCAGGTAGCCGGCGCACCGACCGGCGCGTGCAGCGCGAGCGTGCTGTCGATGACCTCGCGCAGGCTAGCCGCGTCCCAAGGGCAGCTGAGGTACGGGAAGTTGAAGACCGTGTGCAGCTCGCCGGTGCTGACATAGCGAGCCAGCCGTACCGCGTCCGGGATCCAGATCTCGCCGATCAGCACCCGGTCGCCGTAGGAGTCGGCGACCGCGCGCCAGCCTCGGTACACATCGTGCACATCGTCCCGGTCGCTAAACGGGTGGCTGGCGCCCGGCGGCTGGTCCGGCTCCATCTCGGGCAGCAGCGGGTCCTTGGTCAGCAGCGCGGCCGAGTCGATCCGCACGCCGTCGGCGCCGCGGTCGAACCAGAACCGCAGCACGTCCTCGAACTCGGCGCGGACATCCAGGTTCGCCCAGTTGAAGTCGGGCTGCTCGGGCGCAAACAGGTGCAAGTACCACTCGCCCGGCGTCCCATCCGGCTCGGCGATCCGAGTCCAGGCGGGGCCGCCGAAGATCGACTGCCAGCCGTTGGGTGGCAGCTCGCCGGCCTCGCCTCGCCCGGGCCGGAACCAGAACCTGGCTCGCTCCGCCGATCCCGGCGCGGCCGCCAGCGCCGCCTGAAACCAGGGATGCTGGTCGGAGGCGTGATTGGGCACGATGTCGATGATGATCCGGATGCCGAGTGCGTGCGCCTCGGCGATCAGCGCATCGGCGTCGGCGAGCGTGCCGAACACCGGGTCGATGTCCCGGTAGTCGGCGATGTCGTACCCGGCGTCCGCCATCGGCGATGGGTACCACGGGTTGAACCAGATCGCGTCGACGCCGAGGCCCGCCAGATAGCGGAGGTGCGCCCGCACGCCAGCCAGGTCGCCGACGCCGTCCCCGCTGGCGTCGGCGAAGCTGCGCACGTAGAGCTGATAGATGGCGGCGCTGCGCCACCAGCCGGGCGCTGGATGACCCGCCGCCCTTGTGCCGGCGGCGACGGCCGGCCCACTGGCAACTGCCGGCACGCCAGGCTGGATCGATCCACGTTCGGGCACGAAGAACCTACTTTCTGTCACCTGATGGAGCACGCGGGGCTGAAGCTGCGGACAGCCAGCTGGGGAGAAGGACAGATCAGCCGCGCAGGCCTCCGGCGGTGAGGCCGGCCATGATGTTGCGCTGGAAGATCAGGAAGAACACGATCGTCGGGATCGCCGCCATCGCGGACGCGGCGATGATCAGGTTCTGCGGCGTTCCCACGGCCGCCTGCCAGATGCCGACGTTGAGGGTTTCCCGCGTGGGGCTGTAGCCGTACTCCACCAGCAATGGCCAGAGGAAGTCCTTCCATACCGCGACCAAACCGAAGATCGACACCACCGCGAGGATCGGCCGGGAGATCGGCAGCACGATGCGCCACAGGATCCGGATCCGCGACGCGCCGTCGATCTGAGCTGCGTCGATGTAGTCGGCCGGGATCGAGTCGAAGAACCGCTTGAGCAGGAAGATGTTGAATGCGTTAGCGACGGACGGCAGCCAGATCGCCCACGGGCTCCCGATCAGGTTCCAGTGCACGATGGGCTCGGCAGCCATGGTCACGTACTGCGGAATGACCAGGACGGTCGCCGGGATCATCAGGGTGGCGAGCATCAGGAAGAAAATCGCGTTCCCGAGGAAGGGCCGCAGTTTCGACAGCGCGTACGCGGCTGCCACGTCGAAGACAAGCTGGAAGGCGAGCGCGCCGAACGCGTAGTACAGCGTGTTCCAGATCAGCCTGGCCATGTCCAGCCGGTCCCACGCCTGGACATAAGTGCTCGGGTACAGGTGATGCGGGTAGAGCGTGGGCGGTGTGGCGATCGCTTCCTGGGTGGACTTCAGACCGTCGCTGAACAGGAAGTACAGCGGCCCGATG
Organism: Streptosporangiaceae bacterium; assembly: GCA_036495585.1. Lineage (GTDB taxonomy): Bacteria > Actinomycetota > Actinomycetes > Streptosporangiales > Streptosporangiaceae > JAJYUU01. Next base: position 67,293 of record DASXMP010000034.1, read on the forward strand.
AACGCCAGTGTGAAGGCCACGATGACCACGGTCAGGACGATTCGGTACGCGATCTTGCCCGAGCGCCGGTTCAGCTGCGCGCTGGATATCAGTGTCCTGGTCGAGCCGGTCGACGCGCGGCGCCGAGGCGCCCCGGCGGCACCCGAAGCCGTGAGCCTGGCTGTGCTCAGTACTGCCATCTCGTCCCTCTCTCAGGCCCGGCGCTCTCGCGTGACCCACAAGAACCCGCCGGAGAAGACCGCGAGCACCAGCATGAGAATCACGCCCAGAGCCGACGCGCTGTTGTAGTTGCTGGAACCACTCAGCTCGAATGCGTACTGGTAGATGAGCATCACCACGGATTCCGTGTTGTTCCCGACGCCCCCGCCGCCGTTGGTCAGCACCCAGGACTCGACGAACATCTGCATCGTCGCGACGACTTGCAGCATCAGGAGCATGATCAGGATCAGCCTGGTCTGCGGGATCGTGATGTGCCTGATGCGCTTGAACAGGCCCGCGCCGTCGAGCTCTGCCGCCTCATAGAGCTCGCCCGGGATGTTCTGCAACGCGGCCAGGTAGATGAGCGTGGCCCCGCCCATGTTCATCCAGGTCGACGCGAGCACGACCGAGATCATCGCGATGCTGACAAATCCGGTGCCTGGCTGCAGGACCCAGTGCGACGTCGGGAGGTGCAGTGTGCGCAGGATGTCGTCGAACAGGCCGTACTGCGGGTTGTAGAAGTAGGCGAACAGCAGCAGCGCCGAGGCCGGCGGCAGCATGACCGGCAGGTAGACCAGCACTCGCAGATAGCCCTGCGCGTGCCGCAACTCGTTCAGCACGATTGCCACGCAGAACGGGACCGCGTACCCGATGACAAGCGCGAGCAGAGTGAATTCCAGCGTGTTCCGCCAGGCGAGCCAGAACGTCGGGTCGTGGATGATGCGGTCGTAGTTGACCCAGCCCGCCCACGTGTAACCGCCCCCGTACACGGCCTTCTGGAAGCTCAGGATCACTTCGCGGACGATCGGGAACCAGGAGAAGAACGTAAAGCAAAGGACTGCGCCGACCAGGAAGCCGTACGCCGACAGATTCCTTCTGGCCTTCTGCCCGAACCGGCCGACGGCCACCTGGCCTCTGGCCGCTTGCCGCGCATTCGCCTTGCGCAGCGTCGCGACATCCGCCATCAAGTCTCCCTGTTGCCGTCGAGCCGGGGGTTAGGACGTGGGGGCCGGCCCTGCTCTTCCGGCCCCCACGCCTGCGTGTCGGGGAATCTTCCCCGCCTATGCTCTTACGAGCTGAATTGGAGCAGCGTGTCGACGCTGGTCGCTGAACTCTTCAGCAGTCCCGGGATGTTGACGTGCGGCTCGGTGAGCACTGCCAGCATCATCGGGTCCAGCGTCTTGTAGACAGCTTGTGCATCGAACGGCTCGCCGTCGCTGGCCTCGTTGGCGTTGACGTAGGCCTGGTAGTACGACTGATTGATCGTCGAGTACTTGGTCCGCAGTGTGTTGACCTGCGCGCCGGCTGCGCCGCTGAACAGTGAAGGCTCGTCGAAGCCCACCGGTATCCCGTCCGCCTTCAGCCGGGCGAAATTAAAGGTAGTGCCCTGGCCTGGCGTCAGGTCCTCGAAGTCGATGAACTTGATGCCAGCCTCGATCTGCGCGGGCGTGTCGTGCTTGGCGAACACGTAGGCATTGCCACCGCCGAGGGAGCCGGCTGGCTTGCCGGTCAGGCTGGGCAGCGGGCCCATGCCGATGTCGTTGATGTTGCCCTTGTCGGTGGGCACGATCGTGTTGTAGATGTCATCTGGCGCCGCGATGTACATGCCGAGCTTGCCCGCGGCGAACTGCTGCTGCAGCGTTCCCCAGGCGAGGCCCTGCGTGGCGCTCATGGCGTTGTCGGTGAACCGCAGCGTGTGCAGCGCCTCCAGGATCGCAAGGCCGTTGGCGTTGTCGAAGCCCGCCGTCGGCGGGACGTTGTTCATATTGACCGTCGTGCCGCCGAGTGCGTCCATGTAGGACGCGAAGTGCCAGCCACCGTTGTTACCAGCGCTGTAGTCGCCCCAGCCCTCGATCCCGTTACCGAGCTTGGCGATCGCCTTAGCGTCCGTCTCCACCTGTGCCCAGGTCGTCGGCGGGTCGTTCGGGTTGAGTCCGGCCTGGCTGAACAGCGTACGGTTGTAGACCAGACCTTGGGTGTAGTTGTTGGTCGGCAGGCCGTAGATCGTCTTGCCAGCGGTCACTGCCCGCATCGCAGCGGGCACGATGTCCTTGAGCGTTGGCACGGCCTTGGAGTTCACATACTGGGTGATGTCGGCGGCCTGGCCAGCAGTCAGGACCTGCGGCAGGTCCGTGAAGTCGATGTAGAAGATGTCCGGCTCGGTTCCAGCCCGTAGCTGCGCGGTGAAGACGGGAAGGTTTGTGCAGGGGTTGTTGTAGACGCTCACGATCGTGATGTTCGGGTTTGCCTTCTCGAACTTAGCGACGTCGTCGAGCCATTCCTTGTGCTGAATCGGGTTCTGCGCTGCCGTTGGCGCGCAGTTGATGCTGATGCTTACATTGCCACCAGAGGTGGAGCTGGCGCCGGAGCTCGAGCAGGCCGCGGCCCCGAGCCCTAGCGCCGCCACGGCGGTCACGGCCGCGAACTTCCGGCCTCCAGACCACCAGTGAAGCTGTCTGCTCATCGATCAATCCTTCTTCCTTGGGCTGAACGTGGGCGATCTCGGGCGCCCTAGGCCGCGGTGGCAGCAGGGCGGGGCCAGGCCGGCCGCATCAGAGAATGATCCCGAATCCGGCCGACTTGCGCCACGTCCTTGGGCGCCGTGCTTTGTTGAACTGAACATACTGAGGTGAACATCTGAGAGCAAGATATTTATGAAACATTGCAAGGACACAACTTGGTTACGACGATCTCCGCGTATGCCCGATGTGTCGCGTAGAGAGCCTAGTTTCCGTTGAGTTTCATGCACTGACGGGCCACAACAGATGGGAACGGGGCAGAATCGGCGCACCACGAGCGACCCAGATTGCGCAAGCTCTTGCCAGTGGATGTCGTATTGTTGCGGCATGACGCGAACACCCGCCCGCCGGCTCGCCGAAGTCGCCCAGAAGGTCGGAGTCAGTGAAGCCACCGTGAGCCGGGTGCTCAACGGCAAGGCCGGCGTGTCGGACAGCACCAGGGAAGCAGTCCTCACGGCCCTGGACGTGCTTGGCTACGAGCGGCCGACCCAGTTGCGCGGCGATCGCGCGCGGCTCATTGGCCTGGTGCTGCCCGAGCTCCAGAACCCGATCTTCCCAGCACTCGCCGAGGTGATCGGGGGCGCGCTAGCGCAGCGCGGCTTCACGCCGGTGCTGTGCACCCGCACCGCGGGCGGGCTGTCCGAG
>DASXMP010000035.1:0-5639 GCA_036495585.1 Streptosporangiaceae bacterium
CCTGGGCTGGCGCCGCCTCCCGGGTTTCTCATGCGTGCCAGGATCGCAGCCCAGCGAAGACCGCGTCACCGCGGATTCCTCAACTACATCGAGCCCGGCGATGCCCTGCGCCGACTCGACGGCACCCCGCGTTTGGGCCCCGCTCCGGCTGCAGTGCGCCGACGGCCCGGCCATCACCTTCCGCGCCAGACCCTGGCAATCCGGCTCAGCTGCTCACACACGGCGGGTTGCTCGACCCCCGCGCAGCGGCAGGATGGTGCCGTGACAGCGTTGGCCCTATTGCATAGCCCGGTGACCGGGCCAGCTACGTGGCGATGGGTCGCCCAGCGGCTCGCGGCAGACGGTCATCAGCTAGCGGTCGTTGCGGTCCCAGGAGAAATCACCGCTCATGGTTGGGAAGCCTTCGTCGAGCACGCGGCCGAGCAAGTCGCGAACCTCGGCCGGCCGGTGCTGGTCGGCCACAGTGGTGCGGGGTTGCTGCTGCCGCAGATCGCCGGCCGGGTACCGGCGAGCGGGCTGATCTTCGTTGACTCGGATGTGCCGCCGGAGTCCGGCGAGGCCAAGCTGATGCCGGACGACATCCTCAGCCAGTTGCGCGAGCTGGCCAGCGGCGGCATGCTGCCGGCCTGGTCCGAGTGGTTCGGTCCAGACGTGATGGCCGAGCTCGTGCCCGACGCGGCGACACGCGCCATCGTCGCGGCCGAGCTTCCGCAGATCCCGCTGGCGTACTTCGAAGATCGCCTGCCGGTGCCGCCCGGGTGGACCAGGACGCCATGCGGCTATGTCTTGCTGAGCGAGGGGTATGCCAGCGAGGCAGCTACCGCGGCCGACCGCGGCTGGCCGGTCGAGCGTCTGCAGGGCGGCCACCTGGAGCTGGTGACACGCCCGGACGAGGTGGCGGCCGCCATCGAGTCGGTCGCCACCAAACTCACGACCCATTAGCTGGTGCCGCGCACCGCGGCGCCGCAGTCCCGCCCGCATTTCCGCAGCTTGACTGCTGTGCCCCGCATCGTGAGCAAGGTCGCCACCTCGGCCGCCGACTCGCATGCCCGGCCGTTGACGTCGACCCAGTTGTAGCGCAGTGTCAGCATGCCGAGACCGGCATGTGCGTTGTCCCGATGGCTGTCGGACCACCGCTGTTCCGGAGGATGCGCCGCCTTGCCGTCGAGTTCGACGGCCAGCATGGCTGCCTCGTAGAGGTTGTCGATGTAGTGGCTCTGCCCCCTGACCACGACGCGGACTTGTCTGCGTGCCGCCGGCAGGCCGTGAGCGCGCTCGACGCGATCGACGTACCGACGCTCGAGCGGCGACCGGACACCTGCACTCACGTCATCGAGCGCGAATAAGAGGTCGGTGCGCCACCGGACACGGCTGCGGGTAGCGATGGCTGCTCGCACTAGTTCGGGCGTCGTCAGGCCACGACCGACCGCGCGGCTCAGCCAGTTGAAGGCTTCGTCGAAGTCAGGGCTGGCCTGAACGAGCTCCAGGACGGTGTCCTCGACGCGGGTCCGCGGCGGGACGGCGGTCGGGTGCACCATGGCGTCGAACGCTCGAGTGTGGTGAAGGATGACGCCGTTGATCGAGGCAACCCGCTGGGTAGCAGGCACGGTGAGATGCACGAGCCGCGAGGGCTCATCAGTCAGGCCGTGCAATTCTGCTGCGGTGCGATGACTCAGGGCTGCTTGTGGGCCGGCCCGGAGCAACATGGCCCAGAGAATGGCATCGCGGCCCGGAACGCCGGTGAATGTCGCATAGACGCCATGTTGCAGTCGTTGCCAGCGGTTGGACCTCAACTGGTTGTCGATAACGGTTGGCGGCAGTCCGGCGCGGACGGCCTGCGGCCGCGACAGCACGCCGGACTGGCTAGTCACCAGGTCGTAGAGCGCACCCGACAGTTCGAACCGCATGCCGGCAGCCTTGCCGGGTCGCGGAAACTCGATCAACCAAAGCGCGCCGCCTGTGCGCAACTGCCAGGGCCGTGCCAACGGCTGTGGATAAACACCAACGATTGGGAATCTCAGCGCTATTTGCTGAGGATCCCAAGCGATAGTCGAATTGCCGAGATTCCCAATCGATCGCGGGCGCCTGCGGCCGCGTTCGTGGCGCGGGAGTTGGGCGCGCAGGCTGTCGGCGGCGTTGGTGCCGAGGCGGCGCTGATGGCGAGGCGGCGCTGGTGGCGAGGCGGCGTTGATGGCAAGGCGGCGCGGCAGCGAGGCGGGCGGCCGCGTCTTTCTACGCCAGCAGGGCTGACAGTTCGGCAGCAGCGGCCACCACGGCAGCGCTGAGCGTTCGGCCGGGAGCTTGTCCGAGCCGGCTGACTGGCCCGGATACGCAAAGGGCAGCGATGAGTGTTTCGCCGCGGTTTTCCGAGCCGGCGAACACCGGCGCGCTCACGCTGGCGACACCAGGCTCGCGCTCGGCGACGCTCTCCGCGAAGCGCTGCTCGCGTACCTCGGCCAGCTCGCTCGCTGGCACGCCGAGTCTGTCGCCGTCGGCGGACCAGGCTAGCAGTACCTTGCCGCCGGAGCCGGCGGCGAGCGGCAGCAGAGCACCGACCGGAACGCTGTCGCGCAGGCCAGTGCCGGAGTCGCGGGCGGCGACGCAGAGCCGGTGCACCCCGGACCGCACGTACAACTGCACGCTCTCCCCGGTCTTCGCGTGCAGCCTGGCCAGCACCGGCCCGGCCGCGACCGCGAGGTTCAGTTCGGGGCCGGCCTTGGTCGCCAGCTCGACCAGCCGGGGCCCCAGCCGGAACAGCCCCGAGTCGTCTCTGGCAGCCAGGCGGTGCGCCTCGAGCGCGACCAGCAGGCGGTGCGCAGTCGGCCGGGGCAGCCCGCTGCGATCGGACAGCAGGCGCAGCGACTTCGGCCCGTCGGCGAGCAGGTCGAGCAGCCCGACGCAGCGATCGAGCACGCCCACACCGGTCGCCCGCGCGCTGGCGCCGTCGTTGTCGCCGCCAAGGGCGGTATCACGGGACCGGCCGTCATCGGGCAGCCGTGCGTGTTCGGGGGGCCGCGTCGCGGCGGCTGAAGACTCCTGTATGCTGTCCATGATGTGAACATGCTATCTCACTATGCGAGACAGCGTGCAACCGCACCGGGCCGCCATCCGCGAGACTCCCGCGGTGGCACGGGCCGAGCACTGAGACAGCAGCACCAGCAGAGGGCGCAGCGCGAGGAAGCGAGGCGGACATGGCGGGACGCCTGTTCGACAAGGTCTGGGATCGCCACGTGGTGGCCAGCCCGCAGGGCGAGCCGCCGCTCCTTTTCATCGACCTCCATCTGGTGCACGAGGTCACCTCGCCGCAGGCCTTCGAGGGGATAGAGCTGGCCGGCCGCAAGGTCCGCCGTCCAGATCTCACGGTCGCGACGATGGACCACGACGTGCCGACCATCGGCCTGGACGCCTCGGGCACCGGCCCGATCAGCGACCCGCTGGCCCGCGAGCAGGTCGCCCGCCTCAAGCGCAACTGCGCCGAGCACGGCATTACCCTGCACGCCCTCGGCAGCGCCGGCCAGGGCATCGTGCACGTGATCGGACCGCAGTTTGGCCTGACCCAGCCTGGCATGACCATCGTGTGCGGCGACAGCCACACCTCCACGCACGGCGCGTTCGGCGCGCTCGCGTTCGGCATCGGCACCTCCGAGGTAGAGCACGTGCTGGCCACGCAGACGCTGCGCCAGGTCAAGCCCACCGCCATGGCCGTCAACGTCGAAGGCGACCTGGCGCCCGGCTGCACCGCGAAGGACCTGATCCTCGGGATCATCCGGGCCCTTGGAGTCGGCGGCGGGCAGGGCTCGGTGATCGAGTACCGCGGCCCGGCCATCCGCGCGCTGTCGATGGAAGGCCGGATGACCGTCTGCAACATGACGATCGAAGGCGGTGCCCGGGCCGGCCTGGTCGCGCCGGACGACACCACGTTCGCCTACCTGGAAGGCCGCAAGCACGCGCCGCAGGGCGCCGCGTGGGAGCGGGCCCTGGACGACTGGCGCTCGTTGGTCACCGACGAGGGCGCGCAGTTCGACAAGGAGATCACCGTCGATGCGGCCGCCCTGCGGCCCGCCGTGACCTGGGGCACCAACCCGGCGCAGTCGGTCTCCATCGACGACTTGGTGCCCGACCCCGCGAACCTGACCAGCGAGGCCGCTCGGCAGGCCGCCGAGCGCGCGCTCACGTACCAGAACCTCACCCCTGGCACGCCGATCCGCGACATCACCGTGGACGCGGTCTTCATCGGCTCGTGCACGAACGGTCGGCTCGAGGACCTGCGTGCCGCCGCCGATGTGGTACGCGGCCGGAAGGTGCACTCGGGCGTCCGCGCCCTGGTCGTGCCCGGCTCCGCCCGGGTGAAGGCCCAGGCGGAGGAGGAAGGCCTGGATCGCCTCTTCACGGAGGCTGGCTTCGAGTGGCGCTCGGCTGGCTGCTCGATGTGCCTCGGCATGAACGGCGACATCCTCGCTCCCGGCGAGCGCTCAGCCTCCACCAGCAACCGCAACTTCGAGGGGCGCCAGGGTCCGGGCGGGCGCACCCACCTGGTCTCGCCGGCCGTGGCCGCCGCGACCGCGGTGGCCGGCCACTTCAGCGCCCCCGGCGATCTGTAAGCGCCAGCGACCTCGTAAGAAGGGACCTCACCATGACGGGAACGAGCGTCATCACTGGTCGCGGTGCTGCCGTTCCGCGCAGCGACGTGGACACCGACCAGATCATCCCGGCGCACTGGCTGAAGAAGGTCGAGCGCACCGGTTTTGGCACCGGCCTATTCGAGGCCTGGCGCAAGGACCCCACCTTCCCGCTGAACCACCCCGGCGCCGACCAGGCCAGCGTGCTGTTCTCCGGCCCCAACTTCGGCTGTGGCTCCTCCCGCGAGCATGCCGTCTGGGCGCTGCAGGACTATGGCTTCCAGGCCGTGGTCGCGCCGAGCTTCGCCGACATCTTCCGGGGGAACGCGGTCAGTTCCGGTCTGGTCCCAGCCCAGGTCAGCGAGGACGCCTCGGCGCGCCTGCTCGACGCCCTGGCTAAGCAGCCCGACGCCCCGGTCGTGATCGACGTGGCGGCCAGGACAGTCTCAGTGGGTGACCTGAGCGAGCCGTTTGAGCTTGCGGATTATGCCCAGTGGCGGATCATCGAGGGCCTGGACGACATCGGGCTGACCTTGCGGCATGAGGACGCGATCGCGGCCTACGAGGGCCAGCGGGCGGAGTTTTTGCCCTCTCTAGCAGGGTCTGGCAGCGAGCAGTAGTGAACCTGCTGTACCGTGTGTGCTAACCAAGGCAAGATCAGTGATCTTCGTGCTGATGTTCGTCTTCCGAAGGCAGGAAAACTAGCCAGTGAATCTGCGCCAGCATCTCGTACTTATTATCACGTAGCGCGAACCCGCACGCAGGGCTCGCGCTACCACCTCTTTGCCGGTCCGGCAGGGAGGTTTTTTGTTGGACTACCACGTTTTTTAATGCGACCGCAGATTCAGAACCGGGCCAAACCCAGCAAGTCAAAGGAGTGATCGTGCAAGAGCTCACCGGGGCCGAAGCACTCGTGCGCAGCCTCGAACTGCAGGGTGTCGAGGTAGTCTTCGGGCTTCCGGGCGGCACGATCCTGCCCACCTATGACCCGCTGCTGTCCTCGCGGCTGCGCCACGTCCT
>DASXMP010000036.1:0-29798 GCA_036495585.1 Streptosporangiaceae bacterium
GTGCATCACCGCCAGCGGCGGTCGTCCTCGCCGTACGCCCGCGACTTCGGGGTCGATGGCGCGAGCTGCCCAGTCAGTCGCGGGGCTGATTCCGGAGTCGGTAGTAGTCGTCTTCGATCAGGTCCGGCCGCTCGAACAGCGCGTCGTAGTAGCTGGCACGGGTCCTGGAAAGTCGCATCAGCAGGCCACTGATGCGCTGCAGGCGGCGAGTCAGCGGTGCCATGGTTTCGGGTGTCGCGGCCGGTGCAAGTGCCTGTCGCGGTGCAGCGCAATCGGCCTGCGACTGCGCATCCAAAGCCTGGGTCTGCACTAGGTGGTCGGCGAATGCTGGGCACATCGTGGTCTCCTCGGTTGGCGTGGCTATGTTCGCTGGTCGTGTGCGATGCCAGCCGCTGCTGAGCTCGGTGGGCAGTTATGGCGGCTAGTTCCACCCTCTGGGGGCGGCCGGGCGTTGCCGACGCGGGACCGCCCACAGAATCACCCACCGAAATTGCACTCAGCCGCCGCCGCGCCGCCGCCGCGCGACCCGGCGGCTCATCCCGTCGGGCGCCTCGAGGTCTGCGGTCTGCACCCGTGACAGCCCGGGCTTGGCCAGGAGAGCTTCCTCACTCGCCCGGAGGTCGAGCCACCTCTCGACGGCCACAGCGGCGGCATGCCAGCTCTCGGACAACCTGGCGTCTAGTTCGGCGTCGCCGCCGTCGCGGAGACCGCGCCTGCCCTGCAACCTCCACCTCATCGCGAGTCCCTTCCTGCGAGTCCGAGCCGTTTCGCGAGGTTCCGCCTGGCGTAATACCGGCTCTGCTTCACCGCGTCCGTGGACAGCCCGAGGGCGCGGGCGATCTCGGCGTCATCGAACCCGGCCAGCGTCCACGCCATGACCTGCCGCTGCTTCGGTGCGAGGGCTCGCAGGTGGGCGATGACCTCCCGTTGCTCCGTCCTTAGCTCCACGGCCAGCGCGGCGGACATCTGATCAGGCCGGTCGGGAACCATGTCGACCGGAACCTCCCGGCGCACTGCCTCTGACCGCGCGAGCGCCTCGTGCCAGGCGACCCGGTGCAGCCACGCCCGCGGGTTACGCAGCGTCGGCCACCTATGCAGCGCTTTCTCGAACGCGATCTGGCCGACGTCGGCCGCTGAATGGATGTCCAGGCCGGTACTGAGCGCCACGAACAAGACGAGCGAAGGCATCTCCTGCTCGTAGAAGGCTCCGATTTCGTCCGGATTCACGCGTTCCAGCTTCTCTCCAGCCTCCGCTGAGCGTCCGCGGTCACCGAGCACCCTGGCCTCCTGCCATGGCTCCGTCCCTTCGTGCCGCCATTCCCGCGCCGGCGGCGCTCTAAAGAGGGCCTGGAAGGTCCTGAGGTAACGCCCGCCGAACAATCAATGTCTTTACGCACGGCCGACGCAGTTCGTGACCCGCCACAGCAAGCTGTTCTGACATGAGCCTGAGCAGCTAGCTGTCCCAAGTGGGCACACACCGGGACCGACCCGGGGGCATCGGCCTGGGTCAGATGGCCTCGCTGGCGACCGCCCCCCGGTTCAAGAGGCGCCTGACGCTAGTGGACGCTGCCACCGACCACATTGTCCAATTGGACGTACAACAAGTCCCTACTCGCTACCGAGGCCGCGCACCAGCGCCACGACGAATGGCGCGCTGCTCGCAATGCAGTCCAAGTGGACCACCGCGGCCGCGGGACGATGCCTCACGGCGCCGACCAGTTGATGGCAACGGCTGCGACCGCTCTCAGCGCCTTCCACTCCGCCACGGCGGACGCACAACAGGCCGACTACAAGCTGGAGCAGACAGTACGCAAGGACCTCGATCCCGAGTACGTCGCGCCGCAGCCGCGTAAGGGGATCTTCAGCCAGCTGAACGCAACCGCGGTCTAACAGCAACCGGTGCACGGCGTACCGGAACGCCGCGGCAACGATGCATGAGATGGCCCGCCGGTAGTCGAGCGCAAGACTGGAGCGGGCCCACTGCTCAGATATCCCGCTTACTGCTTATGTTGGTGCTCAAATACTAAGCCGAATGCTCACCTAAATCAGTTCCCTACCCCGCCTTAAACGAGAAGATACAAAGCGACGAGCCGTCTAGATCGGGGCCATGTCGACGAACCGGCTGTAGTGGCCCTGGAATGCTACGGTCACCGTTGCTGTGGGGCCGTTGCGATGCTTGGCCACGATCAGGTCAGCCTCGCCCGCTCGTGGTGACTCTGGCTCATAAGCGTCCTCGCGATGTAGCAGGATGACGAGGTCCGAGTCTTGCTCGATCGACCCAGATTCGCGGAGATCCGCCAGAAGTGGCCGTTTGTCCGTCCTAAGTTCCGGTCCGCGGTTCAGCTGGGCCAGCGCCACGACGGGCACATTGAGTTCCTTAGCCAACAGCTTGAGCGACCGGGAGAGCTCGGAGACTTCCTGCTGCCTGTTTTCCACGCGGCGCGGCGAGCTCATCAGCTGGAGATAGTCGACGATAACCAGCTTGAGGTCGTTGCGCTGCTTGAGGCGCCGGCATTTGGACCTGATCTCCACCATTGACATGTTCGGCGAGTCGTCGATGAACAGCGGCGCGTCCACCACTTCGCTCATCCTGCGCGCCAGCCGAGTCCAATCGTCCTCACCGAGCTGGCCGGTGCGCATCGCATGCAGCGAGACGCGCGCCTCCGCCGACAGGAGCCGCATGGTGATCTCGTTGCGGCTCATCTCCAAGCTGAACAGCACCGAGGTCAGCCCGTTGTGCACGGCGGCCGCACGCGCGATGTCTAGTGCCAGGGCAGAATTGTGCGTCGGGATCATCGATCTGCTCGCGAGGTACAAGCTGTCCGGCGCATCCACCCGGACACATCGGACCGGAACGCTAGCAACAGGGCGCACATCGACGATCATCCGCTGCCGGACTCGACCTGTAGTGCTCGCCGGCCTCCGCTTCCTGTGCATGTCGCGCGTGCGCGGAAGCCAGAACACATCATCAGTTGTCGTGAACGTAATCGTGTAACCGGTCGAGGATGCCTCCGTCCGCCCAGCGACCCGCTTGCGCCACATGCCACAGCGGTATCCGAGGCTTACGATCAGCTCGCGGGCGTCCGCCGCTAGTCTCGCGGACGTCGACGTGAACTGCACCGAGCCGGTGCGATTGACATAGCCGTCGGTGTCGAGCAGGCCAGCTAGCAATGCCTGGCGCTGACGACGGCTCGCCCGCAGGTAGGACGGCGGAATGTGCTTGTAGTTGAGGACTCCCAACTTGCGCAGTCGCGCCGTGAGAGTGCCATGGTCCGGCCACCTGCGCCCGTCGCCGAGCCAGACGCCGAGCAGGTATGCAGGAATCGGAAGGTCAGCGTCGGGAAGATCAAGCGGCTGCGTCACTGGAACCGCATGGTTGTGGCCAGATCCGCCCTTGCGAAACAGCGTCCGCGCAATCTCAGCCGTGGTCTTCGCGGACGCCCGCGCCCAGGCATCTGTCGGGTAGCGAGGATTGGACGATCCGCCGGCTGCAGCAAATGCGGGGGCGGATCGCCGCTCGGCCCTGGTGATCGTGACCCACTGGTGCTCCGCGTCGGCGACGATCGACGTCTGGTCATCAAAGACGACCTCGAAACACGGCCGCTGCGTCATCACGTCCGTGGCTGCCAAAACAGTTACCGGTCGCCCGTCGGCACCGAGCAGCCGATCGCCGACCCGGACCTGACCCATTGTCGTCCAGCCGTCCGGCGTCGGCAGCGGCGTGTCGAGCGCTAGCGCCTTGCCCATTGCGGGCCGGGCGGCTATTACAACCATCTGGCCGGCGTGCAGGCCGTTGGTGAGCGAGTCCAAGTCGGCGAACCCCGTCGGCACACCCGCCAGCGTGCCACCGCGGCTGCCGATCGCCTCGATCTCGTCCAGGGCGCCTGGCATGATCTCGGCCAGTGGCAGGTAGTCCTCGCTGACGCGGCGGTCAGTGATGCCGTAAATCTCAGCCTCGGCCCGGTCGACCAGGTCGTCGGCCTCGCCATCGCCGGTGTAACCGAGCTGGACGATACGGGTACCGACCTCGACCAGCCGACGGAGGATGGCCCGCTCGCGGACGATCCTGGCGTAGTAGCCGGCGTTTGCCGCCGTGGGGACGGATGCGATGAGCGTGTGCAGGTATGGCGCGCCGCCAACCTTCCCGATGTCACCCCGGCGGGTCAGTTCCGCGGCGACAGTGACAGCGTCCGCAGGCTCACCGCGGCTGTACAGGTCGAGGATGATGTCGTGCACGGTTTGATGCGCGGGCCGGTAGTAATCGTGGCCCTTGATGACATCCAGGACGTCGGAGATCGCGTCCTTGGAGAGCATCATGCCGCCGAGCACGCACTGCTCGGCAGCGAGGTCGTGCGGCGGGGTCCGCTCGAACTCGTTGCCTGCGCGCGAGATCTCGGCAATGCTCACCCGGGTACCCTCCCCCTGTCGTCATCGCCAGTTCTATCGAATGGCTGTGACAGTCTTCAGCGGCTTTGCCACAGCGTCGAGTCATCGTGTGCACAGGGTTGTGGACAGGCTGTGTAGACACGCCGGGCGTGCTGTGCGCAGCTTGGGGATGCGGCTGTGGAAATTGCCGCGAATGGCTTCAGGAAGTGCCGTCTGCCTGCGGAAACGTTCTGCACTGCCTGTGCATAAAACTTTTTCCGGCTCCACCAAAGCAGGTGTACAGCCCGGTGGTTATCCACATTGGAGACTTGACGTCCAACGTCAGGCTAGAAGCCTGCGGGTGCGATCTGCTGTCAGCGGCCGATCCGGCCATTCACCCGTCAGCGCGCACCGGCGGCGGCTATCGTTCGATTATGTGTTCGACAGCGCCAGGGGCAGGCGCCGAGGAAGACGAACGGCTGGCCACGATGGTGGGGCAAGCGATCGAGGAACTGGCCGCGATCGTCGGCGAGTCTTCTGAAGCAGGGACAGCGACAGAGGCTGACCTAGCCGGACGGCTCGCCCGTGCCTGGGCACTGATGGCGGCCGCAGATCCTGAGCTGGCTGCCCGCGTGGCCCGATACTTTCGCTGAACGCGCCGACTGCAGGCCGTGCGCTAACGCACAGCCTGCAGCGGATGCGGCACGTTCCCGTGGCAGGGACCGGACCCCGGTGAGGCCGGCTGGTGCCGGGCCTAGCTAGCGGTGACCTCAATGTCGAGGTTGGCGCTGACCTCCGGGTGCAGGCGCACGGCCACGCGATGCGAGCCGATCGTCTTGATCGGGTTGCTGACCTCGATCTTCCGCCGATCGAGATCAGGACCGCCGGCAGTTTTGACCGCGGCGGCGATGTCGGCCGTCGAGATCGAGCCGAACAAGCGGCCGCCACTGCCGGCCCGCTTCGCCAGCCTGACCCTGATGCCCGACAGCCGGCCGGCTGCCTCCTTGGCGTCGTCCAGGCTGCGGATCTCCCGCGCCGAGCGGGCGCGCTTGATCATCTCGATCTGCTGCTCCGAGCCGCGGGTCCACCGCATGGCCAGCTGGCGCGGGACCAGGTAGTTGCGGCCATAGCCGGCCTTGACCTCGACCACGTCGCCGGGGGCTCCGAGGCCGGTGATCTCCTGGGTAAGAATGAGCTTCATCGGCTTACCGCTCATGGCTTCGTCTTTCCTCCGCCTCAGCGAGCCGTGCTCGTATAGGGCAGCAGCGCCATCTCGCGCGCGTTCTTGATCGCCGTAGCGACATCGCGCTGGTGCTGCGTGCAGTTGCCGGATACCCGCCGCGCGCGGATCTTGCCGCGGTCGGAAATGAACTTCCGCAGCAGCCCAGTGTCCTTGTAGTCCACCCGGGTGACCTTCTCCTGGCAGAACAGACAGACCTTCTTCTTGGGCTTGCGGATCGGTGGCTTGGCCATCGTGGTGCTCCTTCGTAGTCCCGGCGATCCTGCCGGGACGGTAGACAGAGCCCCGCCTGCAGCGGGGATGGTCGGTTTCTTGTACTTGCTCTCTAGGACTAGAAGGGCGGCTCGTCGGAGAACCCGCTGTCGGCCGGGTCTGCTGCCCATGGGTCATCGCCAGCCTGTCCGCCGGCGCCCCCACCATACCCGCCCTGCCCGCCTTGACCAGACTGGCCGGATGAGCCGCCGCCGAAGCCACTGCTCGACCTGCTGGAGCGGGTGACCTTGGCCGAGGCGTTGCGCAACGACGGGCCGACCTCGTCGACCTCGACCTCGTACACAGTGCGCTTCTCGCCTTCCCTTGTCTCGTACGACCGCTGTCGCAGCCGGCCGGAGACAATCACGCGAGTGCCACGGGTGAGGCTCTCGGCCACGTTCTCCGCGGCCTGCCGCCAGACATTGCAGGAAAGGAACAGCGAGTCGCCGTCCTTCCACTCATTCGTGGTCCGGTCCATGAAGCGCGGCGTGGACGCGACCCGGAAGGTCGCCACCGCCTGGCCCGTCGGGGTGTACCGGAGCTCGGGGTCACCGACGAGGTTGCCGATGATCGTGATCGTCGTGTCGCCTGCTGCCATCGCTAAACGCTCCCGCTCGGGTCGGGGTTGATGTCGAGATGCCGGGCGGGGTCAGCCGAACACCTCTCAGCTCGCGTCCCGCCACGCACGCTCAGTGCACGTCGGGGCGCAGAACCTTGGTTCGCAGGACCGCCTCGTTGAGGTTCAGCTGACGGTCCAGCTCCTTGACCGTGTCCGGCTCCGCCTTCAGGTCAATGACTGTATAGATGCCCTCTGACTTTTTGTCGATCTCATAGGCGAGCCGACGACGGCCCCAGATGTCGACCTTGTCGATGGCGCCACCCGCGGAGGTCACGACCGTGAGGAACTGGTCGAGGGACGGCTGCACAGTACGCTCTTCCAGCGAGGGATCAAGAATGATCATCATCTCGTACTGGCGAATGGGCAAGGAGGCCTCCTCTGGACTCTGGCGGTCACGGGATTTCCGTGACAGGAGGAGCCGCGCACCCACCGGTCCGGTGGCCATCGCGCGGCCAAGCCAGCTTACCAGCTAGGAGGCGGTAGCCCGGTCCGGTCGGCCGAGCATGGGCTATCTGCGGCGGAAGATGGTTCCCTTCTGGCCCGGATGGGAACAGACTGGTAGCAACAGTCCACGCGGAGCTTGTGATTTTGTCGTTGGGGGTTAGCAATGCCCGATGGCGTCACGACGCAGACCCAGACTCGGCCACAGGCGGCCACCCGGGCCCGGCGCCTGACCATGAATAGCGACGGTCAGCGGCACCCGCTGTTGAACGCGATCGCGATTCTTACGCTGCTGGCCGGCGTAGCGGCCTTCGCGCTGGGGCTAATCGTGCATTTGCACTTCGTCGCCACCGTGCTCGGCATCCTGGCCTTCGGCGTCGGGATGTGTGCCCAGATGATGTCCGCAACCAGGGAAGAGCGCATCTTCATCATGGCCGGCGTCATCGGTGGCTTCGTCGGCCTGGGCCTCGGCATCGCGCACGGCGGCTTCAGCATCTGAAGCAGCCGCCCGGCCAGGTCAGGCCGCAGGCCGATACGCTCGGCAGATGACGCGGATTGGTGCACACCTCAACGAAGGCGACCCGCTAGCCGGGGCACAGGCCATGGACGCTGAGGCGGTCCAATTCTTCCTCGGCGACCCGCAGGGCTGGAAGGCGCCGGTCTTCCCCGGTGAGCCCGCCGAGGTAAGGGCCGCTTTCGAGGCCGCCGGGATCGATGCCTATGTGCACGCCCCGTATGTCATCAATGTCGCTTCGCCGAACAATCGGATCAGGATCCCCAGCCGCAAGCTGCTTGAGCAGCAGCTAGGTGCGGCGGCCAAGATCGGCGCGAAGGGCCTGATCGTGCACGGCGGCCATGTCACCGCGGGCGCCGATCCGGCCGAGGGCTACGACAGCTGGCGTAAGGCGATCGAGCGGATCGAGCGACCGGTGCCGATGCTGATCGAGAACACGGCAGGAGGCGACGGTGCCATGGCCCGTGGCCTAGATGCTCTCGCCCGGCTCTGGGATGCCGTCGCAGGTGCGGCCGAGGGCGGCGGCGAGGTCGGCTTCTGCCTGGATACCTGCCATGCGTTCTGCTCAGGCGAGGAGCTCGCCGGCATCGCCGACCGCGTCAAGGCCATCACCGGGCGGATCGACCTCGTGCACTGCAACAACTCCCGGGACGAGTTCGGCTCTGGCCGAGACCGGCATGCTCCCCTGGACTCGGGCCAGATCGAGCC
The DNA here is from genome assembly GCA_036495585.1 of Streptosporangiaceae bacterium. Classification (GTDB taxonomy): domain Bacteria; phylum Actinomycetota; class Actinomycetes; order Streptosporangiales; family Streptosporangiaceae; genus JAJYUU01. The sequence continues at coordinate 8,140 of DASXMP010000036.1, forward strand.
GGCGCAGCTGGTCGATGTCGTCAGTGCGGCCGGGGCGACGGCAATCTGCGAGACCCCGGATCCAGCTGCCGACATCCGCTGGCTGCGCGCGCACCTCGGTGACCACAGCTAGCTATCAGCGGTTAATGCCGCCAGTCCCCGCCTGAGCTAGGCGAAGGCAGGGAAGGCCAGGGCTCGCTGCTTGAGCGCCATGACCTCCGCCAAGGTTGTCTCCTCGGCCGGCTGCGCCTGGGCACCCGACAGCGAACCCATCGATACCGAGGTGGTTGTTCCTGCTACCCCGGTCGTGTTGCAGGGAGGACCACCCGGCGAGCAGCTTGGCGACGGCGACGGCGAGAACGACGGCGACGGCGACGTGCACTGCTGCTGGAACGGGTTACAGCTCGTACCCGGGGACGGGGTCGAAGTGGGGTTCCCATTCGGGTTGCCGTTGCAGTTGCCGTTGCCGTTGCCGTTGCCGTGGCCGAACGGGTTGCAGTTCTTTGGCTGCGTGCAGTTCGTGGTCTGGAACGGCCCGCAGGTCGGCAGTTTCACCTTCTTTACCTTGGCCAGGATCCAGGGCTGGAACGGCGGCCCCTGCTGCTGCGGGAAAGCACTGAGCGAGATCTGCGGCGCGTTGTTGTTGTACCTGGTCATGTACGCGTTCCACGTGAAAGCCGGCCAGCCGCCACCCTGTGATCCCGGTGCACCAGGCATGCTCGGCAGGTTGTCCAGGTTCTGCGTGCCGGGCAGGTTGGTGAACAGCGCCACCGACATCGCGAGGCCCCGCGGCAGGCCACCGATAAACCAGGCTTGCGACGCAACCTGGTTCTGACCCAGCGTGCCCGTCTTGCCGACCACGTCGCCGCGGCGGTATGGAACGTTGGCCTCAGCGGTGCCCTGCGGGTTGTTGTTGTCGAACGACAGTGCGTAATCCACGTCCGCCGCCTTCTGCGGACTCAGCACCTGACGGGTCTTGACGTTCAGCGGAATGCTCGTGCCGTTCTGCGAGAGCGCGGCGATCACATGCGGGGTGTGGTAAACGCCGTCGTCGGTCAGGGTCGCGAACGTGCTCGCCTGCTCGATCGGCGTCAGCGGATTCTCACCGAGCGCGATGGCCACCGAACCGGGGGTACCGGCGTTGTGGGCAGCTTTGTCGGTGGAGTTCGGGTCAAAGTTGAGTGCCAGGCCATTACCGGTGACTGTGCTGCTCGGCGCCGGGCCGGTCATGTCGTTGCAGTCGGCGATGGTCGCGCCGACGGTCGAATCGTGCTTGTTTTCGGACGTCGGGCACGGGTTGACGAACGAGTTCTGGCCAACTCCGAATGCCTTGGCCATGTTGACCACGTTGGTGATGCCATCGCGGTGCGCCAGGTCTTCGAACGCCGGGTCGGACGAGATAGCCGCTGCGTCGTTCACGGCAAGCGGCGCGTTCGAGTTCTCACCAAGCTCGTCGAATACGCGGTAGGTCGTGCCATTCGTCGAGAAGCAGACCGCCCCGTTCTTGGGTGCTGAGCAGCCCGGCGGCTTGCTGGTCGGCGAGTTTTGCAGTTGCGTCGCCGAGTTGGTCGGCGCGATCGGGATCCAGATCGGCGAGTAGCCGTTCAGCTTGCTGGTGAAGACGTCCATGTTCTCGTTGACAGCCGCCGCGAGCACATAAGTCTTGAACGAGGAACCGACGGGTTCGGCCGCTTCGGCCATGTTGAGATCACAGTCGGTGGCCTTGCAGTTCGGCGCGCCATAGCCGGACCCGCCATAGATCGCGATGATTGCACCGGTCTTGGAGTCCTCGATCACCGAGCCGAAGCGATCGTAGACGGGGAACTTTGAACCGTTCAGCGAGTGGATCTTGGACTTCGTCTGGTTGACGATGCGTGCCAGCTGATTGACCTTGGCCAGGTTGAAGGTGGTCTTGACCTTGTAGCCGCCGGTATCGACCTGCTGCTGGGTCAGCCCGTAACCACCATCGGCCTTCGGTGCCTCCAGTTGCTGCAGCACCATGTTCATCAGGTAGCCGGTGTACCCGGTCTCGCCATTGCCGCTCGGCGGCGGCGTCAGCTTGGGGAAAACCTGCGCATTGGCCTGAGCCTGGGTGAGGTTGCCGTCGCGCACCATGTTGGTGAGCACGTAACGCCAGCGGCCCTTCAGGGCCGTGTAACCCGCACCGGCCGTCGGGTCCGGGTTGTAGAAACCGGGCGAGTTCGGCATCGCCGCCAGCATGGCCGCCTGGGAGATGCTCAGCTTGCCGCCATTGGCGAGGTTGACGTCGAAGTAATTCTCCGCGGCGGCGCCGAGCCCGTCCGTCGTGTTGCCGAAGGGGACCACGTTCAGGTAGTTCGTCATCACCCACTGCTTCGACCGGTAGTGGCCGAGCTTGGTCGCGATGAAGATCTCCTTGAGCTTGGTCTTGATGTTGCGGCCGGTGTTGACGTCCTTGTAGTAGTTCTTGGCGTACTGCATGGTGATGGTCGAGCCGCCCTGCAGGTTCCCGCTGCCGAACAGGTCATCGACCATCGAGCGCGCCAGGCCAGGGATCGAAACGCCGCCCTCGGTGTAGAAGTGCCGGTCCTCGGCCGCGGTCATGGCCTGGGTCATCACCGTCGGGATCTCACTGGACGTGAGCAGCTGACGGTCGATGCCGCCGCCATCAAACGTGCCCATCTGCTTGCCGTTGCCGAAGTACACGACCGAGGACTGTTCGGTGGCCGAGAGCTGCACGTCGGTCGGGATCGGAGTCTTCTCGTACAGGATCACCGTGACCCCGATGCCGGCCAGGATGACCAGGGCGATGCAGCTGCCCGCTACGGCGAGCGCCTTCTTGAGTGTCCAGTGCCGCCACCAGCGTCCGGACCGGAAGCTCTCCCTGAGCCCGCGAGGTCCCTGCGGTCCCCGACCGCGGCCGCCGTTCCGGCCGTTGCCATCGTCATAGCGCCCGTTGCCACCGCCTCGGGCCGCTCGCCACGAGTCGGTCCGGTCGGCCACCCACTGTCCGGTGCGCTCCCGCAGCGCCGTGCGCGGGCCGGTACGCCCGTCGTCGTAATACCCGCCCTGCTCCGCACCGGCCGCGCCGGCTGCCCCAGCCCGGCGGGTACCCCGGTACCCATTCGTCCTGCTGTCGGTGCGCCCGCCGGTCTCCCCGGTCCAGAAGTCGGCCGCGCTGCCCCTGCCGCTCCGGCTGCCGTAGGCCGAGTCGTCGTAACCGTTCCGAGCCGCACCGTTGCGAGCGCCGTTCTGGGCCGCACCGTTCTGGGCACCCTGGCCGGATCCGTTCCGCCCGGATCCGTTCCGATCCCGGCCAAGTACCGAGCCGCGCATGCCGAGACGATTCCGCAGATCGTCGGCCGTCTGGCTGAATCTGCCTGTGCGTTCGCTTGAGTACTCAGAGTAACCGTTACCGCCCGCGCCATTACTGCGGGCGCGTCCCCCGCCTGAGTGGCCGGTCCGCCCGAAACCGTCATCAGCCCGCGCGGCGCCGCCAGCCGACGTCCGCCCGTGCCTGCTGCTTCGCGCTGATCGGTAGCCCGGGTCGTCTGGGTCCTGCCAGTACGACGAGCCGGGAGGGTCTGGGTTACTCACACGTCCTCACTGGTCGGGGGCCAATGACGGGGGCCGCGAGTGCGTACAAAGCGTCCGCCATCCGGACACGTTACCCGTAGGTGCAAACCTGCGAGGCACGTGCGTTGCGCGTCCTACCGGCCGCTGTCACCTTTGGCGGCGGCCCGAGAAACGTTCTGACCTGGTCGCTTACTCGCCGGCCCTAGCTCGCCTACTGCGCCGGGGAGTGGGCTCGCCGGTGCCGAGTACGTAGGACGACGCGAGGTGGTTCCACGCACAACTTTGACAGACCTCGACCACGTAGACCTGGAACTCCGCATATTCAGCGGCCATTTCGTCCAGTTCTGGTCCGCGCTTTACCCGGCCCTCATAGCGGCCGAGCTCATCGCCATACACGTAGGTGACATGCGTCAGCTTCACGCGCCGGCAGATCGGGCACGTGATGTCGGTCGCCTCGCCGTGGAACTTGGCAGCCCGCAGTAGATACGGATGTGCGTCGCAGACATCGGTGAGGGTCGCGCGGCCAGACACTACCGATGCGAGCGTGGCTCGCCTCGCCAGTCCGTAGTCCACGACCGATCGCCTCATGTGCGACAGGTTACGACGGAACTGGCCTCGGCCCCAGACCCCACTGGTCACGGCGGTGGCGTCGACGGCACGAGGGCGCCGGATGAGCCCGCCGAGCCGCGCCTGGCGGGACGAAGCACGAAGCCTCGACTTGCGCACTCGTAAGCGCCCGCATATCGTGGCGATGTATCAAGTCGATACATCGAACCGACAGGTCGCGTTGTCGGCAGTGTAGCCGCAGTGCAACCGCCGTAGGTGATCTGGCATCAGATAGTAGCTGTGCACGGATTGCGAGGTACAGGAGGAATGACCCGAGAGCGCTCGGCCGTCCTCGAGCTCGCAATCCTCGGCATCTTGCATGAGACGCCGATGCATGGATATGAGCTGCGCAAGCGGCTCAACTCGCTGCTCGGTGCATTCCGGGCATTCGGCTACGGGTCGCTGTACCCGGGGCTGAAGGACCTGCTGAATCGCGGACTCATTGCCGAGGACGCGGACGCGGGCCGGCCAGCCGCCAGGCCGCTCGACCGGCCCCGCCGGTCCAAGATCGTCTACCGCCTCACCGCTGAGGGCAAGGAACGGCTGCACGACCTCCTGGGCCAGTCCGGGCCGGCGGCCTGGGAGGACGACGGTTTCGGGGTGCACTTCGCATTCTTCGGCCTCACCAGGGCCGACATCAGGATGCGGATCCTGGAAGGGCGCCGCAGCAGGCTGGAAGAGCGGCTGGAGGGTTTCCGCGCGGCGGCGACCCGGACCAGGGAGCGAGTCGATAGCTACACCCTGGAGCTGCAGCGCCATGGCCTGGAGTCAGTGGAGCGCGAAGTGCGCTGGCTGAACGAGCTGATCGCCTCGGAACGACAAACGGGTGTCGAGCCCGGCAGCCCGATCGTGGGACACGCGGCCGGGGATCACACCGACAGCGGCGGAGCGGCCACCCAGCCTGCTGGGTGACACTGCGCAGCACAAGATAGAAGGAGCAATCCATCATGGGTTCGGTACGGGTAGCCATCGTGGGCGTGGGGAACTGCGCAAGTTCCCTCGTTCAGGGGGTTGAGTACTACAAGGACGCCGACCCGGCGAGCCGGGTACCGGGCCTTATGCACGTGCAGTTCGGCCCCTATCACGTTCGCGACATCGAGTTCGTGGCTGCGTTCGACGTGGACGCCAAGAAGGTCGGCCGCGATGTTGCCGAGGCCATCGTGGCGAGCGAGAACAACACGATCAAGATCTGTGACGTACCGCCGACCGGCATTAACGTGCAGCGCGGCCCGACGATGGACGGCCTCGGCGAGTACTACTCGCAGATCATCACCGAATCGGACGAGCAGCCCGCGGACGTGGTCCGGGCATTGCGCGAGTCGCGCGCCGACGTGCTGGTCTCTTACCTGCCGGTCGGCTCGGAGCAGGCTGACCGCTTCTACGCTCAGTGCGCGATCGACGCGGGCGTGGCGTTCGTGAACGCGCTGCCGGTGTTCATCGCCTCCGACCCGGTCTGGGCGCAGAAGTTCACCGACGCCGGGCTGCCGATCATCGGAGACGACATCAAGTCGCAGGTCGGGGCGACCATCACGCACCGGGTGATGGCCAAGCTGTTCGAGGACCGCGGCGTGGAGCTGCTGCGTACTTACCAGCTGAACTTCGGCGGCAACATGGACTTCATGAACATGCTGGAGCGCAAGCGGCTGCAGTCCAAGAAGATCTCCAAGACCCAGTCGGTCACCTCCCAGATCCCGCACGAGATGGCCAGGGCGGACGTGCACATCGGCCCGTCTGACCACGTGCCGTGGCTGGACGACCGCAAGTGGGCCTACGTTCGGCTGGAGGGCCGCTCGTTCGGCGACACTCCGCTCAACCTTGAGTACAAGCTCGAAGTCTGGGACTCACCGAACTCCGCCGGCGTGATCATCGACGCCGTCCGCGCCGCCAAGATCGCCAAGGACCGTGGCATAGCCGGTCCGGTGCTGTCCGCATCGTCCTACTTCATGAAGTCGCCGCCCGAGCAGTACAGCGACGATGAGGCCCGCGCGGCCGTGGACAAGTTCATCGCCGGCGAAGTCGAGCGGTAGCAACTATCCAAACCCATCGAACGGCCGGGAACGTGCCGGGCGGCGGCCAGTGCCGCGGCGCACGTTCCCGGCCGTAGGCTTTTCGCGTGTCCGGACAGCGGCAGCGGTCGTCCTTCGTGCGCGACCTGCGGGTGGTGTGGGCCGAGCATGACTTCCGGCGGCTGCTGTTCACGCGGATGATCTCCCAGACCGGGGACGGCATCTTCACCGCCGGCCTCGGCACCTACGTGTTCTTCAACGCCACGACTTTCCCCGACCCCGCGAGGGGAGCGGCCGCGTTCGCCGTCCTGTACGCGCCGTACTCAGTGATCGGGCCGTTCGCTGGCGTCTTCATCGACCGATGGTCACGCCGCCAGATTCTGGTCTACGCGGCGCTGCTGCGGACGATCTTCGTGCTCGCCACCGCGGCGCTCATGGCCGCCGGCAAGCTGGGCGCACCACTCTTCGTGGCGGTCCTTCTCACCCTGGGCGTGGACCGGTTCTTCCTGTCCGCGCTGTCGGCCGCGCTGCCCCACGTGGTGGCCGGCGACAAGCTGGTGATGGGCAACTCGGTCTCGCCGACGCTCGGCGGCATCATGGCGGCGGTCGGCGGCATCCTCGGTCTCGGCGTCAACGCCGCCACTGGCGACACCCGGGCGGGCGCAGCCATCACCCTGCTGGTCGCGGCGGTCTGCTATGTGAGCGCCAGCCTGGTCGCCAGGACCATGCGCAAGGACCTGCTTGGTCCGGCACGCCAGGCGGGCCGGGCCACCCGCGGCGTGCTCGCCGACCTGGCCGCCGTGGTGGCTGGCCTGGCCGAGGGCGCGCGCTACGTCGCGCGCCGGCGTGGCCCCTTGACCGCACTCGGCGCGACCGGGGGCAACCGGCTCTTTTACGGCATCTTGTTCCTGATGTCGATCTTGCTCTATCGGAATGCCTTCTACGCCGGCGCCCGGCCAAGCGTGGCGGAGGGCCACTACGGCGTGCTTGTCACCCTTGTCGCCATCGGCTATGGCTGCGCGGCCCTGGTCATGCCGGCCGCGACCAGGCGGCTCAGCAAGGCGACCGTCATCACCATCTCGCTGGCGACGATGGCGGTGCTGACCGCCGCCCTCGGGGAGACCTTCGCCCAGCCCGCCTACCTCGTGTTCGGATTCTTTCTTGGGCTAGCCGGACAGGGCATCGCGATCTGCGCCACCACGATCTTGCAGGAACAGGTCGACGATGCTTACCGCGGCCGCATCTTCGCCTTCTACGACATGATGTTCAACATCACGTTTGTCGTCGGCGCCGCGGCGGGCGCGCAGTTCATGCCTCTGTCGGGCCGGTCAACCCCGCTCGTCGCCGCGACCGCAGCCGGCTTCGCGGTGACCGCGGCCGGGTACTGGCTGACCGGCCGTCACTCGGCCGGGCCGGGCGTGGGCGGCAGTTCCACGCCAGCGCCGGCGGCCCAGCGCAGCAGTTCCTGAACCGCGGCGTCATGGCCGAGCGGACCTTCTTCGATCCGCAGTTCGAGCAAGTGCCGAAGCGCTCCGCCGACGAGCGGGCCAGGCGGGACGCCGAGGATCTGCATGATCTCGTGGCCGTCTAGGTCGGGCCGGATGGCGTCGAGCTCCTCCTGCGCCTTCAGCTCCTCGATCTGCTGCTCCAGGCTGTCGTACGCCTGCGCGAGCCGCTGCGCCTTTGCCCTGTTCCTGGTCGTGCAGTCGGCCCGCGTCAGTGCGTGCAGACGGGTCAGCAGTGGTCCGGCGTCGGTCACATACCGCCGCACGGCGGAGTCGGTCCAGCCGCCCTCGCCATAGCCGTGGAAACGCAGGTGCAGCTCGATGAGCCGGCTGACGTCATCCACGATGTCGCGCCGGTAACGCAACTGAGCCAGCCGTTTGCGCGCCATCTTGGCTCCGACCACCTCGTGGTGGTGGAAGGCGACCCGCCCATCCGGCAGCAGCGACCTTGTCCGCGGCTTGCCGATGTCGTGCAGCAGCGCCGCCAGCCGGAGCACGATGTCGGGCTCGAGCTCATACCGGGATTCCAGCTCGATCGCCTGGCTAAGCACGATGAGCGAGTGCTGGTAGACGTCCTTGTGCCGGAAGTGCTCGTCGGCTTCCAGCCGCAGCCGCGGGATCTCGGGCAAGATCTGGTCCGCCACCCCGGTGTCGGTCAGCAGCGCGATGCCGGCGGCCGGCCCCCCGGGCAGCGTGGACAGCAGCAGCTTGGTCAGCTCAGCCTCGATCCGCTCCGCCGACACCTTCGGCGGAGTGAGCAGCCCGGCCAGGTCACTCATCGCCTGCCGGGTCTGCGGGTCCACCGTGAAGCCGAGTTGGGCGGCGAACCTGGCCGCCCGCAGGATGCGCAGCGGGTCGTCAGTGAACGAGGTCTCCGCCGCGCCGGGTGTGCGCAGAACCTTGCGCTGCAGGTCAGCCACGCCGCCGAAGGGATCGACGAGCTCGTAACCGGGCAGCCGGGCGGCCATCGAATTGACCGTGAAATCACGGCGGGACAAGTCCTCCGCCAGCGACGTGCCGTAGGTAACGACCGGCTTGCGGGAGGTGCGGTCGTAACTGTCCGCGCGGTAGGTGGTGATCTCCAGCTGCCATTTGCCCTTGCGTGCCCCGATCGTGCCGAAGTCGATGCCAATCTTCCAGGTCTGGTCGGCCCAGCCGTCGACGAACCCGAGGATCTCCTCCGGCGTGGCGTCGGTGGTCAAGTCGAGATCACGCGACCTGCGATCCAGCAGCACGTCCCGGACCGGGCCGCCCACCAGCGCCAGTTCGCGCCCGGCCGCGGCAAAGCGCGTGCCCAGCTCGGCGAGGACCGGGGCCGCGCCGGGCAGGCGGGCAGGAAAGAGCGCGGCTGCTGCCTGTAGCTGGCGGTTGGTCAGCGGCTCTTTGGCTGGCGACTGCGAATCTGACACGGGCATAGAGGTTAAATGGCGGCGTAGCCTGAGCGAAACGAGAATCCGGCAAGGACCGGTGGACGTGTCGCAGGATACTGCCCAGCCCGGTGGGCGCCAGGCACCAGCGTTGCGTACCGCACCTGGCAACGGGCACTCGGTGCGCGGCAATAGCATTCTGGCCATGCGACGACCGCCCAAGTTCCGGGTCGGCCGCGCCCTGGCTGCCCTCCTGGCCGCGGCGGCGGCCGCGCTGCCGGTCACGCTGCTGGCCGGCCAGGCATCAGCGGCGGCTGCTACCAAGGGCGCTGGCATCACGGTTGCCATCACCGGTCTCAGCCAGCGATGGGCGGTGCCCGGGTCGACGATCACGGTCACCGGGTCGCTCGCGAACCACTCCAGCGAGCCGGTGCGGACACCCGAGGTTGCCCTCTACGGCTCGGGCACGCCGATCGGCAGCGCGAGTGAGCTTCAGCAGGGCCCTGCTGGCTCGGCTGGGCTGACTGGTACCCGGCTTGCCAGGGCAACCTGGCACGACGCCGGAGTCGTCGCTCCCGGCGCTGCGGTGACCTGGTCGATCCAGCTGCGCACGGCTGAGATGGGCATGACGAAATTCGGTGTCTATCCGCTCTCCGCGCTCGCCCTCAACGCGCAGGGCGCGGCACTGACCCCGGCCGACACCACCTACCTGCCATACGTGCCGTCCAGCCGGGGTGCTTTCCATAAGTCGACCCCGGCACCGGCCAGGATCGCCTGGGTCTGGCCGCTGATCGACCAGCCGCTGCTCGACCAGCCGTTCAGCGCCGACTGCTCGGATCCGCAGGCCAGCGTCCTCGCCCAGAGCCTGGCGGCGGGCGGGCGGCTCAGCGGGCTAGTGAGCGCGGCCGGGGCCGTTGCGGCTCACGACAGCCTGACCTGGTCGATCGACCCTGCGTTGCTGGCCAACGTCCGGGCGCTGAAGACCTGCACGGGCAGCAGCGCCAAGTTGGCGAGCGTCGCTTCGACCTGGCTGCGTGATGTCCAGGACGCGACAAAAGGCCGGCCACTGTTCGTGACCTCCTACGCCGACGTCGACGCGGCCGCCCTGATCAGCCACGGCCATGCCGCCGACGCAGCGACGGCGTACTCCGTGGGACAGACGGTGGCCGGCCGAATCCTGCAGCACAATGTCGCGCCGGTGGCCGGACAGGCCAGCAGCATCGACTGGCCGGCCGGGCCAGTGGACTACTACACGCTGGAGAACCTCGTCCCGAAGGTCCGCATCCAGTCCGTGCTCCTGAGCAGTTCCGCGTTTCCCGGCAAACCCACCGTGGTCCGCACGCCTGGCGGGCAAGGGAACTACGTCAACGTGCTCCTGGCGAACGCCGACCTGACCCGGCTGCTGGGATCGGCCACCAGCGCGCCCGGCTCAGCCTTCGCTTCCGCGCAGGCAGTCCTGGCAGAGACCGCCCTGCAGGCACAGCTTGATGAAGGGCAGCCGATCGTGGCAGCACCGCCGCAGCGCTGGCAGCCACCCAAGGGCCTCGCCAGCGATGTGCTGTCCGCGACGGCATCGGCGCCCTGGCTGTCTTCGGCAGCACTCAGCACTCTCACCACGGGCCAGATCCCGCGCATAGCCCCGCTGGCGGCCGGCACGCCTACGGCCGGGGGTACGCCGCACACCAAGATCACCAAGCGCGAGCTGCGCGAGCTGAACACCCTCGATGGGCTGATCACCCAGCAAGAAGGCATCCGGACGGTCCCGGACAACAACCTCTACATGGCCCTCGCCACCGTCGAGTCGTCCGCCTGGCGAGGCAAGCACGCTCAAGCGATTACCTTGCTGCGAACGGTGCTCAGTGGCGTGGGGCGCGAAGCGAGCGCCGTGCAGATCGTCGCTGACAGCCGGATCACGCTCGGCGGCCTGAAGGGCAGCCCGCCCGTGTCGATCGACAACAAGCTGGGCAGCCCGATCCGCGTCCGGCTGACCTGGCAATACAGCTCATCTAGCGGCATGCGGGTCAGCGGCCCCGCCGGCCTGGTGACAGTGCCTGCGCGCAGCTTCAAAATGGTCAAGCTGAAAGTGCAAGCTAGCCAGACTGGCTCGACTACCATCAGCCTCCGCCTGGTCAGCGCCAGCGGACAGGCCCTGCCGGGCACCCCGGCCCGGATGACCGTCCAGGCGACCGAGGACGGCATGCTCGGGCTAGTTGTCTTCGCTTGCGCGCTTGGCGTCGTCCTGTTCGCCTCGGCGCTGCGCGCGGTCCGGCGCAGCCATCCTGCCCCTGCTGTTCCAGCCGCCGACGAAACCAGTGATGGAGGCGAGCCAGCCGCTGGACCGGATACCGTCGTGGCAGAGCACAGTGACCTTCGCGCCGCCAGGCCGCCCGCGCCGTGAGGCAGGGGCGATGACAGGAGATCGATGACCACCCCCAGGCCGCCGGACTCTGACCCGTACGCGGAGGAAGAGTCTGACGAGCGCGGCTGGAGTGGCCCGGCGCAGGTGCCTGGCTGGTCGGCGGGGCAGACCTGGACCGGACCGGTCTTCGACGACACCGGCTGGCAGCTCGACTTGTCGGGAGTCGACTGGGGCGCCGAGCGCGACGAGGACGGCGACGACGGGCGCTGGGGGCGCGCCGCCGCGCCGCGGCTCGAGGATGACCGGTGGGGCGGACCGGACGAACGCACCGCACCGCGTCCGGCTGGCCGGTCGGAGCGGACCACGCGCCAGCCTGGGCGCGGGGGCCGGCACGCGCGCCCCGACCTCCATCCACCGCAGGCTCCGCCAGGCTGGGAGCGCCCCTCGGGCTCGCCGCAGGACCAGGCCCAGCAGACGACTCGGGGCCGTCCGCCCGATGGCCCGACGCGGGCCTGGCCGCCTCAGCCGCCGTCGCGCACCCGGCCACCGCAGTCCGGACCGGAGGCGCTACGGCCGGAAGGACGCCGACCGCAAGCACCGGAGGAGCGGTGGGCCCAGGAGCCGACACAGCAACTTCGGCCACCGCAGCCACGCGGCCCTGAGCCGCCAGAGCGCGGATACGCAGACTCGCCCCAGCGAGCGGGTTATCAGCAAGACCGGCAGCTGGAGGAGCGCCCACCCCCGGGCCGGACGCCGCCGGGACAGTCGGCGGCCGGCCTAGCGCAGGCCGGAGCGGCACAACTCGGACTAGCCGGTGGCGGCGTGGTCGGACCAGGCCTTGCACCGCCCGGGCTGGCCCGGCCTGGGGTCGCCCGGCCAAGGCCGACCCAGCCTGGCACCCGCGCCCCCGAGTCGACCTCGATCGTCCGGTCTAGCGGCGTCATGGCGGTTGGCACCCTGGGCTCCCGGCTGACCGGCTTCCTGCGCACGATCGCCCAGTCCTTCGCGCTGGGCGCGCTGCCGATCGCACAGGCCTACAACCTGTCCAACACCCTTCCGAACGTCGTCTACAACCTCGCCCTCGGCGGCATCCTCACCAGCGTCATCGTGCCCTTGATCGTGACCGCCGCCCGTCGGGACGCCGACCGCGGCGAGGGTTACGTCCAGCGGATGTTCACGCTGATCACGGTGCTGCTGCTGGGTGTCACGGTGGTCGCCACCGCGCTCGCCGATCCGATCGTGCACCTGTATGCGGGCAGCAAGGTCACCGGCAGCGAGATGCATCTCGCCGTCATCTTCGCGCTGTTTTTCATCCCCCAGATCTTCTTCTACGGGGTCAGCTCCCTCGCCGGCGCGATACTCAACTCGCGCGGCAGCTTCGCCGCTCCGATGTGGACCCCCATCGTCAACAACGTCGTCGTCATTGCGGTCCTCGGCATGTTCACCGCGACGGCGCATCTGAGCAAGACTCACCCGGCCTCGTCTGCCGAGGTGATGCTTCTCGGGATCGGCACCACCCTCGGCATTGTCGCGCAGACAATCGCGCTGCTGCCGTCGCTGCGCCGGGTCGGATTCCGCTGGCACCCGCAACTCGACTTCCGTCGCTCGGAGGCCCGCGAGATCGGCCGGATGGCGGGGTGGATGTTCGGGTACATCGCCGCGACACAGGTGGCCTTCCTCGTCACCACAAAGCTGGCCGGCGATACCCGTACCGGAATCGTCGACTACAACTACGCATGGCTTTTGTTCCAGCTTCCTTACGCCGTGGTAGGGATCTCCGTCATCTCCGCCCTGTTGCCACGGATGAGTGCGCACGCTTCCGAGCGGCGCTTCAGCCTGGTCCGGCAGGACTTCTCTGCCGGGATCCGGCTCGCCTCCGCGATCGTCGTACCGTGCTCACTGGTGCTCGCCGTGCTCGGTCCGAAGCTCGCTGAGGTCTTTCTCGGCCACGGTCAGATGACGCAGAGCCAGGCCGACTACGTCGGTGTGGTGTTCGCAGTCTTCTGCCTGGGCCTGCTGCCTTACATGATCTTCCAGCTCCAGCTTCGGGTCTTTTACGCCCTGCACAACAGCCGCACCCCTGCCGTGATCGGCGGCGTTACGATGGTTGTCAACATTGTGACGAACCTCATCGCCCTGGCGACGCTGCCCAGCTCTGAGCTAGTGGCGGGCCTCGGGGTCGGCTTCGGGCTGTCCAATCTCGTCGGGATGGTCATCGCGTGGCGCATCCTCAGCCGGCGCCTGCACGGGCTGGAGGGGTTCTACATCGGCCGGTCGCTGGTGCGCATGCACGCGGCCGCCCTGCCTGCTGCCCTGATCGCCGTCGTCGTCGGCTTGCTCACCAGCGATGCGATCGTGGTGGTGATCATCGGCGGTGGCCTGGCATTGACGATGTACTTCATGTTCGCGCGGGCCCTGCGGATCAGCGAGGTCACTGGCCTGACCCGCATTGTGCTGGCCAGATTCCACCGCTGACCACCCGACTAGTCTGTGGCCGCCACGTATCCACCCGGTAACGGTTTGCTGGCGGACGGGTACAGGCACGCTCGGCGGTGCCGGAGCGCCTAGCATGGTGTCCAGTGTCCCTCTGTCTAGTCTGCGACCGTTGATCACCTACCGCCCGCGAGGGGAGGTTCGGGGCCCGGTGCCCTCGAACCCGTGACTATGAGCACGTTCACATCCGAGCCAGGTACCAAGCTCGGCGGCCGGTACCGACTCGAGGACCGGCTCGTCGCCTCCGGTGGCTGGGCTGCCTGGAAGGCGATCGACGAGATACTCGCGCGCCCGGTGAGCGTGATCACCTTCGCCACCGGATACCCGCGACTAGCCGAGGTCGTCACGGCGGCGCGGGCGGCCAGCCGCCTGACCGATACCCGGCTGACGCAGGTGTTCGACGTGGAGGACAGCTGGGAGCACGCCTACATCGTGCTGGAGTGGCCAGTCGGTGACACGCTGACGGACCTGATCGAGGCCGGTTCTCTCGAGCCAGCGACCGGAGCCAGGATCGTGGCCGAGGTGGCGGGCGCTCTCTCCGGCGCACACGCCGCAGGCCTGGCGCACCTGTGCCTGCGGCCCGAGGCGGTGCGCTGGACCCAGGGCGGCGGCATCAAGGTCACGGGCACGGGCATCGACGCCGCGCTGGCCGGACTGGCAGCTGACGATCCGGAGCTCGCCGATGCTCGCGGCCTTGGTCAGCTCTTGTACGCGGTACTTACCGGCCTGTGGCCAGGGCCGGACAGTCTCGACCTGCCCCTTGCACCGCTGACCGACGGCCACCCGCGGCGCCCGCGGCAGGTCCGCGCCGGGGTGCCGACTGCCCTAGACGACGTCGCCGCACGTGCGCTTGCCCTGCCGGGCCGGGATGCTGAGCACGCATTCTCCTCTCCGTCGGAGGTGGCTGGAGCGCTGACGGCCGCCATTCCGCCGACCCGGGTGCCGCCCGCCGCCACGTCCGGCCGCTTCGCTCAGATCCCGCCGGGCCAGGATCGGTACGCGCGCACCTCGGCCCAGCATCAGGTGCCCAGTGTCCTCGGCGGCGAGAGTGGCCGCTGGTCCTCGCCGGAGAGCCCGCGTCTGGCGGATGAGCTCGGCTACGGCCCCGACGGGCTGGCCCGCCGACGTAGCCCGGTCAGGCTGGCTGCGGTCACCGCGCTGGTAATCGTCGTCGTGATCGGCCTGAGCGCTGGCGCGCTGCATCTGTTCCGGCACTCGCCGCAGGGCGCCCACCACGGCCGCTCGGGTCCGGCCGCGAGTCATCAGCCCTCGAGTAGTGCCGTGACGACGCTGACGCCCGTGTCGGCCCAGGGCTTCGACGCGGCCAACCCGAACCCTGGGAGCGACGCGGGCGACGAGAACACAGACAAGGCTGGAAATGTCCTGGACGGCAACCCGGCAGGCTGGGCGACGCAGCAGTACTACGGCACCTTTGGTGCGGACTTCGGCAACCTGAAGCCTGGTACGGGACTCATCCTGGACATGGGCAAGCCGGTGCGGGTCAGCTCTCTCACTGTCCAGTTCGGCAGTGTCCCCGGTGCGAACGTGCAGATCAAGGTCGGCGACTCCAACACCCGGTCGCCGGCCAACCTTGCGTCGATGACAACGGTCGCCAGTGCTAACGATGTGTCCGGCAGCTACACATTCACCGTGAGCAAGCCGACTACCGGTCAGTATCTAGTGATCTGGTTTACCCACCTGCCGCCGATGAACGGCAAACAGCATGGCCAGGCCGCCTACATGGCCCAGGTCTTCAGTGTCACGGCCCGCGGTACCTCCTGACCGCGAGCGCTGCGACCAGCGCGGCGGCGGCATCCGCTGCCTTTGTCGTCGGCAGAGTACCCGCCGCGGGGTATAGCTCACACTATGCCCAGCGGGCCCCGGACCTGGCTCGCAGCCTCGCGAACTGGTTACGCAGGGGGGAGGACGCCACGGAACGATCTGACCAGGGCGCCGGGCGTTTCACTCTGCCCGAGCAGCGACCGCCCGAGCACCGGGAACCCTACGACGACCTGTCCGACCCCGAACTGCTCAGAAGGCACGTGGGTGGCGATCCCGAGGCCTTCGGCGTGCTTTTCCAGCGGCACAAGGACCGCCTCTGGGCCGTCGCCATCCGCACCCTCGGCGACCCCGAAGAGGCCGCGGATGCCCTGCAAGATGGGATGATCTCCGCGTTCCGCCGAGCATCCAGCTTCCGTGGCGATTCGGCCGTCACCACCTGGCTGCACCGGATTGTAGTGAATGCGGCTCTTGACCGGATCCGCCGGCGTGCTGCTCGCCCGACGACCGGCGCCGAGGACGAGGACGCCCTCGACGCGCTCGCGACCGGGGGCGCGGTCAGCGATCCGGCCGGCGTCACCGACACGGCGCTGGATGTGCAGGCGGCCTTGCGCGGTCTCGTTCCCGAGCAACAGGCCGCGCTGGTCCTGGTAGATATGCTCGGATACTCCATCGCGGACGCCGCTGACGTGCTCGGCGTCTCCGAGGGCACCGTGAAGAGCCGCGCGGCCAGGGGGCGGGCCCGGCTCTTGCCGCGCTTGGCTCACCTACGGCCCGGGTCGGTCCCAAGCCAGGGCGGCCGATCCGAAGATGGCAGGAACCTTCCGGCCAGCCGACGCGTCCTACCCGCAGAGGAGGGGGGTGACGACGGACCGTGACTCGCCACGCCAGCATCGACGACCTGGCTGACCTGTCAGCTGGTACTTTGCGGCAACGCAAGGCAGCAAGGATCTCGGCGCACCTATCGGCGTGTATGCAGTGCACGCAGGCCAACACCCAGCTCGACGGGGTGCCCGCCCTGCTTGCCAGCGCCCCTTATCCGCCTATGCCTGATTACCTCACGGTGCGCATCGAGACGGCCATCGCCGCCGAGGTCAGGGTGAGCACGGCGAACATCCCGGCGTCGGAAGCCCACCGCCGCGACCTCCCAGAGCGCAGGAGCGCGCCGCGCGCCGAGAGGTCCCCGCGCGGCTGGCGACTGCCCGGCCTGTCCATGCCAGCCACCCGGGCGGTTGCCGGAGCAGCGGCGGCCATTGTGGTCGCAGCGGGCGCCTTCGGCGCGATAGCCAATCTGGGCGGCGGCGGCCAAAACAGCGCGTCCTCGAACGCGGCAGCGGGCTCGGCGGCGGGCTCCCGGGCGCTGATGCCAACCGAGCAGGTCACGTACGGTCCGATGATCGGTTACGGCCATAACCAGCGCGTCCGGACCGTCAGTACCGGTACCGACTTCGTCCCGGCCAAGCTCGGGCCCGAGGTGCGGACCGCTATGTCAGATGCCCGCCAGTCCGGCGTCGCCCCCGGAGCCACGGGCTCCGCTCAGAGTCATGCGGCCGCTACTTCTCTCAATTCCGCAGCAGCGCCCAGCAACATCTCGCCGCTGCACGGCACTACCCAGGTACGGCTCGGCGGCTGTGTCGGCAAGCTCGCCGCCGCGGCGAAGGTGCTGCTGGTCGAGGTGGCCAAATATGAAGGGCGGCCGGCCGCAGTTGTCGTTGTCGCTGCCGCGCGGACCGGTGCCGCGGACGTCTGGATTGTCGGCCTCACGTGTTCGGCCACCAATTCGCACGTGCTGGACCATCAGGTCATCACGCACATCTAGCCTTACCTGGCTGGGAATCTCCCGGCGCGACCGGTGGTTATGCCGGCGGGATGGAAAGGGGCCGCGCGCAAGTGACCGACGTTCGGGACGTAATCATTATTGGCTCGGGGCCGGCGGGCTATACCGCGGCGCTCTATTCGGCCCGGGCCAGGCTGAGTCCGCTCGTCTTCGAGGGCTCAGTGACCGCTGGTGGCGCGCTCATGAACACCACCGAGGTGGAGAATTTTCCCGGCTTCCCGGACGGCATTCTCGGCCCGGATCTGATGGACCAGCTGCGCAAGCAGGCCGAGCGGTTCGGCGCTGAGCTGATCGCGGAGGACGTGACCGAGGTCGACCTGTCGGCCAATCCGAAGGTGGTCAAGGCGGGCGAGGACACCTACCTCGCCAAGACCGTGATCATCGCTTCCGGCTCCGGGTATCGCGAGCTTGCCGTTCCTGGCGAGAAGCGACTGTCCGGGCATGGCGTGTCGTGGTGTGCGACCTGTGATGGATTCTTCTTCCGCGAGCAGGACATCGCGGTGATTGGCGGCGGCGACTCGGCGATGGAGGAAGCCACCTTCCTCACCAGGTTCGCGCGGAGCGTCACCGTCGTGCACCGCAGGGATACTCTCCGGGCTTCCAAGATCATGCAGGACCGGGCGATGGCGAACCCGAAGATCAAATTTGCGTGGGACAGTGAAGTGGCTGAGGTGCTCGGCGAGGGCCGGGTGACGGGGCTCCGCCTGAAGAACATCACGACTGGCGCGGAAAGCACCCTGGAGGTCGGCGGCATGTTCGTGGCCATCGGCCATGACCCCCGCACCGAGCTATTCGTCGGCCAGCTGCCGATGGACGACGAGGGGTATTTGCTGGTGGACAGTCCCTCGACGCGTACCGCCATCGACGGCGTTTTCGCGGCCGGTGACGTGGTTGACCGGACGTACCGGCAGGCTATTACCGCGGCCGGTACCGGCTGCGCTGCCGCCCTGGACGCGGAGCGCTGGCTGGCCAGCCACGAAGACTGAGCTTGTGACGAACCGTCCGCCGACCGGCGGCGGGTGCCATGACCTGCCCGGCCGATGCGGTCGGGCACGGATGTTCCGACAGGGAAGGAAGTCCTGGAAGTGGGCGCAACCAAGGCAGTAACGGAAGCGACCTTCGAAGCTGAGGTGCTGAAGGCTGACAAGCCGGTCATCGTCGATTACTGGGCCGAATGGTGCGGGCCATGCCGCCAGGTCGCCCCGGTGCTCGAGGAGATCGCGGCCGAGAACGCCGAGAAGATCGCTGTCGTGAAGCTGAACGTCGACGACAACCCGAAGATCGCCCAGCGGTACGGCATCATGAACATCCCGACGATGAGCGTCTTCTCCGGCGGTCAGGTCGTGAAGGAGATCGTCGGCGCCAAGCCGAAGGCAGCGCTGCTGCGCGAGCTCGCCGAGTTCATCTGAGTCCGTCCGGTACCGGGGTCCTGAGCGGTTCAGGACCCCGGCGGGCTAGCCCAGGGCGTCGTTCGAATGTGGATCCTGGCCAGCTTGCGGCCCAGCGCTGGCTGCGGCCGTGGCGGGCGTCCTGCGTACGCCACGTACAGCGTGGGCACATGGACCCGCCAGCCGTAGACCTGGCCACGGATCACCGCTGGCGGTCCGAGAAGCCTGTCCAGCGCCGCAACGAGCCGAGGCTGCCCACCCGCAGTGGTGACCACTGCGGTAGCGCGCCATTGCAGCAGCGCACCGGCCATGGTCATGGGCGCCGGCGGTTTGGCTTGTCTGAGACCTAGCGCTAGCTGATTGAAGCGCAGGACGGTGGTCTCTTGGGCTGCCCCGAGGGTCGCGATCGTGTCGCACTGCG
Source organism: Streptosporangiaceae bacterium (assembly GCA_036495585.1). Classification (GTDB taxonomy): domain Bacteria; phylum Actinomycetota; class Actinomycetes; order Streptosporangiales; family Streptosporangiaceae; genus JAJYUU01. The sequence goes on from DASXMP010000036.1 coordinate 27,435, forward strand.
CCGCTGTGCCGTTCAGCTGCCTGACGATGCAGTAACCGCCGACGACCGCGATCGGAATGTTCGGTACTGCTTGCCACTCCATTGTCAGGGCACCAGTAACCGGCAGCACAAGCACGGGCGAGCGTGGCGGCAGCCGCAGCGCGGCGAACGTGGCCTGCCACCCTGGCGGGGCCGGATCGACGGAGACAGCCGGGACCGGCCTCGGGATGATCGGTACCACTGCTGCGACGATCGCGGCGGCAGCCGACGCCAGCACTGCCCATCGCCATGCGCGCCGCTGCGGGGCCAGCAGACGAATGCGATCAATCGAAAACACAATCAGGGCCGCGGCCGCTCCGTCGGCAAGGATCGAGATCCTGTTCGGTATCACCTGCTCGATGACGGGCAGGTGCCAGAGCCAGTGCCACGGCTGCAGGTTGAAGGGCACCCGCCAGCTTCCCGCATGGATCCGGTGGCCACCCAGGCTGAGGAGTTCCAGCATCGCGAACGACACGGCCGACACTCGCACCCGCACATCGCGCCAGCACACGACTGTGAGCACGACCAGCAACCAGAGCATCGGCCAGCCGAGGTAGGCGTAGACCTCGACCAGGAACTGATGTGTGTGACCCAAGAAGAGCCAGAACTCGCCGTGGCGGAGCATGGCGTTCGGAGGCGTCACGAAGTTGGCTGGCTGATTACCGTACTGGCCGATGTGCCACGGGCTGCCCGTTTCGCTGAGCGGCCCCCGGAACTGCACCATCAGCGCGTGGCCGGTGAGCAGCAAAGCGACCACCGCCGCAGTCAGGCCAGCAGCCGCAGTCAGGCCGACTCGGACGAGCACCCCGACCGGCCGTCGGAGCGTCAGTACCGCTGAGGGCTTGCAGACGGCCAGTGCGGCCGCGAAGACCGCGCAGGCGAGCGCGGTGTCAACCAGCAACTCCTCCGCAGTGAACAGTTGTGCTGCCACCAGGAAGCCAAGCCAGGCGCCGGCGAGCATGGCGCGGATCCAGGCATGCCGAGCCACCACGTTCCGCAGCCAGGAGACCCGCAGTCGCCGATGCTCCGGCGTCCCGGCCCGCGCAACGGCCGCGTCTTCGAGCACGGCCGCCTCAGCAACGGGGGCTCCCGATGGCTGCTGCTGGTACGCGCGGCCAGTAACCAGGCGCAGCGCAGCGCTAACGATCAACGGCGGCAGCAGCGCGAACTGAAGATGGTAATGGTCCTCGGCCGCGACCATGATGGCTGGCGAGAACCCGTAGAACAGACCCCCTACGCCGGCCGCGCCCAGGCTCGCACCCCAGCGCCGGAGCACCCCGTACATGACGGCTGCCGAGCCGGCGAAGCCGGCCGTCAGCAGGACCGTCAAGCTCACCATCGGACCTGCGACTGCCGTCACCGGCGCGAGCACCATCGAGGGCAGCAGCAGCGAGGTGTTCCACATCGCGCTGACACCTTGTGGGTAGTTCATTGCCGTCGTCACGAGGGCCGGCAACTGCCCATGCGACACAGCATTCGCCGCATAGCGCATGAACCATACGTTGAGGTAGATGTCCCGCGATATCCCGGAACCGCCGTTGTTCGGGGCCATCGTCGCCGGATTCGCCCAGAGCCGCCACGTGAGGCCCACGGCTAGGCAAACGTAGGCGAGCAGGATCAGCGATGGGAAAACCCAGGGCCGCGGCTTCCCCTGCGCCCTGACGGCGGCCCGGACGGGCCTGCCGACGGCCGACAGCAGACTCACCGTCACCTCCGTCCGGGCATTCCCTACATCTGCCCGGCACACGGCGACCGCCACCCGACTTGCCGCGATCATTGCCCGTACGCGCCGTACCCTTGACGCTCAACTGGCATGCGATCGCCGCGTCGCAATGCGATCGTTTCGCTCGTCGCGACGCAGTGCGATCGCCGTTTCGCTCTTCGCGGCACGACAGAGACACCGCCGGGCCAACCGAAACGGCCCGACGGCATCTCCGCCGCGCCACACCTCGCACAGACGACCGTGTGCTACGGAGCACAGAAACAAACGGACGGGCTGGGACGGCTAGCGCATGAGATAAACCGTTGCTCGTCCCTCCAGGCCTGGTTGATTCGATGCTCCGCACGCTCGCGGCCGCATCGGCGCGCAGACCGCCAGGCCCAGCTCGCTTTCACACGCTCCGCACGCTCGCGGTAGTTCTCGTACGCGCCGAGCCGAGCTCTATGGTGCAATGCTCCGCACGCTCGCTGACGTATCGGTACGCGCCTCGCTGTCGCCGTGCTCCGCACGCTCGCGGACGTGGTGGATTGTGTTGTGTTGTGTTCTGCTCGGCTCAGCTGGAAAGCGCCGGGGTGTGCGGGGCGCGGCGGCGGGCGTAAACGTCACCATGGTCAGCTCTGCGCCCA
>DASXMP010000037.1:0-20568 GCA_036495585.1 Streptosporangiaceae bacterium
CCAGCCGGGCGACGCGGGCTCGTTACCTCACGCCGTACAGATACTCCAGGGCGAGCTGGTCCAGTGCCTCGAAAGCCATCCCGCGCTCGCCGAGGGCGTTGACGTCGGGAGCGAACCCCCGGACGTCCCGCCAGGTTTCGCCCTCGGCGAGCGTGGGAAGGGCGAGATGGTCCACCCGGGCGGACTGCAGCGCTTGCTGCACCTCCGGGTCGGCGCGGAACGCCCGGACCTTCTCGCGCAAGATCAGGTAGTTGCGCATGCACGCTGCCGCCGACGCCCACACACCCTCGTCGTCTTCGGTGCGCGGCGGCTTGTAGTCAAAGTGGACCGGGCCGTCGTAGCCGCCGGCCTCCAGCGCGTCCACGACCCAGAATGCCCCGCGCGCGTTGCCGGCACCGAATCGCAAGTCCTGGTCGTAGCGCGGGCCGTGCTGGCCGTTCAGATCGATGTGGTACAGCTTGCCGTGCCATAGCGCCTGGCTGATCGCATGCGCATAGTTGAGACCGGACATCTCCTCGTGGCCGACCTCCGGGTTGAGGCCGACGAGCTCGGGATGCTCGAGCTCGTTGATGAACGCCAGGGCGTGTCCGGCGGTCGGCAGCAGGATGTCACCGCGCGGCTCGTTCGGCTTGGGCTCGATCGCGAACCGGATGTCGTAGTCCTGGTCGAGCACATAGGTGCTGAGGACGTCGAAGGCCTCCTTCAGCCGGTCGAGCGCGGACCTGATGTCCTTGGCCGCGCCCGACTCGGCGCCGTCCCGGCCACCCCAGCACACGTAGATCTTTGCGCCCAGCTCAGCGGCTAGGTCGAGGTTCCGCATGACCTTGGCCAGCGCGAACCTGCGCACGTCGCGGTCATTCGAGGTGAAGCCGCCATCTTTGAAAATCGGATGCGCGAACAGGTTCGTGGTCGCGGTCGTGACCACGAGCCCGGTCTCCTCCAGCGCCTTGCGGAACGCCGCGATCTTCTCATCTCGCTCAGCGTCCCCGGCCCCGAAGGCGAAGACGTCATTGTCGTGGAAGTTCACCCCGTAGGCGCCGAGCTCGGCGAGCTTGCGCACCGCCCGATCGGCAGGCATCGGCGGCCGCACCGCCCCGCCGAACACGTCGACGCCCTGCCAGCCGACTGTCCAGATCCCGAATGAGAAGTGGTCGGCGGGCGATGGAATATAGCGGCCGTCAGCCATGGAACTGTGCTCCCTTCCTGTCCCGGACGAGCCGGGTCTCGACGCCTGTCGCACGCTGTGCCACCCCATTAATGATCACCAACGTGACCAGCGACCAGGCAGGCAGCGTGGTGTCCTTAGCTACCGGACGCCGGAGGTGCGGGCGTCGCGGGGTAACTCAGCAGCCGACCGCACATGCCGAACGACATCGCCGGCGGCCCGACGACGGACAACCGCCCGTCACTCAGATGCTCGCGGTGGCCCTTGCTCAGCACCTCGAGGTGCTCTCCGGTTCGCTCTGCGGCCGCGAGCGCGCCGTCGGCCCACAGCTTGCGCCAGCCCGGTACGCGGTCGCGCACCAAGGCCGCCGCCGCGTCGTAGAAGGCGTCGAGCGCGACCTGGCCGTCGCGCTCCACCTGCTCCCGTAGCCGCAGGAAGCCCTGCACCGCGAGCTGCTGGCGCCGGTGCGCGGCTGCTTCCGGGGTGAGGTCGGCATGCGGCCGTGGCGCGGCGATCGCGCGATACGTGCTGTCCTCGCCCAGGTACTCGGGCGGGAACGTGAGCACGCTGTCCCCGGCTTCTGGCAGCCCGCCGTTCTGCATGACCACGAGAATCTGCAGGTCGCCGTCGTTGATCAGCCGGTGCACGACGCCGGGTGAGAACCACAGGACCGTCATCGGAGTCAGTTGCGTTTCGGCGAAGCCCGCGGAGCTCAGCGTCTGCAGCCGCCCGGCACCGCCGAGCACCACGTAGCCCTCGGTACAGGCGAGGTGCACGTGCGCTGAGCCACCTTGCAGTCCATCTGGCGTGCTCCAGTCGTAGACCGCGAGGTGGCTGACGGCCGTGCCGCCAGGGAACTGCGACGGCGGCAGCCCGACGCTCGCGGTCACTGCCCTGCCTCCGCGACGGATGCGGCGGGCGCCGCGCTCGCTGGGATCGGGCCAGTTACGGCGGGGCCCGCGCCGACTGACACCGCCAGCTGGCCGCTGTCAGCGTGCGCGAGCTTGTCCAGGACCTGCCGGCAGCCGGCCGCATCGAGGGTGCCGTCGGCCACGATCACATCGAAACGCAGCGTCAGCGTGTCGCCAGCGACGAGCAGGTACTCGGTGCTGAAGAACGGTGCCGGGCAGACGCAGCCATAGACGCTGGTCCGGACGAACCACGGGGATGGATAACAGAAGTTATCTGGGTGGTCGGCGAACACGAGGGTCGAGCTGCGGCCGTGCTCATCGTGCCGGCCGACGTAACCGAGCCAGGGCGCCCGGCTGCCCATGAGTTCCTCCTCGCCCGCCGGGCCTGCCTCCGTCAGCACGGTGCCACCGGAGAACGAGCGCGGCCCGCGCCAGAACAACCCGCTGTAGCCGGCATCCGGGCGGCCCTGCGTAGTGGCGCTGCCGATCGGCAGGTCGCGGCCGCTGATGTTGTGCATCTGCGTGGCGAACCCGAGCCGCCAGGCGGACAGCTGCGGGTCCACGGCGGTGGTGACCTGCCGGCGCTCCTCGATCCAGGACTCGCCTTGCGGCGTGACCCAGGTCAAGCGCTCGTCGATGGCAAGCGCCCCATCCCGAACGTCGATCGCCTTGAACCCGTCGTGCCGCATCTGGCCGTTGTTATCCAGTTGCAGGTAACCATGATCCCGGCGGAAGCTCGGGCCACCCCAGAAGTTCATGCCGCCGACCTCGCACAGCGACCAGGCGATGCCCTTGTGCCAGACGTGGTCGTGCGGCCGGTAGAGGCTGACGATGTCACCGCCGAGCGTGCGCACCGGATGGAAGTACGGTCGCGGCGACTCCAGCGCGGGATCAGTTGGCTGGTACACGTACTCGAACAACGTGGTACCGCGCCAGGTGCCGGTAACCGCGCCATCGCTGCCGAATTCTGCCGACATGATCAACTGTGCACCTCCGCTGACCTTGCTGCGCCTGCCTGCCGGGCTGCTGCCGGTGCTCCGGGTGCCTGCGCAGGCACCGAGGTGGCCGGCACCGACTCGGCCGGCCGCACCGGGCCATCGAGCCGGCTGAGGCCGCCGCCGTCACCGTCCATCCGGAGCCAGTACGGGGACTCGGGACTGAGCTCGCCGCGGCCGATCGGCTGGCCGGTCAGGGCCGAAGCGTAGATGCCAGTCACCAGGCTCATTGTGTTGGTGACGCTGGCCGAGGTGACGGGCGGGGCTGATCGAGCCTGCAGCGCCGCCAGCACGGCGGCGAACTGCGCCCGGTGACCGCTCGCTATCCCTTGCGCACCGCCGTCCCAGGCGGCGAGTACCTCGTCTGCATATCCCGGCACCGGCGTGATCCGCCAGTCCGCGTCGGAGTAACCGTAGAGGTGTGTCACCTCCACCGTGGCTCGCTCGAAGTCGAAGCGCAGGTAGCTCTCCTCGCGCGGCGAGATCACGCTGTTGACGATGCTGGCGACGGCGCCGCTGGCGAAGGTGACCTGCGCCAGGGACAGATCCTCGGTCTGCGTCTGCCTGGCCTGGCGGCGCGCGAGACCGGACACCTCGACCCAGTCCCCCATCACGTAGGCCAGCAGGTCAATCTGATGGATGCCGTGCCCCATCGTCGGCCCGCCGCCCTCGGTGTCCCAGCGGCCGCGCCATGGCTCGTCGAAGTACGCCTGGTCGCGGAACCAGGTGGTGTTGCAGAGCGCTAGCAGGGGGCGGCCGAGACAGCCGCTGTCAGCCAGAGACTTCAGCCGCTGCGCGCCCGATCCGAACCGATGCTGGAAAACCGTCGCGAACCATGGCCCGCGCTCACGCTCGGCGGCTGCGATCAGGCTCAGCTCGTGCAAGCTGAGCGCAGGCGGCTTTTCCACCAGCACCGAACTGCCGGCACGCAGGCAGCTGAGCGCCTGGCTGGCGTGCGCCCCGGGCGGCGTGCAGATATGGACGAGGTCGGGCCGGGCGTCGGCCAGCAGGTCTGCCAGCGTTCCATAGCGTTCGGAGATCCCGTGGCGGGCGCAGAACGCGCTGGCCCGGTCGGTGTCGATGTCGGTCGCCGCGACGACAGTTGCCTGATCGGACAGTGCTCGCAGCGCCTCGATGTGCACCCGGGCAATGCCACCGGTGCCGGCAATCGCAACCCTGATCGGAGCCATCTGCCTGTGCTCTGCCTTCTCCCGGTGACAACGCCGATCTAGTTTCCGAAAGTTTCCGATAGAACGGGCGATCGTTGCGATAGTAGGACCGCTGTGCCGACCGGTCAACCCTGGCAGTCGTCACATCCGGACCGCGTGCGCTTCGGCCGGGAAGTGACGAGGCGCAGCCCGCCGGCCCCTCCCTCGGAGGCCGGCGGGCTGCGCGTTCGATGAAGCACGTAGCCGGTTCCCCCGGGGGGCCAGGGCCCCCCGGGGACAGTTCTTACTTAACCGGCTTGAGGCGCAGGACGGTGATCTCGTTGAACGGCCCGGCGGGCTCGCCTGGCGCGTAGGGGTTCGACGGCGATGGCCAGCCAGTGAACTTGCTGGTGTTGTAGTCGAACCAGGCGACTCCGTAGAACAGGGGGATGACCGGCAGCTGGGTGGCGACGATCTTCTCCATGTCGACGACGTCCTTGAGCTGCGTCGCGGCGTCGTTGGTGGCGGCGAAGGACTTGAGGTCGTTCTCCGCTTGCGGGTTGTTGTACCGCTCGTAGTTCCCGTTCGCCAGCTTGCCGATGGGGGCCGTGATGGTGGTGTCCAGCCAGTTGTCGTACAGGAAGTACGGCGTCGGGCCACCGTTACCCCAGTGCGCCATCGCCTGGAAGTTACCGGTCTGCAAGTCCGTGGTCCACTTCTGCACCGAGGTGCCGGTCACGGTCACGTCCATGCCGACCTTCTTCAGCTCCTGGGCCATGATCTGGTCGTCGGTGATGAAGTCGGTGTAGGCGGACGGGTCCTCGATCGAGAAGGCGAGCGGCTTGCCGCCCTTCTCGAAGAAGCCGTTGCTGCCCATCTTCCAGCCGTCCGCCTCGAGGACCTGCTTGGCCTTGGCGGGGTCGTAGGTTGCGACGTAACCCGCGGTCTCGGAGGTCACGTAGCTCTTGTCCAGCGGCAGGGTGATACCGGTCAGTGAGCCCGCGCCCTGCACGGCTGGCTGCTGGGTGTCCTCGCCGACGTTGGAGATTTCCTGACGGTTGACGCCGTAGGAGATCGCCTGCCGGACCGCGAGGTCATTCAGCGGAGCCTTGGTGAGGTTGGGGATCAGGGTCTCGGTCTGGAGGCCGTAGTCCCAGTACTTGTGGCTCGCCGGATCCTTGTTGACAAAGTCCTGCTTGATGTTCTGCACGAAGTTGCCGGCCCAGTCCAGCTGGTTCTGCTCCAGCGCGGTGTTGGCGCTGGTGTTGGAGTCGTAGGCGGGGAACTCCAGCCTGCTCACCTTTGGCGCGCCCTGCCAGAAACTCGTGTTCGCCGTAAAGAACACGGCCTGCGGCGAGAAGGACTGCAGCTTGTACGGCCCGGTGCCCACCGGGTCGGTGTCGGAGTAGGTTGCCGGGTTGCTGACCTTGCTCCAGATCCCCTTCGGAATCATCACCGTACTGGCGATCTGGTAGAGCAGCGTGTACACCGGCCTGGTGAAGTTGATCACCAGGGTGGTCGCGTTCGGCGCGGAAGCGCCGGCATAGGGCAGACCGTTGGTGTTGATCGCGGCGTTCTTCTTGATGAGGTTGAACTCCCAGGCGGCCTCGCTGGCGTTGAACGCCTCGCCGTTGGTGAACTTCACACCGCTGCGCAGGGTGAAGGTGATCGTCTCACCGTTGTTGGACCACTTGTACGAGGTCGCCAGCCAGGGGTAGGTGGTGGCAGGCGACTTGAGCAGGTCAAACTGCAGCAGCGCGTCGTAGACCATGTTGGTGGAGCCGAGGATGTTGCCGGCACTGGTCGAGGAGAACGGGTTGAAGTCCCGGCTCACTGGACCCGATGGGCTGCTCTCCATGACCAAGGTTGAGGAGCTCCCGCTGGAGCTCGTCGTGCTCGGCGTGCTAGACCCGCACGCCGCCAGTGCCAGTGCCGCTGCCGCGCCAAACGCCGTAGCAAGCACCGCCTTCTTTCTCATAATCGCTCCGGGTGTCAGGCCGGCAGGTTGCCGGCAGGGGTGGGACTCTCGGTTGCGTGCCTGTGTTCGGCGTTGTGCAGCCAGCAGGCCGCCATATGACCCTCGCCAACCGATTCCTGCTGCGGCAGTTGCTCCGAGCAGATCGGCATAGCGTGGGGGCATCGGGGGTGGAACCGGCAGCCCGACGGCGGTGCGATCAGGCTGGGGGCAGACCCCCGGGCCTCGATCACCTGCAGGTCTGTCCGCTCCGGATCGGGCGCAGCATCGAGCAGCAGCTGCGTATAGGGATGCGCTGGGTGGTCGGTCACCTCCAGACTCGGTCCGGACTCGACGACGCGCCCGGCGTACATGACGGTCATGGTGTCGGCGAAGTACCTGGCCGACGCGATGTCGTGGGTGACATACAGGATCGCCAGCCCCTCGACGTCGCGTAGCTCGCCGAGCAGGTTCAGCACACCGAGCCGGATCGAGACGTCCAGCATGGAGACCGGCTCGTCGGCGAGCAGGACGGTCGGCCCGGCGGCGAGGGCCCGCGCGATGGCAACGCGCTGCCGCTGACCGCCGGACAGCTCATGCGGCAGCTTGTCGGCGAACTGCCGCGGCGGGTCCAGCTTCACCCGGGACAACAGCGCCTCTACGGCCTTGTTCACCTCGTCTTTGCCGTGCGCTCGCTTGTGGATGCGCAGCGGCCGGGACAGGTGATAGCGAACGCTGTGGATCGGGTTCAGCGATGCGAACGGGTCCTGGAAGACGATCTGCACCTTGCGGCGGTAGTCGTGCAGCTTCCGCCCGGCAACCGGCTTGCCCTCCAGCAGGATCTCGCCACTCGTCGGCTTAATCAGCTGCGCGAGCATCCGCGCCAGCGTCGTTTTGCCGCAGCCACTCTCGCCCACGACGGCGGTGACACGGCCGGACTCGAGCACGAGGTCCGCGTCCTCACAGGCGTGCACGGTGGCACGGAGCTGGCGCTGGCCCCGCTGCTGGCGAGAGCGCACCCGGAAGTGCTTGGTCAGCGCGCGTGCCTCCAGCACCCGGGCACCGCGCGGCCGCTCGCTGGCCGGCACCGCTGACGTGCTCGTACTGGCATCGGTCATCGCGAGCCTCCGAGGGATTCTGGCGTGGCGGCCACATTCGCGCTGGTGACAAGCCGCCGCGCCTGGTCGCTCGGCTCAGGAACGGCCAGCTGTTCCGGCAGCTTGTCCTCCTCGTGCAGCCAGCACGACACCAGGCGATCCGCATCGGTCGGAATCGCGGGCCCGGCGAGCTCTGGCTGTTCACTCGCGCAGCGCGGCAGCGCATACCGGCAGCGTGGCTGAAACGAGCAGCCCGTCGGCAGCCGGCGCATGTCCGGCGGCGAGCCAGGGATGCCGGTCATCACGCGCCGCTCGCCGTGCAGCGACGGGAACGAGTCGAGCAAGGCGGCGCTGTAGGGATGGCGCGGTGCGCGGAACAGCCGCTGCGCTGGCGCAGTCTCCACGATCCGCCCGGCGTACATGATCGCGATGGTGTCCGCCAGCTCGAGCAGCAGTGACAAGTCGTGGGTGATGAACAGCACCGAGAAGCCGAGGCGGTCGCGCAGGTCGATCACCTGCTGCAAGATCTGCCGCTGGGTCACCACGTCCAGCGCGGTGGTCGGCTCGTCCATGATCACGACCTGCGGGTCGAGTGCCAGCGCCATCGCGATCATCACGCGCTGCTTCATCCCGCCGGACAGCTCGTGCGGATAGCTGCGCAGCCGGTCTGCACTGATGCCAACCAGCTTCAGCAGATCGGCGGCCCGTTCCACCCGCTCCGGCTTGCTGCTTTCCGGCAGGTGAGCGGCCAGCGTGTCGGTGAGCTGAGCCTGCACGGTCAGCACCGGATTGAGCGAGTTCATCGCGGACTGGAAGACCAGCGCTACTTCCCGCCAGCGGAGCCCGCGCAGATCATCAGGCGACGCGTCGAGGATGTCGATGCCCAGGTCCGGGCGCTCGGAGTCGGGCCGGAACAGGACACTCCCGCCGGTGATCACGCCCGGCTGGCGCAGCAGCCTGGTCGCCCCGTAGGCCAGGGTGGACTTCCCGCTGCCACTCTCGCCGGCCAGGCCGACCACCTCGCCCCGGCGCAGCGTCAGATCTGTCTCGATCACCGCGTGGACGGCCTGGTCGCCCCGGCCATAGTCGACGGACAGGCCGCGGATCTCCAGTACCGGCTGCTTTGTGCTCGCTGGCCCGGTCACCGCGGCCTCCGCCCGTTCGTCGTCGTAGCCGTGTATTGAGTGAAGGCGAGCGAGGGGACGGGCCTCGTGCCGAGCACTGGCGTGATGCCCTGCTGCTTGCTGGCCATGCGCAGGTCCCGGCGAGTAAGCCCGGCCGCACGCAGCCGTGGGTTGATGAACTCATCGATGCCGAAGTTGAGCATGACGAGGCCGAGGATCAGCAGCGCCACGGCGATTCCAGGCGGCACGTACCACCACCATGCCCCGCTCGTGATGGCCTGGTTGCTCTGGGCGTAGTAGAGCATGGTGCCCCAGCTCCACGTGTTGATGTTGCCGAGGCCGAGGAAGCACAGTGCGACATAGAAGCCGATCGCATAGACGACCGTAAAGACGAAGCTGGTCGCGACGATGGCTACCTCGTTCGGCAGGATCTCGTACATGATGATCCGCCAGTTCGACTCCCCGGCGGCCTTGGCCGCCTGGACGAAGTCCTGCTGCCGGAACGCGAGGGTCTGGGCGCGCAGCACGCGAGCGCCCCAGGCCCAGCCGACCAGGCTGAGTACCAGTGCGAAGACCCACCAGCTTGCATGCGGCACGTAGCTGGCCAGCACGATCAGCAGTGGCAAGCCCGGGATCACCAGGAAGATGTTGGACAGCAGCGACAGCAACTCCCCGCCGTTGCCGCCGAAGTAACCGGCGCTCACTCCCACGATGACTGACAGCGCGGTGGCGATCAGCCCCGTCATAAAGCCGATCAGCAGCGTGGACTGCGCTCCGATCAGCAGCTGGGACAGCACATCCTGGCCGGTCTGCGTCGTGCCGAGCAGGTGATGAGCCGAGGGCGGCGCCAGCGACTGCAGGCCGATCGCGGACGGATCGTCGGGCGCGATCGTCGACCCGAAGATCGCGATCACCACGAAGATGCCCAGCAGGATCAGGCCCGCGGTCACCCAGCGCGACCGGCGCAGCCAGGCCCAGACCCCCGACCTGGCGGCAGGCTTCTGCGAGCGGACGTCAGCGGAAACCGCCGTTTCGAGGAGAGTCATGGGTCAGGCCTCCTGCCGCGCCCGCGGGTCGAGCACAACGTAGACGAGGTCGGCGATGAAATTGGCAGCGAGCACGGCTAGCACGATGATCAGGAAGATCGCCTCCATCATCGGAAAGTCCTCGTTGTTCACCGCGTTAAGCAGCACGTAGCCGATGCCGGGATAAGAGAAGACCAATTCGACGAGCAGCGCGCCGGAGACAACGAAGCCGAGCGCCTGGGCGAAGCTGGCGAAGTTCGGCAGAATGGCGTTGCGCGCCGCGTAGCTGATCATGACGCGACGCTGGGATACACCCTTGGCCTGTGCGACGAGCACGTAGTCCTGGTCCAGGGTGGTGATCATGACATTGCGCTGGCCGACCATCCAGCCGGCCATCGAGGTGATGACGACGGTGAAGGCCGGCAACAGCGCGTGCACGCTCGCGCTGCCGAGGAAGGCACCGCTCAAGTTGGTCGACAGGCCGGCGTCGTAGCCGCCCGACAACGGGAACCAGCCCAGCTTGATCGAGAACAGCTCGATCGCCACCAGCCCGACCCAGAAGTACGGCAGCGCCTGCAGGAACGCGGTGGCCGGCAACGCGACGTCCAGGAACGATCCGCGCCGCCAGGCGGCGATCGTGCCGATCACCGTGCCGAGGACGAAGGCGATGACGGTCGCCGTCCCGACCAGGCCGATCGTCCATGGCAGCGCGCTAGCGATGACGCTCGCCACGCTGGAGGGGTAGTACGTGATCGAGGTACCGAGGTTGCCGTGGAAGAGCTGGCCCCAGTACTGGAAGTACTGCGTCAGCAGCGAGGAATGGGTGTTGAGGCCGAACGCGACGGCCAACGCGTTGCGCATGCCCGGCGTGACCGGGCCCGCCTGCGACAGCCGGGACAACAGGAGCTCGACCGGGTTGCCCGGCATGAGGCGCGGGATGAAGAAGTTGATCGTGATGGCAGCCCAGGCCGTCACCACATAGAAGCCGAAGCGCCGTGCCAGGTAAATCATCTGGGACCCTTCTCTTCCTCGAAGCTGCGGGTCGAGCCCGGACTGTTAAGCGCTTACCGGTCCGCCTGCACCACCCGGTTCTGCCCGGGACAAAAGGCGCGGATGGTGCATGCACAAGTTACAGAAAAGTTTCGACGTGCCGACATCCTAAGAACCCCTGGGTAACCGGTCAAGACTCATATCTGTAACGTTCTGACCGGAGAGCCGGGCGTTGACGGCTCTCACGACCTGCCATAGTTTTGTCCCTTACATTCCTTATCTTCCGGGCAAATCCCCCATCAAAGTCCCGCCTTCCCGCTCGCCGTACAGATGGGGGATCGGCTACGATACTCCGCACGATCCTTTTCGGAAGTAGGGTCGCGGACCTGCGGGCTCCGGCCGGTCTGGCCGAGAAAGGTGTTGACGTGGCGCTGACTGGTGAGCGTCCGCGCGGTGGCAGTTCCTCGGCGGGCCGCACGCGATCGTCGCAGGCTGCCGCCGACAACAACGGCCACCGGTCTCGGCCGACGCTGTCCGAGATCGCGGCAGAAGCCGGCGTCTCACTGCCGACGGTGTCCAAAGTCGTGAACGGCCGCGCTGATGTGGCGCCCGCTACCAGGGCCCGGATTGAGCAGCTGCTGGGCGAGCGTAACTACCGCCATCCAGGCGGACGGGCCGGGCGCCGGTCGGGACTGATCGACGTGGTCTTCAACGGACTGGACAGCCCGTGGGCGGTCGAGATCCTGCGCGGAGTTGAAGAGTGGTGCTCGGCGCACAGCATGGGCGCAGCGGTGTCATCGGTGCGCCACGGCAGCGCCCGGCCGACGAGCTGGACCAGCGCACTAGCGAGCCACGACACTGACGGCGTGCTACTGGTGACGTCCGAGCTGACGCCTGGCCAGTTGCAGCAGCTACGCGAAGAAGACATCCCGCTTGTCGTCATCGATCCCGTCAACCTGCCGGAGCCCGACCTGCCCAGTGTCGGTGCCACCAACTGGGCAGGCGGGATCGCCGCCACCGACTATCTGGTCTCCAGCGGTCACCGGCGGATCGGCGCCGTCGGCGGCCCGGCCGATTATCTGTGCAGCCGAGCTCGGATCGACGGGTACCGGTTCGCGCTTGAGCGCGCTGGCCTGCACTACGACCGCTCCCTGGTCAAGCATGGCGACTTCTACCACGAGGGCGGCTTCGCCTGCGGTGGCGAGCTGCTCGACATCGATGAGCGGCCCACCGCGATCTTCGCCGGCAGCGACCAGCAGGCTCTTGGCGTCTACGAGGCCGCGCGCCAGCGCGGCCTGCGCATCCCTGAGGACCTGAGCGTCGTCGGCTTCGACGACCTGCCAGTTGACCAGTGGCTGTCGCCACCTCTCACCACGGTGCGCCAGCCGCTCGCAGAGATGGGCCGGGTGGCGGCTGACATGCTCGGGACCCTCATCGAGGGCCTGCCGCTGCCGAGCCGCCGCGTGGAGCTCGCGACGGAGCTTGTAGTGCGCGCATCGACCGCGCCGCCGCCCTGAGCCCGGCGCATCCTCGCGCTCCTTCGGCCTGGGCGGCCGAGCGCGTGCGCGGCGCTCGCACCATATCGGCCCAACTACCAGACAAGGCAGCTGCGATGACGATGCGTACTGAACCTTCCAGCACTGTGGACAGCGCCGTCGCTCCCTGGCGTGATCCTGCTCTTCCGGTCGCTCAGCGGGTGAAGGACTTGCTCGCCCGGATGACCATCGAGGAGAAGCTGGCGCAGCTTGCGGGAATCTGGGTGGGCACCGGCCAGGATGCTCAGGCTGGCCCGAACGGAGATAGCCAGGACGCCGTAGCGCCGATGCAGGGCGAGTTCGCTGATGACACGCCGGTCGACGAACTGATCAGGGACGGGATCGGTCAGCTCACCCGAGTGCTCGGCACCGTGCCGATCGCGCCGCGGGCCGGTGCCGAGGCACTGGCTGCCCTGCAGCTGCGGGTGATGGCGGCCAGCCGCTTCGGGATCCCGGCGATCGCGCACGAGGAATGCCTGGCCGGGTTCACCACCTGGGGCGCGACCGGGTTCCCCGCTCCCCCATCGTGGGGTGCGTCGTTCGACGCGGAGGCCGTCCGGGAGATGGGCGCGGCGATCGGGGCGAGCATGCGCGCCGTCGGCGTGCATCAGGGCCTCGCGCCAGTGCTTGATGTGGTCCGAGACTCCCGCTGGGGGCGCGTGGAGGAGACCATCGGTGAGGACCCGTACCTGGTCGGCATCATCGGCACTGCCTACGTGCAGGGCCTGCAGTCAGCCGGCGTGATTGCCACGCTGAAGCACTTCGCCGGCTACTCGGCCTCGCGGGCAGGCCGTAACCTGGCGCCGGTCGACATCGGACCGCGGGCGCTGGCAGACGTGCTTCTGCCGCCTTTCGAGATGGCCATAAGGGAGGGCGGTGCTCGCTCGGTGATGGCGTCCTACGTCAGCCTCGACGGCGTACCCGTTCACGCCGATCCGGAGGTGCTCACCACGCTGCTGCGCGACGAGCTCGGCTTCACCGGCACCGTGGTCGCCGATTACTTCGGCGTCTCCTTCCTGGAGAAGCTGCATGGCGTGGCCGGCTCGCTCGGCGAAGCGGCCGCGCTGGCGCTGCAGGCCGGGGTGGACGTGGAATTGCCGCACCGCCGGTGCTATGGCGCGCCCCTGGCGGCAGCCGTGCTCGCAGGTGACGTTGGCGAGGATGTGGTGGACCTGGCCGCCGCCAGGGTGCTGACGCATAAATTCGAGCTCGGTCTGCTTGATCCGGACTGGTCTCCCGGCCCCGGTCCGTCCGCGAGCCCGGGCCAGGCCCATGCGGCCGAGGCCAGTACCGGCGGTAGCGAGGCGGACAGCATCGACCTGGATCCACCCGCCTACCGTGACCTGGCCAGGCGGCTTGCGGAGGAATCCGTCGTGCTGCTGGCAAACGACGGCGGTGTCCTGCCGATCGCGCAGGGCGCCGGCCCGGCGCGGCGCCTGGCTGTGATCGGTCCGCTCGCCGAAGACCCGCTAGCGTTTTTCGGGTGCTACAGCTTCCCTCGCCACGTCGGTTACCGGTACCCGGGGCACGGCTCTGGCCTGCCCGAGCAGTCGATACTTGGTGCCCTGCGGGCAGAATTTCCGGCAGCCGAGATCACTGCCGCGCAGGGCTGCTCTGTCCGGTCGGCCGACCGGGACGGCTTCGCGGCCGCCGTCAGCACTGCGGCATCGGCCGACCTTGTCGTTGCGGTGCTCGGCGACGAAGCGGGGCTGTTCGGCCGGGGCAGCTCAGGCGAGGGCTGCGACACTCCCGACCTCCGTCTGCCCGGAGTACAGCAAGAACTGCTCGACGCGCTGGTGGCGACCGGCGTCCCCGTGGTGCTGGTGCTGGTCGTCGGCCGTCCGTATGCGCTCGGCGGCGCCGCCGCGAGGCTCGGCGCTGCTGTCGTGTCGTTCTTTCCCGGCCAGGGCGGCGCAGCGGCTATCGCCGGCGTGCTGTCGGGCCGCGTCACTCCGAGCGGCAAGCTCCCGGTTGAGGTACCGGCCCACAGCGGCGGGCAACCCGCACCGTACCTGCGGCCGCCGCTGGCCGGCCCGACCGACGTCAGTGCGCTGGACCCGACCCCGCTGTACGCCTTTGGCCACGGCCTGTCCTACACCAGCTTCGAGTACTCGAAGCTGTCCATCGATCCGGCCTGTCTCGCGATCCAGACCGATGGAGCCGCCGACATTACGTGCACGGTACGCAACACCGGGCAGCAGCCCGGCGCCGAGGTTGTCCAGCTCTACCTCGGTGATCCGGTCGCTGAAGTGGTCCGGCCGGTCCGGTTCCTGGCAGGGTTCGCCCGCGTCCCGCTGGCGCCTGGCGAGTCTCGCCGGATCACCTTCGGGCTGCACGCCGACCGCACCGCGTTTTGCGGGCGATCGGGTGAGCGGATCGTGGAGCCGGGCCACATCGACGTGCAGATCGGCTCGTCCTCGGCGGACGTCAGACTCGCTGGCAGCCTGATGCTGCAGGGGCCGCGCAGGGTGGTTGGCCCAGACCGCGTCCTGACCACACCGGTGATCGTGGATTGAGAGCCTGAGCCGCGGGCTCAAGGCGGGACATCGGGCTGAGCCCACGCGCACTCAGGGCGGGACATCGCCCGGCTGAGCGCACCCGTGGCCGGCCGGGGACACCGGTCACCAGCTAGTGCTGGCGGAGTCGACGGCCGACCTCGGCGACCAAGTCGACGGTCTGCGGTGCCAGGTCCGGATGGCACCCCACTGCGATAACGTCGGCTCCTGCCTCGGTAAAAGCCGCTAGCTGATCAGCCACCTGGTCCGGCGTCCCGCCGACCGCAAGCTGCCTGGCGCGATCCGGTGGCATCCCGTAAGTCCGCTGCAGGAAGTCTGCCGTCTGGTCGGCGAGCCCTGTGCCTGTACCGGTGCCGAGCGTCGCGTGGACCGAGATGCCGAGCCGGAGACTCGGCCGCCCGGCTTCAGCCGCCAGGTCCGACAGGCGTGCCGCCGAGGCGGCGAATTCTGCTGGCGACTGAAACCCGGACAGCCACCCGGAGCCGAACGTTGCGGCGCGCCGCAGGGCCGCCGTCGAGATGCCGCCGATCCACAGTGGTGGCAGTGGCGCCGGGGGCAGCAACCGCACAGCGGGCATCCCTGGCAGATCCGGCACCTGGGCGGTCTGGCCGCCGAGCAGCGTCGGCAACAACCGCAAGAACGCCTCGGTCCGCCGGGCGCGATCCGCCACGCGATAGCCGGCCACCTCGTACTCATGCTCGTCGCCGCCGCCCAGGCCAACGCCGAGTTGCAGGCGACCGCCGGAGATGTGCTGCAGGCTGGCGATCTGCTTAGCAGCCAATACGAGCGGCCGGCGGGATGGCACGTACACAGCGAAGCCGATGCCAATGTGCTCGGTCACCGCAGCGGCCGCCGCGAGCGTGAGCGGGGCATCGGGCACACACATCTCTTGGTCTGCGAGGCGGTCCTCCGCCCAGACGCAGTCCAGCCCAGCGTGCTCAGCATGCCGTGCAATGCTGGCCGGATCTGGCAGCGGCACATCCGCGGGGACAGTCTCAGGGAACACAACGCCGATACTGAGCGGCATGAGACCTCCTGTCTTCGCCCCCCATAATTCCGGCTGGGTCTGACGTTTCGGTCCGGCCGTGGCGTGCTAGCCGCGTGCTCACAATGCAGGGCCACCCGAACGAACACTGCCCAGCCATCGCTTCGTGCACGACTGCGAGCAGTCAGAGTGTCAGAGTCAGGCGACATGATGAAGAGAAGTGCGCGCCTGCTGCCCGGCCATCCGGTCATGAGCTCGGCGGGCGGCCAGGCGGAGCGCCAGCCTCTCGGCCGGTTGACGGGTCGGCTGCCGGATGTTTAACTGCGTATGCTGCTAACCGGCTAACTGGATCATGAAGGTTAGACGAAACGGGGGCTCTGTCGGCAGGCCAGCGGGACCGGGCGCGTTACTAGTACTACGGACCCGGAGCGGGTTGCGGATTGGTCGCGGCGCCCGACATCGTCCTGCAGGCAACGAGGCAGGAGGAGCGATGCTGAGATCACCGCCGGCTCGAAGGCATAGCGAGGGGCCAGCCTGGGCATAGGACAAGACCGACAAGTACGGCCAGGGGTTCCCCGCCCGGGCTGGCCGTCTACGCGTCCCGCCTTCAGCCGAGCCCACCGGCCAGCTAGCCGCCCAGGAGGCCGACAGGTCAAATAGCCGCCCCAGCCAGGCAAGCGTCGACCACTCGGCGCAACAGCCCGCAGACCAGCCATAGCTCACCAGCCACAGCAGGCTGGACGCGGACCAGCGTCCCAGGCCGAAACCTAGGCAGGTGCCTCGTGGCAGGCGAGATCTCCGAACTCTTCGACCACAATGTCGAGGCTGCCCAAGCAACTGTCCACCGATATAGAGATATACGAGGCTTTTGCTCATTATCAGGAGGGATCACTGTTATGAGCCTTCGCACCGATAGCACGGCATTGGCCGAGGACGCGGCAGTCGCCCACGTCCACGGCATTTGCCTGAAGACAGGACCACCGCGCCGAATCGGCGTCGAGCTCGAATGGCTGGTCCGCGACGCCATCAACCCAGCCCTGCCTGTTCAACCTGAACGAACCGCGCTGGCCTTCGGAGCCGGTGCCACCGACCGTCCCGCTGAGCTTCCCTCCACTGCCACACCCCGCGTTTTGCCCTCTGGAGCATTGCTGACTGCCGAGCCTGGCGGACAGCTAGAGATCAGCTCCGCCCCCGCCAACTCGCTCGCCGAGTGCGTCAGCTCAACTGCCGCCGACCTCGCTGTCCTGCGTGATGCCGCAGCCGGGGTTGGCCTGGAACTGGCCGGCTTCGGAATGGATCCGCACCGGCCGCCACGCCGAGTGGCCAGCCTCCCGCGCTACACCGCCATGGAGGCGTTCTTCGACCGCGGCGGGCCCTGGGGCCGATGGATGATGTGCTCCACCGCCTCTGTCCAGATCTGCTTGGACGCTGGCGAGGACGGCCCCGGACACTCCGGCTTCCGGCACCGCTGGCGCCTGCTGCACGCGATCGGTCCGGTGCTGGTAGCGGCGTTCGCTAACTCCCCGCTGCGGAAGGGCCAACCGACTGGCTGGCGGTCGTCGCGCCAGCAGGTGTGGGGACAGCTCGATCCTGGTCGCACCAGGCCGCCGAGCGGAGGCAACACGGACCCACGCGAGGCATGGGCTTCTTACGCCATGGATGCCGAGGTCATGCTGGTGCGCGATCCTGCATCGCCGGACTGGACCGCACCGCCTGGCATGACCTTTCGCGACTGGCTGCGTGATGGCGGCGGCACACTTCGGCGGCCAGACGCGGACGATCTCGCCTACCACCTGTCCACCCTGTTCCCGCCCGTCCGCCCGCATGGCTACCTGGAACTGCGGGTTATCGACGCCCAGCAAGGGGCAGATGGCTGGATCGTGCCGCTCGCCGTCGTAGCGGCGCTGACGGACGACGAGCGGGCCGCGGACGCGGCGATGGCAGCCGTTGAGCCGCTGTGGGACGGCCACGTTGCGGCCGGCGAGTGGCCGCATGCCGAGACCGTCGGTGCCGAGAATCCCTGGGTGACGGCAGCGCGGTGCGGCCCCGAGAACGCCGGGATCGCACGGGCCAGCCGGGCGTGCTTCGAGGCTGCCCGTGCTGCCCTGGCCCGGCAGCGAGTCCCCGCCGCAATCCGCGCGGCCGTGGATGGCTTCATCGACAGGTACGTGCACAAGGACCGATGCCCGGCCGACGACCTACTCGAGGAGGTCACGTGAACTCAGGAGAGGCACTGCGGGACAAGATCGCCGCCGAGCTAGTGTCCGCTCGCGACCGCACCACCCTGCTCACCACGTCCGTGGAAGAAGCCGACCTGGTCAAGCAGCACTCGCCACTGATGTCGCCGCTCGTCTGGGACCTTGCGCACGTCGCGAACCAGGAGGAGCTCTGGCTGCTGCGCGAGGTCGGCGGCCGGACGCCGATGCACCCGGAGATCGACCCGCTCTACGACGCCTTCGAGCATCCGCGCTTCGAGCGACCTTCGCTGCCCTTGCTGCCGCCGGAGGAGGCGCGCAGGTACGGACACGAAGTCCGCGGGCGGGTACTTGACCTGCTGGAAAAGGCCCGGTTCGACGGCACACAGCTGATGACGGACGGCTTCGCCTGGGGCATGATCGCGCAGCACGAGGCGCAGCATGACGAGACCATGCTCGCCACCCACCAGCTCCGGCAGGGCGCTCCGGCGCTGACCGCCCCACCCCCGCCGCCGGCCCCAGCTGATGCGGACCTTCTCCCGGCGGAGGTTTACGTGCCGGGCGGCCAATTCCAGATGGGTACGTCGGTCGAGCCGTGGGCACTCGACAACGAGCGCCCCGCACATCTGGTGGAGGTGCCTGCGTTCTACCTCGACACCGCGCCGGTGACCAACCACGCGTTTGTCGAGTTCATCACCGACGGCGGCTACGACAGTCCCCGCTGGTGGAGTCCGGACGGCTGGGAGCATCGCCAGCGCGCCGGCCTCTTCGCGCCGCTGTTCTGGCGCTGGGACGGCGAATGGCTACGTGAATCCTTCGGTGTCACCGCTCCGGTGGTCCCGGACGAGCCCGTCGTCCACGTGTCGTGGTACGAGGCCGACGCGTACGCACGGTGGGCCGGCCGACGGCTTCCCACCGAGGCCGAGTGGGAGAAGGCTGCGCGCCACGACCCGGCGGCGGGGCGGTCACGCCGCTATCCCTGGGGTGACAACGAGCCCACGCCCGAGCTTGCAAATCTCGGCCAGCGACACCTGCGGCCGGCGCCCGCCGGGTCATACCCGGCCGGTGCAGCGCCGTCCGGCGCGCGGCAGCTCATCGGGGACGTGTGGGAGTGGACGAGCTCGGACTTCCTGCCGTACCCGGGCTTTGTGGCCTGGCCGTACAAGGAGTACTCCGAAGTGTTCTTCGGGCCGGAGTACAAGGTGCTGCGCGGCGGTGCGTTCGGCGTGGCTCCGGTGGCGACCCGCGGCACCTTCCGGAACTGGGACTACCCGATCAGACGGCAGATCTTCTCCGGGTTCCGGACGGCGCGCACCGCACTGGAAGGACTCACCGCGGCGGTGCCACCGCAAGCCACGACCAACACCATCGGGGAGGCTGGCCGATGACGACTGTCGAGCGGTTGCTTCCAGCTGGATTCCTGGAGCGGGCCCTCCGCGAGGACGCGCGCGCAGGGCTGACGGCAACACCCAAGTCGCTGCCGCCCAAGTGGTTCTACGACGCTCAGGGCAGCGCGCTGTTCGACAAGATCACCGAGCTGCCCGAGTACTACCCCACCCGGTCCGAGCGGGCAATCCTGCAGGAACAGGCGCCGACGATCGCAGCACGCACCGCCGCCCGCACCCTCGTTGAGCTCGGTTCCGGGTCCTCGGACAAGACCCGGCTGCTGCTGGACGCGCTGCGCGCCGGCGGCACGCTCCGCTCCTACGTGGGCGTGGACGTGAGCGAGGCGGCCGTGGTGACCGCCGGGGACGCGCTGGCAGCCGAGTACCCGGGCCTCGTCGTGAGCGCAGTCATCTCGGATTTCGAGGAGCACCTTGGCCTGCCCGCCGACGCAGCCGGTCAGCGCCTGGTGGCTTTCCTCGGGTCCACGATCGGGAACATGACCCCGCCGCAGCGCAAAGCGTTCCTGACCAGGATCCGGTCGCAGCTCAGGTCCGGGGACACGCTCCTGCTCGGCACGGACTTGGTCAAGGATCCGGCCGTCCTAGTCGCCGCGTACGACGACGAGGCGGGTGTGACCGCCGCCTTCAACAAGAACGTCCTGGCCGTCCTGAACACCCAGCTCGGCGCCGATTTTGACGTGGACGCCTTCGACCACGTCGCGGTGTGGGTACCGGAGAGCGAATGGATCGAGATGCGGCTCCGGTCGGCCATCAGTCAACGGGTGCGTCTGCCAGGCATCGATCTGACCGTGCGGTTCGCCGCCGGGGAGGAGATGCGCACGGAAATCTCGGCGAAGTTCCGCCGGGATCGCGTGGCGAGCGAGCTCGCCACCGCCGGATTCGCGATGCGGGACTGGTGGACCGACGCGGGCGGCCAGTTCGCGCTGTCGCTGTCTGCTCCGGTCTGAGCTACGCCTCCCGCGCGCTACGCACCCGCTGGTAGTGGCGGCGTGCCTTGATCCGGTTGCCGCACACGGCCATTGAGCACCAGCGGCCGGTGCCTGCCTTGCTGTGATCGATGAGGAAGAGATGGCACTCGTCGTTGGCGCATGGGCGCAGCCGGCCCGGGTTGCTGGCGTCGAGCGCGGCCCAGGTCAGCACGGCCCGCACGGCCAGGCCGCGCTCCGGAGGGGCGCTCAGCGTCCAGGCCAGGCGGCCATCCCGGATCGCCGGAAGATACAAGACGTCCTGCAGGAAGGGGGCCAGCACATCCGGCGTCTGCTCGCCGCGTACTACTGCCTGGAGCAGACGCCGGGCTTCCAGAACGTGGGTCAGCTCGGCCGGAGAACCGAGGCCTCCGGCAGCGGCCAGGTACGCCGTGGACCGGGCTGAGTCGGCCAGCAGGTCGGCGGGTCCGTCATCGGCGATCGGGGTGCTGTTGAGCACGGCGAGCAGGAAGCTCTCGTCCGAGACTGCGTCTGCCATCGCCGCTCCTCACCAACCTGATTGCCAGAAGTTACAGCCACGCCTCCTCCGGTGCCGC
>DASXMP010000038.1:0-50091 GCA_036495585.1 Streptosporangiaceae bacterium
TACACCCAGCATCAGCTCGACGACATCGCCGCCAGGCTCAACACCCGGCCCCGCCGCATCCTGGACTACGCAACCCCCGCCGAAGCCCTCAACCAGTACCTCGTTGCAGCACTCCCTTGACACCAGCACCGATTTCAGCGATGCGGTGGGCGGGTCTGGGCTAGTTTGCGTCGCTGAAATCGGTGGAGAGTCAGAGCTGAGGGCGGAAAGCCGGCCCTGAGCTGCAGCCGCGACTCGGCGACTGGCCCCAGATCTGGTCTACCGAGCGGATGCGGAGCCTTGCAACAGCCCACGGGGATGCGTACTTACCCCTGGGGTCTGCGATTCTGCCCGTCCCTATCCGCTGAGGTCTGCGAGCGGGGATGATCCTGCCGTCCCTATCCGCTGGGGCCGTCCTTATCCGCTGGGGTCTGCGAGCGGGGATGATCCTGCCCGTCGTGGTTCTCCGTCCTCGCCCATTCGCGTTCCCTGCGAGCGTGGGATGGCCGGGGTGGCGGGCGGACCGTTTCCGTCTGGTCCGTCCGCTAGCCCGGTGTCCACGCGAGGGCGGTGGACGAGGCAGTAGCGAAGGGCACTGGCCGCCACGCCGGTGTCCCGCGCGGGGGCGATGGACGAGCGGCAGCGAGCGGCGCCGGCCGCCACGCCGGCGTCCCGCGCGAAGGCAGTGGACGAGGCAGCCGCTACTCCGTCTTGCTGAACTCGAAGATCGCCACGGTCATCATGGCCACGCCCATGACCGCCACGATCGCCAGCGAGAGCCACAGCGGCACAACCCAGCCACCCCAGGTCACGCTCGGGGCCAGATGCGTGCTGATGGCCGCCTTGAAAGCGGGTGGCAGGCTCAGATGGCTGAAGACCAGGTGCCGCATCGGCCCGACGACGTAGGTCAACGGGTCCAGGCGGGTCAGCACGGTCAGCCAGGCGGGCAGACCATTCAGCGGGTACAGCGCGCCGGACAGGAAGAACAGCGGCATGACCAGCATCTGAGTCAGCGCCATGAATGCCTGAAACTGCTTGATCCTGGCCGCCATCATCACGCCGAATGCCGTGAGGGTGAAGGACAGCAGGAGCAGCATGCCGACCAGGCCGAGGATCAGCAGCGGGTTATAGGGCACGTGCGCGAACCAGGCCAGGCACAGGAAGATCACGCCCTGGAACGTCGCGATGGTGGCGCCGCCGAGGCACTTGCCGACCACGATGGCGGCACGGCTCACCGGCGCGACGAGGATCTCGCGGAGGAAACCGAACTCCCGGTCCCACACGATCGAGCCGGCCGAGAAGATCGAGGTGAACAGCACCGACATCGCCAGCACGCCGGGATAGATAAAGGTCTTGAAGTCGAAGTTGGCCGAGTGCGGGAGGCTGCCGCCTGCCAGGTTGCTCAGCCCGGTGCCGAGGATGAACAGGAACAGGAAGGGCTGCACCAAGGACGTGATCGCCCGCAGTCGGTCCGAACGAAACCTGATCAGTTCCCGGCGCCAGACGATGCCGACGGCGCGCAGGTCGTGCCGAAGGCCGCGATCGGGTACCGAGACCCGGATCCGGTCGATGACAGCGCCCGTGTCGGTGACCGCCGCCGGGCTCGTTGTCTGGGTCGCCATTGCTAGCGCCTGCCTCCCGTCCGCATCCGGTGCATATTGCGCATGAACTCGTTGCCGGCGCCGCCCTCGGCGTCCCGGATCGTGGTGCCCGTGTAGGACATGAAGACATCGTCCAGCGACGGCCGCGACACACTGACCGACCGGATCGGGATGCTGAACTCGCTGAATAGCCGTGGCACGAATTGCTCCCCGGCGGCGACCGAGAAGGTGACCGCTCCTTCGTGCACGGCGGCGTCGATACCAAAGGCGGAGCGGAGCTCCGCAATGGCGGCCTGGTCGTTCCCGGTCTGGATCTGCACGCGGTCCTTGCCCACGCTGGCCTTGAGCGCCTCGGGCGTGTCGACAGCCACGATCTTGCCGTGGTCAATGATTGCAATCCTGTCGCAGTGCTCGGCCTCGTCCATGTAATGCGTCGTCAGGAAGATCGTGATGTCCTCGCGGGACTTGAGGTCGTTGATGTACGTCCAGATTGAGGATCGGGTCTGTGGATCCAGGCCGACCGTCGGCTCGTCCAGGAACAGTACGCGCGGCGCGTGCAGCAGGCCACGCGCGATCTCCAGCCGCCGCTGCATGCCGCCTGAATACGTACTGACCAGGCTGTCCTTGCGGTCCCACAGGCCCACCATGTCCAGCACCTGACGCATTCTCGGCACTACCGCCGCGCGCGGGACGCCGTAGAGCTCGGCGTGGAAGCGCAGGTTCTGCTCAGCGGTCAGGTAGGTATCTAGCGTCGTGTCCTGGAATACCAGGCCGATATTTCGCCGCACCGCTTCGCGCTCGTTCGCCGCGTCGTAGCCGGCCACCAGGGCGGTGCCCGCGGTGGCGTTGGCGAGCGTACAGAGGATCTTGATGGTGGTGGACTTGCCTGCGCCGTTCGGGCCAAGGAAACCAAACGTCTCGCCCCTGGCTACGGTGAAGTCGATGCCGCGCACGGCTTCCACCTCGCCGTAGCGCTTCACCAGGCCAGAGACCGAGACCACGGTCTCCGGTCCGGCAGCGCGGCGCAGCTCGTCCGCGTCCGGCTCCGTGCCGGTCTGGGCTGCCATGCTGTTCCTCCGTGGTTGAGACTTGGGCAGATCGCGAATGATTTCAGCAGCAGCCAGCCTGGCCGCGAGTCCGCCGGGTAACCGGCCGGCCAGGACGCCGACGGGTCAGCGACCGCTGACCTGCTCCTGAGGTCCCGGAGGGATGGCCGCCGCAGACACTGCGCCCCCACGGCCGGCCAGCTACGAGCGTAACCGGGCGGCTGCCACTCCCCCATGCCGATGCCGTCAATCTATGTTGACGGCATCGCTAGTTGTGAAACCTGTTGACCGCCGGCACCATCGCCGCCGGTCACTGCCCGTCGGCCGGAGCCTCGTCCTCGTCGGCGGCCAGAATCCGGTACAGCGCCTTGCGCGTGTCCACCAGCAGCTGGCGCGCCTGCGCCGCCTGGGCGTCGGAGCCCGCGCTGATCACCTGGTACGCGGCCATGGCGACCTGCCCGATCAGCTTGCGCATCTCCAGGGCGACACCGCCGGCGCTGCCGGCCACGACGTCCCACGGCGCTCGCAGCTCGTCCGGGTGAGCCTCCACGTAGGCGCGGCCTTCGTCGGTGAGCTGGTAGCTCCGGCGGCCGCTCTCGCCTGACTCGGCCCTGATCAGGCCCTCGTCCTCAAGCTGCTGCAGTGCCGGGTAGATCGCGCCAGGGCTTGGCCGCCACACACCCCCGCTGCGCTCGCCGATCTCCTGGATGATCTGGTAGCCGTTACGCGGCTCCTCCGCCACCAGGGCCAGGGCCGCCGCGCGGACATCGCCGCGCCGTGCCCTCGGGCTGCGCATGCCACGCGGTCCTCGCGGTCCGCGGGCCCACTCGTGGACTTCAGGCCCACCGAAGCCAGGACCGCCAGGGAAACCAGGACCGCCCGGGAAACCAGGACCGCCCGGGAAACCGGGACCGCCGAATGGACCGGCAAAGCGGCCTCGGCCGCCATGGCCATGTGCATGCACCCGGTGCTCCCCGTCGTCGCCATGCCAGCGGCGCCGGTCACTGTCATCGGCAGGCTCCCACCTGCCAGCTGCGCGCCGAGTTCGGCGCTTGTCATCTTCGTAACGCATGTTTTGTGCTCCTTTGCCGGCTGCGGCTCTGACACTCTGGCCACTCCAGACTGTCACCGTAGCCTTCAGATACGTCAAAGATATATCGTTATAGTCGAGATGGCAACCCGCTCGGGGTGCGGACTGCTATGCGGGCTACCGGGCGTCGCCAGCGCGGCCGGGCTGAGCCTGGACCTGGGCCTTGAGCTGGAGTGCTCGCGGTACGCCGATCGCGGTGTACAGGGTCAGTGCTTGCTGCCAGTGATCGAGCGCGTGGTCGCCGACGCCGTCCGCCTGATACGCGCAGGCCAGGCCTTCGTGGGCGCGAGCCTGCTCGTGCTGATCGCCGATGTGACGCGCCAGGATCAGCGCCTCGGCGTACCCTGCCCGAGCTTCGGCCGCTCGGTTCATGCCGAGGCGAACCGCTGCCAGACTGTTGAGCGCCTCGGCCTCGCCGGACTGGTCGCCGCTCGCACGGAACAGGACCAGGGCTTGATGAACGTTGTCGGCCGCTTGGTCGTGACGGCCAAGGTCGAGTTCGACGAGGCCGAGATCGGCGAGCGTATGCGCTTCACAGGTGCGCTCGTCGATGGCCCGGCATAGCTCGAGCGCCTGCTCCAGGTACTCAGCGGCCCGCTCGTAGCGCTGCTGATGCCTGCACAGGCAGCCCAGGCTGGCCAGCGTGTACGCCTCTCCCATTGTGTCGCGGTTCGCTCGGCACAGCTCCAGTGCCTGGCGCAGGTACCGGCTGGCCCGCTGATAGCGCGCCAGCCGCTGATCGATGAATCCCAGGTTGCTGAGCGTGTGCGCCTGGCCGGTGGCATCGCCCATCTCCCGGAACAGCGCCAGCGCTTCGCGGAATGGGGCGGCAGCCTCCCGGTACCTGCCCTGCCGCGCGCTAATGTTCCCGAGATTGGACAGCGCACGAGCCTGGCCGGTCAGGTCACCGGCTCTGCGGTAGAGCCCAAGGGCTTCTCGCGAGTACGCAGTGGCCTGCTGATAGCGGCCCTGCCGCGTGCCAGCCAGCCCGAGGCTGAACAGCGCGGTCGCCTCGGCGGCGTGATCGCCAAGGCGTTGGGCCGCGGTGTGCGCGGAACCGTGGATTGTCACCGCCTCGATGTAGTGACGGCCTGCGTCGAGATGACGCGCCAGCGTCGCCGCGAGCTGCGTGGTGTGGCGTGGCCAGCCGTGTTCGGCGGTATAGGTCGCAACCACCGTCAGGGTAGATCGGTGTGCGTCCAGCCACGCCCGGGCTGCGCCAGTGTCGTCCAGGACCGGTGCCGGGCTGCCCGGCACCGGGATCCGCGGCCGACGGTGCAGCTCGGCCGGGAATAGCCTGTCCATCGCTGCTCCCGCGGCATGCAGGTAGTGGTCGAACAACCGGGTGAGCGCTGCGTGCCTGTCGTCGTCGTGCGCTGTCACCAGCTCGCAGGCGTAGGCGCGGAGCAGGTCATGCAGGCAGTACCGGCCGGCTCCGGCGGGCAGGATCAGGCTGGCCCGCGCGAGCTGATCGAGGTAGCGGCGGGCCTGCTCCGCCGTGCTGCCAGTCAGCGCGCCGAGCGCGTAGCTATCGAAATCCGGGCCAGGATGCAGGCCGAGGAGTCGGAAGGCGCGGGCGGTGGCGGTGCTCAGGCTCCGGTAGGACCAGGAAAACACCGCCCGCGCCGAAGCTCTGACGTCCCCGTCGGTGTCCAGCAGGTCAAGCCCGCGCTGCTGGTCGGCAAGCTCGGCCGCCAGGCTGGAGAGCCGAGCACCGGGGCGCGACGCGGCCAGCTCGGCGGCGACTCGCAGGGCCAGCGGCAGCCGACAGCAGGCGAGGGCCAGCTCGGACGCGGCCCGGGGATCGTCTTCGACTCGCGCGCCGATCAGCGTCCGCAGCAGGTTCACCGCGTCGGTCAGCGGCAGCAGGTCAAGGTCGAGCCGCACCGCGCCGTCCCTGGCGACCAGGCCGGTCAGCGGATCTCTGCTGGTCACGACGGCAACGCAACCGGACGAGCCGGGCAGCAAGGGCCGGACCTGCTCCGCCGAGATCGCGTTGTCGAGCACTACCAGCACCCGCTGCCCAGCCAGCAGGGTCCGGTACCGCGCGGCGCGCTCCTCCTGGCCGGCCGGGATGTCGGACGGCGCCATCCCGAGGGAACGCAGGAACCAGGCGAGCGCGTCGACCGCGGGCAGCGGCTCGCCTGCGTCATAGCCACGCAGGTCCACATACAGCTGACCGTCGGGGTAGCCGCGGGCTGCGCGATGCGCCCACTCCAGCGCCAGGGCGGTCTTCCCCACGCCGGCCGTACCGCCGATCGCCGAGATGACAACCGTCTGCCGGTGCTCGATCACCGCCCGGGCGGTCACTGCAGTCAGCCGCGCGAGCTCGCGCTCCCGCCCGGTGAAGTTCGTGACCGCGGCCGGCAGCTCCCGCGGCCTGGCGGCGGCGGCCGTGCCCGGAACTCGTGCCGCTGCCAGCGTGTGCTGGCCAGCGATGTCAAGGCACAACGCCCGGCTGAGCTGGCGAATCGTGCTCAGCCGCGGATGGTCGGTGCGGCCGCTCTCCAGATCGCGGATGGCCCGGACGCTCAGGCCAGATCTCTCGGCAAGTTCCTCCTGCGTCAATCCCGCCGCCAGTCGGCCCTGGCGCAGCTGCGCCGCGAAGCTCACGATTCGTCCCGTCATATGGCTCATGTTCCGGCCACTCAGCAGACAGTCAAGAAGGTCGCACGAACGGCAAAGATCAGCAGCCGGTGCAGCGCGCCAGCATTTCCGAACCGCCCTGCGGTGCCGGAAACTGCCGCCGATCCGCCGGTCAACTGCCTGGAATGGCACCAGCCTGCTACGGAAAATGGTCAGCACCTGTCCGATTTAGCACGAAGGTGCACCCGGTGGTGGCCCGCTCAGCCTGCGGGTCTGCCACTTGGCGGCCTCGTGCTGAGGGATCGAAAAATGTGAGGGGGTGAAAGAGATGAAGGTCATCGGAGCCATCGCGGACCGGCTTCTCGGCATTGTCGTGCCCGAGATCAAGGCCGGCGCGTGCTGCACGCTCTTTGGCAAGTCCTACAACGTCAGCTGCAATGAGTGCGCTGGCAACGGAATCGGCCTGGCCAAGAGGTGCGTCGTCAATTGCGACTGCCAGGCCGTCTGCGGCGGATGCACGGTCAAGATCGCCAACTCAGCCTGCCGGTAGCAGGAGCCGGCCGGCTCGTGCCGCATGGACTGGCGCCGCGTGCTGTGGCCGGGTCGCTGCCCTGGCCGCGGCACGCGTGCTCGTCCGTGTCCAGGTGTCCAATCGAGCGAATCGAGGAAAGCAATGGGAGTGCTGGTCGCCGCGGTCATCGTGGTGGGTGTGTTGTGCCTGCTGGACTTGCTGCTCACCTTCGGCGTGATCCGCCGCCTCCGCGAGCACACGGCACTGCTCGCCTCGCGCCATGGGGAGACGGTCGTGCTGGGTCTTGGCCCTGGCGAGGCTCCTGCCGAGTTCGCCGCCGTCAGCACGAGCGGGGAGCTGCTGACTGGCCCGGCCGGCTTCCGGCTCGCGGCCTTCTTCTCGTCAACGTGCCCGATCTGCCCACGGCGCGTCCCCGCCTTCCTCGAGTACGTGCAGGCAAACCGACTCTCCCGAGACGAGGTGCTCGCGGTCGTCCTCGCTGCCGAGGACGAGACCGTCCCCTACGCCGAGGGGCTGGCCGACGTGGCCCACGTGTGCCTGCAGCCAGCGGACGGGGAACTCGCGACCGCCTTCCACGTGCTCGGCTATCCGGCGTTCTGCCTGCTCGACGCCGACGGAGCCGTCCAGCTGACCGGTTACGACCCAGCCGAGCTGCCGGCGCCTGTGGCGGCCTAATGTCAGGTCGTCTCTCCGCAACCCTCGCGGACGCGGTGGCCATGGCCTGGCGGGCCAGTCCGGTCGCCTGCCTCGGCCAGGTCGGTGCGGCCGTCCTGGCCGGCCTGACGCCGGTAGCGGGGGCCTGGCTGCTGCGAGCCATCCTTGATGGCCTGTCCGGTGGTCATGCTCAGCGGGTCGTCCATCTGGTCGTGCTCAGTATTCTCATGGCCGCCGCCGGTGGCGCCACAGCGCTGCTGCCAAATCTGAGTCAGTACCTGGCGGCCCAGTCGGGCCTGGTAGTCCGCCGCGAAGCCACCATCGGACTGTTCTCTACACTGAGTCGCCTGCACGGCCTGCGCCTCCTCGAAGACCCTGCCTTCCAGGATCAGCTGCGCCTTGCCGAGCAGGCCGGCTCGAGCGGGCCCGGCCAGATCATGTCCGGCGCCATCTCGATCGTGCAGTCGGTACTGACCCTGAGCGGATTCCTGATCACCTTGCTGCTGCTCAACCCCGTTCTGGCGGCAGCGCTGGTGATCGCCGCGATCCCGGTGATCTACCTCGAGCGCCGCATCGCCAGGCAGCAGGTGGCGCTGATTACTGGCATCACCAAGAACGAGCGACGGCAGCTTTTTTACCAGCAGCTGATGTGCAGCCTGCACGCGGCCAAGGAGATCCGGCTGTTCGGTCTCGGCGCGTATTTCAGCGACCGCATGCTCGACGAGCTGGGCCAAGTCATCCGAGCGAGCCGCCACGTGAATCGCCGGGTCCTGGCTGGCAACGCGGCAATGGCCGGGACCAGTGCCGTGGTCGCGGGTGCCGGGCTTGTCTGGGCAGTGACATCGGCGTCGGCCGGACGGCTCAGTCTCGGCGATGTCGCGGTGTACGTGACAGCTCTCGGCTCGGTCGCGATAGCCCTCGGCATGGTCATCAATGCCGCGGCGATGAGCTACCGGTCGTTGCTTTTGTTCGGGTCGTACCGGGACGTCCTGGCGCAGGAGCCGGACCTGACCGAGCCCGCCCAGCCGGCACCCGCCGGGAAACTGCGCCGCGGTATCGAGCTCGACGATGTCTGGTTCCGGTACGGGCCCGACACGCCCTGGGTGCTGCGCGGGGTGAGCTGCTTTATCTCGCATGGCCAGTCACTGGCCGTTGTCGGCCACAATGGTGCGGGCAAGAGCACGCTCGTCAAGCTGCTGTGCCGGTTTTACGACCCGGACCGCGGCCGGATCCTGTGGGACGGCGTCGACCTGCGCGACCTGGACGTACCTAGCCTGCGCGAACGCATCAGCGCGGTCTTTCAGGACTACATGACCTACGACCTGACCGCGGCGGAGAACATCGAACTTGGCGAGCTGAAGCTGGCGGGGCAGGCTGACGCAGTTGGCGCAGCTGCCAGCCGGGCCGGCATTCACGAGGCGCTGGCCGCACTGCCCAGGGGCTACCAGACCCTGCTGACCCGGTCCTATCTCGAGACCGGAGACGACGACCCGCAATCTGGCGTACTGCTGTCGGGCGGTCAATGGCAGCGGGTCGCGCTCGCCCGCGCATTCCTGCGCGGCAGCCGGGACCTGATGATCCTTGACGAGCCAAGCTCAGGCCTGGACGCCGAGGCTGAGCACGAGATCCATGCGAGCCTCGCGCGGGACCGGCGCGGGGCTGCCACGGTGCTTGTCTCCCACCGCCTCAACACCGTCCGCGACGCCGACCACATCGTGGTGCTGTCGGGCGGCGTCATCAGCGAGCAAGGCGGCCATGACGCGCTGATGGCTGCAGCTGGGATCTACGCCCGCCTGTTCTCGCTGCAGGCCAGGGGCTTCGAGCAAGCAGCGACCAGGATGGGAGTCCCCAGTGAGTGACCTGATGTGTGCCGCGCTGGCAGTCATGGCGGCCGTCTACGGCGCATCCGCGATCGCCAAGCTCAGCGGCCCGGCTGCCTTCCGCGCGTATGCCGCCGGCCTCCGCGAGACAGCGCTGGTGCCTGACCGGCTCCTGGCCCGGGTTGCGGCTGTGCTGGCTGGCTGCGAAGCAGGCGTCGCTGCGGCCGCTGCCGTCGCGCTCGCCCTGCAGTTCGGCACCAGCCGGGCCGCACCGCCGGTCGCTACTGCCGCACTGGCCGCCGCCGCGGTTCTCACCGCCAATCTGGCTCTCGGCATCGCCGTGATCCTGCGTCGTGGCGGCTCGGCGCGCTGTGCGTGCTTCGGCTCGTCCTCGGCACGACCGCTCGGCAGGATTCACCTCCTCCGCAACGTCATCCTGCTTGCCGTGGCCGCGGCCGGGCTGATCGCCGCGGAGATCAGCTGGGCGCGCGGTTCGCGCGCGGGCAGCGCCGCCGCGGCCACGCTCTTCGGCACTGGTGCAGCGGCTGCTGCCATCGCGGTCGTAGCCGGACTCGCGCTCGCGCTCCTGCTCATCCGCGTCGACGAGATCACCGGTCTATTCCTGCCTATCTCGTCGCAAGCCGACGTGGCCAGCCCAGCTGTCAGCGGCCATCCGGCGTCACCACCAGCCGCGACGGTCACACCGGCCGGACGGCGGAGCCGCCCGGCCGATGGCGCTCATTCCGGGCACCTGGCGGCGCGATGATCCTCGCCGCGGCCGGAGCCGCCATCGCGGTGGCGGCAGCCGTGCCCGTGGCCATCTGGCTGCTCCGACGGCGCATCGCGATCGTCAGCGTGTTCGGCCCGAGCATGCGGCCGACGCTGAGGACAGGCGACCGCGTGCTCGTGCGTCGCGCCGGCCTGGATGACCTGCGTCGCGGCCTCATCGTCGTGGTCGAGCAGCCCGCAGGCGATGGCACCTGGTCCACTCCGTCGGTGCGATGGCCAGCGGACAGCCGAGCCTGGCTCATCAAGCGGCTTGCTGCCCTGCCCGGTGACCCATGGCCAGCCTCGATCTCACCGGGATCGGCGGAGCGCTCTCCCGTCGTCCCGGCCGGCCAGCTTGTGGTCCTTGGCGACAACGCCGACTGGAGCCTGGATTCCAGGAAGCTCGGCTGCATCCCCGCTGAGCGCCTGCTCGGCGTCATGCTACGGCCGCTCAACCGGCGGTAGGCTGCGGGCTCCAGCCGCGTGCCAGCGCCTGCAAGCGCTCTGCTGTCGCGCCGATCGGCTGGCCACCGGCCACGGCGACGCCTAGCAGGAATGCCGTCACGGGTGCAGCCGGCCTGTCCACCTGGTGAGCAGCCTCGCGGGCGAGATCCAGCACCTGTCGCAGGTCGATGATGGCCGGGTCGAGCCCCAGCTCGGCGCACGCAGCGTTGATCCAGCTTTCCAGCGTGTTCATGGCGCTCCACTTCGTCCCGGTGCACTCGTCCTGTGCTCGGCCGTCGGTCGAACCTGCTCGGCTCTAGCTTCCCTCTGCTGACGTCGATAGCCGCGCCCGGGCGGCAGCCAGGTCAGCGGGCGTGTCGCAGTCCAGCCACGGCGCTGGTCGGCCGTCAGCGACTTGGACATGCAGCACGGCCGGCCGCAGCGGCGCGAGCAGGCCGCGCAGCGAGGCACCCTGGTAGTCATCGAGGGCGGCCCGAAGCTTCGCCGTCTGCCAGCAGCTGACCAGCCACTGCGGCTGTCCCGTCATATCGGCGAGCACCGCCCCGGCCGCATCGCCCGCGCCTGCCGCCAGCTGCCGCAATCCGGTCAGCTCGGCTCCGGTCAGGAACGGCAGGTCTGCCGCCAGCAGCAGCAGCGAGGACGCCGTGACCTCGGGCAGGCCGCAGCGGAGCGCAGGTACCGGACCGCTGCCAGGCGGATCCTCGCGCACCACCATCAGCGCACCGGGCAGGCGCTCGGCGACCTCAGCCAGGCCGGACGCGACGGCTCCGCCGCGCTGCGGTCCGACCACGATCAGGCGCTGGCAGCCAGCGGCCGCGATCGCTCGTGCCACCGAAATCAGCATCGCGGTGCCGCCGACATCAAGGCCGGGCTTGTCTGCCCCGCTCATTCGCAGGGCCCGCCCGCCGGCCAGCACGATTGCATCGCAATCAGCCGCTCGATTCGGGCGGCCCGCCTTCCCAGGCTGCGGCGCAGGCACAGCGCACCAGCCCGGCGCCGCTGTCAGCCGCCGATGGCCGACATCGGCCGGGACGGCTGCAGGAAGCCAGGGTCGTTGATGCCATGGCCAGGCAGCTTCGCGGCGGCGCACCGCTGCCAGATCTCGGCCAGCTCGTCGTCGGATGCCCCCGCGCGCATCGGGGCACGCAGGTCGTTCTCTGTCCGGGCGAACAGGCAGTTGCGCAGCTGGCCGTCGGCGGTCAGCCGGATCCGGTCGCACGAGCCGCAGAATGGCCTGGTCACCGAGCCGATGATGCCGACGTGGTGCGGGCCGCCGTCGACCAGGAACGTCTCCGCCGGGGCCGATCCGCGCTCTGCCGGGTCATCGGGCTTCAAGACGAAGTCAGCGCTGAGCATCGCCAGGATCTCATCGGCTGTGACCATGTTCTCGCGCCGCCAGCCGTGCTGGGCGTCCAGCGGCATCTGTTCGATGAACCGCAGCCGGTAGCCGCGTTCCAGGCAGAAGCGCAGCAGCGCGGCAGCCTCGTGGTCGTTCACGCCGCGCATCAGCACTGTGTTGACCTTGACCGGCGCCAGCCCTGCGTCGACGGCCGCCTTCAGGCCCTTGAGCACGTCCGCAAGCCGGTCGCGCCGCGCCAGCTGGACGAAGACCTCGGGCGTCAGGGTGTCCAGCGAAACGTTGATGCGATCAAGTCCAGCTGCGGACAGCGGGCCGGCCAGCCGGTCCAGCCCGATGCCGTTGGTCGTCAGCGAGATCTCCGGCCGCGGCGTCAGCGCGGCCGCCCGCCGGACGATATCGGGCAGCCCCCGGCGCAGCAGTGGCTCCCCGCCGGTGAAGCGAATCTCGGTGATGCCGAGCCGCGTAACGGCCAGGCCCACGAGGCGCACCATCTCGTCGTCGGTCAGCAGTTCGGGCTTCGGCAGCCAGTCCAGGCCCTCGGCAGGCATGCAGTACGCGCATCGCAAATTGCACTTATCGGTCACCGACACACGGAGGTCAGTAGCCGTCCGCCCATGCGAGTCGGTCAGCACCTCACACCTCCTCAGCCTGGTGTCCGCGCGGCCCGGCCCGCGGCGAGCAAGCTCCCACCATACGGCGGCGGCCCCTGGCGCACTAGGACCAGGCACATGGCTACTGCAGCAACACAGGCATGCAGTTACTTCCCGTGCGTCCCCGGATTAAGAGATCAATTTCGAGGGAACGCGCCTGACCAGGGCCTTCGGTCGGCAGCCGCCAGGCGGCGCTCCTCGACCTCAGGCGACCTGGTCCGCGCTCGCGGTGACCGCTGCCCAGCCCCTGTTGGCATAATCGGCAAAATCTGGCTGCAACCGCTCATACCGGCGTGCGAACAGCGGTGAGGAGATCATGAAGTCGGCGGTCGCCCGATTGCAGGCAACCGGGATGTTCCAGGCCACTGCCAGGCGCAGCAGCGCTTTGACGTCCGGGTCATGCGGGTGCGGCTCGAGCGGGTCCCAGAAGAAGACGAGGATGTCCACGGCACCGTCCGCGATTCGCGCCCCGATTTGCTGGTCGCCGCCGAGCGGGCCGCTGTGCAGGCAGGTGACGGGCAGGCCGAGCTCGCTGCTCAGCAACTGGCCGGTCGTTCCGGTCGCGCACAGGTCGTGGTACGCGAGCACCCCGCGGTTGAACCTGGCCCATTCGGCCAGGTCCGGCTTCTTGTTGTCGTGTGCGATCAAAGCGATCCTGCGCCTGACTGCCTGCTCTGGGACCCCCATGCCAGCCAGCGTGGCAGCAGCGGGTTTCCACACCGCGAACGTGGCATTGCCTGCACGTTTCGGCTCAGCCAGCGTTGCTGCCAGGATTGGTTCATGACGATCACCGGCGCCATCTGGCGTGACCAGCTCACCGCAGCCGAGCACGCCGTCCTGGGCCGCGCCGACGACGGCATCCTCGACTCGGCGCCCGACGTCCTGGTGGTCGGTGGCGGCATTCTCGGCGTGAACATCGCCACCGCCTGCCAGCAGGCCGGCCTCGGCAGTATCGCGCTGATCGAGACTGGACGCCTCGGCGCTGGCGCCACCGGCGGTGCCACCGGCCTGCTGATTCCCGAGCCGCACCAGTGGAGCGACCCTGAGCCATTCGTCGACCTGGAACGCGCCAGTCTGGAGCGCTGGCGCGACCTGGAGGTGATGGTGGATGGCGGCGTCGGGCTGATCGAGCTGGACTGGATCGGGCTCGCGCCACACGCGGGCGGCTTTGCCGCCAACCAGCCGCGTGCGGTGGAGTGGCTCAATCCCACCCAGGTTGCCGAGCTAGTGCCTGGCCTAGCGCGGCCGATGGAAGGCGCCCTCATCCACCGGCAAGCCCGCGTCAACCCGCTGCGCGCGGTGGCCAGGCTGGCCGCCGGGCTGCCGGCCGTAGCGACCGGTGTCGCAGCGACCTCGGTACAGATCTCCGGTGACCGAATCGTGAGCGTCGGCACGTCTGCTGGTGACATCAGTCCGGGAACTGTCGTCTTCGCCACTGGCCGGCCTCCAGTCCTGGACGGCTTGCCGCTGCATATCCCGTCCGAGCGGGTCAAGGGCCACCTGCTGGTCACTGAGCCGACCGACATCGCCCTGCCGGGAATCGTTGCGCCGCTAGCTACCCAGATCGAGAAGGGTCAGCTGCTCGCCGGCGGCACCTTCGATCTCGGCGACGAAAGCCCCGCCGTGCAGCCCGACGTCATCGCGTCCATCATCGAGGGCCTGACGGCGGTGCTCCCATCGCTGGGCCGCATCGGCGTCGCCTACCAATGGTGCTGCTTCCGGCCGCGTCACCCGGATCGGCGGCCGGTGATCGACAGAGTGCCCGGAATCGACAACGCCTGGCTCACTTCCGGCCACTTCCGCACGGGCATCCTCAATGCGCCGGCCACAGCTGCGGCGCTGACCCGGTGGATCGCCGACGACGTCCCGCCGACCGAGGCTGCCACCTGGTCGGCGACCAGGTTCGCGGCACGCTAGCTCTGCGCCACCGCGCCGGCGGTCGGCTCCGGGCTGCCGTCTGTCTGGGCTGACGTTTCCGCCGGCCCGGCCCGCTGGTGCTCTGCTGGACTCGGGGCGTGCAGCACTCTGCGGTCGTCGGGAAGCCGCTGTGTCACGCCGGCCGCGTCCAGGAACTCCAGCAGCGGGATGGCAGTCCGCCTGGTCGTGTCCAGAGCCTGCCGCGCCTGGGCGGCAGTGAAAGGCTGCTCGATGGTGGCCAGGATGGCGGCCGCCGCGGCGTCGGCGCCGGGCGCCAGCACGATCTGATCGCTGATCCGGAGCAGCTGCCCGGCCCGAACCGCGGCCGCAATGGCCCGGCTGTCCAGCCCCAGCTTCCGCAGCCGGTCAGCATCCGGGGACACGAACGGCGCGATGGCCAGATCCGCATGCAGCACCCGGATGGCGGCAAGCAGCGACTCCGGCAGGTCCGCAGCCTGGTCACCCCCGGCCGACTTGGCTAGGTGCAGCGCACCGCACGCGACCCGGAAGGGCGGCTTGGCCAGCGCGGTCACCAGCCGGCGATCGGGCAGGTCGAGGGCGGCTCGGGCGGCTTCTACCGGCATCCCGGCGGCGAGCGGCTCGCTGGCCGCAAAGCTGGTGACTACCTCGCCGAGCTGATGCCCGAGCGCGCGCCAGTGCTCCGGATCGGCGAGCCACTCGCCAGCCACCGCGTGTGGGTGGTCAGCAATACCCATCGCCAGCAGCGTGCTTGCCCGCATCAGCCCGTGGCGGGACAGCAGGTTGGCCGCGGTCGGCTGGTCCGCCCACTCGGTGAGATGCCGGGCTGCCGCTGCCGCCGCGCCGCGCCGTGCGAGGGGCGGCGGCGTAACGTCCAGCACCACGCCACCGGCCACGGCAGGCCATGACCCGCCCCGGCGGCTACCCGGATCGCGCAGCAGCACCCGGTCGCCGACGTGCAGCGGCAGCGGGTCGGCCAGGCTGAGCCGGACGAGGTCGAGGCCGAGCGGCCGCACCCGGGCGATGCTGCGGGCAGTGCCCACGTGCAGCGTGACCGTGCGCGGGAGCGGGCCGTGCCAGCCCTGCTCCGTCGTGGCGGCGTCGGTCCAGCCAGGGCCCGACTGGTTCAGGGCCTGCCGGTTGGGGTCGGCGTCGCCGAGGCCGGGCTGATCCGGCTGACCAGCGGGACCGTGGGCATTGACCCAGCCGGGCCGGCCAGGCGCTGGCTTGCTGAGCGCCTTGATCCGCACGTCAATGACATCGGTGAGCGTCCAGCGCCCCGCCTGCAGCACGGCCATGCCCCGGTGCAGTGCATCCTTGCCAATGCCGCGCAGGTTGAGCGCGACGCGCGCGGGCCCGGCCGCCATCTCCGCCGACTCGCCGAGCGTCTGCAGGTCGCGGATCCGCACCGGCCGCATGGTCGGCGCGACTACCAGCTCGTCGCCGCGGTGCACGGTCCCCGCGGGCAAGGTCCCGGTGACAACGGTGCCGCTGCCCGTCATCGTGAACGCCCGGTCGATCCAGATACGGACCGGGGCACCGGGATCTGCGTCGGGCAGTTCCCGGCCGAGCGCGTCCAGCGCACCTACCAGCTCCGGCAGCCCGGCGCCGGTCGTGGCGCTAACCGCGAGGGCCGGGATCTCGCCGAGGCTGCTGGCCGCGATCTCCGCCGCCGCCTGTGCCATCGCCGGAC
Source organism: Streptosporangiaceae bacterium (assembly GCA_036495585.1). Taxonomy (GTDB): domain Bacteria; phylum Actinomycetota; class Actinomycetes; order Streptosporangiales; family Streptosporangiaceae; genus JAJYUU01. Next base: position 16,141 of record DASXMP010000038.1, read on the forward strand.
CGGGATCAGCCAGGTCACTCTTTGTGACGACGAGCAGCCCGTGGCTGATGCCGAGCGCGTCGATGACGGCCAGGTGCTCGGCCGACTGCGGCATCCAGCCCTCGTCCGCGGCTACTACGAACATCACCGCGGGTACCGGCCCGGCGCCGGCCAGCATGTTCGGCACGAAGCGCTCGTGCCCGGGCACGTCGACGAAGGCAAGCCGGGCACCGGTTGGCATCGTCAGCCAGGCGAAGCCGAGGTCGATGGTCATCCCCCGGCGCCTCTCCTCGGCCCACCTGTCTGGCTCCATCCCTGTCAGCGCGCGGATCAGCGCCGACTTGCCATGGTCGACGTGACCCGCTGTGACCACGACCTGCATGCCACTCACCCGGCTTCTCCCTCTATCTGCGGCGCGGTCCGTGGCGATGTCACGAGGCCACCACGCTCAGTTCCGCCGCAGCCACCACTGCGGCTGTCAGCGCCTCGTCGTCGGCCGGAGCGACCGCACGCAGGTCAAGCAGCAACCGCCCGGCTTCGATCCGGCCGACCACCGCTGGCTGATCGCCCCGCCGGACCGGCGCGCCGGCCCGTAGCGCGGCAGCAAGTTCGGGCGGCAGGCTGATAGCTGCACTCGCCAGGCGCTGGCCCGGGGCGCCGCCACCGCCGACGGCCGCGTCGCTGGCCTCCGCGCGCGCATCCAGGCCTAGGCCTGCCAGCCGGCCGGCGATCTGCCTGGCGCGCCTGCTCAGCTCACCAGGGTCGGCCGCCAGCTGCTCTGCCACCGGCGGCGGCGGCCCGGCCAGCGTCGCCTCCAGCGCCGCCGCGGTGAGCTTGTCGACGCGCAGAGCCCGGGCCAGCGGATGCCGGGACAGGGTCGTGACCAGATCGCCGCGGCCAAGGAGGAGGCCAGCCTGCGGGCCGCCAAGCAGCTTGTCGCCGCTGGCCGTCACGAGCGCGGCCCCGGCCGCGAGCCAGGTAGCGGCATCTGGCTCATCCGGCAGCAGTGGATGCGGGGCCAGCAGGCCGGAGCCGATGTCGCCGATCACCGGAACGCTGAGCGCGGCCAGCTCGGCCACCGATGCGCTTGCCGTGAAGCCCTCGATCCGGTAATTGGACGGATGCACCTTCAGAACGAAGGCCGTCTGCGGGCCGATCGCCGCCGCGTAGTCAGCCACCGTCGTCCGGTTGGTGGTACCAACCTCCCGGATCCTCGCACCAGTCGACTCGATCAGGTCGGGCAGCCGGAAGCCGTCCCCGATCTCGATCAGCTCACCGCGACTGACCAGGATCTCGCGGCCGACGGCCAGCGCCGTGGCGGCCAGCACCAGCGCTGCGGCGTTGTTGTTGACCACGTGCACTGCCTCCGCGGCGGGCACGGCTTCCGCGAGCGCGCCGAGCATGCCGCGGCCGCGACGGCCGCGACGGCCTGAGGTCAGGTCGAACTCGACGTCGGTGGCGCCGGCGGCGGCCTGCACGGCCTGCCGGGCCGCGGCCGAGAGCGGCGCGCGGCCGAGGTTGGTGTGCAACAGGACGCCGGTGGCGTTGATGACCGGTGTCAGGGTCGCAGCGACGCGCGGCAATGAGACGAACGCCACATCCGCGACCTCCGCAGGCTCGATGGCACCGGTGCGCGCGCTGTCCAGTGCGCTGCGCACAGCCGCCAGCACCAGTGCGCGGCCCAGCCGCTGCTGCGCCTCGACCAGCCGCGGATCGGCGAGGACGGCATCGGTTCGGGGGGTTAGCCTGCGGACGTCCACGAGCGCGACCATACCTGTACGCGGGCTGGTGGAGGCATGGCCTGAACACCTCTTCCGGACCGATTTACCAGCACTTTGCCGAAGGAACCCGCCTCGAAGCGCCGCAGATGTGCAAGTCTTTAATCATCCCAACCCGCAGGGAGTGAGTTGATATGAACCTTGAGGCCGGGATTCCGCGCAGTCGCGGAGCGATCAGCGGCTTGTTGCTGGCCCTGCTTGGCCTGTGGGGCGCCATCGCCCCGTTTGTGGCACCGTACGTGCACTACGGCTTCACGCCGGACCAGACCTGGCATCTCAACTCCGGGCGGCTGTACTACTCGGTGATTCCAGGCGGCGTTGCGCTGCTGGGCGGCCTGGCCGCCCTGCTGACACGCAATCGCGGCGTCGGCGTCGTCGGCGGCCTGCTTGGCGTCCTTGGCGGGGCCTGGTTCATCCTGGGCCAGCAGTTCATGCTGGCGGTCCTGAAGAAGACCGTCGCCGTCGGCACCCCGATCCACCCAGCCGGTGTCTTCGGGCCGACCAGCCTGCACGTGTACCTGGACTCGGTCGCGCTGTTCACCGGCGTGGGCGTGCTGGTCTTGCTCTTCGGCGCGCTGGCTATGGGCAGATTCTCGATGGTGGGTGCCAAGGACGTCGCCCCGGCCGAAGATGAGCCTTACTACTCCGAATTCCAGTCCGCGCCGAGTACCACTGGCGGCATCCCGCGGGTTCAGTAGCCCGATAAGGGCGCCCGGCGGGCGACCGCCGGGCGCCTCGGGCTAGCAGGCCAGCCGTGCAGTGCTATCTCCACGGTGCTAGCCGGCCACTGTGCCAGCCGCAACAGGTGCCAGCCGCATTAAATGCCAGATCTACAGAGCCAGGTCGAAGTACCGCCAGCGCTCAGCGGGCACGAATCCGAGCTTCTCGTTGATGGCAAGCATGTGTGCGTTGCTAGCGGCATTGAAGGTATTGATCCGGCGCACCTGCGGCTCTGTGCTGGTGAGCCATTCCAGCATGGTGACCTTGAGCAGGCTGCCGAGCAGGTGCCCGCGGTCCGCTGTGGCTACGCCGGTTTCGAGCTGAAAGGCAAGGTCCCCCTCGGGTCGCACGGCCACCCTGGTCAGGCCCGCGGGCTCCGTGCTGCCCGCCGGACGGGCGAGGATCGAGTACAGACGGCTGCCGCGGGCGGCGTGCCACTGGTCGACGCCGGCCACGCGCTCCGGTGTCCATGTCTCGTCCTCCATGGCCGCGCTCTCCTGCGGTGCGTCGTTCATGACGACCAGCATCGTCGCGACCGCCGGCAGCAGGTCGGGTGGCGTCGGACCAGTGAAGCTCTCCACAGCGTAGGCAGCCGACTGCGCGCGGGCCTGCTCGCCGAGCGCGGCCACCGCGGCAGGGTCCATGTGGTCGAGGTCCAGAATGTTGCGGACTTCCTCCTGCTGCGCGACCGCACCGATCGCGGCCGCGAACGCGTCTCCCGGCTGACCGGACCTCGCCGTGCCGATGGCCACCTTGCGCCCTTGCTGGCGCACCTGGCCGGCCGCTGCCACGGCCAGGCGCCTGCCGATCCCGCGACGCCGCAGGTCCGGGTGCACCGTGATCTCGACGTGGCCGCTCGCGGTGTTGTCCATGACGGGCAGCGAGATCCGCGCGTACCCGGCCAGGCGGCCGCCCGCCCGGGCCTGCAGCGACGCGAGGATCGTGCCCGGATACGGACGTGCCCAGTCCACCATGACCTCGGTGCGTGTCGGCAGCGGCAGGGCGGGCCGGTCGATGGGGAAGGCCCGGCACTCGAGTTCGTACAGTTCGCGGAGCAGATCCGCATCCGGCACGCCTACTTCGCCAATGTGCACGCCGTCGGCGGGCTGGTCGTCTCCTGGCACGCAGCCGATGCTCCCCGCCGCAAGGCCGAGGGGCAACCGCTTTTAATCGCGACTCAGGCTGGCCGGCTGACACTGGCGGCCAGGAGTTGACATCCTCCCGTCCTCAGGGACGGGCTCGCACCGGAGGTCTGGGTGAGCCAGTGACAACCTATGTGCTCGTGCACGGCGCCTGGAGCGGCGCACACGTCTTCCGCCTCGTCCGGCCAGGGCTCAGCACCTGCGGCCACGCCGTCTTCACTCCCTCCTTGACCTGCCTCGGCGAGCGATCGCATCTCGCCAGCGGCCAGGTGAACTTGAGCACGCATGTCCAGGATGTGGTCAGCACCGTCCTGTAGGAGGACCTGCACAATCGGCGCGCAGTGGCTGGTGCCACCACCAGACCGTAACCACGACGGCCAGGCCGAAGCGGCATTCTCGATCGTGCGCCGGACGCCGCACCCGCTCGGCTGCTTCACCGAGCCGGTGCGGCTCCCGCACGCACTGGAGGACTACCCGTTCCGCCGCACCTACGTGAAGGCGACCGATGAGAGCCAACCGTCGCCGTTCTGGACCGCTGCGCGGCACGCCCAGGCCTCACCGGACTGGGAGTATCGCGAAATTGCCACCAGCCATCTCGTCCCGGTTAATCGCCCGGCCGAACTGGCTGACTTGCTCCTTCAACTCGGCTAAGGGCACCCCGCCTGGCAGCGGCTGCGGCCGGCTAGTGCGCTTCCTCGTACTTGCGCATGATCTCCGCGCTGATCCGGCCGCGACCGGAAACCTCCAGGCCATTGTCTCTGGCCCACTGCCGCACCAGGCCACGGTCAATTCCGGCTGCCCGCTGTGCCGTGCTACGGCGGCGGCTTCGGCTGACGCGTCTTCCTGCGGCGATGTACGGAGCGACGGCCCGGTCCAGGTCAGCGCGGTGCTGCTCGCTCAAGTCGATCTCATACACCAGGCCATCGAAGCCAAAAGTAACGCTTACCGCATTCGGGGAGCCATCAATATCGTCGGTCGTGATCACTGAAACCTTCTCTGCCATGGCACTGATGCTCGGATAGGCACCGGGTGACTGTCAACCTGCCGCACCGAGACGACATTGACAATGGCAGTCGAAAGCCGCCACTAAATCCGTAGGCCGCCAATCCGGACTCACTGGGCAAAACCAACTCTACGGCAAGCCAGAGGTCAGCGGCCGGCCGCGGGAAATGCCCGCGACGCTCCCAGTGGTGTCGGCAGGGCTAAGGGCGCAGCTCAAGGCCCGGCAGCCGGAGCCGGCTCAGCCTCCGGCTCGGCATCCAGGTGAATCAGGCTCACCCGGGTCACTCGCTCCGGCTCGCGCAGGTAGAGGTAACCGAGGTAGAGGATGCCGAGGGCCATCCAGATTGCCGCGGCCGGGCCCATATAAGAAAATGGCGCTTTCAGCGGTGTGATGAAGCTCAGCCCAGGCGCCTTGATGCCAGCTCCGGACAGCCACGCCGGGATGAAGGCGAGGATGCCGATAATCGGGACTGCCAGATGCGAGATCCGGCGGAAGCCGTGATCCCGGCGCGCGAAGTAGCCGATACACGCGACGTTCACAACTAGGTAGATCCCGACCAGCAGGATGACGAGCGCGGTACCGATCATGCTGAAGGCCGTCGACGGGTCGTAGCCGAAGCCAAGCCCGAGCATGATGGCGAGGCTGATCACGCTGCCGGTGGCGACCGCGACCACCGGAGCCCGGTGCCGCTTGCTCACCCGGGCCAGCGCCGACGGGAACGCGTGGATCCGGCCCATCGCGTACGAGGTCCGGCTGAAAACATTGACGCCGGCGTTGGAGTTGGCGAGCGTCGAGTTGAGGATCGCGAAGAAGACCAGCACCCAGAACAGCCCGTACAACGTCCTGGCCACGCCCTCCCAGGACGCACTTCCGGTGCCTGTGGTGAACTTCGAGAATCCGGCTGGCCCGAACTGGACGTCGATCGCGTACGTGGTGAACACGTACAGCGCGCCAATGAACAGCGTGGAGAGCAACACCGCCAGCTGCACGGTGCGCCGCGGGTTGCGCGCTTCCTCGGCCAGGGGCGCGGCGCTCTCGAATCCGAGGAACGCCAGTGTGGTGAACACCGAGCCGGCGATGACGCCCGACAGGCCGTGATACTGGCCGGCCGGGGTGTACTTCGTCGTGAACACGTCCGCCGTGTTGTGCCCGCCAGCGTGCACCACCAGCAGCACGCCCATGACGAGGAACACCGCGATCTCAAACAGGCCCAGAATCGTGCCCAGCCGGGCCGACGCCCGGATTCCGAAGTAACCAACCGCGAAAACGATCAGCATCCCGGCGACCGACCACGGCCACCACAAAGTCGCCGGCCAGTGGAACTCGGTCGTCATCGTCGCTGCCGTGGTGAACCCGAGCTGCAGCAGGACCAGCGGCGCCACCAGCCAGCCGACCATGACATAGGCCCAGGCCACGAGGAACCCGGCGGAGGGATGAATGCCGCGAGCCGCGTAGGTCGCCAGCGATCCCGCGGACGGTATCTCCTTGGCGAGCTGGCTGATGGTCCAGGCCGTAAACAAGGAAGCGACGAGCGCGAACACTACCGCCAGCGGCAATGCACCGCCGGCGAACGCGACTCCAGCCGGAATCGACGCCGCAATCGCGGCGCCGGGCGCCATGTCGGTGATGCTCTGGAAGAGCACCTCACGCAATCCGATCGCGTTGCGCCGCAGTCCCTGCTGTGTAGTCGCCGCGCTGACTTCGCTAGCTGCCACCTGGACCTCCGGGGTCACGGGAGAGGGGAGAGCTTGCGCCGATCATGCCACGCCGTCCGGCCCGGCGACAGACACATTTCATGACCATTACTGGGGCTCGCCTTTGCGCTTTCGGGCAGCGGCGGAAAGTGCGGCGCCGGTGCCCGAAACCGGACGCCGAGCGGCCGTTACCCGCCGGAGGTCTGGTAGGTGCACAGGTACAGTTCCTGGCCGTGCCCAGCGTGAAGGCCTCAGATGGGCCCGGATTTGGCCGGGACTGGCCGCCACGGTGTGGCTGGCGGGCCGGTGACACCAGGAGTGGCCAGGTACAGACCGCCCGCGCCGCCGTCAGACCCCGCGGCAGCTGGCTGGCCGGCGCCCGGGCCGCCAGCCGTGGTGATGTACAGCAGGTCACCGCCACGGCCGCCGAAGGCCACGCTGGTGGCGTCGGGCACCGGCAGCCTGACGATGGTGTCGAGGGAGCCGTCCGGGCGATACCGATACACGGCGCTGCCGTGCCACAACGCGACCCAGATGCAGCCGTCGTCGTCGACACACAGGCCGTCAGGCGCGCCGAGGCGGCTCTCGATGCGGGCGAACTCGCGCCGATTGCCAAGGTCGCCACTTGCCGGGTCGTAGGCATAAGCAGAGACCGTGCGCGCCAGCGTGTCGTTGAAATAGAAGGTCCGGCCGTCAGGACTCCAGCCGAGACCATTGCACAGGCCCTGGCAAGACAGGATCACGGACGCGACCGGGCCTGGGTCCAGCCGGTACAAGGTGCCATCGCCGGGCTGCTGGTCGTAGCGCATGGTGCCGGCCAGCGCCCGGCCCGCAGGGTCGCATTTGGCGTCGTTGAACCGCAAGTCCGGCCGGTCGTGCTCGACGGGCAGCAACTGCTCGGAGCGCCCGTCGGCGTGCAGGAAACGGAAGCCGTCGGCGGTCGCCAGCAGCCAGCCGCCGCCAGCGGCGGGCAGCACAGCGCCGACATGTATGCCGACGTCCAGGGTGGCTCGCCGGCTCCCGTCTTCGGCCGTGCGCACGACCAGACCGGACAGAATGTCGACCCAGACCAGCTCGCCCTGCACCGCGTCCCAGGCTGGTCCCTCGCCAAGCTGCGCACCGGCCGGGTCCAGCAGCTCAGCCTGCAGCTCGCGGACGGTCACGGCCGGCGCCGCCCGCCGCGCTCGCGACCAGAGGCGCGGGCGCGGTCAGTGCGAATGGCGGCCGACTGCGTCACCGCTGCCTCCAACCAGGAAGTCCAGATCCGCGCCGCGATCGGCCTGCAGCACGTGCTCGGTGTACAGGCGGACCCAGCCCCGGTCGGCGTGCGGCGGCGGCGGTACCCAGCCCGCTCGGCGCCCCGCCAGCACACGGTCGTCGACGAGAAGGTCGAGCCGGCGCCCGGCGACATCCAGCTCGATCTCGTCCCCGGTGCGCACTAGCGCCAGCGGACCGCCCGCGGCGGATTCCGGGGCGACATGCAGGATGCACGTGCCGTATCCGGTGCCGCTCATGCGTGCGTCAGAGATGCGGACCATGTCGGTAATCCCGGCCTCCAGCAGCTTGCGCGGGATCGGCGGGTTGCCCACCTCGGGGAACCCCGGATACCCCTTCGGCCCCGAGCCCCGGATCACGAGCACCGAGTCGGCGCTGATATCCAGGTCCTCGCTATCGGCGGCGGCGACGTACTCCTCGATGCTGTCGAACACCACGGCCGTGCCGCGGTGCTGCAGCAGGTGCGGCGACGCGGCCGAGACCTTCAGCACCGCGCCGTCCGGGCACAACGAGCCGCGCAGCACGACAGTGCCTCGGCCAGGCTCTTGCAGCGGCTGGTCCACGGCGCGGATGACTTCGGCGTTCCAGCACGCCGCGCCGTCCACGTTGTCACCGACCGGCCTGCCGGTGACCGTGACGTGGTCCTTGTGCAGCAGGTCGCCTAGCTCGGCCATCACCGCAGGCAGCCCGCCGGCGTAGAAGAAGTCCTCCATCAAGAACCGGCCGGAGGGCATCAGATCCACCAGCAGCGGAATCTGCCGGCCGATCCGGTCGAAGTCATCCAGGCCCAGTTCCACGCCCGCCCGGCCCGCGATCGCGATCAGGTGCACCGCCGCATTAGTGGAGCCGCCGATCGCAGCGTTGACCGCGACCGCATTCTCGAAGGCGTCCCGGGTCAAGATGGCCGACGGGCGCAGGCCCTCGCGCACCATCCCGACGATCCGCTGCCCGGAACGCTGCGCGGTCAGCAGCCGGCGCGAGTCCACTGCCGGGATGGCCGCGGCGCCCGGCAGGCTCATGCCCAGGGCCTCGGCCATGCACGCCATCGTGGATGCCGTGCCCATTGTCATGCAGTGTCCGGCGCTGCGCGACATGCAGCTCTCTGCCTCGGTCAGGTCCGCAGCGGTGAGCTGGCCAGCCCGGAACTCCTCGGTCATCTGCCACACCGCGGTGCCCGAGCCGATGTCCTTGCCGCGGAACTTGCCGTTCAGCATCGGCCCGCCGGTGACCATAATCGCGGGCAGATCCACGCTCGCTGCCGCCATCAAGGAGGCCGGCGTGGTCTTGTCGCAGCCTGACAGCAGCACCACACCGTCCAGCGGATTGGCACGCAACTGCTCTTCGAGCTCCATCGCCATCAGGTTGCGGAACAGCATCGCCGTCGGCCGTACGATCGTCTCGCCCAGCGACATCACCGGGAACTCCAGCGGGAATCCCCCGGCCAGCAGCACGCCGCGCTTGACCGCCTCGGCAACCGTCCGCAGGTGAGCGTTACACGGCGTCAGCTCCGAGAAGGTGTTGGCGATGCCGATGACCGGCCGCCCGTCGAACAGCTCCTCCCCGAACCCCTCGTTACGGATCCAGGAGCGGTGGACGAAGCCGTTGCGGCCCTCCGATCCGAACCACTGGCCGCTGCGCAGCCCTGTCCTCTCGTCAGGAGGAATCTGCCTGCCGTCGCCCAGATCTGCCTGTGCTCCAGGCATCGGGCCCATGTCCGTCGCTTTCATCAAGAACCATTTTGCGCCACTTGTCAGCCGGGCCGTCAAGCCTCACCGGCCGGCGACACGCCCGGTTAGCGCGCGAGATGCGAGGAGGGGCCGCCGGATCGGGCGGCCCCTCCAAGCTCTGCGACCGCGCCCGGTGTCAGCCGGAGTCACTCACGCTGCCGTCAACGGTCTGGGTAAATTCCTTGCCGCTGACATTGAGCTTCAGCACGACATCGATCTGCCAGTTGCCGGCCACTGGGTCGGCCGTGGTGAGCTCGGCGTCGCCAGTTGGCTCACCGTTCACCGGCTGCGGCGTGGTCGCGGTCGCCACCACCGCCCCGCTGGGGTTGACCAGGTAATAGTTGAAGATGTTGTCCGCGCTGTCGTCGGCGGTCTGGAAGCTGACGTCCAGGTCGGGCTTGCCAGCGGGGACGTTGATCTCGTACGTGCTGATCTGCCCGACGTCCCGGGCCGTGGTCGCGGTGATCAGCGTCTGGAAGGTGCCGCCCGCCGAGGGGATCAGCGTCCGGCGGGCGATCGGTAGCGCGATCGAGGCACCGTCACTGGCGGATAGCTGCAGCGACTCCGGGTGATCGCCCGGCTGGAACGGCATGGCGACGTGCAGCGGCACCGAGACGCTGGAGTGGGCCGGGATGAAGACCGGCCGGATGGCGCCCGGCTGGTTCACGTAGTTCTGGCCGGAGACCTTGAACGACATCGGGCCGGTGTAGGTGCCAGGCGTCGCTGGCGCAAGCTCGACATAGTCGTCGTCGCCGCCCCACAAGAAGATCGCCGTCCACCGCCCCGGGTTCGGATCGTTCACCTCGACGTGCTGCATGTCGGGCGACCGGCCGGTCCGGCCCGGGGTGCCGTCGTCATATGACTGCTGGACGAGTGCACCCTGCGGGTTGAACAGGTCGAACATCAACGTGCTGCTGTTGGTCGGGTCCGGCCAGATCATGTCAGCGTCCAGCCGGTCGAAGCCTGCTGGCACGGTGAAGGAGATCGACTTGGCTGCGGTCGCGCCTTGCACCGGGACCGGCATGCTCGGGTCCGGAGCGCTGACGTTCTCGGTCACGACCTTGCCGATCTGGTACTCCGCGCCGAGCCACTGGTAACCGGCGCTCACCGTGGTTGGCCTGGCGGCGGTGTTGTAGAGGCTCAGCGACTGGTTGGCGACCGAGCCGCCGTTGCCGGTGATGTCGAGCTGGGTGGGCGAGGAGATGATGCTCGGTGCGTTGTCAGTGCCGTGGTAGCCGGTGCCGGGCATCTGCTGCGCGGCCTTGACTGCCGCGTATACGTTGAGCAGGCCTGCGCCCTGCTCGTCGGCGGGCGCGTCGAGAGTGGTGGCGGTGCTGGTAAGAATCTCCTTGATCATCGCGGGGGTCGGGCTGGCCCCGTTATGCGTCGCCCGATACGCCTGGATGACGTCGGCCGCGGCGCCGGCGATCAGCGGCGCCGCCTCGCTGGTGCCTGCGGCCGCTTCAATCGGGTAATCGCTCGGACAGCCGTTGATCAGCGGAGCGCAGTCAGTCTCGCCGCCGAACCAGTCCGACGCGACCAGGTCGACGACCTTGCCGGTCGGCGCCGTGCCGCCGGAAGACTGCGCCGCCATCTGGTTGCTCTGGTAGCTGCGGTAGCCATCGTTCAGCGCGATGATGTGGAAGTTGTCCACGCCGCCAGCCGCGATCACCGCCGGGTCGTCAGATGCCGTGATGACAGTGCCCTGCGGTCCGCTGTCGCCCGCAGATTCCACCACTGTCACGCCAGCGGCGACTGCGGCCTCGTTGGCCGCCGCCAGGACCGCACCGCCTCGGCTGCTAGGCAGCGAGGTGTCGCCGAAGGACTCGGAGATCACGTCAGCGTGCACTGTTGTCACCGAGTCGTCGATGCCGTTGACGACCTGCGAGAGCGCAAGAGTCGGCGTGTCGATCTGCGTCAGGTCCACCAGCGACGCATCGGGCGCGTCGCCCCTGATGTAGAAGGTGCAGCCAGGCGAGATGTTGGAGAAGGGCAGCGACTTGGAGTACTGGTAGTCGATGAGCCCCTGCGCGCCCATCGACGCTGCGTCCTCGAAGGTCTCGTCGTTACCCGCGTCCGCCGTGTAGTCGGGGGCGTCGATGACGACGTGGGATCCGTCCGCACGCTGCAGGTCCGGGTCGCCCGCCAGCGCGTTCATGCCCTGGTTGGCGATGATGACGCCCTTGCCCGTGGCGATGGAGTTGGCTTCATCGGGCGCGTTCGGGTTGCCGTCCGAGGCATGGATGTCGGCCACTGCCTCTGGTTCTTGCACCGGCGTGGAGGGGCAGGTCTTCGGGATCGTGTGGATGGCCAGTGGGCCGGCCTTCGCGGCCGTGCCGGGGGGACTGGGCTGCGCGGCGTGAGACGGCTGGGCCGCGTTCGAGCGGACCACCGTGCCCGAAGCCGGCGGGGCCGACTCGGTGTGGACCTGCCCGACCTGGATCGTCGAGTCGGGCACGATCTCGGCTACCGCCGAATTCTGGCGCAGCCTGGACACCTGCGCGGCAGAGACCTTTGCGGCGATCGCGTCCGGGGCGGCCAGCTGGGTCACGCCGGTGCCGCCACCAGACCGGATCGAGCTGACAATCGGAGCCTGGGCTGCGTGCGCCGCAGCGATCCGCTGACTGGCCTGCGTACGGAGGTTCATGCTGGTCTGCTGCTGCTTCAGCACCACGATGACCCGGCCGCCGGCGGCCGAACCGCCAAGCGCGGGAGCGAGCGATGGGCCCGTCGACCCTGAGCTAGCCGCGGCCTGCGCGAGGGTCCCGCCGGACACAGCCAGTCCGCAGGTCAGGGCGAGCGCCACGGCGGCGCCGAGCAGTCGGTAGGAGGACAAACGGGCAGGCAACGCTGGTGGCCGCACCTTCACCATGCAGATCCTTTCCGAAGCGCCAATGGCGTTGGTAATTCCTCGCCATAGTTGTGCTTATGCAAGCGTAATCATGAGAGCCCCGGCTGCCCATGTCTTGCCTCGACTGATGCGCGCCAATCGCGCGACGGCGAGTCAGCGACATCCGAGCACGGCTCGCGACAGAGAGGCGTGCGCGCGCCGGCCGGCCGCCTATCGGAGCCACGAGGCGGCAGGGAGTCACTGCGCCGATGGGCCGACCTGATCTGGGAGGTCCGCACGTGCCTGACTGACCTGCTGCAGGATGCGTTGTGCGTTGCTGGCCTCAGCGATCGCGTCGGCCTCAGCCAGCACCGCCACTGCGTCATCACGGCGTTCTTGGGCGGCGGCGATGTAGGCCAAGCCCACGAGGTTCGCAGCCACTCCAGGCAAGAACCCGATCTCGCGGCGCAGCAGCGCGGACTCCTCGAGCCGCTGCCTGGCCGCGTCCAAGTGCCCGCCAGCGTGTGCCGCGATACCGAGGTGCCGCAGCGCTTCGGACATCATGGCCTTGTCGCCTGCCTGGGAGGCCAGTTCCAGCGACCGCTCCAGGACGGGCACAGCGGTGGCGTTGTCGCGCCGGACAACCTGGTGGAAGCACCCCACCCAGAACAGCGCCTCGCCCTCGCCGCGCACGTCGCCAAGCGCCCGGCACAGCTGGGCCGCACGCTCGAACAGCGCAAGCTCGCCCGGATCCTCCGCGCGGCTACGTGACCCTCGTCTCGGCGCAGCAGGAACCGCCCGACTGTGGCAAGTGCTTTCCAGAGGCTCGCCAGGCTCGGCGACCGGGGCTAGGCGGCGGGGCGCTCGGTGCTTTCGCGCAGGACGACCTCGCCGCCGACCGGCAGGACGCGCGGGCGGTCGGCAGCCGCCTCGGTGAGCACGAGCCGCGCGGCCATCTCGCCCATCCGGTACAGAGGCAGGCGCACCGTAGTCAGCGGTGGAAAGACATCGCGGAGTGTTGCGATGTCGTCAAAGCCTGCTAGCCCAATGTCGGCCGGCACCGACAGGCCCTCGGCGCGCAACCGGGCCAGGGCCCCGACGGCCATCACGTCGTTCACTGCAAAGACGCAGTCCGGTCGCGGGCCGTGCATTGCCAGTACCGTGCTCATCGCCTCGTACCCGCCGTCCCGGGTGAAGGCACCGCGGACAATCTGCCGTTCGCTGACGTTGATCGACAGCGGCTGCAGGCCGCGCACGAAGCCGGCCAGCCTGTCCTCGGCCGTCACCAGGCCGCGCGGGCCCGCCAGCACGGCGAACGTGCGATGCCCCTGAACCGCGAGCGCCCTGGCCAGGGCCTCGGCGCCGGCCGCGTTCTGCGGCAGGATCGTGTCGACACCGAGCAGATCCTGTCCGACGCACGCGGCACGGCCACCCGACCTGGTGAAGGCCCCGATCTCCGCGTGCAGCAGCGCCAGCCCGGCCCGGTCGGCAGACCTGCTGCCCACCAGGATGAGGCAGCGCGCCCGCTGCGCGCGCATCAGCGAGACGAACTCGCGCTCGCCGGCCTCGAGTTCGGTGGTGCTGGACATGCACACCAGCATCCGCATCGGACGGGCCACATCCATCAGCCCAGCCGCGATGGCGGAGAAGTACGGGTCCGCGATGTCGTGCACGACGACGCCCAGCACGGAGCTCTGCCCAGTGGCCACCGCCCGGGCCTGCAGGTTCGCCGCGTAGCCGAGGTCCGCGACGGCCCGATTGACCCGGGCCGCCAGGTCTGCCCGGACGCGCCGCTCACCTTCGCTGACTACCCGCGACGCGGTGCTGAGCGAGACACCAGCCAGGTCTGCCACGTCCTGCAGCGTGATGCGCTGGGCCTCGGGCCGGCCGGCGTCGTCGCCCTGACCGCTGCCCAGGTCTCCTGCGGCGCTACGCCCAGCTACAGACATCGCGCCTGCACCGTCAATTGCAGCACCGCCGTTGCAGCACTGTCGGTCACGCTCGCTCTCCCGTCTCCAGGCCCCGCCCCATGGTCCTGCTTCCAGCTGAGCCCTGCCGGGCGTCTCTCGCTTGACCGTTTTCCACGCGCCGCCCTAGGCTGGAAAGTACTTTCCCACGCTAGCACGCAGCAAGAGAGGACGGCTGATGACGCGTAAGACTCTCTGCGTCGCGGTGAACGGCGTCACCGGCCGCATGGGCTACCGCCAGCACCTGCAGCGCTCCCTGCTCGCGATCCGCGAGCAGGGCGGCGTGACCCTCGCCGATGGGACGAGGCTCTACCCTGAGCCGATCCTGGTCGGCCGCCGCGAGGACCGCCTGCGCGAGATCGCTGCACAGCACGGGCTCACCCGCTGGTCCACCAGCCTGGACGAAGTCCTGAGCGACCCGGGAGTGGACGTCTACTTCGACACGCAGGTGACCAGCGCCCGCGAGGACAGCCTCGCGAAGGCGATCGCCGCGGGCAAGCATGTCTACACCGAGAAGCCGGTGGCCGGCTCACTGGCGGGAGCGCTGCGCCTTGCCGCCGCAGCGCGCGAGGCCGGCGTCACCAACGGCGTGGTGCAGGACAAGCTCTTCCTGCCTGGTGTCATCAAGCTCCGCCGCCTGGTGCGCTCGGGATTCTTCGGCCGCGTGCTGTCGGTCCGGCTGGAGTTCGGCTACTGGGTGTTCGAGGGCGACGACATCCCCGCGCAGCGACCCTCGTGGAACTACCGGGCCGAGGCGGGCGGCGGCATCGTGCTCGACATGTTCCCGCACTGGCAGTACCTGCTGGCGGACCTGTTCGGGCCGGTCACCGCCGTGTATGCGCGTCGCGCGACGCACCTGCCACGACGCTTCGACGAGGCCGGCGCGCCCTACCAGGTCACGGCCGACGACGCCGCTTACGCGGTGCTGGAGTTCGAGTCCGGCATGGTGGCCTCGGTCAACTCATCGTGGGCCGTCCGGGTGAACCGCCGGGAGCTACTCGAGCTTCAGGTCGATGGCACCCACGGCAGTGCCGTGGCCGGCCTGCGCAACTGTGCCGTGCAGCACCGGGCCACCACTCCCCTGCCGGTCTGGAATCCCGACGTGCCGGACCCGATCGACTACCTGTCCCAGTGGACCGACATCCCCGACACCGAGCGGCCAGACAATGGCTTCAAGGCCCAGTGGGAGCGGTTCCTGCGGGCGGTGGCTGAGCAAAGCCCGTTCCCGTGGGACCTGGCTGAGGGCGCCAGAGGCGTCCAGCTGGCCGAGCTTGCCATGCAGTCCTCCGCCGAGGGCCAGCGGATCGAAGTGCCGCCCCTCGCCGCGCTGGACGGCCGGACATGACTGCGCAGATCTTGCTGCCGGGCCGGCCGGACCCGACACTCGTTCCCCTTCCAGACTGGTCTTCGCAGTATCCGCCACCCCGGCTGCGCAGCGTCTATGCGGCCGCCCATATTGCGGCGCAGCCAGACGGGCAGATCGACTGGGACGCGACGATGCGGTTCCGCGACCACCTGTGGACCCACGGCTTCGGGCTGGCGGAAGCGATGGATACCGCGCAGCGCGGCATGGGCCTGTCGGTTGCGCAGGCACGGGAGCTGATCGCGCGCTCATCGGTGCGGGCAGCGGAGCTCGGCGCGGCCATCGCCAGCGGCGCCGGGACCGACCAGCTGCCACCGGCTGAGCACTCGCTGAGCGCCATCATCGGCGCCTATGCCGAGCAGGTGGAGTACGTGCAGTCGTGCGGATCGCAGATCATCGTGATGGCGAGCCGGGCGCTGGCCGCCAGTGCCCGGTCCGCCGGCGACTACCTCGAGGTGTATGGCCAGGTGCTCAAGCTCGCCGAGCGGCCGGTCCTGCTGCACTGGCTGGGCGAGGCATTCGATCCAGCGCTCGCGGGTTACTGGGGTAGCGCCGACTTCACCGGGGCCGCCGACACCGTGGTCGAGCTCGCCGAGCGGGCGGGCGGCAAGGTGGCCGGCATCAAGCTGTCGGTGCTCGATGCGGCGAGCGAGGTCGCGCTGCGGCGGCGGCTGCCGGCCGGCGTTCGCCTGTACACGGGCGACGACTTCAACTACGCAGAGCTGATCAAAGGCGACGACGAAGGGCACAGCGACGCGCTGCTCGGGGCGTTCGCCGCGGTGACGGCACCGGCCGCCGCGGCACTTGCCGCGCTCGATCGAGGTGATCTGGCCGGATATGAGGCGGCCATCGGCCCGACGGTGCCGCTCTGCCGGCTGACCTTCGAGGCACCGACCTACTACTACAAGGTGGGCGTCGCATTCCTCGCCTGGCTCGGCGGCCTGCAGCCGCACTTCGCGATGCTGGCTGGGCTCCAGCACCGCAGGTCAGCCGCACACCTGATCGACGTCTTCGAGCGGGCTGCCGCTGCGGGTGTACTGCGCGATCCCGACCTGGCCGTCGGCCGCATGACCGAGTACCTCGCCACCCGGGCCAGCGCATGAGCGGCGCGCTGCGGCTGTCGCTGAACCAGGCCACCGTGCAGCACCTGGACGTCCGCGAGGCGATCGATCTGTGCGTCCGGCACGACATCGCGGGCATCGGCCTCTGGCGGGACAAGGTCGCCCAGTTCGGGCTCGCCGAGACTGTTGCCGCGGTACAGGCGGCCGGCTTGCGCGTTACGAGCCTGTGCCGGGGCGGGTTCTTCACGCGAGCCAGCGGCGAGGAACGAGCCGCCGGGCTGGCGGACAACCGGGCCGCCATCGACGATGCCGCGACGCTCGGCGCCGACACCTTGGTGCTGGTGTCGGGCGGCCTGGTGCCCGGCTCCCGGGACCTCGGGCTGGCCCGCCGCATGATCGCCGACGGCATTGCCAGCCTCGTCCCGTACGCGCAGGCGGCCGGGATCCGGCTCGGCATCGAGGCGCTGCACCCGATCTTCTGCGCGGACAGGTGCGTGATCTCCAGCCTGGGCGAGGCGGTCGACCTGGCTCTGCAGTTCCCGGCCGACGCTGTGGGGGTGGTGGTGGACACCTACCACGTCTGGTGGGACGCGCGCCTGGCCGAGTCGATCGCCCGGGCAGCCGGCCGGATCGTCAGCTACCAGCTCTGTGACTGGATCCTGCCGCTGCCGGCCGACACCCTCCTCGGCCGCGGCCACATCGGCGCTGGCTTCATCGACTTCCCGGCCATCACCACGCACGTCCTGGCTGCGGGCTACGCCGGGTACGCCGAAGTCGAGATCTTCAACGAGGAGGTCTGGTCGGCTCCGGCGGACCAGACGGCGGCGACAGTCCGGGACAGCTTCGCCACGCTGGGCGGCTAGCAGGTCTTCGCCGCGCCCCGGGCCGGCCACCCGGGCGCGCTCTGGTCGATGGCTCAGCCGGCAACTGGCTCCGGCAGCTTCTCCAGCAGGAAGAACACGCTCGGGCCGAAGTGGAACCGCGCCAGCGGGTGCTGGAGCGCCAGCTCGGCCCCGAGCATGAGCTGCGCGGGGCACATGGCCTTGATCGCAGAGTGGCGGAGATTGGAGACAGACAAGGTCCGCACCACCTGCAGCCCTACCGCAGCAAGCTGGCGCGCGATGACTTGCGGGTGATGGTTCACGTACGGGGCCGTGCCCCGCCGCTTGGACTCATCCGACCGGATGTCGATCACCGTCTGCGGCATGGTCTCCCCGCGCATCCGGTAGCGCAGCCGGCGCCGCGCGTGCGCGGAGTTCGCGGCTTCGACCAGTGCCAGGCCGCCGGGCCGCAGGATGCGTGCCAGCTCGGCGAACTCTGGCTCCGGGTCGGGCAGGTGATGCAGCACCCGGACGAAGGTGACAAGGTCCACGCTCTGGTCGGCGAACTGCAGATGAGCCGCGTCCATGCGGCGGCGGTCGATGGCCGGGTACTGCGGGAAGACCTGACCGGAAAGCTCCAGCTGCTGGATGCTGGGATCGACTAGCGTCACCTTGTCCGCATAATCCGCAATGATCACGCTGAGCCTGCCGAACCCGCCGCCCACGTCCACGGCGTGGGCGAACCGGTGGCCGCGCAGCAGTCGCCGGATCGCGGCGACCTCGGCGTGGTGCTCGTAATCCCGGCCGTGCCAGAAAAGTGCGTAGTTGAAGTCCGGGTCGTCATAGATATCCGTCCGCCGGGCGACAGGCCGGGTCGCTGCCATGGTTCCTCCCAGCTCCGTCTATTCCGCGCCCGGCAGGGGTCACGCTGGCCGGACGGATCTCTTGACCAAGCCTTTGCGGGGGCGCGGCTGGGCGTCGGGCGGCAAGCCGGCCGGCGAGCCCGCCAATGTGACCGGACGTCACGGGCGGCCCGCCGCCAGCACCGAAATCAACGCGCGGCGAGCGCGCCGGCAGCCATCGGTAACCGCGTCCCCAAAAGCCCGTCACGACGGGTGACAGGCGTGCGCCCGGACCGCGTAGCACGAGCCGCGGCAGGGAATCGGCGACGGAACGAGGAGAACTCCAGATCCGAACGGGGGACGTGCATGCATCAAAAGCTGGACGTGATGGCCGCCCAAGGCTACGTCATACTCGGCGACTGGCAGGGCTCCGCGATCCCGCGCACCGAGTGGGAGTCGTTGGAGTACATGGACTGGAAGAGCGGCGGCGACACCAACTTCGCGCCGCTTGCATCGGCCACGGGTGAAATGGACTGCCGCGGATTCTGGGATAGCGGCAAGCCCGACAAAGGCGGGATGTGGACATCTAACCGTCAGATAGCACCCAGCCTGGCTCGGTACGTGGAAGGCATCGGCGGCAACTTCGGCCGGGTCCGGGTGATCAAGCTCAATCCGAGCGACGAGGCGACCGCCCTGCGCAACCTGCATCTGGACGACAACAACCGCCTCAATCCAGACGGTACCGGCTGGGTGGTGCGGTCCTGGCTCGAGCTTGACGATGCCGCCGGCCAGTCCGTTTTCATCCTCCGGGAGGACAAGGACGATCCGGCGACCGAGACACGGATCCCGCTGCACCCGGGGATGCAGCTCGTCATCGACACCGAGCGCCTGTGGCATGTGGTCTGGCACCCTGGCAGCCGGCCGCGTTATTCGCTGATCACCTCGTGGGAGAGCGACGACGTGATCGATAGCTGGATTGCCCAGGAGCGCCTGATCACCGCGCCGGCCACGAGCGAGCGCCTCATGCAGGCGGCCGGCTAGCGGCGAAAACCCAAGGTGCCACGGCCGCGGCGCGCGAGGCTTGCGAGCCTGGCGCACCGGGGCCGTGGCATGCCAGCGACCAGGCAAGCGACTGCCAAGCGCCCTATCGCCTCAACAGCGACGACGCGGTGGCGAACAGCGGGGGACGCCAGTAACGGCGACAGGCCGACGATCCCGGGCGCCGGCGGACCGCAAAGCACAGCAGGCACGTCAGCCGGTAGTGCGCACGCAATGCTGCTAGTCGGGTCGTTACGCCCGACGGCGCAGCCGCGCCGCTACGGCGAGCAGCTCCGACATCTCCGACACCCGGAAGACCCGGGCCAGCAGCAGGTAGACGACGATGGCCGCGCCTCCGGCAAGCACAGCCGTGAGCAGCGCGGCCAGGTGCCCGCCGGGGATCGTCGCGGACACGGCAAGCGTCACACCCAGGGCAACCGCAGCGGCCGGGATCGCGGCCGCGTGCATCCGGCCGAGACTGGCTCCCACGCTCCTGCCGCCGAGGCCAGCCAGCCGCCGGCTCAGCAAGAACCAGGCCATGGCTGCCCCTACTAGGTTGCTGAGGCCGAACGCTACTCCCAGGCCGATGACCACGTGGCCCGGTGACAGGACCGCCAGCGCCACGTAGCACGCAGCGATGTTGATCACCATGGCGACCACGCCGATCAGCGCCGGCGTGCGGCTATCGTGCAGCGAGTAGAAGACGCGTAGTTGCAGCTGGAAAATCGTATAGGGAACGAGCCCGAGGCACAGCGCAGCGAAGACTTCGCCCAGGTAGTGGGCGCTGGCCAAGGTGGTGGCGCCGTGGGCGAGGAATACTTCGGCGAGCGCGGGGCCGAGGACGGCCAGCACGAACGCCGACGGCACCACCAGCAGGCCGGACAGCCGGACGCCAGCGGAGAAGTCGGCCCGGATCTGCTCTGGCCGGCCACCCGCCGCGTGCGCGCTCATCCGCGGCAGCAGCGCGGTGATCACGGATATCCCGACGACCGCGTAGGGCATCTGGAAGAGCTGCCACGCGTACGCGAACGGGGTGTACCCAGCCCCGTAGCCAACGCCCGCCCGCGCCGCGAGCACGCTGGCCTCATTGGCCACCCTGGTGGTGATCAGGAGGGAGACCTGCGTGGTCGCGATGTAGCAGAACATCCACCCGGCCATCCTGCCTACTTCGGACAGTTCGCTGCGGCGGAAGTCGAACCGGAGACGCCACCGGAAGCCGGCCCGGCGCAGGGCCGGCAGCAGCGCGGCCGTCTGGGCTGCGACACCCACGGTGGTGCCGATGCCGAGCAACCGCACGCCGTCCGGCGTCACGGAGCCAGCCCGGACGCCGAAGCCGAAGACCGCGATGAATCCGATCAGCACCGCGCAGACCACGACGTTGTTGATAACCGGGGTCCACATCGGCGCGGCGAAGCTCCCGCGTGAGTTCAGCACGGCACCGGCCAGCGAGCTCACCCCGTAGAAGAAGATCTGCGGGATGAAGAAGTACGCAAACACCACCATGAGGTGCAACTCGGGGCCGGTGATCGAGCCCCGGTACAGGTACACGATCGGCACCGAGGCTGCGGTGGCCGCGACGGTCACTACTAGCAGCGCGAACGTGATGACCGTGAACATGCGCTGGGCATAGGCCTCGCCCCGGTCCTTTTCCCGGCTGGCCGCGCCCACGAGCAACGGCACGATCACGCTGGTCAGGATCCCGCCGAGCATCAGGTTATAGACGGCGTTGGGCAGCGAGTTGGCCACGTTGTAGGCGTCTGCCAGGGAAACCGCGCCAAGTGCGTACGCCTGCACCAGCGTCCGGACGAAGCCCGTCATTCTGGACGCCAGGGTGCCGGCTGCCATCACCCCGGTCGACCGGGCGATGCCCGGCCCGCGAGCGACCACGCCGCCAAGGGCCCCGCCGGCGGCCGCGGTCTCGGCGGGCGCTCCGGTCGCCGGCGGCGTTCCGGTCACGGGATCTCCCGGTACATCGGGCGCGGCGCCTGGCACGGACGTTCCAGGCACATCCGGCACGGCGCCTGGCGCGGCCGTTCCGGGAGAGGCTGGCACCGCGTCGGCCCCGGGCGTTCCCGACGCCGCGGCTCCGGTCACCGCCGCAGGCCGGTCCGCCGGCTCCGCCGCGCCGGAGCCCGGTGTGCGCATAGATCCCCCAGCCATGCGGGGCGCAGCCCCAGCGCCCGGTGCCTTGACGTTACTGACCGCCCGGCCGCCTCAGGTAGGCCGGGGTGATCCCACTGCCGCTAGTCCGCCAGCTGCAGCACGATCTTGCCGCGGGTGTGGTGGTCCGCGACCCGAGCCAGGGCCGCGCGCGCCTGATCTATCGACAGCACGGCCTCGACCTGGGGACGTAGCCGGCCGACCTCGACCAGGCGGCTGAGCGATTGCAGCCGCCGCCGGTCGATATGGGCGGCCAACGGCTCGCCCGTAATGCCGCGATCGAGCTGCGGTGGCGGTCCGGTCAGCACGATGAAGACCGCCCGGCCGCCATCGCGGACCGCTCCCACCGCCTCGGTGGCGGTCTGCCCGCCGGCTGCGTCGAGTAGCAGATCGACGCCGCCAGGGACGACGGCGCGCACCTGCTCGGCCCAGTCGGCGGCGTGGTAGTCGAAGACGTCACTCGCGCCCAGGCCGCGCAGATAGTCGTGGTTGGCCGGGCTGGCCACGCCCACCACACGGGCGCCTACCGAGGTCGCGATCTGAACTGCGGCTGTACCGACACCGCCCGCTGCGGCAGTGATCAGCACCGTCTCGCCGGCCTGCAGCCGGCCTCGGTCCACCAGCGCTTCGTGGGCCGTCCCGGCACCGATCACCAGGGCGGCCGCCTCGGCGAAGCTCACTCCGCTCGGCATCGGCGCCACCGCGTCCGCCGATGCCACTGCCAGCTCGGCGAATCCCCCGCCGGCCGGGAACAGACTCGCGAACACTTGCTGGCCAGGTTCGACGCCGGCTTCTGCGCCAACTGCCTCGACCACTCCGGCGACCTCCTGGCCGGGTACGAAGGGAGCGGTCAGCCCGGGGAAGCCGCCCGCCACGAAACCGGCGTCCCAGGGGCCGACACCGGCTCCATGCACCCTGACGAGCACCTCACCGGAGCCGGGAGCCGGATCCGGCCGCTGAGCCAGCTCAACGCTGTCGATCCCGTCTAGCTGGGGCGCAACTGCTACTCGCATGGCTGTGCTCTCCCTTTGGGGTGCTGCTGTCCGCTCCGCCTCGTTCCTTGCCCAGCAACCATGCCCACTTCGGGCGGCGCGAGTACGCCACGGCTCAGCTGGCGCGCGGGCCCAGCTTCGCGTCGCTTCTGCGCCGCCTCCATGCCAGCGGCCGGCAGGTCAGGGTCAGCGATGGATCGCCGCGGCCGACAGCGGCGTCACGCCGACGTGCTCATGCCGGACGTTCCCCCGTTCGTACTCCGATTCGAACGGCGAAGCCAGGCACCCGGATCGAAATCGGGATGCTTGTCAATCAGCCCGGCAAGAGCCGGATCCGCCTGCCGGAGGTGCCGGCGGGCTGCTCCTAGCCACTCGGCCATGACCGGTCGGTTCCTCACCGGACCGGGGGCTACCCCTCCGGCTGCCGGCCACGGGCTGCCAGCACTCCAGATCGTATGGTGGTGGCCGTGACAGCTGCGCTGCTCGCCGGTGGTATCGGCGCCAGATTCGGCACTGATGATCATGATTCCTGTGTCGCTGCCCTGGTATGGCAGTGATTGAGGAGCTCGCCCGTGATCGGCTGGGATTCGCGCAGCTTCGCCCGGGTCAGCTGGCCGCGGTCGAGGCTCTCGCTGGCGGCCGCGACGCTCTTGCCGTGTTGCCTACGGGCGGCGGGAAGTCGGCGATCTACGAGCTGGCCGGGCTCCTGCGGACGGGGCCGACGATCGTTGTGTCACCGCTGATCGCACTGCAAGACGATCAGCTCGCCCATCTGCGCGCCAGCGGCCTGCCCGCCATCGTGCTGAATTCGCAGCAGTCGGCGGGTGCCCACACTGCGGCGTTGCTCGCTTCGTGCGATTCGGACACTTTTGTCTTCTTGTCCCCGGAACAGCTTGCGATCGCCGAGACCCGCAAGATACTGAGCCGCGCCCGGCCCGGCCTGTTCGCCGTTGACGAAGCGCACCTCATCAGCCAGTGGGGGAAAGACTTCCGGCCCGACTACATGATGCTGGGCGCGCAGGGCGACGCAGTGGGCGCTCCGATCCGGCTCGCGCTGACCGCCACGGCCGCGCCGCCAGTGCGCGCGGAGATCATCCGGCGGCTCGGCCTGCGCAACCCCGCGGTAGTGGTCGGCGACTTCGACCGCCCGCACCTCCACCTGTCGGCCCGGCACGTGGCCACGGTCGCTGACAAGAAGCGCGAGCTCGTCGCGGCCGCCACCGGCCTGGACGGCCCGGGCATTGTGTATGCGGCGACACATGCCAGTGCAGAGGAGGCGCGCGACGCGCTGGCCTCGGCAGGCGAGCAGGTGCAGCTCTACCACGCTGGGCTGAGCGGACGGGACCGCCGCGATGCGATGGCGGCATTCCTGGGCGGCTCTGCCCGCATCATGACCGCCACGGTCGCGTTTGGCATGGGCATCGACAAGCCCGACGTGCGCTGGCTGGTGCACTATGACCCGCCGCCTTCGCTGGACGCGTACTACCAGGAAATTGGCCGGGCCGGCCGCGACAGCGAGGCATCCGAGGTCCGGCTGCTCTACCGGTACGAGGACTTCGACAGGGCGAAGCACCTGATCGCCCGGGGCGTGCCCGGCGCACCTGTCGCGCGAGTTGCGGCCGCGCTGGCGGCCGGCCAGCGCCTTGACCACGGCACGCGGCAGCAGACGGCCGCGCTCACCCGGCTGGCCGACCTCGGCGCCGCGACCTGGCAGGTAGACGGTGACGTCAGCTGGTCGGGCACGATGAGCGTCGCGGCGGCGCTGGCAGCGTCGGACGCGGAGACCGAGCACGAGAACGAGATCGAGCGCACCCGCCTGACGATGATGCGCCGCTACGCCGACCATTCGGGGTGCCGCCGTTCTTTCCTGCTCAGCTACTTCGGGCAGCAGTACCCCGGCCCCTGCGGGAACTGCGACAACGACCGCACGCACGCTGAGTCGGCGCCGGCTCAGGTCCCGTTTGCGGTGGGCGCCCGGGTCCTGAGCGATCGGTGGGGACACGGCTCGGTGCAGCGATATGACGGGGACCATGTCACGGTCCTGTTTGACGAGCACGGATACCGCGAGCTCTACGTGCCGGTCGTGCTCGACAAGGGTCTGCTACGGGGCCGCTTAGCCGCGCGCGGTGTGAACAGTGGCGGAGGCGCACGGGAATCGGCCGAACGACCACGCAACCATGCAGTCGCCCTTTCGGATCCGGGCCTCAGCTTGGCGGCCTAAGCCCGGCGTGGCGGATGCCACCTACACGGAAGCGGCCAGCGGCGGTAAAACCAAGCTATGCGCTCGCGGAAATACCGGGTGGTCACGGCGCTGGAGCGCGCAAACAACCGGCTGATGCGGGCGGCCCTGCGGGCAGGCATCGCACCGCCCGCGTTCGCCTTGCTGGAGACCACCGGGCGACGGTCCGGGCTGCCCCGGCAAACACCGGTCGGCAACGGCCTCGACGGAAACGTTTTCTGGCTGGTCGCTGCCCATGGAGCACAGGCTGACTACGTCCGGAACCTGCAGGCCGATCCTCGGCTACGCGTGAAGACCGGCCGCACCTGGCGGTCCGGCAACGCCGTGCTCCTGCCCGGCGATGACACCCGCGCCCGGTCGCGGAGCCTGCCGCATCAGTGGGACGCTGCCATCGGCAGGCTGATGGCCTCAGACCCGCTGACGATCCGCATCGACCTCGACCCGGGCGACTGAACCCGGCTCGCGCTGGAAAGCAGCCCGCCGCCGGGATCCCCGGCAGCTCAGCGCCCCAGGCAATGGCCGACGGCAGGCACAGCGGGCGCTTGATCGAGGCCCGGTCCGCGCCCGGCATTCCAGCGATCCGCGGGACTTCTCCGCAGTCGCTTTAATTTGCTGTGGCTGATGATTTCACTCTACAATCATTGCAGAATGCAAGTAACTTGGGAGTGATTCAGTGTGGCTCAGCACGCGGCGGACGAGGCTGTGGTCGACGCAGTGCTGGCGGCCAGCCGGACGCTGGTGGCAGTGACCACGCAATCGCTGGGCTCGGCGGCGGAGGAGACAACGCTGGCCCAGTACCGGACCCTGGTGGTACTCGCGTCGCGCGGGCCGCAGCGGATGGTCGACCTGGCGAGGGCGCTGGCGGTCACGCCCTCGACGGCCGGGCGGATGTGCGACCGGCTGGTCCGCAAGGGGCTGATCCGCCGGCACCGGGCCCGGGCCGACCGGCGGGAGGTGCAGGTTTCGATCACGGCCGCCGGCCGGGAGGTCGTCGATGAGGCAACCGCGCGGCGACGAGATCTGCTGGCCGGCATCTTGTGTCGCCTTCCAGCGCGCCAGCAGGCGGCGGTTGCCAAGGCGCTGGGAGCGTTTGCTGAGGCGGCCGGGGAAGTCCCCGACAGCCAGTGGCCGGCGAGCGCGGGTGCCGCGGGGCTAGCTGACCCGCGGGCGCGGGACCTGGTCCGAGCCGACGCCGACGCCGACGCCGGCATCGGAGCGCGGGCGTGACGGCAGGCACTCCACGAAACGAAAGGGCTGTGCCGCGGGCGACCGGGTGGCTGCGGGAATCGCGGGCCGGGCTGTTCGTTGTCGCCGTGCTGGTTGGCGCCGGGTCGGGCCTGGGCGCGGTGGTGTTCCGGTACCTGATCTACTTCGTCACCTTCTTGGCCACCGGGCATACCCAGTTTGGCCAGGCTGGCTATACGGGGAGCTCGCACCTGCCGTGGCTGGGCCTGGCGTTCTTCGTGGTGATCCCGGTCATCGGCGGGCTGCTCTACGGGCCGCTCATTTACCGCTACGCCCGCGAGGCCCGCGGCCACGGCGTGCCGGAAGTGATGGTCGCCGTGGCGGAGAACGGCGGCCGGATCCGCCCGCAAGTCTCGGTCGTCAAGGCGCTGGCGTCGGCGCTGTGCATCGGGGTCGGCGGGTCGGTGGGCCGCGAGGGCCCGATCGTGCAGATCGGCTCCGCGCTCGCCTCAAGCCTCGGCCAGTGGGTGAAGATGCCGGAGAACCGCATGCGGATCCTCATCGCCTGCGGCGCCGCCGGTGGCATCGCCGCTACCTTCAACGCGCCGATCACCGGCGTGTTCTTCGGCGTCGAGATCATCCTGCGGGAATTCACGATCGACGCGATGTTCACCGTCATTCTGTCGGCGATGATCGCCGACGCGGTCGCCATCCCGTTCCTCGGCAATCACCCGTTCCTGCACGGCTTCCCGGCCGGCATCACTCTCGTCCACCCAGCCGACTACCTGCTGATCGCGGTCCTCGCGGTAGTGGCCGGGCTGGTCGGGCTGCTTTTCAAGACCGTCGTCTACAAGATGGAAGACCTGTGGGACCTGGCCTGGAAGAACCGGCCCGAGTGGGCCAGGCCAGCGATCGGCGGCGTTGCCCTGGGTATGGTGCTGCTGGCGCTGCCGCAGATGTACGGGGTTGGCTACCCGGTCATGTATAAGGCCGTCGCCGGAAACTACCTGCTGTGGTTCCTGCTCATCCTGGCTGCCGGGAAGATCCTGGCCTGCAGCCTCACCCTCGGCATCGGTGGCTCTGGCGGCGTGTTCGCCCCCTCGCTGTTCATCGGCGTCACCTCCGGCATGGCGTTCGGCGAGACTGCCGTTCACATCTTCGGCGCAGCCGCCGGCCAGCCCGCCCTGTACGCCGTCGTGGCGATGGGCGCAGTATTCACCTCCGCCGCGCGGGCCCCGCTGACCTCCGTTGCCAGCGTCGTGGAGCTCACCGGCGACTTCACCTTGACCCTGCCGGTCATGCTCGCCGTTGGTATCGCCACGGCCACCTCGCGCGCGCTGAGCTATGGCACCATCTACACCACCAAGCTGTTGCGCCGCGGCCAGGACGTCGACCGGGCCGCCCCGTGGCGCGCATTCAGCGACCTGACGGCCGCGGACGCGATGCGGCCGTTCCGGGCGCCTCTCGCCGTAACCAGCGCACCGGACGGGCCCGCCAACTGCGCTGTACCCGGCGCGGTGCTACTTCCCGGCCCGGTCACCTACGACCCGCAGGCCGTCTATGCCACCGAGTCCCTCGGCCAGACCCTCCGGCAGCTCGAAGCCTATGGTCGTGACGGGCTGCCCGTCCTGTCCGGCGACGGCCAGCGTGTAGAGGGCTGGATCACCAACGCCAGCGTGCTCCATGCCATCGCCACCGAGATCTGCGGCTCCCGGCAGCAGGCCGCGCCAACCCCGGCCGCCGGCGGCCCGGCAGCGACGGGACCGCCCACCCCGCTATTCGGCTATCAGGTCCTGGAGGTCGCCTTCGGTGCTGACTCAGCAGCCATCGGCGAGGCACTCGGCAGCGTCACCTGGCCCGGCGGCGCGACTCCCGTCGCCATCCTGCGTCACCGCAGCCTGCGCGAACCCGAACCCGGACTGACCCTGACAGCCGGCGACCGCGTCAGCCTCCTCGCCCCGACCGGACCCGGCCCCGCCCGGCAGCCACAGGACGAGGCCGACCACGACGCAGACGACGGCACTGGCACAGGACCCGGTAACTAACACGGGACCGTCCCTCAAGGAGCCCGGCGACGGCAATCCCGGCATGCCGTCGGGGCCACGGTGTCGCTCGGCAGTCACAGCCCGCCATCGACGCGGGTCGCCAGGTCGAAGGTGGTGGCAATCTCACCGACGGCTTGTGACAGGTAGCCGTGCATGACCGGCGCCGGCACGGCACACGAAGTGCTTTTATTCATCGTGTCGAGAGAGGATGCCAATGTCAGCAATCAGAGTCTTCAGGCCGCAGCAGCACTGGTCGGTTTCGCCTAGGACTGTGCTCCCTGCCGGACTGCTCTTTCGCCTGTTTAAGCCTCAATCGAACTACACGGTGGTTCTCGACGACCATCCCGTGGGCAAGATCGGAAACGAGCAGGTGAGGGTGTTCACGGTGCAGGCAGGAGAGCACCGGTTGCAGATGCGATTCGTCGGGCTGCGCAGGTCGAAGGAGCTGCGCATGTCCCTCACGGAGGGCGAGGAGCGGCAGTTCGTCTGCGGCACCAGCGGGATGGGCTGGCCCACCCTGCGGGAGGCGTCGCCTGAGGATGTCGCTGAGATTCGGCGAACGTCCAGCAGCGAGCGGCCAGAACCAGGCGATCCCGTTCCGCCGAACTAGCGCGGGCACGCCGGTTTCCGGCCAATGCGCGACATGGTCAGCATGCGTGTCGCATAGTGGCGGAGGCGGACGGGAATCGAACCCGCCGACGACGCGGAACGCCGTCCACTGGTTTTGAAGACCAGGGGGACCACCAGGTGCCCAGACGCCTCCGAAGCGAACCTTATCGGCGCACCGATTCGTCAGGCGATCCGGCGTGCGCCTGGCCCCGGGAGCGGCGTGACTTCGCGTGCCGAGCTGACCACGTGTCCGTCGGCGCACCTCAGCTGGGTCCGGACGGCCGCACCACAGTCGCGGTGGGTCAGCAGCAGGCTCGGCCCTTCCGGGCCGCTCATGTACTTGTCACCCCAGGCGAGCAAGCTAGCGATGACCGGGAACAGGTCGAGGCCCTTGTCGGTCAGTCGGTACTCGCTGCGCGGCCGCTGACCATACACCTGATATGGCACCTTGCGCAGGATGCCCTCGTCGACGAGGTGAACGAGCCGAGAACTCAGCACCTGCCGTGGCGCACGGGTCCGGCGCTGCATGTCATCAAACCGGCGAATGCCACTGAACGCCTCGCGCAACACGAGGAATGTCCACTTCTCCCCCACGACGGACAGGGCCGCCGCGATGTTGCAGTTTGCCATCTCGTAGTCGAGCGGCCATTGCCTCTCCATAAGGACAGGCTAGGTCTACTTGACAGACTTAACAAGCGAGGTTCAGGCTGGGTCTATGAATCGAACTCCGGCCCCGCGAGCCGGTGCGGGGGCGATGCAGGTGGGGGCGAGAGACCCCGGGACTATCCTCACGCTGCGGCAGGCGACTGAGGCTGACGCCGGGCACATACGGACGTTCGTGTGCGGGCTGTCGCCGAGAAGTCAGTACCTGCGGTTCTTTACGGTGGCAGCACCGCCGAGCGCGGCCCTCGTGCGGGCACTATGCGGGGGTGGCAGACGTGGCGGCGCCGACATCCTCCTGATCACCGACAGCGAGGGCGCGGTGGTCGCTCATGCCATGGCCGTGGACGAACCGGGCACGGACGGGCCAGCCACCAACGTCGGGATCGTTATTGCTGACCACCTGCAGCACTGCGGGCTCGGCACGCTGCTGCTGTCCGCGCTGATCAGCCGTGCCACCAGTCGCGGGGTGCGTGCCGCCGTTATGGACGTGCTCCCGGCCAACGACCTGGTCCTTGGCATCCTGCAGCGGCGCTGGCCGGCCGCGCCCCGCGAGCGCACGCTCGATGCGATCACGGTCCGGCCGGCACTCCTTCCTGCGCTCCGCTCAGCCACGCAGGCCCTGCCCGCGACTTTCACGCTCCCTGTCCCCCGCAGCGGGGCCGCAGCCACCAGCCCAGGCCAGCTATGTCCTGATGGAGGAGACCGTGCACCACAGCTCCGCGTCGCCTAGCCGAGCAGGTACTGAGACCGTGCGCCTGGAATTGGCGGCGGCCGGAACGCCAACGAGACAGCGCGCCTACAACTGGGACGATCCCTCGGTCAGCGCGCAGGCCGCCCAGGCCAGCGACGGCCTGGCGTTCCTGCAGGGCATCCTCGCGGGCAGGCTGCCCGGCGCGCCGATCGCCCGGACGCTGGACTTCCAGCCCGTCTCGGCGGAGCCGGGGGTGGTCGTATTTTCCTTTACGCCCGCCGAGTTCCACTACAACCCGATCGGCACGGTTCACGGCGGCGTCCTATCGACGCTCTGCGACTCGGCCTGTGCCTGCGCCGTGCAGAGCATGCTGCCCGCCGGCACCTACTACACCAGCCTCGACCTGAGCGTGAAGTTCCTCCGCCCGGTGACCTCCGCAACCGGGACGATGACCTGCGAGGGCACGGTGACCCACCTGGGCGGCCGGTCCGCTCTCGCCGAGGCGCGGCTCACCGACGCCACCGGGAAGCTGCATGCGCACGCGACCAGCAGCTGCATGATCTTCCGGCCGGATGCCCAGCCTGCGCGTTAACGAGGTGCGCGCGCTCCTCCCGCACCGCTAGCCTCGCCGGGTGACCAGCGCGCATGATCAAGCCGTCGCCCGGAACAGGGCGGCCTGGGACCGGCAGGTCGAGACCGGTAACGAGTGGACGGTGCCAGTGGGCCCGGACGTGACCGCCGCGGCCCGGGCTGGCGACTGGTCGGTGGTGCTGATCGGCTACGACCCGGTCCCCCGCGACTGGTTCCCCGCCAGCCTGGTCGGCACCGACGTGCTGTGCCTGGCAAGCGGCGGCGGCCAGCAGGGTCCGGTACTTGCCGCGGCAGGCGCCCGGGTGACGGTCTTCGACAACTCGCCAGCGCAGCTGGCGCGCGACGAGACGGTGGCCAGCAGGGACGGACTCGACATCACCACCATGCTCGGCGATATGCGGGACCTGAGCGCGCTCGCGAGCGCGAGCTTTGACCTCGTCTTCAACCCGGTGTCCAATGTGTTCTGCCCCGAGCTCGCCCCCGTGTGGCGTGAGTGCTCCCGGGTGCTCCGGCCGGGCGGCACGCTGCTGACGGGCTTCATGAACCCGGACGTGTTCATCTTTGACGAGGACGCCTGCTACGACCGCGGCGAGCTCGTCGTCCGGCACCGCCTGCCTTACTCCGACTTCACCCACCTGGACGATGCCGAGCTGGAGCGCCTGCGCGGCACGGACGTGCCGGTGGAATACAGTCACTCGCTCACCGAGCAGATCGGCGGCCAGCTCGACGCGGGTTTCGTCATCGCGGGATTCCGTGAGCGTCCACATCATGTCGGCCCGACCGCCGACTACATGCCGGGTTACTTCGCCACCCGCGCGCTGAAGCCAGCCTGACCTGACGGCCCCGCTGGTCGCGCTGGCCACGCACCGGCTTAGGTTGCCAAGTGTGGCAACTAGCGATAGTCGCGTGCCGGAGACGCTGCCCACCGCCATCGCCGTGCGCGGCGCCCGGCACAACAATCTCCAGAACCTCGATGTCGACGTGCCGCTCTGGCGCACTGTCGCCGTAGTCGGCGTGTCCGGTTCGGGGAAGACCTCGCTGGCTATCGGCACGCTCTACGCCGAAGGCATGCAACGCTTCCTGGAGAGCCTGAGCACCTACAGCCGACGGCGGCTGACCCAGGCGCAGCGGCCGGACGTCGACCAGATCGACCACCTGCCGCCGGCTCTGGCGCTCCGGCAGCGCCCGCCCATACCTGGCCCGCGCAGCACCGTAGGCACCATGTCCGAGGTGCTCAACGTGCTGCGCCTGATGATGTCCCGCCTAGGCTCGCACCTGTGCCCGAACGGCCACCGAGTCGGGCCGTCGGTTGCCACGCTGACCGAGGAAGTCAGCTGCCCGGTCTGCGGGGCGCGGTTCGAGCACCCGAGCGCTGAGTCCTTCGCCTTCAACTCCTATGGCGCGTGCCCGGCCTGCCAGGGCCTGGGCGTGCGCTCGGAAGTGGACGCAGGGAGCCTGGTTCCCGATCCGGGCAAGACCATCGAGCAAGGCGCGGTGCTGCCATGGAACTCTGGCGGCCGGCGGCTGTCCATGTACGCCGCCGGCCAGCTGGGCGTCAGGCTCGACGTACCGTACTCCTCGCTCAGCAAGCGGGAACGGGACATCGTCCTGCATGGCGAGCCAGTCCGGCAGGAAGTAACACTCTCGGGGCGGAACGGACGGACAGTCCGCCTGTCCGTCAACTACGACAATGCCGTCGCAGCGGTGGAGCGCTCGCTCCGCAGCAACAATGAGCGCACCAGGCGCCTCGTGCAGCGTTTCGTCGTCACCCGCGTCTGCTCCGTCTGTCATGGCACCCGGCTGCGGCCAGAAGCGCTGACCTCGTTGCTCGGCGGCCGCAACATCGCGGAGATCAGCGAGCTGGGCCTCGGTGAGCTGCGGGGCTTCGTGTCCGGCCTGCCCGCCGGGCTGCCAGCCGACATCGGCCGGATGACCACCGGGCTGCTGGCCGAGCTCGACGGCAGGCTTGCGCCGCTGCTCGATGTGGGGCTCAGCTACCTGACTCTCGACCGGGCTGGCGCGTCGCTGTCGACCGGCGAGCGGCAGCGCATCGAGCTCACCTCGACGGTGCGCGCCAGCACCACGGGAATGCTCTATGTGCTGGATGAGCCTTCGGTCGGCCTGCATCCAAGCAACATCGAGGGACTGCGCACGACGATCGGCGCCCTGGCTCGCAACGGCAACACGGTCCTGGTCGTGGAGCACGAGCGAGAACTCATCAACTCGGCGGACTGGGTCATCGAACTTGGTCCTGGCGCCGGTGCGGGCGGCGGCTTGGTAATCGCGGCCGGCAGTCCCGGCCAGCTCGAAGCTGACCCTAACTCGGTCATCGGATCCTTCTTGGCTGGCGCCCGCGCGGTGCCGCCTGACCGCCCGCCGCGCTCCCGGCCGGCCCGCGAGATCAGCATCGAGGTCGCTGACCTGTACAACCTGCATGACGTCACTGCCTCGTTCCCGGTGAACCGGCTCACCGCCGTCGCCGGGCCGTCCGGAGCGGGCAAGACTGCCCTGCTCCTGGATAGCCTCATCCCGGCCGCACGAGCGCAGCTGACCCGGTCAGCGGTCCCGGCCCACGTCCGGCGCCTGGATCTCAGTGATATCCGCCAGGTCGTCCAGGTCGACGCCTCGCCGATCGGCCAGAACGCGCGATCCACTCCGGCCACCTACTGCGGCGCCTTCGACGAGATCCGCCGCCTCTACGCCGACTCCCCGGATGCCCGCCGGCACCACTGGCAGCCCGGCCATTTCTCGTTCAACACTCGCGCCGGCCAGTGCCCGACCTGCCGGGGCCTCGGGCACATCGACCTGGACGTCCAGTACTTGCCGGACATCGCGGTCCAGTGCCCAACCTGCCATGGCGCCCGCTTCAACGACGCCACCCTCTCCGTCGATGTCGACGGGCTGACCATCGCCGACGTTCTCGGACTGAATGTGCGCACCGCGCTGGAGCAATTCGAGGGGCAGGGGCCTATCCGCGCGGCCCTGCAGCCGGTCGCCGAGGTCGGCCTGGACTACCTCAAGCTCGGCGAGCCAACACCCTCGCTGTCGGGCGGTGAATCGCAGCGATTGCGGATCGCCTCCCGGCTGCGCAGCAGCCAGCGCGGCACGCTGTATGTCCTCGACGAGCCATCGACCGGCCTGCACCCACTGGACGTTGCGACGCTGGTGGGGGTGTTCGACCAGCTGATCGAGGCCGGCGCGACCATCATCGTCATCGACCACGATCTGGACCTCCTCGCCGCCGCCGACCATCTGATCGACATGGGGCCGGGCGGCGGTCCGGATGGCGGGCAGATCGTCGCTGCCGGCCCGCCGGAGGAGGTGGCACGCGCGGCGGACAGCGTCACCGGGCCGTGGCTGGCCGACTACCTCGGCCTCGACCCGGTCAGTGGGCATACAGGGCGTCGATGACGTCCGCGTACTTGGCGTGCACCACCCGGCGCTTCAGCTTGAATGTGGGTGTCAGCTCCTCGCTTTCCGCGGTCCACTCCACCGGCAGCAGCTCCCAGTACTTGATCTGCTGGACGCGGGCCAGC